>CALMYQ010000174.1 GCA_937873655.1 uncultured Lewinella sp. | reverse complement strand
ACTTACAACTTACGACTTACAACTTACAACTTACGACTTACAACTTACAACTTACGACTTACAACTAAAAACTTAAATGCAAAAAATAATCCTGACCGTCACCAACGACCTTTCCTATGACCAGCGGATGATCAGGATCTGCACCACGTTGGCGGAAGGCGGTTATTCGGTCAGGTTGGTCGGTCGCAGGCAGCGGGCATCCGCGGCGTTGCGGCAGCGGCCGTTTGAACAGGTGCGCCTGGGCTGCTTCTTTGAAAAAGGGAAGTTCTTTTACGCGGAATACAACCTCCGCCTGTTCTTTTACCTGTTGTTTCACCGGTTTGACCTGGTTTGCTCCATCGATCTGGATACTCTGATGCCCGGCTATGCGGTTGCCCGGCTGAAGAGCAAACCCTGCGTGTACGATGCCCACGAGTATTTCACGGAAGTCCCGGAAGTGGTCCGGCGGCCAAAGATCCGGTGGTTCTGGAACCGGGTAGCCGGCTTTTTCATCCCCAGGATCAGGCATGCCTATACGGTAGGGCCGATGCTGGCAAAGGAGATGACCAGGCTGTACGGCATTCCCTTTGAGGTGATCCGGAATGTCCCCTGGTCAAGTCCCCGAAACAGCCGTCCGGACTGGAACGGAATCAAGATCATCCTTTATCAGGGTTGGTTGAATGAAGGGCGCGGCCTTGAATCGGCTATTTCGGCCATGGCCTTTCTCGGGGGTTGTGAATTGTGGCTGGCCGGCGAGGGCGACCTTTCGGAGGAACTGCGGGCCCAAACCCTGGAAATGGGGTTGGATGACAAGGTCAGGTTCCTCGGTTTTCTGCAGCCGGAAGACCTCCGGGAAATTACCCTGAAAGCGCATCTGGGGCTGAACCTGTTCGAAAGAAAAGGACTGAGTTATTACTATTCGCTGGCCAACAAGACCTTTGATTATATCCAGGCGGGCATTCCTTCCGTTCAGATGGATTTTCCGGAATACCGGCACCTCCAGGAAGCCTGCGGCGTGTTCAGTCTGGTGGAAGACCTGGATCCTCAAAAATTGGCTTCAGCCATCCGGGGTTTGCTTGACGACCGCAGGGAATACGACCGGGTCAGACAAAATTGCATTGAAATAAAAAACGACCTTTGCTGGGAAAAAGAAGCGGAAAAATTGTTATTATTTTACAGAGAGATATTTTCAGGCGAGCGACCGGACTAAAAGCCGCTGCATAAAAACGATCCAAATGAAAGAACCGATTTTCACTGCCCAACCGATCCAATCCGCCGACCAGTGGTCGTTCTGGATCGCTGCCGCAGTAGCCGTAATGGCGTTGCTGGCCATGTGGAAAACGTTGAACGGCGGGTTCGGCCTCGAACGCAATCGCGCCAAGGTGATCAGCATGCTGCTCTTTTTCGCTTTTATGATTGCCGCCAGCACGGCCTTTTTCAGTTTCTGGTCCATGCGCAAAACCGGGCCCGTCCGGATCTACGCCGACGCCATCGAGACGCCGTACGGCAAGGTAGCCTTTGAGGACATCGCCGACGCCCGGATCGAGACCATCCGCCGGCCATCCCTTGTGGATCCGGCCCAAAACAGGGGAAAAAATGTAAAAGCGCTCGTCATCGAGGAGCGAAACCGGAAGATCCACTACTTGTCGGAGAAAAACTACAATATCAATGAGATCATGAGCCGGCTGAAAGCAGCCGTCGATGCCGATTGATCAGGCGGAAAAGGAAGTGCCGCAGCCGCAGGTGTCCTTGGCATTGGGATTGTTGAAGGAGAATCCGCGGTTGTTCAAGCCGTCCACCCAGTCAATTTCCATGCCGAACAGGTAAAGGCTGTGAGCCCGTTCCATGAAAATGGTGATGCCGTTGATCTCAAAAACTTCATCATTTTCCTTTTGCTTGTCAAAACCCAGCACATAGGAAAAACCGGAACACCCGCCCCCTTTGACGCCCACGCGCAAGCCGTGGGATTCGGGAATTTGTTGTTCCTTGCGGATGGCCTGCAACTGACGCACGGCGCCTTCGGTCAATGAAATGGGCTCAACTGTTGTGAATTGGCTCATTGAAAGGATTCTTTTTGAATGCAAATGCAAAAATACAATCTTTCAACACTTTTTGGTACCCTTTGGTTGCGCCCTTTTACGCCGGCCAATGTATTTTTGCGCCGATTTGAAAATTCCATCAACAAAATCAAACCAACATTATGCCCGTCTGGCTGTCCACCCTTCTGGAAATCATCAAAGTAACCGTACCGGCACTGATCGTCTTCCTGACGGTCTATTACCTGCTCAAACAATATACGGAAACCCAGCTCCGGCTGAAAAATGCGGAAGTGGCCGAAAGCCGCCAGAGCAAGACCCTCCCGCTCCGCCTGCAGGCCTACGAGCGCCTATCCCTCCTGTGCGAACGGATCTCCATCCCGAATCTCGTGCTCAGGACCCCCAAGGACGGCCTGACCGCTTCCGAATTCAAGGTCGCCCTGATGATCGCCATCCAGCAGGAATTCGAACACAACATCACCCAACAGGTCTACGTATCCGAACAATTGTGGGAGATCCTCAAGATTTCCCGCGACGACGCCGTCAATTTCATCGGCCTCGTAGCAGAAAAAGTACCCGCCAAAAATCCGGCCCGCGAATTGGCGGAAGCCCTGCTCCAATACCACTCCAGCCGCGAAACCTCCGGGATCGACAAAGCCCTGCTGGCCATCAAAAAAGAAGCCGGCGTGCTGCTTTCCTGATTTTTTTCCGGATTTTTTGTAGTATTGTAAGTGGTAAGTCGTAAGTGGTAAGTCGTAAGTGGTAAGTCGTAAGTGGTAAG
>CALMYQ010000173.1 GCA_937873655.1 uncultured Lewinella sp. | reverse complement strand
CCCGAATGCTACCGACATGGCGGACCTAACGGCCCGCGCGTTCGTTGTAGAGCCGAAATGTTGCCACACCCCGGCTTACGACTTACCACTTACGGCTTACGACTTACCACTTACGACTGACCACCACATACCGGCCCTACAGGCCGGAAACGTAAAATTCAACCCGAATGCTACCGACATGGCGGACCTAACGGCCCGCGCGTTCGTTGTAGAGCCGGAATGTTGCCACACCCCAACTGACCACTGACGACTGACCACTGTCAACTGACCACTGACCACTGTCAACTGACCACCATCTCCTCCGCAAGCTTGTCCATATCCCGGATCAGCAGGCGGCGGCGGTCGAAAGTTAGTATTTTTTTGGCTCTCAGTTCATTTAAAACGGTGGTGACGGTTTGGCGGGAGGTAGCGGTGAGGTTGGCGATCTCCTGGTGGGTGAGGAATTTGCGGACGACGCGTTCGAAGCCGACGCGCTGGCCTTTTTTGATGCCGAGCTGGTAGAGGAATTCCACGATGCGGGTGCGGGAATCTTTGAATACGAGGGATTCGAGGCGCTGTTCCATTTCCAGCATGCGCGAACCCATGATCTTCAGCAGGAAAATATTTAGGGCGGTGTGGTCGCGCATCAGGGACTTCATGTCTTCGACGGTGAGGATGCAAACCTGGGTTTCTTCCATAGCGCAGGCAAAATCGCGGCGGGTATCCTCGCCGATGAGGGAAAGTTCGCCGAAGACCTCACCCGAATTGAGGATGGCTTTGGTGATCTCCTTCCCGGATTCGCCGTAGCTGCCGATCTTCACCCGGCCATCCGTCAGAAAATAAATGCGGTCGGCGTGCTCGTTGGGCAGGTAGATGTATTCCCCTTTTTTGAAATGCTTATGGGCGTGTTTGTCCAGGTCGCCGCGCCCGATCTTTTTGGGGCAGAAGAGGCCTGCAACGTCAATATTTTCAAGGTACCAAAGGGATTGATTGCCGCTCATAAAGGCTTGTTTTTTACCTTAGTGTCAATTGGGATTCATACCATAAACAGTTACAATCCTACTTGGTTGAATCATTTGCCTTTAAGCGCCGGTATTTCTATTTTGCATTGCGTGAAAGCACCGTTTCCCAACGGGTTTAATCCTCATCGGGTTTGAGTTCCAGCCGCTTGATCAGTTCGTGGATCAGCGGGTTATTTTCCCGCATGATCAGGAATTTTTCCTGGGGGGTCAGCAGTTTTTTGGGTTTGGGCGGCGGGGCTGCCTGGCGCTCTTCCACCACGATTTGCAGGTGCAGGTCCGGGTGTTGCAACTGATCGCGCAGATAGCCGAGCAGGTCGCGTTCTTCCCGGATGGCGCCTTCTGCCACTTTGCCCGAAACGGTTGCGACGATGGTCTTTTCCGCAAGGCTGAGCCTGACGTTGTTGAGGATGGCCTTGACGGAATCCTTCTCCTGTCCGGTGATATAGCTGTTCCAGGCTGTTTCGAGGTCTTCCTGGGTGAGGTCTTTTCGCGGGGCGACCTTGATGTCGAGGTCTTCCTGCGCCTGGGCCACCAGCGCTGATATATTGATGAGGGATACGCCGCTCACTGCCTTGTTGATCTTTGCGGCAACGGGTTGTTGTGGCGGGGTTTCGGTGGGGGCTTCAACCGGCTCAACCGCGGGTTCTTCTTCCTCTTCTTCTTCCAGCTCAACGACCACTTCGTCCGGCAGCGGATATTCCCGGCCGGCCGGCGCCTCGGCTTCAATCTGTTCAGGTTCAACGGGTTCGGGCTCCGGAACCGGCTCTTTGGCCGGCGGCGGTGCGGCGGGTACAGGGGCCGAATGGGTCAGGTCAGCCGTTTTTTTTTCCGCTGCGGGCGCGGGCGGCGTTCCGTTTTCCGCTATATGGTAGGCTTGCTGCAGGTAGGCCAGTTTGATCAGGCTCAACTCCACGTGCAGCCTTTTGTTGCGGGCCATCTTGTATTCCAGGTCGCATTCGTTGCTCAGGTTGATGGCGCTCAGGACCAGGCTTGGCGGCGTGGCCAGGGCTTGTTTGGCGTACCGCTCGGTCAGGCTTTCGCCGACTTCCAGCAGGATGGCCGTATCGGGATCCTGGCAGACCAGCAGGTTGCGCAGGTGCTCGGAAAGGCCGTTGATGAAAACCTCAGCGTCGAAACCTTTCCGCAAGATCTCGTCAAAGGTGAGCAGCATCTGGGCTACGTCTTCCATCAGGATGGCGTCCACGATCCGGAAATAGTAGTCGTAATCCAGTACGTTGAGGTTCTCGATGACGTCCTGGTAGGTGATCTTCTTGCCGGAAAAAGAGACGATGCGGTCAAAAATGGACAAGGCGTCGCGCAGGGCGCCGTCGGCCTTTTGCGCGATGATGTGCAGGGCGCCCGGTTCGGCCGTAATGCCTTCTTTTTTGCAGATGCCCTCCAGGTGCGCTACTGCATCCGGGATCTGGATCCGCCGGAAGTCGAAGATCTGGCAACGCGACAGGATGGTCGGGATGATCTTGTGCTTCTCTGTGGTAGCCAGGATGAAAATGGCGTAGGGCGGCGGTTCTTCCAGCGTTTTCAGGAAGGCATTGAAGGCCGCCTGGCTGAGCATATGCACCTCATCGATGATGAAGATCTTGTACTTGCCTTGCTGCGGCTGGAAACGGACCTGTTCGGTCAGCGCGCGGATATGCTCCACCGAGTTGTTGGACGCGGCGTCGAGCTCCGTGATGTTGAAGGAAGCATTCTGGTTGAAGGCCAGGCAGGATTCGCATTCGTTGCAGGGCTCAAAGTCCTTGGTGCGGTTCTGGCAGTTGAGGGACTTGGCCAGGATGCGCGCACAGGTCGTTTTCCCCACGCCGCGCGGCCCGCAAAACAGGAAAGCCTGGGCGAGGTGGTCGGTTTGTAAGGCGCTTTTGAGCGTACGCGAGATGTGCTCCTGCCCGACGACCTCATCGAACCGGACCGGGCGAAACTTCCTTGCAGAAACGACAAAATTGCTCATCCCCTGGTTTTGTGCAAAGGTAGGAAAAATAGTCGTAAGTCCTCAGTCGTAAGTCCTCAGTCGTAAGTCCTCAGTCCTCAGTCGTAAGTCCTCAGTCCTCAGTCGTAAGTCCTCAGTCGTAAGTCCTCAGTCGTAAGTCGTAAGTCCTCAGTCGTAAGTCGTATGCGTACCGACGTAAAATTTTACGTTGCGTATGCCTTTATTCAAATCTTCCGACGTTCGATGCAGGCCGGTTGATCTTTCTGCCAAATCTGGAATCCAACTTCAGGGTGCCGAAAATTCGAATGGAATTCCCATAAAAGTGAAGATTGCTGAATTTTTTGGATCTTTAACCATCCATCAAAGGGTATACAACAAAAACGCCCTAACCGGTTGCGCATGGAAAACCCGCTTGTACTGATTTACCAGACCCGTCTCGGCGATCCCCTTACGGAGATAAGACGACGGCAGTTGGTAGAAATGATTCCACCATCCCATCAGCAAACCGTAAATCGTTACTTGAAATGGGAAGACCGGCAGCGGTCCTTATTCGGAAAACTTTTGGTCAGGCAAATTTTTCAAGATCTTGGGGTAAGCGACTTTTCCCTTCAAAAAGTGGAATACACCGCATATCAACGGCCTTTTTTTCCCGGGAATATTGATTTCAACCTGTCCCATGCCGGAGATTTAATTGTGTGCGCTGCGAGCCCTCATACCCGGTTAGGGATAGATGTAGAACAGATCAAATCCGTCGATCTGGACAGTTTCAGCCTTGTGCTGACCCCCAATCAGCAACAAACTATCCAGACTGCGGATAATCCGTTGGATGCCTTCTTCCGGCTGTGGACACTCAAGGAGAGCGTGGTCAAGGCCAACGGTAAGGGCCTTTCCATCCCGCTAAACGAAGTGGAGACGGATTATCGCTCCGTACGAATCGAAAACGAAATCTGGCACCTCCATGAGCTGCATTGCGATGAAATGCATAAAGGCTACCTGGCTACTGCAATGCCGGGTATCGATTTAGCGTTTAAATCGATTGATTTTCGGTAACTTGTATTAAATTCGGTTGTAAATCCTTTCATGATATTGAATTTGGTAGGCGTGAAATAATTTTAAGGAGAAAGTTTCTGCAATATGCGCAGGGTGTTTTCGGCGCCTTGCATATCCAGGTGATGGATGGCGGGGCGAAAATGGATTGTTTTCCGGACTTCCGTTGCGAAGGAATCCGGGCTCAATCCTTCCATATCTATATATCTCACAAGCTCGCGTTCGGACAGAATTTTGGCGCGCAAAATCTGTTCTGTGTTCCCCGGGTCGGTAAAAGGAATAATCAGTGCCGGAACCCCGCATTGCAGCAATTCCATGGTCGTGTTGTAGCCGCCTTGACTGACGGAAAGGGCTACGCCTCTGAACTCCATTGAAAGATTCCTGACAGATCGGGTGAGCTCGATGTCCTTCCGCCCCCTGATTGTCCGGTGCAATTTTAGCCAATGGTCATTGCTGAAATTGGGGCCGGCGATCACGCGCAAGCGAATACCTTCCCCGAAGCCGAATTTCAAAAATGCCTTTATGGCTGTTTCACAAAGTTGCAGGCCTTTCTTGCCCCCGCCTGCGGAAACCAGAACGGTTGGGTTTTCGCACTGCCATTTCACAGGCTGGGCCCGGGTAACGAACCCGGTATAATGCAAATCCGGTTTGAGTTTCGAAGCTGTCGGAAAAGATGCTTCCAGCCGGATAAGTTGCGGGTCAGCGTGTATCAGTACCCCGTCAAAGAATTGCCCGGCAAGGGATATTGCCAGATTCCGTTCCATGAGATTGCGGTGCAGGCCGGGTTCTACGATATCACGAAGGCTGGATAGTATTTTCACAGGTTTCTTCCCGGATCGGAGTCTTCTCAAAACCGGGATCAGCTCTCCGCAAAGCTGTACCCGGCCAAAGGGGAACAATTCCGTTATGAAAAAATCCGGTTGAAATTCATCCACCGCTTCCAGCATGGCGTTCACCCGGGCTTTGATCACTTCCTTGATCGTCTTTTCCGATTCCGTTGTGACCAGGTTCCTGCCTTCACCTCGCTCAAGCGGGGGGATCTGAATGAAAACAATGTTTTTCGACAGATCGAATCCTTGGGGAAAGCGACCTCCGGAAATGAATACGACCCGAAATACATCTTGAATTGCCGTTATCAAAGCCATGGAACGGACCAGATGGCCGATACCTATCGAATGATGGCAGTAAAATAATATGGTGAGCCTATCCTTCATAAGCCGACTTGAATACTTTGAGAAAGCTTTGCGCCTCATCGACGGGCGCCGAAGTGTCGGCTCTGGCCTGAACCCCCAGTTCCCGGCGCGGATGCAACAGCAATCCGGTAATGCCTGTTTTCCAGGCTTCAAGATCTTTACAGAGAAGGCCGTTTTTACCATCCCGGATCAGGTCGCATAAACCACCCACCGGAGATGCCAGAACCGTGCATTCACAGGCCATTGCCTCCAATACCACGTTAGGCATCCCGTCATTTACGGATGGTTGCAAAACCAGATCGCAGAGCGAATAGGCTGCCCGCAAGTCATCCTGATTGCGGATATAGGGAACCCTGATCGCCCAATCCGGCACGAGAGACTCGTATTGCTTCCTGACAGTGCCGATGATCACGGTCTGAACTTGCGAGAGTTCTTCCTTTAATTCTTTCAGCAAGTGAACGCCCCGTGCCGGCTTGAATTCCCCTAACAAGCCGACAACCGGCCGGTCATCCAGATCCCATTTTGCCTTAAGTCTTTCAGCTCCGCTCTGATCACGGTAAAAAAGCGATTTGTCCACCGAGTTGGCGATAAAGGTAGCATCCCTGTCATACCAGGCCTTTACCTTCGTTTTCATTTCGCTGGAAACCGTAGTCACCCGGGTGGCATGCCGGATGGTGAAATCGATCCGGCTGCTGTACATTGCAGAAAAAAAGTCCAAATTGACATCATTACCCCGCAAACTGGCAACTACCGGGAGGCCGGCGAGCCGGCCTGCCGCCACGGCACAGAAAGCGGCATTTCTTCCAAAATACCCTACCAGGAGGTCGGGTTTCACCAGGCCGATCCTTTCCAGGCAACGTTGGGTCCAGGTTTGCATCTGCTCTCCTTGCATTTCCGCATAGAATCGTTCCATAGGAGAGATTTTTTTCTCTGCCGCAGCTTCAAAATCAGGGCAAAACACTTCAACGTCGTTTTTCATCAATTTCAACTGCCGGACAACCCGGGAAATGGATCTCGAGACACCGCCCTCGCGGGCGGGATTCGGTACGATGTATAAAATTTTCAATGTTCGAATAATTGATAATCAATATAATTCAAAATTGCATTGCTTTTCCTTGCCGATTGTAGACGGCAGAAGATGACCTGGAAAAATGATCGTGTCATCCGGAAGGCTTAACAACTTAGTCCTGATGCTGTCCATCAACTCCGCATACTGATCCGGGTTGCCGGTTTGTCCGATTGCACCGTTCATCAGGGTGTCTCCCGTGAAAATGCCGGATTCGCAACGGATGCATACACTTCCCGGCGTGTGGCCCGGTGTATGAATGATTTCGAATGATAACCCACCCAGTTCGATCCGGTCGCCGTCTTCCCAATAGCGGTCCGGTCCGGGCGGCGGCGGCGGCGGCCGGTAGGCAATGACGTCCGCATCCGCTTTATAATCCGCCAGGATCGGTAAATCCGCAAAGTGCATGTAGATTTCAGCGCCTGTTTCATCTTTGACCAGCTTCAGATCATAAATATGATCGATATGCGGGTGAGTTATGAAAATGGCTTCAACCCGGGTTTGGCGCTGCAGAAATGGTCGGATTTTTTGCATCGCCATCACCCCCGGGTCCAGAATTACTGCGGTTGCCATATCTTCGGAAAAAATCAAATAGGTATTTTCCAGATAGCTTCCGGTAACGATTCGGTTGACTTTCATGAAGTAAGTGTCTCCTGCGGCGCTTCAAAAGTTTTGCTCAATTTATATTCATCCTTGCCGCGCAATTGGATTACTCCCCAGTTTTTAAGATCCCAGGTCGTTTTGAGGTGTTGGGCATAATGCTTGTCCACCCCGCTGTAAACGGAGGTATCCGTGGTAATAGCCCGGAAATTGATACCCATCCTGCGACTGTCCGTGCGGTTTCCTGCATTGCCATGGATGGTCCTTTCTGAGAAAATCACAAACTGACCCGGTCGGAGAGGGCGATATTCCATTTCCGGATTTTCGCCTACATCCAGATGGAAAGCTGCCTGGTAGAATTTGTTTTTACCTCCGATATGGATTTTGCGTATACGGTCGTGGGTACCGGGAATGAACCTGATACAACCGTTTTCCACCGTAGCGTTGTCAACTGCGATCCAGACGGTAAGTTGAAATAGTTCGTTTTTGTTGCGAGGTTTCAAAATCGGCCGCTTGAAATCTTCCAACATATAGGTAGAAGCCTGATGCCAGGTGATCGGCGGCGCTCCCGCTTCCTGATTGAAAACCTGTGATCGCCAGATCAGAAGATCGGGGCCAAGCAACTGGGCCAGGCGCTCGGTGATGGCCGGATGGCGGAAAAGATTTAATAAAAATGGAGCGTCAAGATGCCGGTCTCTGACGGTATTGATCCCGAAAGCCTTAGACTCCTGTGCAAGTTGGGTTACAATTTCTTTTTCAAATTCTTTCATTTCCTCTTCCGATACCGCGGTATAGGGCCTGCTGTATCCCTTCCGGTAAAATTCTTCCAGCTCTTCCCGGCTCATCTTGTACTCGCCCTCGACAATGGTTTTGGGCTCAGTTGATTTGAACCTGAACCGGCAAGGTTGATCCATGTAGATTTTGGTGCCAAATGAGCTTACCTGAGACCAGATCATGGCTGCGTCCCAGTTTTCAAGAAATTTACGCATCCCCTTGGGAAACCATCCCGGCGGCAGGCCAAGAACTTTGATGACCCACACAGGGAATAACTTGACTGCTCGAAAAAATAACTTTGCTTCCATATCAAAATTTTTAAGGAGAAGAATATAGAACTGTTGTTAATATTAGTTTAGCGCTGCTTCTTCATTCCCGAAAAGCTGTCCGAGCTGGCCAAAGAGGGCATCCAACCCGAAGTCGGTGGTTTTTTCTACCCGGATATTCCGCCAATACCCTTCTCCGACCACAACCTCGGAAATCTGGCGCTCCCCGAATTTGATTTCGGATCTGAAATACCTGCTTCCGAGATGGGGTACAATCGGCGTCATGCCTTGAGCCTTGATCAGTTTCGTGATCATCGGGCTGGTGGAAACCATTCCAATAGAAGCCCAGGGGCCCCAATTGATGGTCAGTACGCGGGTGTCCTGCCATCTTTTCTGCAGATACCACGCATAACGGGTGATGACTTCGTTGGCAGCTGCATAGTCGGTTTGGCCCATGTTGCCGAAGGTGCCGGAAGCTGAACCGAAAAACACAAGTACCTTAAGTGATTCCGGACGAAGGAAGCGATGAAGCAGGAATGCGGAATCAACTTTTGTATCGAAAACCAGGTCGAAGGAATCCAGATCCTTATGCGTGAACCCTTTGTCGTCCAGAATGCCGACCCCGCTGAACACGGCATCCAACCTTCCGTACTGGTCATAGATGCTGTTGATCATTTCGCTCATTTGTTGTTCTTCACGGACATCAACGGACCGATATTCGATTTCCACGCCTTGTCGGATCAGCTCGCTGAAAGAGGAATTGGTATGCGAACCAAGGTCTATTATCTGGTCGGGATCAAAAGTCCGGGATCGGCCGGCCAAGATGATTTTCATGCCCGGCCTGGCGAAAGTTTTGGTGATTTCTGCTGTAATTCCTTTTGCGCCGCCAATCACCAATACCACCCAATCGTCTTCTATCTCCCCGGGCTCGGATTTTTCGATCATTTCCGGAAATTCAGCCGGTTTGAGTTCGAAGGCTACCCTTTCGCCCTCAGGATAACCGATATCAATATCGCCCTCGGGGGTAGATACCTCGTCCAGTATCTTGTTTGCGATTTCCTTGGTTGTCAGCTCGAAATCGAAGTCAACCACCCTTACCTTGAGCCCTTTCCAGTCTTTTGCCAAAGAACGAAGCAAACCGGCATGGCTGCCCGCAACCGGGAAGCATTCCGAGGCGCGTTGCCGGCTTCCGCGTCCGAACTGTCCTCCAAACTTGGAAGCCCCGAGTACAAATTCCAGGCCTGTTCCTGAGGTCTGTTCCTTCACTCCGAAAAAGCGAACCATCTGGAACAGGCTCTTGGAGTGAACACGAGAAGCTTCACGCCAGCCCGCGATGTCTTCAGGCATTTCCCAATGGCCCAGGGAAGTCAGGTGGAGTATGCCGTAAATGGTCGGATTATTTTTCAGCAACTCTTCCAGATAATTATCCAATAGTTCAGGTGAGCTGAGTATATCCTCCCCGATCAGGAAGGCTTTCCCGCCTTCGGACTCAATGGCGGAAGCTACCTGGTTTGCAATTCCCATATTATCTCTGGTAATGATAAAACTGTTCTTCAGGGACCATTCCAAAGGGTAGGGTAGGTCTTTGGGAACTGTGTGGAAAACAAACCTTGGAAGGGCCTGAAATGCTTCGGAAAGTGGGGGCTCATCGGGGATAAGCGGCGCCTTCCTTTCTGTAAAAGATCCGGATGAGGCAATTTCTGAAACCAGGATGTCTGCTCCGGAATTGTTTTTCGCAGATCCCGCTGCAGGGTTGCCGTTTCGCGTTTCAAATTCCTGTGACGCAGCGTCATCTTCACCGGGACTGGCCGGTTTCGCCGGGGGCTTTACAGAAGCTACTTTCGAAAAGATCAGTGCGATAATCTCGTTAACGCTCTGTACCCGCATCAAATCGGAAATGTGAGATTGAAGCAGATCCTCCCATTCAGCAGGCAGGATTTGGATTATCTGGTCAAAAACCTCAATCCGCTTAATGGAGTCGACCCCTAATTCGCCTTCAAGACTCTGGTCAAGGCCAATCGCTTCAGGAGGGTACCCCGTTCGTTCACTGAGCAATTCCAACAGCTTTTCAGTGACATAGGATCGGGAGATTTTCATCTCCTCATCAGGGGGTGAAGAAACTGCCGATTGCGGCTCAGGGATCGTTTTGGCTTCTATTGCACGGGCTGCGACAGGCGGCTGTGCCGGCGGCAGGGTCGACGCTGAAGGATATGACCTTTCAGGGGATTGAGTTGACAAATCTTCCGGGACAATACTTCCATTCCCATTTCCACTGCCAAGGAATTGTGCCAGGACTTTCTCCTGGGTTTGCAAGAATTGCAACATGGTTGCCTGGTATGCTTTGTAACCCTCCAGCAATACATCCGAAGGCGTTGCAGGTCCCTGCCTGTCGTGCAAGGGAGTGGTTGCCGGAATGGGCTGTGTGTGTCCAGTGTGCAGCGGATGGTCCGCCGGCGATTGGCCCGCAGGCTGCCCGGCAGGTTGAAGGCCACCCGTTGTTTCGAGGGTGATGTTGGGGTTTTTACCCCACTGTGCTTTTTCTTTTTCCATAGGTCGGATAAAGTTTCCAAGAATGAAATGAGTCATTGGCGGCAAGGGCGCCGGTGCGGCAAAAAGCGCCTTCAGGTTCAATTCGGGGAGGTTGTCGAGCCGGAATGCAATTAATCGGCTGGTATGCGGATTTTGCCCTGAGACGAACAGCTCGCCCAATGCGGCCATAAGCCCCCTGATGCCGCCGCCCTGGCCTTCCAGGGAAATGGCCTTTGCACCTTTGCCTTCGAGGGTCTGTCCGACCAGGCCGGTCAGAACGCTTTTGGGGCCTACCTCGAGGAAAATTCGGGCGCCGTCTGCGTACATGCGCTCAATTTGTTGCATGAACAGGACTGGGCTCAATAAGTGCCGCTTGATCAGCTTCTTGAAGTCTTCCGGTTCACCGGAATAAGGTGCTGACGTCGTATTCGAATAGATAACAGCTTTGGGCCTGTTGAAATCGATGGCATCGATTGCGTCTGAAAGCGGTTTTTGGGCCGCGGAGAAGTAAGGGGTGTGAAATGGCCCGGCGACCGGGAGAATGCTTACCCTCAGCTTAGCGGCTTCCAATTTGTTCCGAACCTGGAGTAATGCCTCCCGCTCTCCGGAAATGACGGTTTGCTTCGCTGAGTTGATGTTGGCAATGTGCACTTCCTCACCGGTAATATGGGGCTTTACCTGGGCCTCGGAAGCATGAACCACGGCCATAGTCCCATCCACCTCGCAGCCTTCTTTCATCACTTTGCCCCTGATCTGCGAGAGGCTGATGTGGTCAACCCGGTCAATGACTCCAGCTGCCATCAAAGCTGAAAATTCACCGTAACTGTGGCCGCCAACCATGTCGGGCTTCAACCCCAGGTCTGTGAACAGCTTGAACAGGCCGGCGGAAACCGTGCCGATCGCCGGCTGTGCGTGTTCCGTAGCGGTCAGGTTGTTCTTTTGCCGCTGAAGTTCCTCATCCGTCCAGGCTGCCGGTGGAAAAACGATCGATGAAAACAAGCCTTCCATCTCGGTCGCCATGATTTGGTTTGTTAACCGGAAGGCTTCGCGCAATTGAGGCAGATAGAGGGTGGTTTCGCGGGCCATATCCGGATATTGCGATCCCTGACCGGGGAAGAGGAAAACGAGCTTGTCGTTCTTCGGAGAGGTGTCGGTGTTCAGATGGGTTCCGGAGCGGAGTGTTGCGGTGTTGTCGCCGCTGAGCTTGCGCTGTACAGCCTTCAATTCTTCAATCAGACTGTTTTGAGCCTCTGCAACAATGCTCAGGCGTATCGTTCCGGTCGGATTGTTCTCTGCCTTGGAGGCAAGCAGGTAAGCAAGTTCCCGAAACGGGACTTCTCCGGCGGTCTCCATACCTGTCAGAACAAAGTGGATTTGATCCTGGAGGTCCTCCACCGTTTCGGCTGAGAATTTGAACAGTTCGCATGGCCAAATGCTGCCGCCCGGAGGGATTCGGCCAATACCGCCTGCGTATTCTTCCATGGCAATATGGGTATTCGTTCCCCCAAATCCAAAAGCGCTGACGCCGACCCTGCGCGGGTGGGTAAGCGGTTTGAACCAGGGCGCAGCCTCTTTCAGCATATAAGGCGGGCTTTCAGGGTCTTTGATGATGGGAATAGGTTCAGTCTTTATTGGATGTGGGGGCAGCGTTTGATGATACAGGGCAAGTGCTCCTTTCATGACGCCAATGGCGCCGGCCGTAGTCTTGGTGTGCCCTACAAGCGCTTTGGCGGAACCTACGGCGCATGCATTTGATCCGGCGCCGCTCTGTCGGAGCACATTGGTCAGGGAAACGGCTTCTACGGTATCACCCTTGGCCGTCCCGGTGGCATGCGCTTCGTAGAACCCGATGGTCGAAGGGGAAAAACCCGCTTTTTGATAGGCACGCCTGAATGCGATCTCCTGACCTTTGGATTGCGGTGCAGTCAGGCCGGCGCCCTTGCCGTCGCTGGACAATCCTGAACCCTGTAGAACTGCGTAAATCTTATCGCCGTCCCGCTCCGCATCCTGGAGCCGTTTGAGGACCAGAATGACCAGCCCTTCACTGACTACGATCCCGTTTCCTTCAGCATCAAAGGGGTTTGATTCTCCTGTTGGGGATAAGGCTCTGCTTTTGCTGAATGCTGTAAAACCGTAAGGTGTAGTTGCCAGGTCTACTCCGCCTGCAATCACCATGTTGCTGTTCCCGAATTCCAGTTCCTTCATTGCAAGTTCAATAGCCGTCAGTGATGAGGCACAGGCTGAATCGACCGTGTAGTTTGCTCCGGAGAGATCAAGCCGGTTGGCTACCCTGCCGGCATGCACATTGGTCAGGCTCCCTGCGAAGGTTTCCTCACTCCATTCCGGCAAGCGGTCGTAGTCCTCCTCTTTCAGGTTTTTGATGAACATCGGCATAGTGGCCCGTACGGTCATGGCTACTTTGACATGGCTGGAACCTTCGCTGCCCAGAATGATGGAAGTGTGTTCCCTGTCAAAATCTCCGTCAGCCATATTTGCATCTTCCAGTGCTTTCTGTACAGCAGCGAGCACCAGCAACTGCCCGGTATTGGTAGATTTCAGCGAGTGCGGGGGAATCCCGAATTTCATTGGATCGAAGGCGATCTCGTCAAGAAACCCGCCCCATTTCGATATGGTTTTATCCTTGGCGTGCACATCCTCATCATAGAATAGCCGCCAGTCCCATCGATCAGCCGGTATTTCAATAATTGCCTTTTCTTTGCGAATGGCATTTTTCCAGAAATCTTCGACCGTCAGCGCTTTCGGGAGAAATGCCGACATCCCCACAATGGCTATGCAGGAAGGAGCTGCCTCCGGGATTTCCGCGTTAACCGGACCCGCCGTTGCCTTAAGTATTTCTTCACTCCCGACTGAAATTTCCCCGTGCAATGCCGAGATGGAAAACGTGTTGTTCAGCAGCCCGGCGACCTGGCCGATCATGAAAACCCCCTGTTCGTATTGGGCTTTTTCACTGACTTTCCGGAATGACCCGTTTTCATCACGCTCAATACCTCTGGCTGCCACCCGCAACTTGCCTCGTAAAATTTTTTGCAACTTGCCCGAGATTTCCTCCTCACCTAGCCCTTTCTTCCGTCCTTCTTCGCGTATGTGCCTGAATTTATCCACTATAGGAGTGGGAACGCAGCGGATAAACCTGCCCGTCATATAGGAAATCAGTGCGGTATCGTTGCACTTCAGTGCAGCTTTCTGGAAGGTTGGAACAATCGTTCCAGTATTAAGAATTTCTTCTGTGAACAGGTAAGCTGTGCCCATGATCACGCCGATGGAAGCGCCTTTCGCAACCAGTTGACCTGCCAGCGCAGATACCATTGCGGCAGATGTTGCGTTATAGACACCTCCTGCAAACAGGATATTCAACTCTTTTTGCCGGGCCTCCGGCACTTCATTTTTCAAGATGCTGATGGCCTGATCCCACAGGATAAAACTGCTGGATGGGCCGATATGTCCACCGCCTTCCTGCCCCTCCAGAACGAAATTTCTAACCCCGCGCTTGAGGAACATCCTGAGAATATCTGCTGTTGCTGCATGCAAATATGTCCTGATCCCTTTCTTTTCGAGGGTTGCTGCCTGTTCTGCGTTCCCGCCGGAAAGAATAGCGAACGGGGGCGCTGCAGCATAGATTTCCGTCATCTGCTGGTCGAGCAATTCCTTTTCCAGGAAACCAAGAATACCCACTCCCCAGGAATGATTACCCAGTTTTTGCCGGGTTTCAGCTAACATGGCCCTTGTTTCATCCCCGTTCTTCAGGGCGATTGCCATCATAGGCAGGCCGCCGGCCCTGGCCACTTCCAGGGCAAAATCAGGATTGTCACTTACCCTGGTCATCGGTCCTTGGACAATAGGGAATCGGGTTTGATGGAATGCAGCCAGAGGACCCGTTGAAGCAAGCGGCAGCATTTCCCGCGCTGTTTTAACAGCACTGAGGCTCAGTGAACGTATGGCCTGAAGGAGTTTTCCTGTGGTTTTGAATTGCTTCCGGAATGGAGAGGCAAAAGCTGTTGACTGGCCTAATTGAAGACTGAAATTTTCGGGAATTGCAGGGTGGTGCAGCACGCGTGTTGAATTTCCGTCAATGTCCTCCAGATGGGTCTCAAGTCCCCGAAAAGATTTCAAAAATGGAAGCCATGTAATCGGAACAGGTGATTCAGGCATGCACAACAGCTGCTCTTCCAGGATTACGCCGGCCGCGCCGCCACCTCTGCACAGTGCAGCCGTATGGGCGCCAATACCACCATATGCAAAAACAGGTAATCCGGTGCGAACAAGGAGTTTTTGCAAAAGCACGAAAGTGGAATCCGGCCCTACCCGGCCTCCGTTTTCATGTCCCCGGGCAATAATTCCGTCAATGTGTAAAGGCAGGTCCTCCGGGTTCCCAAGTTGTTCCGCCGATGTAACCTCCAACCAGACTTTTCGATGGGCATGCCCTTCCGGAACCGATCCGAAAACGGGAAGCCCGGGCTCAACCGGAGCAGGTAAGACCAGGATATGCGGATATGTATCCGACATGCCCAGCAAAGCTTGAAAGTCCTTCAGGCGTCCGGGTTGGATTCGAAACCCAAAACGAGCCCCTTCAGGCATTTTATGCAGAAAATCCGAGAGGTTTTCGGTTGTCGCCGGAATCAAATCGTCGGGACATTCCTCAAGATTAAAGATTGCCACTCCCATTGCCCGGACAGTTGCAATACCCAACCCGGCGTGGGTCAGGTGAAGGGGGGAAAAGGTTACAATTTCGAAACGGTCAATGATTGGATTTTCCATATTATTCGTTGAATGCTGCTTATTTTATTAATTTTCGATACAAGGATATCCAGGCGTTTTTTTCCCTTGCCGGACTGAACTTTGCGGCAAATCGCCTGGCGCCCAGGGACAAATCCCCGGCAAGTTCTGGATGGGTCAGCACCCGGTTTATAGCTTCCGCAAGCCCTTCGGGATCCCCGACCGGCACCATTAAGGCATTTTTTTCGTGCTTCAGGTAATCACTCCAGCCTGGAAACTTTGTCGATACGATCGGGAGGCCGAGGGCTGCCGCTTCCAGAAGGGTATTGGGAAAACCTTCGGTTTTAGACGAGAGCACAAACAGGTTCATCTGCCTCATATAATCCCGAACTTTTTCCTCGCCGGCCAGACCGGTCCACTGCAAATACGGAGTAAGCTCCAGTTGCTCACTGTAAGACCGGACATTCATTTCATAGCCGCTTTCCGCCTCTGAAAAATCGCCGACCATAACCAGCTTTCCTGCAACAGATCGGGGAAGCAGGGAGAAGGCTTTCAGCAAATCGGGAACCGCTTTAACTTCGCGAAATTTTCCTACTGTTCCGATTACCCCCCGGTTCGCTTCATTGAGAAGCCAGGGGCCGGAATCGGCAACCGGGACGGAATTCGGAATGATTTGGGTCATTCCCTTGAGACCGCCGACTTTTTTCACACGATTCAGCAAATCCTGATTCGTGGAGGTGAGGCCGTTAAGGTTGTGCAATATAAGCTTTGTTAAACCCTGTTTTTCAGGCCGGGTGGATTCATAGGCATCTGTGCCGCGAATGCTGGCCAGCAGGGGTGCTTTTCTTGGAGCAGATACCAGGCTCAAAGGAAAAGCAAGTGAAAACCAAAATGCATGGAACAAGTCATACCGGGAGGTTTGATCCAGTTGCCAGACGGCCCTTGCTATTGCCCTGCTTTGCTTTGCAAGAGAAGAATCACCCATTGGAATACGATAAATTTTGAAAGCTTCACGGTGTTCAGGTTGAGGTAAATTATCGGATTGTTTTCCTGGAACTGGTACGACTACATCCACGTCATATCCCGCCTCGACCAGGAAACTCACTACCCGGTATGCAGCCTTGGCCAGGCCGCCCACAAATGGGTGAAAATTACCCGGGGCAAAACATATTTTCGGCGATCCTTGCATCTTAATTGATATTAAACAGGTTGAACCTGACCCCGCGCCCGTCGACGGCGGCAATCCACTCTCCGTCGGACAGTTGGTGTGCATCCATATGGTGCATTCCCGACCCGGCCCAACCGTGGCGTTGTTGTTTCAAAATCGGGCTGACGGAAAGCTCCTCCTCCTGGTATTCATCCGGACTCAGTTTATTGATCCGGAAAGCGCGCACATTCGTGCCGTATATGGGAAACCCTCCTTGGGTGATGCGGTGAAGGTGCCCCTGGAACTTCAGTACCTTTCCACCCGGCCGGCTCTTGGTGACATCGGCTTCCAGAATGGGGTTCACGGCATGCGTCCGCCAGGGACCCCGGATATCGTCTGCGAAATAAATGTGGAAATTGTCAATGCCTTCCAGTACGAACATGTAGCATTTGCCCTCATAGCGGAAAATGGTTGCATCGGCAAAATCACCTTCCAGCAAAGTGGCGTCGAATGTCCATTGGTCAGGGAATTGTGTGCACCTATAGAGCCTGACTCCGCCGGCCTTGCGGCTTTCCGGAACCATATACAACTGCCCTCCGTCGGAAAAAACCTGTGGATAAGACAGGTGAAACGGCTCCCGCAGTACAATCTGGTGATAGGTCCAGTCAACCAGGTTTTCACTGGAAGCCAATCCGATCTCGCCTTTTCCGTTTTCCTGAAGGACTACCTCGTAATACATATACCATTTCCCTTCATGAAAATGAAGAAAGGGGTCCGCAACACTGCTGGACTTTACATCACTGACCTCCGAACCGTTCAATAAAGCCCGGTCGTCTTCCAATAAAGGCTTCAGGTGGAAAGGGTCTTCTCCTTTCCAGATCGATATTGCCCAGTTTTTTTTGAATAATTTTTTCTGCATCATCTATAGAATTTCTATGGTATCGGCCGGGGCAAAGCCGATATTCTGAAATATCCTGCAATAGTAATCGAGCTGAACGGCCGGGTATTGATCCTGAAATACCTGCTTGGTGATTCCTTGTTCGGAAGCCGGAAGCTGGGGAACGGGCTCGGTGTTTACCGCCTGCTCAAAGAATAAAAGGGCGGTTTCTGTTTTGCCGATCCAGGCGCCGCTGTTGATGTACTTGTATGGCGTGTCGTATTCTTCAGCGCATTTTTCTTCGAATTTTTTGAATTTTGGCAAATTGGGCCAATTGATCAGGTCGGCTGAAATCAACAGATCACAATCAAACAAATTCAGGAAACGGTCTAAAGCAATTTGCGGATCGTCGATGATGATGGCATCCCTTGAATCGATACCCAGCACATATTTTGTATTGACGGATTTCAGCGCATCCCGGGTAAGGAGGGGTTTGTGATAACTGTTGACCCATTTTTCCACCCCTTGCCCCAGAACCATGCATTCAAGCCCTAGGTGCTGCATGCTCTTTTCAAATATTCCCATCGCTTCATGGCCGTTGTTCCAGGTAATGACGGTGAGATCCGGACCGGGCGAAAGCCGGCGTGCGGGCGATGAAAAGAAACGATCCCGGATCGGTTTCCAGTAGGGCTTTATTTTATGAGGCCCCTGGGCGTGCACCACGATGGGTTGGGTTCCGAATTGAATGTTTTTAATCAAGGCAATAGTGTTGATTCAGTTATAGAAATCGACTTGCCCGGCTGTCAGGCAAATGTTGCGCTCAGCAAGGAAGTGCTTGACGGAAGGATCACATAAAGCCTTCAGTTCCTGTTCCCGTGCCTGGAGGTAGTGGGATCGCCGGCAAAGTGGTTCGTCCACGTAGCCGGGGTGACAAACAAATTCCAGGCTCTCCTGATCGGTACATCGCCTGAACCCTCCCAGGATATGGATTATGAGCGACTTCGCTGTGACGTTCATGCCCTCCCAGGTATCGCAGTACATACCGCCCGGAATTGCGCCCAGGTTAAGGAAGCGGTTGCGCATGTTGTCGTTGAGCGGCCGGGTAGGGAGCCGGTATTTTTTTGCCAGTTCCACATAAATGCGCTGAATAGGCGGGAACCGATGAACGTTGTGATGCGAATCCAGGTGGCTCGGCGTTACACCGCAATCAAGCAGCCAGCGGATCTGGTTCTCCCATTCGATGCGGACCTCCTCGGGATCTGGATTCAGCCAATATTCCTTGTTTTTCGGAAAGCGGCCGTCGGGTCCCACCAAGGTCGGGATGCGGTTTGTCGGAGTCAGCGGGATCCCGTCTGTCAATTGAAGGTGCATGCCGACCCTGCCGGGTATTTCAGCCATCCAATCCGGGAGTAAATCCCGGCTTTCGGTACACACCATTGCAGAGGTCCGGGTAACGATCCCGTCCAGCATACTTTTAAGGATACCTTCCGAAACCCCCGGAGTCAACCCCAGGTCATCCGCATTGACAATGAGATAGTTCATGGTTTATTCTGCCATGTTTTGGGGCTCGTTGGTAGCCCTGTGGATATTTTCGGATACATAAGCCGCAACCTCTCCTACCGCTAATTCGGTTACATATTCGCCGTCCTTGAGCACCATTTCCTCATAGGGCACATGGGCCTGAAACCGCATATCGGCAGTAGCCAGCATATGCATAATGTCTACCGATGAAAACCCCAGATCCTCAATCAGCTTGGTTTCTGCGGTTATCTCCATCTCCGGAAGCTCGTACATTTCGATCATGTCATTAAGGATCTCGACGAGCACTTGTTCAACTTCTTTCTTTGTCATAGTTTATCAATGGTTGAGTACAGAATTGGCGTTTGTTTTGAGCTTTTTCAGGGTTCGTTCCCAAATTCCTCCGCTTTCCCGTAACAATTCAGGGGTCAGTCCTTCCAGCGGAATGCGCCGGTAATCACCCCGGATGATGTGGTCGATCCAGTTGGTATTGAAAAACCTGAGTTGAAATCCGGTCAGCCTTCCCAGTATCGTTTGTTGTTCTGAATAAAACTCAAAACTGCCTTCCAATCGGGAAAACCTGCGAGTGATGGAGGCTTTACAGTAAATGGCGTTGCCGCTCCCGGGAAATGGGGCAAACTGTTCGAAGGATTCTGCCAGATAGGGAAATACCGGCCAGGTCTCCGGCGTCAGTTGATGAAGCCAGTAAGCCATCAATTGGCCGGTACTGTCAAGCATAACTCCGGGGATCTGGAATTCCGGTTGTTGTATTTCCCGAAGGCAGGACTGGTGCCCGGGGTTGCGCAAGATAGCCGTCAGCCCTTCCACATTGCAGGAAGTAACTTTCTCCACACACAGGAACATAGGTCCGTGGAACAACTTGTTGTTAAAATATTGCTCAAAGTCTTCCTTCATCGGCAATGGGGAGCCTGCCGGGTCAATTGCAGCTTTTTCTGGATTGGAATAGTTCGGTTTCAGCAATATTTTTGCCTCGAAAGCCGTAATTCTCTGCCCGGTTTGCTGATTGATCTCATCAATGGTTGCCAAAACCCGGGCCTGTCCGTCAGCAGTCTGCGAAAGAATCCTGGCAGAAATACTGAGGTCTATATAATCGCGGTCCAAAGCCAGCCATGCCCGGCTTTGGGCTTCTGTTATCCGGCAAACTTTCAAGCTCCCGTCAAAAAGAAAGGCGGCCGCTTCCGCTGCAATTTCCATGCTCAGTGTAAAAGGGATGACCGGAAGTACGCGGCCCAGTGCATGGTCGGCCAGTAGCGGATAATCAGCCAGCCGGATGCGTTTTTGTATGGTTATTTTTCCTTCCGATCGCTCAGTTGCAAATGAAAGAAACGGCCATTGCCGCAGAGGAAATTTTTGAGCTGAGGTTATCTGACCAACGGAAGACCCGGCGCTTTTTACAGACGCAACGAAGCTCCCGTATGCCGAGATTTGTGAACGCAAAAAGGCCTGCATCAGGGACTGGTTCCTGTGGAATATCCCGGCATGCCCTGATGGATCGGGAGTTGGCCTTTTCAGGAGGATATCCGGGTTTTTCCCGGCCACCCCGGTGCCGGTACGCGACGGTATTTCCGGCAGGAAAGCGCTAAGGTCAACAGGGTATCCGGCTACCCATAGTTGAGTGGCCAGGAGGGCGATGCTCTCAATGTTTCCTTTTTTTTGGGTGTTCGCGGAGATTATTCTGCAATCCTTGCTGCGGAAAGTATCCCGGGCAAATCCGGCCAGCCGATCGTTGGGGCCACAATCGATAAAGGTCCTGGCGCCGTCCGTATACATTTGTAACAGCGTCCCGGTGAAGCGTACGGGTTCCACCCATTGACGGGTGAATTTTTCCCGGATCCCCTGATCGTCATCCGGGAAAGGTTGATGGTCAACGCAGCTGTAAACCGGGATTGATCCCGGACTGAAAGTCAGGGCGTCAATATGCCGTCGGTTGGCCGGAATCCATTGTTGGTAAAGCGGCGTGTGAAAGGGATATTCTGTTGGAACAGGCAAGCCGATGCCGTTGAACTCCCGTAGTTGATTCAGGGCTTTCGGCAGGGTTGGCTTTGTGATGTAAACTAATTTTTGACTGGGACAATTATCCATGCCTAGATGAATGCCTTCTCCTACGGCATCTATCCATTGCATCAATTGATCCTCATTGAGGTTATGTACGGCATAAAACGCCCCCGGGAGTATGTTCTTCTTGCGTTCAGGTTCGTCAAACTGACGCAGGATGCCGATCAGTTTTGACGGACTTTCATATTTCAACTTACCCGAGGAGATAAGGGCTGTGTTATCGCCGTTGCTGTGACCGACCATCATATCACATGGAACGCGAAGTGACCGAACGATCTCATACAAAAAAAGTGATGTGACAGCTCCTGCCGGACCGCCATTGCTCAGTCCGAATTCAAGTGTCGCAAGTTCCTCTTCGAGCCTGCCGACTCTTTCCCGCAGCGACAAGTTCGCCGCCGGTTTTTTTCCTAAAAAGAGCTCAAGAAGCTCCAGCCATTTTCCTGCTACGGGAAAGGCTTCGAGCAGGCCTGTCATCATGCCGGGATATTCGGCCCCAAACCCTGGAAACATGAATGCCACCTTCCCGGGCTGAGCTTGCCGGTACTCCAGAAATATGCCGTTTCGCACTCGCGGAAGCCGGTCCCCTCCGGTAGAGAGGGCTTCAAGCAAATGCTCCAGTTTTGAAAGCAGGTTTTCCTGCTCATTCCATACAACTGCGCAACGCAACGGAAGGGGAGAAGCGTAATTCGATCCAGATTCAAGAGCCAGCTCGGAAAGGTGATCTTTTGTATTCTGAATTCCTTTGACAGCGTCAGATACCCTGGTCTTCAGCCCGCCGATATTGGGTGCTGAAAAGACTATACAGCGTGGGACTTCCGGGATATTTCTGGATTCTTTCATATCTTCAGGAAAATGGCCACCCTGGGTGCAAGATGCAACCAGGGTGACGATCATGTACTACCCTTTCTTCATCTTAAGGGATGCCCGGTGCTCAAGGTGAGCTTTGACGGTGCCGATGGCGTCCACGAGCGGAATCACCTGAACGTCGTGCTTGGCACCAAGGTGGTACGTTCGCAAGGCGCGAGCCAGTTCGGCATTGCCTGGAGCGTTCACTACCATGCAAACCCCACCGGAAACCAAGGCATAGGCAGCCTCAACTTTACCGCTGTCGAGACCCTTTTGCAAGGTGTCCTGGGTGTGCTTTAGCAAGCTCTCGTCCGCACCGTTCAGAAGTGCCGGGCCATTGCTCAGAATAAGGTACTTCATAATTTCAAGATATTGTATGGATTAAAAAATCATTGAATTTTGTGAAAAAATGTATTTTTTTAAATAAAAAAACCCTTCGGTTCAAAGGTGTTTGCCTTTGTCCGTTACGATAAATTCACTTATCAAATTGGGGATGAATTTTTATAAGTAATTTTTGACCGGGGGTTCTTTTAATTGCACAGGGGTTTATTCATCTTTATAAGAAAATGAATAAAAAAATGGCTTTCGGTATCAGTGCAACTGATACTTCGCACCATAAATTTTCGATTTTACCAATAAATTACCACTTGCATTCAAACCACAGATGTCTGATGCAATAAAAAAACAATGAACATATCGGGGTATCGAAAAATCACGATACGCAGCAATATGCCGTTGTCATGGTAACATGGTCCCTTCTTTGCTTATTTTTTTCTTGACACTAACATGGATAGCAGCAATTGCCGCAATTCCTTGTTTCAGGGAAGATCTGCACTAAATAGAGAGGCATTTTTAAATCCGTTGTGCATAGTGTGGAGACTGATCTTAAAGGATGCAATGTACATAAAAAAATAAAAAATCAAATAGTTAAATCAAAAAAATCACATAATTTTAATTTTTAATTCACCCGAGCCGATGACGGGTGATCCAGGAGTCAAAAAAAGGTTGAATATTCGAAGTTATTGTTCTTAGTGCCTTGAATTGCTCAACTTTTTGTTTTTTTTACAGGGCCTTCTGCCGGGAATATTCTCCTCACTGAAAATATGAATTATGAACATAGGATTTATATCAAAAGAATACGGCGCTGAAATGGGAGGGGTCGGCAATTCAGCGGAACGCATTTCCAAAGGATTGCAATCTTTAGGGCACCAGGTTTACCTGGTTGTACTGGATTCTTCCCGATGGATAACGACTCCCGAATTTGCAGATAGTTATCATGACAATGGGGTCAAAGTTTTTCATATCGGACCCTATGCTGAATCACAGTTTCCGCAGGAAAACATGAAGGCAATTGCGGAAGGCGCCATGGAAAAATTAAAGGGATTGCTCAGAAGGCGTACAGCAGATCAGATTATCCGCATCTTCACCGAACATCCGGTAGATTGCCTGATTTCTTTTGATCTGATTTCTCCGGGGATTATTCCGGTATTTATCGGCAGATACTTTAACATTCCGGTTATCAGCGGCATCCGTGGAAGCGATGTTGCACTTAGCCTGTTCAGGAACGATACCTTTTCAATTTTTCAGACTGTAGTTGATGGCGTACAGGCGATTGCCAGCGTCAATGCCTACCTCCTGGAGCGGATGTTGCTGATGTTCCCGGGTGCAAAGGAAAAGAGTTCCGTGATCCGAAACGGTTTTTCCCTGCCGGATATTCCGCTTTCCAGGCCTGAAAGCCGCAAACGCATTCTCGAGGCTGCCCGCTGGAATGATTCCGATCTGATCCTGGTTTTTTCCGGGGTTATGCGGGAGGCGAAAGGATTGTTGACGATAATGAAATTACTTGGCATGATTGCTTCCGAAAATATCCGGTTGCTGGTCGTCGGGCCGGATTTGACGGGGAGCGCCGCTATTGCCATGGGAAAACACTGGGAAGCCTTTAAATCGAGCGGACAACTACACGTCACCGGACAACTTGTCCACGAGGAAGTATTCCAGTGGGTAATCGGCGGCGATATTATTTTTTTTCCCAGTGCGTCAGAAGGCATCGCCAATGGGTTGCTTGAAGGTATGGCGTTGGGTTTATGTCCGGTGGTTTCCGATGTTCTGGCGGAAGTTGTAACGCATGAGGAAGACGGCTGGGTTGTACCTGCCAATGATCCTGTGCGCCTGCGCGACGCGCTGCTCTATCTGAACCGATCGCGGGGAATATTGCCTCAACTCGGCCAAAAAGCAAAAGAAACGGTGGAAGAGAAATTCAATCCCAAAGTTGAATTGAATGCCTACCTTTCTTTGATCCGGCAGCTGGTCGGGTAGATTCCGGCGAAGGAACGGGCCAATTCAATGGGAGACAAGTTCCCGGATCGCAGGGTTATAATAAGCCTGAAATTCAGGCCATAAGTCGATGAGGTTGGTTCCGCGCGCTTCGTCCAGGTCATATATATACGCCAAAAATTTCTGGAATTTTTGCGGGTCGGCCTCCCTGTTCATCATGTTCAACATATCACCGAGTTTTTCCAAATAGGGTGAATCCATGATCCGCCTGCGGTACAATTCCTTGATTTCTTCGGGCAGATGTTGGGTTTGTAAAAAATCAGGTGAAGTAAGAAGGTTCAGGTCCACATCCAGGTCGGCTTCCTCGAAATAGGAAAGAATATCCGTGACAATTCCTGCATTGAGGATGCTTATCACCGTATCAATCGCCATATTGATGCGCGTATGGCTTTTCAGGTAGCGGATGTTGTCCATGATTTCATCAAAATTGCCGCCGAAACGGATATAGTCATTGGTCGGGCCGACCCCGTCCAGAGAAACCAGCATCCGGATCGAATCAAAATGATTGAAATATTTGGCCGTACGTTCCCGCCCGACATCGAATTTGGTTAGATTGGTTTGATAATGGAGCATGATATGTTCGCTATGTCCTGTTGCTATGACCATATCCAGGAATTCATAGTGTTTCTTCAGGAGGAAGGGTTCGCCTCCAATGATGCGGATTGACCGGATAAATGGGATCAACTCATGGATGTCTTTTACAAAATCCTCGTATTTATCCGCCGAATCGAAGACCTTAAAGGCAGTCGGGCCTCCTACATGGTCAAACCAGTAACCATCCCGGATTTTTTTTAATTCCTGTATTCTGGAACTGGAATTAAAAGGCTGGCACATATAACAACTCAGGTTGCAGGTGTTGCCGAATATTCGCAACTTGACGTCCAGGATGCGGTGTCCGGGAAACGGATCCGCCCTTTTTCCATTGCCGTAGTCTGTAATAAACTGGAAGAGGGGATTTTCTTCGGGTTTACGCCTGTTGAGAATGAACCTGTTGAATTCAGTCCTTTTGGTTTTTAACCCCATTTTTTCACCGTTCAGGCATAAAGCACACATACTTCGGGCTTTATCCAGTTTCCCCGTGAGCATCTCCTGGCGAATTTGATGCATTTCCGGATGGTCGAAGTGTTCGGAACTGTTGAATTCATTGACCGAATAGTCAAAGGAGGTTGAATCACAGCACAAAGCCCATTTTCCCTTGCTGTCATTGTACATATGAAAAAAGGGAAACATGCAGAGGTACATCTCGGTATGCTCGTCCTTGCATCCTTTTACAATATCTTCCAGTTTAATGCTCATTGTATTTCGTTTGCTATATAATAATAGGATTCAAATTCCGGCCAGTGATCCGGCAGGTTGCTGCCGCGGTGGGCATCCAGATCTCTGACATAACTCAGAAAAACCTGAAATAAATTTTCATCTCGTTCCTGGTTCAGCATTTTAAGAACGGCATCACATCGATCCCTGTAGGGCGAGTCCTCAATGCGTTTTCGATAAATGGCTTTGATTTCATCCGGCAGGTGCTGTGCGCGTAAAAAATCGGGACCGGTTACCATATTGAGGGATACTTCCAGGTTTAATTCATCTGATTCGTAAAAAGAAATAATATGGGGTACGTCGCCGGCATTCAGCATGCTGATTGTCGCGTAGATCTTCATATCTATTTTGGGATTGCGGATAAAAAACCGGATATTATCCAGGATCATACCAAAGTCAGATCCGTATCGGATATAGTCATTTCTGCCGCCTACGCCATCAAGCGAAACATACAGATAGACGTGGTTAAAGTGGTCCAGGTAATTGAATAGCTTTTCCCTTGGCCCGTTGAAGCGTGTCAGATTGGTATGATAGACCAGGATAATCTGGTCGCTGTGACCGGATTTTATCACCTCATCTAAAAAATTAAAATGGTTCTTGAGCAAAAAAGGCTCTCCTCCAATAATGCGAATACTCCTGATCCAGGGCAACAACCCGATGATGTCTTCAACAAATGCATCATAGGTGTCCTGGCTCTCAAATACTTTCGGGGAGGCGCTGTCCCCCAGCCTGTCGAACCAATATCCATTGCGGATTTTTTTTACCTCTTGTTGCCGGGTGCTGGAATTCGACGGGCTGCACATATAACAACTCAGATTGCACTGGTTGCCGAAGATGCGGAGTTTGACATCCAGTATCCGGCGTGTAGGATAAGCCGCTTCCCCGGGGCGCTCAGGGTAGTCAAAAATTTCCTGGACGACGTTATTTTCTTCCGGTTTATACCTGCTAAGTATAAAGTCATTCCAATATTGCCTGAAAGTGCGAATGCCTTTTTTTTCTCCTTCAATGCATTTCCAGCAATACTTTTGGGTCAGGGGCATATCTCCTCCGTCCAGCATTTCCTGTCGTATCCGGTGCATTAAAGGGGAATTCAGGTGTTCGGAAGGAGTGACTTCATTCACCGAATAATCAAAAGGTTTGGCTTTACAGCATAGCCCCCATTTTCCTTCCGAATCATTATATAGATGGAAAAAAGGCAAGGTGCACAAAAAGGCCTCAGGTTGCTGCCCGCGCAATGCGGCAACAATATCATGAAGGGTCATTTTCATAATAGAGAATAAGATTAATAAAAGGTGAGGGATCCGAACATCAGCAATAAAGGTATATATTTAATTAATAATCTTGGAGTTTTTGAAATAAATTTCCAAGATTTATTTTTATTTTTTTTCGAAGGGTATGGTGTCAAATGAAAACATTGGGTAAAATAGATTGAAATGACTTTCATCGCGACCGTCGATAATTTATTGATACCTTTATACAATAATCTATCCTATGAATACCCAATTCACCCTTCAGGCCAACCTGGTCGACCTGCACCGGCGGGAAATTTACCATGCCGAAGTCCGCATAAAAAACGGACGCATACAGGCCATCCGCCCTTTGCCCGGAACCGGGACCCATTACCTCATGCCCGGTTTTGTCGACGCGCATGTGCACATCGAGAGCAGCATGCTCATCCCCGTGGAATTCGGCCGGATGGCGGTGGTGCACGGCACGGTGGGCACGATCTCCGACCCGCATGAGATCGCCAACGTACTCGGAGAGGAAGGCGTATTGTACATGCTCGACAGCGCCGCACAAACCCCGCTGAAGATCTGTTTCGGCGTACCCTCCTGCGTACCGGCCACCAATTTCGAGACCGCCGGCGCCAACATGGGGCCGGATATCGTGGAGCGCCTCCTCGGGCGGCCCGATACATATTACCTGTCGGAAATGATGAATTTCCCGGGCGTGGTGCACGACGTACCCGAAGTGATGGCCAAGCTCGCCGCCGCCAAACGGATCGGCAAGCCCATCGACGGGCATGCGCCGGGCCTGCGGGGGCAGGACGCCGTCAAATATTTCGGCGAAGGGATAATGACGGACCACGAATGCTTTACCTACGAGGAAGGCCTGGAAAAAGCCCGCCTGGGCGTGAAGATCCTGATCCGCGAGGGCAGCGCCGCCCGGAATTTCGAGGCGTTGATCGGCTTGCTGCCCGATTTTCCGGATCAGATCATGTTCTGCAGCGACGACAAACACCCGGACGACCTTGTGCGGGGCCATATCAACCAACTGGCCGCCCGGGCCGTAGCCGCGGATTGCGACCTGTTCGACGTCCTGCGCGCAGCCTGCCTCCACCCGGTGGAGCATTACCGCATGCCGGTGGGCCTGCTCCGCGAAGGCGACCCGGCGGATTTTATCCTCGTGGAAGACCTGCGCGAATTCCGCGTCCTGAAAACCTGGATCGACGGCGAGCTGGTGGCTGAGGAGGGCAAGAGCTTGTCGCCGCACCGGTCGTCGGGGGCGCCCAACCAGTTCAACACCGCCGCCAAAAAACCGGAGGATTTCAAAGTGGTCGGAAAGAGCGGGACCGTCCGCGTCATTCGCGCCCTCGACGGCGAGATCGTGACGGAAAGCGAAACTGCGCCCTTCCCCACGGGCGGCATGAGCGATGCGGGAACGGACCTGCTCAAGATCGCCGTGGTCAACCGCTACCGGACGGCCCCGCCCGCGCTGGGGTATATCCGGGGGTTCGGCCTGAAGACGGGCGCCATCGCCTCGTGCGTGGCCCACGACTCCCACAACATCGTTGCAGTAGGCGTGACGGATGAGGCCCTTTGCCGCGCCGTCAACGAGGTGATCCGCAACCGGGGCGGCATCGCAGCCACTGACGGAGAAGCAGCCTGGTCGCTGGCGCTGCCCGTGGCCGGCATCATGAGCCCGGGCGACGGCTACGAGGTGGCCCGTCAGTATGCCGAAGTGGATGCGGTGGTGAAATCCCGGCTGGGGTGCGCGCTGAAGGCGCCGTTCATGGCCTTGTCGTTCATGGCCCTGCCGGTGATCCCGAAATTGAAGATGACGGACCGGGGATTGTTTGATGTGGAGGAGTTCGGGTTTTCGGAGGTGTTTTTAGTGGTTGGCGGTAATTAAAAAAATGGCAATGAGAAAAATCACTGTACTGCTATATTTAACATTGACTTCAACTTATCTGATAGGCCAAAACGGCAATGATACGCTAAGCGTTAAGACAATTCTTTTCAAAATAACCAGCCAAAGCTCCAATAAGATATCCTATATTTTTGGAACCCATCATGCTTTTGGGAAATCATTTTTTGACTCATTAATAAAGGCTGACCAAGCCTTAAAGTTAGGCTGTTCAATTTGATACCGATTTCATCCTGTGCTTTTTAGCTCCTGATCG
>CALMYQ010000172.1 GCA_937873655.1 uncultured Lewinella sp. | reverse complement strand
CTGGGTGCTACAGGTATTGCAATCCTAACGGACCGCTGTACTGGGCAGCTCAATCAGTGGGAAAGGCATCCGTATTGCGAATGCAAATCGGAGAAGTCCATTTTTGTTAAGCGAAAGGGCCGTCGTAAGTCGTAAGTGGGGTAAGGCGATGGGTCGGCTAAACAACGGGAGCGCGGGCTGTCAGGTCCGCGATGTTGGTAGCATTCGGGGTGCATTTTACGATTCCGGCCTGTAGGGCCGATATGTGATCGGTCCAAACCGGCAACCTCCGTATCGGTCGATTCCGAACCGGCCCCATTAAAAATGGATAGAATGGATTTCAACGGGCGTGGCAGATCTTCATAAACCGGCCCTACAGGCCGGTGGCTTACGTTGTTGCCTGGGTGCTACAGGTATTGCGATCCTAACGGACTGCTGTACTGGGCAGTTCAATCGGGGGGAAAGGTATCCATATTGTGAATGCAAATCGGGGAAGTCCATTTTTGTTACGCGAAAGGGCCGTCGTAAGTCATAAGTGGGGTAAGGCGATGGGTCGGCTAAACAACGGGAGCGCGGGCTGTCAGGTCCGCGATGTTGGTAGCATTCGGGGTGCATTTTACGATTCCGGCCTGTAGGGCCGGTATGTGGATAGGAGGTGGTTCAATAAAGTGTTTTTCTCGCGCAGGATAAGACGCAAAAATTTGATTTTCATCACGCTGCGCGTGTTAAAGACCCGGTTGTTCCAATTGGCAGTCCGGGGCCCCAGGTTCCATCCAGTTTCCAGTCTTTCAGTTGGCAGTTGGCAGTCTTCAGCGCCAACATAAATCGCTTTCGCGGGGCAATTCCCTTGCCGCCAATGGTCTTTCAGTTAGCGGTTGGCAGTCTTCAGCGCCAACCATCCAACGCGCCCCGGCCTGGCAGCATCCAGCATCCAGCATCCAACATCAACTCAACCACCCCACCACCCAAAACCCCAAAAACGTTCCGATCGCCGTGCCCAACGACCCCAGCAGCACCGCCGTCAGCGTCAGGTCGCTCCTGCCGAGGCTGCGGGCCAGGGCCAGGGCGGAAGTAGCGCCACCGATATTCGCCTGGCTCGTGATGGCCACCATATCCGGGTCGAGCCGGAGCAGCCGTCCGCCGATTATGGTGAAAAGGGCGTGGACCAACACGGTGACCGCGGTGAGGGCGAGCAGGGAAAAACCCAGCGAACCGAGTTTTCCGAAAGCTTCCAGGTTGCAGAACGCGCCGATCACCGCCAGGAACAGGTACACCGAAAACAGCCCCAGCGCCTGCGGGCCCCGAAGTTTGGAGGCCCAGGGAATTTGTGCGATGATCAGGGCGATCAGGGTCAGGGTGATCACGGAAGGTACGGACAGGAGGTCTTGCACGTAATCGGAAAGGACAAGCGCTCCGAAACCCATTCCCAGGGTGATGCCCAGATCGATCGGGCCCATGGATTCCTGGTCGCCGTTGTCGACAAATTCTCCCTTGCCGGGCAGGTCTTCCCGCACCTGAACCTTCCAGATACGGACCAGGAATTTGGGCAGGACGAGTGTTGCCGCCATCCACAAAGTCGTAATGATATTGTCAACAGCTACCGCGCCGCCGTACATTACGCCATCCCGGATGACGTCATAATGCAGGGCGACAGCGTTGAAATTCACGCTTCCGCCGGTATAGGTGGCGGTATACATGCCGCCTACGGCGCTGTACAGGTCGCCCAGAATTTCCCGGCCGTTGATCAGCTTCATGCCCAGGATTACACCCACGGTTGTACCGGCCGCTCCGATCAGAAACAGCGCGATCATGGGAAGGCCTGCCTTGAGGATATCCTTCAGATTGACCCGGAGCAATAACCAGAAAATGGACATCGGCGCCAGGTAGGTGAAGATGCCGTCATAAACCGGAACAGGTTGCTCTTCGGAGGAGCCGGCGGGTAGGATGCCGAGATTGGCCGCAATGGCCGTCAGGACGATGACCAGGAGCGCGGTACCCAGGCTTTTCAAGATTGTCCGTTCGACCAGTATTTCGGATAGGACAACAAGCAGGCACAGGATAAACAGGATCAGGATCGGATTCATTATTCAAATGTAAATAATTTAATCCGACCTGATCCCTCAATTATTTTCAATGCTTTTCATCGCGGCACAAACCCACGATCTCATGGAAAACATCGTGCAACCCTGTCAGTGACGCAGTCAGCTGTTCGTCGGTTGCCTTCTTTTTGATCATTTTGTTGAGCTTGGAACTGCCTTTTGCCAGCCGCTTGACCGCATCGGCCATCTTTGGGTTGTTGAATTCAGCCGGGATCTTCGCCTTGGCGAGGGCTTTGGCTTTCTGAACCATTTCGCCGGAGCGCGTCCGGATCGGCTCGAAATTCCCCTCTTCCATCGGGTGGAAGGTTTCCGACATCACGGTGGGGAAGGCGCCCAGCTCGGGCCACTGATCAAAAATGCCTTTCGGCGCCGGATTGCCGAAAACCGGGCTGAATGCGGCTGCGCCCAGCAAGAGAAGGCCTAAAACGAGGAAATTGCGCTTGGTCATTGATTTTAATGTTAAGGAATTAGAAAATTATTTGGTTTGTTTCAGTTCGTACAACAGGCGGTCGATATCCTTCATGAAGCCGTCTACCGCTTTCGGGTCCGTACCATCGCAATAGGACCGGATTCGCCGCTTCGGATCAACCAGGATGAGGTAGCCGCTGTGGGTGAATCCGCCCGGCGCCAGGGAGTCTACCATCACCGTGCTGATATAATCATCGGCCAGGTCGTAGATGGCGTCCTGATCGCCGGTCACAAAATGCCATTTTCCGGTCTTCACGCCCAGGTTGTCGGCGTACCACTTCAACCTGCCGACCGTATCGCGCCTCACGTCGATCGAATAGGACAACAAGGCCAGCAGATCCTCGGTTTCATACTTGTCGTAAATCCGCATCATTTGTTGTTTTACTTTCGGACAAATGGTGGGGCACGACGTGAAAAAGAAGTCGGCAATATAAGCCTTGCCGGCAAAGGTGGCGTTGGTCACCAGCTGGCTGTCCTGGTCCACAAACGCAAAATCGGGGATGGCCGGAGCATCTTCCTCTCCGCCGGTTGCAGCCGGATTGCTGATAACGGGCAGCGGATCGCTCAGCTGATTGCCGCACCCCGCTGCCAAAACCGGTAATATCAACAGAATGAATCGTTTCATGGCAGCATGGTTTAATGGTGATCGACCGGTTTTTCCGTTTCGGCAAGCAAGGATTTCGCCGTTTCCATGCTGTGCAGCATTTTGTCTTTCACGGCGGATATCTTTTCCTTTTCCTGCTCCAGATAGGTCTGAGCTTCCTCCTGCCCCATCTCTTCGATCTCGTCGTGCGGTTTCAATCCGTGCATCCAGTCCCACATGGCGTCTTCGGCCAGCGTCAGTTCGGAGATCCCGGCCTGAACCAGGCTGTCCTGCGGGAGGTTTCTGAGGTCTTTTTTCAAGCTGCTGAGTTCACCCATTTTGGGCATGACTTCGTCGTGGACGGCCATCACTTCTTCCCAAAGGCCGGCGCCGGATTGCTCTTCGGCCGGCGTGTTTTTGCCCGGTTGCCGGCAGGAAATGACCGCAAAGGATAAAAGGAGGATATAGATCAATTTCTTTGTTTGCATGATGCTGACTTTATGAATGATTGACGTCGCAAGCGGCGTGCCGGCTTACCCGAAGCGGCCCGTCGCAACGCGCGCCGGCAGGGGCTGCAATGCCCGCCGGCAAAAATTTTTCTGGTCAATTGGTGTAAAAAAGAGACGGCTTAAAGCCGGGGAGGATGAAAGATTTCCGCGTTGAATCCAAAGCTGTAAAGGCACGCAACCCCGGGCAATTCCCCTTTGCCGGGGTCAACCGGGCAGGGGGCGGGTTGCGCTGCGATGGGTGAAAGGATAAAAACGGAAAACTTTTCCTGGTTTGAAGGCGACGGGAAACCGGTATTTTCATCTTCCGTCCGGGCAATCACTTTATTGACATAGCAGCGGCCGTAGCACATGACTTCGGGCCGGTCCAGGTTGATGCAGTATTTCCGGGTGATGTACGATTTGTTGACCTGATAAAGGGAGTAGATCAGGTTCAGCTGGAAGGCGGGAACCAGGGCCAGAAACAGGAGCGATATGGCCAGAACATTTTTCATCAGCGCCCAAAAGTACGGTTTTTCCGGTTATGTTGCCGGCGTCTTTTCAGGCAGAAATATTTCCGCCATCATGCAACGGGCGCTCCCCCCGCCATAGGTTTCAATGGTGTACAGCGGGGCATGCAGGATGCGGGTATGGGCTTCGATCCGGGCGATCTGGCGTTCATCCAGGGCGCGATAAGCCTGTTCGGACATCACCAGAAAACGACGGCCGTCCTTGCTCCTGACCTGCAGCATATTGCCCGCAAAGGCATTCATCTGTGCAAAGGAAATGCCGATGATCTCCTTTCCGGTCGACCGCAGTTTTTCCGCGACCATTTCCCTTTCTTCCGCGCCGGCGATGCTTTCCAGACAGATCACAGCAATGGTTTCGCCGAGGGCCATCATGACATTGGTATGGTAGATCTCCGTTCCGTTCTGGTCGACGGCGCGGAAAAGGACCGGTTCGTAACCCGTTTGCCGGGCAAATTCCCGGGTGAGCTCAGGGTCGGTCCTCGGGCTGGTGCAGGCGTATACCAGCCGGTTTTTGCGGTCGAGGACCATGCTGCCTGTGCCCTCCAGAAAGCGGTTGTCCGACTCGGCGGCTTCCATCCGGATCCGGTCATGGACGGCGAAACGGGCCCTCAGCCGTTCCAGCATCGCCTCGCTTCTTTCCATCCGGCGGTTGGGCGAAAACATGGGAAAGGTGAAGATGCGGCCGTCTTCGTGAAAAGTGACCCAGTTGTTGGGGAAGACAGCGTCTGTTTTTACAGGTTCGGGCGTGTCGTCGGCTACGATCACTTCAATGCCTGCGTTGCGCAACTGTCCGACAAACCCGTCGAATTCAGCCAGCGCTTTCCGGCTGACCTCTTCGGCGGAAAGGCGGGCGTCATTGTGCTGAAACGCGTTGTTGGCGGCCGTTTCCGGGTTGAACCCGAACCTTGCCGGCCTGACCATCAAAATTACATCGGCGATCTGCTCTGCCATTGTTGTTGAAAATTTGGGCAAAGGTAAGGTTTTTTGGAGAGGGTGGGAGCCCGCCTTCGCCCGAGGCTACGGCGGATAGGAGGTGGGAGAGCTGGAGCCAACCCTTGGGGCCGGACGGCCGTCTTATCACGAAAAGATTCTTTAATTCCGGATTATTTTCTTTTTTCGCCCTGCAATTGTTCATGCACCAATCCTGAATAGATGAAATGGTTTCCTTTCCTGATCTTCATGACCACAATGATCCTTGCGGTAACTGCCAACGGTCAGAAGATCAGCCGCAACCTCAACCTGGCAGATACCACCCAACAACATATGCTGTTCACCCGGCGCGGCGATGTATTAATCGGCCGGGTTGACGGGCTGACCGCCGACAGCGTCTATTTCAGTATCCGCGGCCGGTTCCCGATGACCTACGCCAAAAGTGAAATTACCTGGCTGGGGCCCGCGGATGAGGCGCCCAGCAGGTCGGGCAGCACCTTTGACAACTGGGGAGCCATGGAAATGGTTGAGGCCGCCGGCGATGAAAACCTCCTGTACAGCCCAACCGCCTTCCGGCTGGGGAAAAAGCAGATAGAGATCCGGAATGTCGATCTGATCTACAACGAGGTATCCGCCGGGATCGGGGATCATGTCCAGATCGGCGGCGGCGCTGTATTACCGATCGCCTTTTTCCTGAAGGCCAAAGCGGGGTTTGACGTTTCCAACCTCGTCCACCTGGGCGTGGGCGCCAATTTCCTGCTCCCCATCATCGTGGATGCGGACGGCGTTTCCACCCACGTTTTCGGCATAGCCACCATCGGTGAACCCGGCCGTTTTCTCAACCTCACCGCCGGATACGGGCTTTCACTGACCGACTCCTACGATCCGGAATTTATCATTACCTTGGGCGGCGGGTTAAATTTCCTCCCAAACTGGCGGGTCTCCCTCGACGGCATGTTCCTGCCCGGCGAAGGCGCGCTGCAAAGCCTGACGTTCAGCTGGTTCAAGGAAAAGAACCGCTTTGAGCTGGGATCTGTTTTCATTCTGGACGACTTTATCCCGTTTCCGATTATTTCCTATGCAAGAAGATTCTGACATGAAAGACAAAAAAGGCAAAGATCGTCAAGGTGTCGTGTATTCAACCGACCCCGACTTCAATTACCAATATGAAGAACAGGAGGAGCAGGAATTGCAGCCGCCCAACCGGCAGGTACTGCGCATTGCCCTGGACCGCAAGCAGCGCAAAGGCAAGGAGGTAACCCTCATCACCGGCTTCAAAGGCCCGGATGCCGATCTGCAGGAATTGGGAAAATGGTTGAAGACGAGGTGCGGGACAGGCGGTTCCGCCAAAGATGGGGAGATCCTCATTCAGGGCGACCAGCGGGACAAGGTCCTGGCCCTGTTGTTGGAAAAAGGTTATTCCAATACGAAAAAATCGGGGGGGTAGGGACACAATATTTTGCGTCCCTACCCACCACGATTTTTCGATCAACGGCGGCCTTTGAATCCGCCGCCGCCGCGGCGATCACCGCCGCCTCTTCTGTCGCCCCCGCGGTCACCTCTGTCGCCGCCACGGTCACCGCGGTCACCCCCGCGATCTTCACCGTCGCCGCCTCCGTTGCCGTTCGGGTTGGGCAGCAGCGCTTTGCGGGAAAGGCGCAGTTTGCCGGTCTTCTTATCGACTTCGATCAGCTTGACCTTTACTTCGTCACCTTCCTGGAAGTGTTCCTCGACGTTATCGATCCGGGTATGGGATATTTCGGAGACGTGGAGCAGGCCGCTCTTGCCGAGGAAGTCGACAAATACGCCGTAGGGCATGACGCTGGCTACTTTTCCGACATAAACCTCGCCCACCTGCGGGGTGAAGGTGATCTTGTTCACCCGTTCGACGGCCGCATCGATGGAGGCCTTGTCGGAGCTGGCGATGCTGACGATCCCTTTGTCGCCGACCTCTTCGATGTTGATCACGGTGCCGGTCATGGCCTGGATTTCCTGGATCACCTTGCCGCCAGGCCCGATGACAGCGCCGATAAAGCTCTTCTCGATGGTGAGCTGTACCATGCGCGGTGCGTGCGGTTTGAGGTCTTCGGCGGGTTGGGCAATGCCTTTGGCCATTTCGCCGAGGATGTGGAGGCGGCCCTGGCGCGCCTGTTCGAGGGCTTTTTCCAGTTGTTCGTACGGCAGGCCGTCGATCTTGATGTCCATCTGGCAGCCGGTGATGCCTTCGTTGGTGCCGGTCACTTTGAAGTCCATATCGCCCAGCGCGTCTTCATCGCCGAGGATATCCGACAGGATCGCGATCCGCTTGCCGTCGGAGATCATGCCCATGGCGATGCCGGAAACGGCTGCTTTGACCTGGATGCCGGCGTCCATCAGCGCCATTGACCCCGCGCAAACGGTGGCCATGGAGGAGGAGCCGTTGGATTCCAGAATATCGGAAACGATGCGGATGGTGTACGGCGATACCGGCATGACCATGCGCAGCGAGCGGGCTGCCAGGTTGGCGTGGCCGATCTCCCGCCGGCCGGGGCCCCGCATTGGCTTGGTTTCACCGACTGAATAGGGCGGGAAATTATAGTGCAGGATGAATTTGTCGTAGTATTGCCCGAGTGCGTTGTCGATCATGATCTCGTCCATTTTGGTGCCGAGCGTGACCGAAGTAAGGCTCTGGGTTTCGCCGCGGGTGAAAACGGAAGAACCGTGGGCGGCCGGCAGGTAGTCGACTTCCACCCAGATCGGGCGGATCTCGTCGAGTTTGCGGCCGTCGAGGCGGGTTTCCAGGTTCAGGACCATCTGGCGAATGGTTTCCTTCTTCAGCTTGTCGAAATATTTGCCGAAGAGTTCGCCTTTCTCTTCCATATATTCTTCGCCTTTTTCAGCCAGGAGGGTTTCCTTGGCCTTGGTCTTGATGGCGTCGAACTTATCCTTGCGGCTATGCTTGTCGAGTGCGGATTTGGCTACTTCCAGGATATCGGCTTCACAAAGGGAGGCGATTTTCGCTTTCAGTTCCTCGTCTGCCGGAGCGGGAGTCGATTCCCGTTTGTTGAGGGCTTTTTCGCCGACCAGTTCGGCCAGTTTGAGCTGGGCCTGGATCTGGGTTTTGATGGCTTCGTGCCCGGTTTTGATGGCTTCAACGAGGGCTTTTTCCGAGCATTCCTTGGCTTCGCCTTCCACCATCATGACGTCAGCCATGGTAGCGGCAACGATGATGTCGATATCGGCGTCGGCCAGGGCGGTTTTGCCGGGGTTGATCACGTATTCGCCGTTGATGCGGGCAACGCGCACTTCGGAGATGGGGCCGGCGAAGGGAATATCGGATACGGCCAGGGCAGAAGATGCTGCCAGCGCGACGAACGCGTCGGGCGGAGTGTCCTTGTCCCCTGAGATCAGGTTGATGATCACCTGGGTGTCATTCATATAACCATCCGGAAATAGGGGACGGATAGCCCGGTCGACCAGGCGGGAAATGAGGACCTCGTAGTCTGACAATTTGGCTTCGCGGCGGAAGAAGTTGCCGGGGATGCGGCCTGCGGCTGCGAATTTTTCCTGATAGTCGACGGAGAGCGGGAAGAAATCCTGTCCTTCGCGGGGTTCTTTAGCCGACACGACGGTGGCCAGGATCATGGTGTTGCCGATGCGGACCATGGCGGAACCATCGGCCTGGGTGGCTAGTTTACCGGTTTCAATAGTAACAGTCCTCCCGTCCGGTAGGTCAAAGGAGGTCGTTAGCGGAATCTTTTGTCCCATTTTGAATCAAATTTAATACAATAAGGATAATTTCCCGTGCAGCAATGTGCACGCAGCCTTGATGTGAGCGGGCCAGTGAGGGGCGGTTTCGACGGTATATTGTGGAATTGATCGGCTGTAAAAATCGTACAGCAATTGGTCGAATTCCGGCTAATGTGCGGACCAAATATAATAAAGTTCGGGAAGATTTGAGGATTAAAGATGAGCTGAGGGCTTGGCGCCTCGCATCTCCGGATCCTCAAATCCTCACCAGTAGACCTACTTACGAATACCTAATTGTTCAATCAGGCTGCGGTATTTCTGGATGTCTTTCTTGGCCAGGTATTGGAGCAGTTGCTTGCGCTTGCCCACCATGCTGAGGAGGGCCTTTCGGCAGGCGTGGTCCTTTTTATTGGACTTCAAGTGCTCGGAAAGACTTTGAATCCGGTAAGTAAACAGGGCGATTTGCCCTTCGGTCGATCCGGTGTTCTTCTCAGAACCACCGTAGGTGCGGAAAATTTCCGCCAATTTGTCGTTTGTTAAGTATGCGCTCATAATTGTTAAAACCATCAATGATCACGAAAATCTATTAATAGCGGCCGCAAAGGTAATCATTTTTTCCTTCTGCGGTATGTTTTTTTGATTTCCCCCGGATTTTAAGCCCGAAGGGGTTGGTGTTTATGGTTGTTGGTGTTGGTTTATGGTTGTTGATGATGGTTTATGGTTGTTGGTGTTGGTTTATGGTTGTTGGTGGCGCCGTCCGTTGTAGTTTGGGAACGGAGGGGGGATGTTTGGTCCCTCAACAACAACAAACAATAATAAACAACAATAACAAACAATAATAAACAACAACAAACAACAATAACCTTCAAAACAAAAAGGACCGCACCAAACTCAGCGTCTTCAGCCGCTGCCGCGCGTGCAACCGGCGCGATACCCAGCGAAGGACGACCACCCGCGCAACCCGCCACCGGTAATGCGCCCAGTCGGGAAGGGTCCGGTAAAGCCATTCCCGGATGGGTTCGATATAGGCGATGAGCACGACGAAAGCGGCGACAAACGAAGCGGCGCCCAGGGCGCAAACCCAAGGCGACAGGCTCCTGGCCCAGAGGCCGGCAATGCCCAATCCGAACCAGGTGCCGAACAGCAATACGTAATGCACGCAGTAGATCGTCAGCGTTTCGGAGCCCACTTTGGTCCAGATCATGGGCACGACCCTCAGCCGCGCAATGCCCCACATGAAGATCCCCTGCACAATGAATACGTGGCCGAGCCGCCAGAACAATCCGTTGTTGTAGGCCAGCGACTTGAAGTTCTCCCACCCGGACAGCTGGTGCAATTTGATCAGCGCCATCGACGAGTAGTGGCTTACCAGGTAGCCTGTGACCAGGAGCGCCAGCGGGAATAAGTGGGTGAAAGCCAGTTTGGGCCGCACGTGCAGGACGTACCCCATCAGTCCGCCGAACAAGGTGTATCCGACCCAGGGTACGGGGGTGAATACCGATCCGTAGTCCAGGGTAAAGAGGTTGGCGATGGGTTGGGGCAATGCCGACCAATCGGCCGCCTTGAACGTCGGGTCGATGAAGAAGGCGAAAAAGCTGAGCAGGCTCAACAGGATCCAGAACGGCATCCGGATCTTCCGGCTCAGGGCAAAAACGCCGATCAGGATGAGCAGGGCGATGCCGATGCAGTGCAACACGTCGACGGTGAAATACCACCCGTAAAGCCGGCCGCTGAGCACGGCGAACAGGTTGATCTTCAGGAAATACCCCCAGAACAGCAGCATAAACCCCCGCCGGATGCCCTTGCGGACCCGCACATTTTCGCCCAGCGGGCGCCCGTCCTTCAGCAGGAGAAAGACGAAGACAAGGCCGGTAGTGGTGAAAAAGATGGGCGCTGTAAGGCCGCGCATGAAGTACCAGGCCGAGTAAACCGGATGATCAGGATTGCGGAATTGCTCAGCAAGGGTCGTGTCCACAAAATGACCCTGAAGCATCATGAGGATGGCAAACGCCCGCAGTACATCGATAAACTGGATGCGGGCCGGCTTGACGGCCTGGGCGATGCCGACGGAGTCGGTAGCTGTATGTGTTCTCAAACGTGTTAGAAGCGGTTGAAACTGAGTAACAAAGGTACGCATAAAACGGCTATTTTATTGCCCGGATTCCCAAATAAAATTTTGGCCGGCTGGAACGACTGCGACGAGGTGTAATAAAATTCGGCAGGGTAGGGGAGCGGGGCCTGGAAAAGTTTTTCCGGATTGGCTTTGGAAATTGAAAAGAGTTGGCTTAACTTTGCGGGGCTTTTTTAAAAAGGGGTCTCAAAAGGAGCCTTTTAAAAGCGGATAGAGCCCGCCTTCGCTCATAGAGCTTCGGCGGACAGTGCGCGGGATGTAGCGCAGCCCGGTAGCGCGCGTCGTTCGGGACGACGAGGCCGCTGGTTCGAATCCAGTCATCCCGACAAACCTGCGAAAGCCGGCAACGAAAGTTGCCGGCTTTTTCATTTTCCGGGCACGCCAAACCCCAGGTTTGAGCGCGCCCGGAAAATGAAAAAGCCGGGCCTGCGCAGCAGGCGGCTTTCGCGGGTTTGGATCTCCCCCCCTCTGGAAAGGCGCAGCCAATCCAGTCATCCGGTTGGCGTTGGAAAGGCGGGCCTGCGCAGCAGACGGCTTTCGCAGGATTGGATCCCCCCCTCTGGAAAGGCGGAGCCAATCCAATCATCCGGTTGGCGTTGGAAAGCCGGGCCTGCGCAGCAGGCGGCTTTCGCGGGTTTGGATCCCCCCCCCTCTGGAAAGGCGCAGCCAATCCAGTCATCCGGTTGGCGTTGGAAAGGCGGACTTGCGCAGCAGGCGGCTTTCGCGGGTTTGGATCCTGTTTTAACGCATCGACATTTGGATTCTTTACCCCAAAACCTTACCTTTAGGACGCGCTTTTAGTGTCAGAAAATTTCCCAGCGCGAACAATCCGTTGACCTTTTGGAATCAGGGGCTGATCGACCTTGGTTCGAGTGTTTTATTTTGCCTTTTAAGCCAGTTGTTTTCATTATTCATTACTTAACCCAAAGCCCTTGTTGTGAGTAAACCGTGTACAACAACCTGCCTTCCGGAAAACCTGCGCCTGTTCGGTTTTTCCCTTTCGCCGTTTCGGGCGATCCCATCCCCCCACCATTCAAATCCGATTTATGGAAAAAGTTGACATTCGCCGGCGGCTGCTGCGCCTGATGTTGGCGTTGCTGGAGCACCCTTTCGGCTATACCAAACAGCAGCTGGCCCGCCTCTGCCAGGTCAGCGCCGATACGATCGAGCGCGACCTGGATGCACTGGACGACGCCGGCTTTACCGTCTGCAAAAATGACAACCGTTGTTATGCCTTTGCCGGAGAAAAACCGTTGAAGCAGCTCAAGGAGCTGGTTTACTTCAATGAGGATGAACAAAATCTGCTTGCGAAGGCCATCGACCATTTCGCCCATTACATGCCGCGCGCCCAGGCTGAAAAACTGAAGCGAAAAGTCGTGGACCTATATGATTACCGGCGACTGGGGTTTGCCCCCCTGAGACGGCCGTACCTCGACAAGATCGGTTTGCTCCGGCAGTCGATCGAAGAAAAACAGCAGGTGAACCTGGTCAATTACCACTCTTCCAACAGCAACCGGATCGGGGACCGGCGCGTGGAGTGTTTTCTGGTGCTGCCGCCCGAGGATATCCTCCAGGCTTATGATCTGGACCGGCAGGAGCTGCGGCATTTCCGGCTTTCGCGGGTCGGAAGAGTGGAATTCCTGCCGCAAAAATGGGCATACGAATCACTGCACCAGATCCGCCGGACCGACCCCTTCCGGATCGTGGACGACCACCAGCTATGGGTGCACCTGCGCCTGAAGGTAGGCGCCTACAACGAACTGATTGAGCGTTTTCCGGCAACCATAGCGCATACTTTTCCCGCTGCCGACGAGCCGGATGTCTATGATTTTCAATGCGATGTGAACCGGGGCTTCCTGGGGCTGACCAACTTTATACTCGGCTTCTACCACCAGTTGATCGAAGTGGTGACGCCCGATTCCCTGATCGAACACCTGCGCGCTGAGGTGGAACGGATGCGGTTTTGAGGTCCGGAGCGGGCGCTGCATTGAGGATTTTTGAATTTTTTTTGGGAAAAGGGCAGGAGGTGCGGCGGTGGGGGGGGAGATTTGTGAGGTGGAAAAGGAATATGCAATCAGACTTTACTTGAATTCAAAACAAATACCCAAATGCTGGAAACCATATATGCAATCGGAAAGGAAGTCAGCCAGGGACGCGACGAGTGGCAGGACATCATTGAGCCGCCAAAAACGGATGCCAAGGATGAAGACCGAAAATTGTGGGTCCTGAAAATAAACCTGGATCTTGATGACAAGGTGGTACTGGCGGGGAAAGAGAACCTGGAGGCTTACGATTCGGAATTTGTCAAATTGAAAGCTTTGCGCAGCCTTAAAGTGTTAGGCGGAAATAACAAGGCATTTTATACGTCCGTGGACTCAGGCAAATTGGACCTGCTGGCAAAAACTTTGTTTGGAAAGCCGGATGGAACAGGTGTCTATCCTGACCACGGAGAGTTTTTAGAAACCATTAAAAAGGATGCTCCCGAATTGGTTTGGGAACCGTTGGGTCAGGTGCTGGCTCGGATTCCGGAATTACGCGAACAATTTTTTGATATTTTCGGAGAATCCGATGCCGCTGGCGGCGAAAAGGTGAAATGCAGTTTGAAAAAGATAAATGAAGCGTTCCAATTGCCAAGGAATGAACGAATCGTCCTGGTTTATGCCGGCATAACTTGCCGGGAATTGGGCTTGGAAGCTGTTCATTTAGGGCATATTTCCGGATTTGAGCGTTTTATCGAAAAGAAATTTTTCGGATCGAAAAGCGCCCCTGCTGCAACCAGCAGCAATCCGATCCTGAAATTGTGTTATGCTACCGGTGAAATGCTGCCGGATGTAAAGGAAGCCGAATTCTCGGGAAGGTACAACATCAATAAGTATTTCCAGAATACGACCTTGAATTATGTGTCGGATTTTGATAAAAACAAATTGGGGCAAAACTACCAGGTCTCTGAAGAAGCGATAAAAAACCTGGACCGGGGCGCGGATTATCTGTTGAAGCAAATGACTTGCGAAATTGCGGATATCCGGCATGTCATTATCCCTCAGTTTTTTAACCAGGACACCTTCAATATCAAGTTGCTGAACCCGATCGGCAGAAATGTGGAATTATTGTTCAAGTTTCAAAAACTGGCAACCGTTGAAAATTTCCTGGATAATTTCGCGGATATAGATGACATTTATTGGATCTCCTTCCTGGGCATTGATTCGGACGGAAATTATTTCAAAGCGGGCAATCTGATCAAAGATGTCCCCTCTTTTCACTTCAATGCCATATCCAACGCTTTTAAAGAAGCCGAACGCTTATTTGCACCGTGGTTAGGCGGAAGCAAGACCTCCCTGAATTTTTATTCCATTTATAAGGCCATCCCGATTAGAAAAGACAAAGTGAAGGTGAATCACGCCCTCAAGCTTTTCGCTGCGGTGCTCGAACAACGCAAGGTCGAAAACGCCCATATCTTCCGGCATTTCTGCGAACTGATCCTTTGTCATTGGTTTGGCCGCACCAGAAGCTATACCAATATAACCCCGACCGATAAATTTGATTTTGCCGCCAAGGACGCGGTGTTTACATATCATGCCTTCCTGAAGGTATTGGAGAACCTTGATCTGCTTAAAGAAAAACAATTCATTATGGAAACAGAAAATATGCCGAAACAGAATCCGGCCGAACGTGTGGATCTCTTTTTTGCAACCATGGGTTACACCCTGGAGCAAAGAGCCCTTTTTTACCTCGGGCGTGTCCTTAGCAAGGTGGTTTACGAACAAACCGGCGTACGTAAACACAAGAAAAACGCCCTGGACAAACTCAATTACAACGGCATGGACAAACAAGCCATTTTCAGGTTTGCCAATGAGCTTTTTGAAGCTGGCCGGCATTACGACATCACAGAATATATCAAATGGGATTGGGGTAGGTTCAGCGAACTATTCGATTACAACGACTGGAAAATGGGCTCCCAGGAAGCGCTGTTCTTTATCCTGACCGGCTACACCTTCGGTATACGACCGGATAAAAAACAGGACGAAACCAATCAATCTGCAAATAACTAAAACCAATAATCATCATGTCAGTTTCAAACAATTCCGATTTCCTCTTCCTCTTTGAGGCAAGCTTATGCAATCCTAACGGCGACCCGGATCAGGAAAACAAACCCAGGATGGATTACGATACCGATACCAATCTGGTAACGGATGTTCGGATCAAGCGCTATATCCGGGACTTTCTGAAGGCTGCCGGAGAAGAAATTTTTGTCGACCTGGAGGGGGATGCAAAAGTCACGATGGACAACAAATTGAAAGGGGCCCTTACTAAAATATGGGACAATGACGAAGAGCTGCTCGGCATTTTTGGATCGGAGGAAATGTTGAAAAAATACCATGACATTAAAGGCAGCGATTCCGCCAAAACCATTGAAAAAATAGTGAGCGACAAACCAACCGATCCGGCAGTCAACCAGGCACTGCTGAATGGCCTTGTAGCCCGGAAATTTCCCGATATCCGCATGTTCGGCAGCGCCTTTGCGATCAAAGGATTCAACCGAAGCATAACGGGACCGATCCAGATGAACTGGGGGTATTCGCTGAACAAGGTTTATCTGCTCGATTCGGATACCATTGCTTCCGTTATGAATGACGGCAACAGCACTTTCGGCAAGGACTACCGGGTTAAGTACAGCCTGCTGGCCATACACGGCACCATCAACAAAGCTGCCTCCGAAACAACCGGCCTGACGGATGGAGACGTCGAAAAGTTCAGGAATGCCCTCTGGCAGTCCATCAGCGCCAACCCGACCCGGTCCAAATTGAATCAATATCCGAAATTGTATCTGGAACTTCAGTATAACGACGGCTTCTACAATGGACATTTCGGGGATTTGCGCAATCTGGTCTCCGTAACCTATAAAGAGAAAGATGCTGAGCGTAAAGTCAAATCCCTGGCTGATCTTCGCCTGGATTTTTCCGCCTTGAAGCAGGTCCTTGAATCTGAAACCGGGCCTGATAAAGCGATCAGGCATTCAATATTGAAGACGGCTCCGGATCTCAAAAACCATTTCTAAAAATGGAAATCCTCACTTTTGATATGGCCGGAAAATTTGCTCATTTCCGGAAATATTACGCCAATAACACGGCAATGTCCTTTACGCTGCCCCCCAGAACAGCCCTGATGGGGATTGTCGGAGCTATTCTGGGCCTGCCGCGCGACAGCTACTACAAGGCCCTGGCTTCCGAGCACTTCCGGTTCAGCGTCCGCATTCTCGGTCCGGTGAAAAAATCCTTTCACCGGCTGAATATGATCAAAATTATCGGCGAACGTGATTTTCAAGGCAAGCAAGGGCATACCCAGACGCCTTTTGAAGTCGTAACCGGTCCGGATCTGAGGAAAGACCAGGTGCAATACCGCATTTATATTGCAGTTGACGACCCTACCGGCAATGCCTTATACGGTCAACTCAAATCGCATTTGCTCGCCGCGAAGGCTGTTTTTTCGGTTTCGATGGGGACCGCCAATTTCTCTGCCCAGATCAGCAATATCCGGATCTATCCGCCGGGAGAATGGGTGCGGAAAGAAACCTTGGGAAAAGAGTTTCTGGCTGTGCATTCGGCTGTCCCATCCGTTCAGGTCCAGGGCGTAGACGGCGAATCCGGTAAAATGCTGCTGGAAGAGGAACGATTACCCGCCAATTTTCGGGCAGACTTCTCCCGGGAGCTTGCCGAACCAATGTGGCGGATCCTGTTTTCGACCAACGGCAAGCCCATGAGGCTGAAATTGAGGGGAAATTACTTTGAATTGCATAAAGCCGGTGATACGGAAATAATCACTTTTCTGGATTGAATATCATGCCGACGTTTTACTCTCATGCCCGACAATCGGAGGATGGCGCGAAAGCCGGTACCAAACAGGTTTTTGAGCATACTTTCGGCGTTCTGGAAAATGCTTTCCGGCACCTTCACCTTGAAGTGGATTTTCAGTTGCCTCCGGCAATGACTTTCCGGGATTTCCTGAAATATGTGGTTCTGCTGCACGATCTGGGCAAGTACACTTCTTTCTTTCAGGACTATTTGCTGGGCAAACCCCATGATCAGGTGTTGAAACAACACGCCCGGTTTGGCGCCCAGGTCATCTGGAATCTGTTCAGGGAGGAAGAAGAATTTGCCTTTATCGGATACTTTCTGATCAAGAATCACCATCGGAACCTCCATAATCCGGATGCTGAAATGGCAGATCGGATTTTGGACAAATCGGGGTATTCGGATGTACTTGAAGTTTTTGAAAAGCAAAAAGAAGACGTCAGCGGCCATTTGGCTCAAATTCAGCTCGAGTTGGACCTGCCGGACCTGCTGCCTCTCCTGAACCTGCCGGAACGCAAGCAATTTTTCCGGTTTGTTAAAGAGTGGACCAAGGAAAGGCCTTCCATACAAAGGTATTTTTTCATCAACTACTTTTTTTCCTTACTGATCGAAGGCGATAAGCTGGACGCATCCGGTACCCCTGCACTGTTGAAATCTCATCCGGAAAGCGGCGCTGTCCAAATTTTTCTGGATCAAAAAAAGGCGGCCGACAATGCGCATAACCGCCTGCGCTCAGACGTTCGCCGGGAAGTGACCGGCCGGTTGCAGGAGCCTGATATCACGGAGAGAAAATTGTTTATGCTGACAGCCCCGACCGGGATCGGAAAAACCCTTACCGCCCTTGATTTTGCCGTTCGGCTCAGGTCAAAATTGCCGAACGGGCCGAGGATTATTACCGGGTTGCCTTTTATCAATATCATCGAACAAACCATTGAAGAATATAAAAAAGTATTTGCGGGGACTTCGGTGAAAATTCTCGGACATTATCAATATGCAGATGTTTTCGGAGCCAATGCGGACGAGTCCGGGGAAGATGACAGCGAAAAGGATTATTCCAGGAAACGGATGGAACTGGAGACCTGGCAGGCTGATATCATCGTGACTTCGTTTGTTCAACTCCTCCAGACGATCATTGCCAATAAAAACAAGATCCTGCTGAAGTTCAATCACCTGGCCGGAGCCATTGTTATTATGGATGAAGTGCAAAGCCTGCGCCTGGAGCAGGTGCCCCTTGTCGGTGCGCTTTTACACCTGATGAGCCGGTTTTTGGATACCCGGTTTATTTTAATGACAGCAACCAAGCCGCTTATTTTCGAATTGGCGGAAAGAGAGGTTTTTCAATATTTCATGCCCGGAGAAAGCATCACCGTTACCCCGTTGCTGAAAGACCCCGAGCGCATTTTTCGGGAATTCCACCGCACCCGGCTGGTACCTTTGATGCAGCCCCGGTTGTCGGAAAGCCAGGATTTTCTGGGGGTTTTCAGGGAAAAATGGATTCCGGAAAAATCCTGTCTTATCGTTTGCAATACCGTAAACAGGTCGCTTGAATTATTTGACCTGCTAAGGGATTTTGTGCGTGAAAAAGGGCATGAAAATCCCTTGTTTTACCTTTCTACCAATGTATTGCCCGCGCATAGAATGTCGCTGATCCAGGAGATAAAAGGTCATATTGAAAACGGCAAGAAACCCATATTGGTATCCACGCAGGTAGTAGAAGCCGGCGTTGACCTTGATTTTGACATGGGATTCCGGGACCTTGGGCCGGTGGATTCGATCGTTCAGGTAGCCGGCAGGATTAACCGGGAAAATGCTCCTGAAAGAAGGTATTCTCCGCTTTATATCGTTGATTTCGGTGATTGTCAAAAAATTTACGGCACCCTTACCGACACCCAATCCAGGTTGGCAATCGGCGACCAACCCATTTTAGAGCCTGACTATTTCAAATTGGTCGAACAATATTTCATCCGGATTTCCGACCCCCAAAAAAGCGCTTACGGATATTCCAGGAAAGTATTCAACGGTTTGTTGCAACTCAATTATGACGGTGAAAAAACCGAGGATTCCATCCCAGTCAAGGATTTCAGGGTCATTGAGGAAAGCCCCCGGGTGATTTCCGTTTTCGTAGCGTGGGACGAGGGAGCTGTAAAAGCCAAAGATGCATACGTAGAGATGATCAACGCTCCTGATCGTTCGGCATCCTTTAGCCTGAAGGAAGATTTTGAAAGGCGTTTCAAGCAGGTTTTTCACCGGCATATTATTGCCGTACCCATTTATTATGCCGATCCGCTGCCTGTTATCGACCCGGCTCATCCGGATATTAAGATCAAGCTTGTTGCTTACGATGACCGACATCAATGGTACTTGCCTCCAACCGGATTTATCAGAAAAAAAGCGCAATCGTCACAAACAATTTCACTTTGAACATGAAAACCGTACGCGTAGCCAACCTGTTTTTTCCGGAAATCCGTTTACCGACCAGGAGCGCCCATCAACTTAGGGGGTATTTTGGCCGGCTGTTTCAGGAACACTCGCCTTTGCTCCATAATCACTTTGAGGATGGTTCCGTCCGGTACGGGTATCCGCTGGTGCAGTATAAGATCATTGACCAAACCCCTGTTCTGACCGGGCTTGAGGAGGGATCGCAATTATTGGTTGATTTATTTCTGAAGATCGATGAATTGAGGATATCGGACCAGGTATTTCAGTTGAATCAGAAAAATGTGGAAATAAACGAATACCAGGTAGGGGTCGTAAGCGCCCTCCATTCCTATTCATTCAGAACGCTTTGGATGGGACTTAACCAGGATAATTATAAAGAATACGGCCTAAAAAACGAGGCTGACCGCAAAGCCGCGCTTGATCGCATCCTTACAGGCAATATCCTTTCTTTTTTTAAGGGTATCGGCCTTTTTCTCGCTCCGGAAGAACGCATTCTGCTGACTGCGGCAACCGTGGAAAAAACGACAAAATTCAAAAACAAACGCATGATCGCCTTCTCCGGCCAGTTCACCGCCAACGTCCTTCTTCCTGATTTCATCGGCCTTGGCAAATCCGTTTCCCGGGGGTTCGGCGCCATTCAGAAAATATCCTGATCCATGCAACTCCACCTCAACTCCTACGGCGCCTACCTCCACGTCAGGGAAGACATGTTCGAAGTGCAGGTCCGGGCGGAGGGTGAAACCCGCAAAACGCAGGTTGCGGCGCACAAAGTGAAAAGCATCTGGCTGAGTACGGGCACCGCCCTGTCGAGCGACGCGGTGAAACTGGCGGTCCGCAACAACATCGATATCGTGTTCCTCGAAAACAACGGAACGCCCATCGGCCGGGTCTGGCATGCCAAGCTGGGCAGCACCACCCTGATCCGCAAACGCCAGCTGGAGGCCAGCCTCGGCGAAGCCGCCCTGCATTATACCAAGCAATGGGTCGGCGCTAAAATGGACAATCAGATCGCCCTGGTGGAAAGCCTCCGCAAACACCGGCCGCAACACCTGGGATACCTCGATTTTCAGCTCGAATCCATGGCTGTCCTGCGCCGGCAGGTAGCCGAGATCAGGGCCCGGCATGTAGACGACGTTGCCGACAGCATCCGCGGCTGGGAAGGCACCTGCGGCCGGCTCTACTTCGAAACCCTCAGCTTCGTCCTCCCGCAGCAATACCAGTTCGGCGGGCGCAGTTTCCGGCCCGCAAAGGACCCCTTCAACGCCTTCCTGAACTACGCCTACGGGGTGCTGTACAGCCGGGTGGAAAAAGCCCTGATGCTGGCCGGCGCCGATCCGTTTGTGGGCTTCCTGCACCGCGACGACTATAACTACAAAAGCATGGTCAACGATTTTATCGAACCTTTCAGAGGATATGCCGACAAGGTGGTTTTCAGCCTGTTTTCCGCCAAAAAAATCCGGCAGGATCATACCGACCCTGTAACCGGCGGCGTGTCCTTGAACAAGGAAGGAAAAGCCCTGCTGATGGAACATTTCAACCAGTACCTGGAGGAGGAAAAGGTGCGGTACAAGGGCCGCCAGCAAAGCCGCGCCGCGACCATCCAATTTGACGCCCACCAGTTTGCCGCCGAACTCATCGGAAAATCATCGCCCCAATGATCGCCTGGGTAATTTATGATATCGAAAATGACAAAGCCCGGACCAAGGTAGCCCGGTATTGCAAACAGGCCGGGCTGTACCGGGTGCAGCTGAGCGTTTTTCTGGGTACGCTCAGCCGCAGCGACAAAGACGCCCTGGCCCTGAAGATCGAACAGGAAATCAACGCCGACCGCGACAAGGTCTATATTTTCCCAATGTCGAAAGAGGAACTGCAGCAGGTGACCCTGCTGGGGCAGGCTTTCGACCGCAAGCTCGTATCCGACCGGGTGCGGGCCTTATTCTTCTGATATGGAAAATTTCAGCATTACCCCGTCGCATATCCTGGAATACCTGTACTGCCCCAGGTTTACTTATTTTGAGTATGTGTTGCGCATACCTGAGTACCAGGACAAGTACTTCAAGGTAGAAAAGGGCCGCCGCGTCCACCAGGAAAAGCAAAAACAAAACGCGGACTACCTCCGCAAGCGGATCGGCGTGCGCGAGAAGCAGATCAATCAATACCTGACCAACGACCTGTTGCGCGGCGAAGTGGACGAAGTATTGGTGTTGGAGGACGGCACTATGGCGCCGCTTGACTACAAATTTGCGGAATGGAAGGAGCGCATCTACGAAACCTACCGGACTCAGCTGTACTGTTATGCCTGGCTGATCGAAGGCAATTACGGCAAGCCGGTCAGCAAGGGATTCCTGGTGTACACGCGCAGCGGCAACAAGCTGGTGGAGGTGCCTATTTCACCGGCGGATATCGAATCGGTACGCAGGTGCGCGGAGGAGATCCGGGAGATCATGAGCCGGAATGCCTTTCCGAAGGCGACAAAATACAAACGGCGCTGTCTGGACTGCACCTACCGGAATATTTGCATTCAATAGATTTGGCGGCAAGTAAAAAAATGCCGAACTTGGGGGCGCACAAGGCGAAATTCCGGTATCCGGGTCCGAATTTATTTCGGAGCTGGTTAAAATCAGGTTTAAAAAATTAACAATCAACGAGTTGTGGACTTGAAAAGTATGCCGGAAAATACCCTGAAACGTTCTTTGACTTATTGGAAGAATAAAAGTTACGGCATAGAAAATCGGGGTTATTTTATTGATAAACAGTGTTTTAGGGTTATATACGGCGTCTAAGCCAATTTCCAGCACAAGAAGGATTGAAACCTTCCTTTTATGAGATCGAACACGGACAAGGGTCCGCGTCTAAGCCAATTTCCAGCACAAGAAGGATTGAAACGATAATGTATGGATTCCTAGTGTAATATCTGAAAAACGTCTAAGCCAATTTCCAGCACAAGAAGGATTGAAACAAAGGGTGGCTTTTGGCCAATCGGTCAGGAGTCGGAACGTCTAAGCCAATTTCCAGCACAAGAAGGATTGAAACTCTTTACTGCCGTTTCCGCGTACCGCTGATTTCTGACGTCTAAGCCAATTTCCAGCACAAGAAGGATTGAAACATCGTGAGCTGTTTAGAAAGGGCCATAGCTTTCCATCGTCTAAGCCAATTTCCAGCACAAGAAGGATTGAAACCCTGGTCGGGATTGCTGGGGCTGGGGTATCGATTGAGCGTCTAAGCCAATTTCCAGCACAAGAAGGATTGAAACAGGAATATAGGCCATTTAAAATAAAATGGCCAGTAAACGTCTAAGCCAATTTCCAGCACAAGAAGGATTGAAACCGCCGCCAAATGGATTCGTTATGGTCAGTTCGCCCGGCGTCTAAGCCAATTTCCAGCACAAGAAGGATTGAAACAAAATCTTGAATCGATCCAAAAAAGCTATTCAACGCCGTCTAAGCCAATTTCCAGCACAAGAAGGATTGAAACAAAAAACCAAAAAAAATAACATGGAAAGCACCAATCTCGTCTAAGCCAATTTCCAGCACAAGAAGGATTGAAACCGTCAAGTACCAAAACGGCGAATAATGAACAGACATCGTCTAAGCCAATTTCCAGCACAAGAAGGATTGAAACAGCAGCCGCCTGCCGCGCTCCCGAATCTGCGTAATCTCGTCTAAGCCAATTTCCAGCACAAGAAGGATTGAAACCTTGTTTCTGTTCTACCGCATAGTTTCCCCATTCCCGTCTAAGCCAATTTCCAGCACAAGAAGGATTGAAACATAAAACTCTTAATCTTCATGCAAAGATATACAAATTCGTCTAAGCCAATTTCCAGCACAAGAAGGATTGAAACCCGACCAAAAGGCCGTGATTGATGTTGCTGGTTTGGCGTCTAAGCCAATTTCCAGCACAAGAAGGATTGAAACAGAGTGATTGAAATTTCATCAATTCCTCCCTCATTGCGTCTAAGCCAATTTCCAGCACAAGAAGGATTGAAACCAGACGCTGCCAAACAGAATTCGAATTCCCAGATAGCGTCTAAGCCAATTTCCAGCACAAGAAGGATTGAAACCGGATTACGCGCTAGACGCGCAGAACTTTCAAATCCCGTCTAAGCCAATTTCCAGCACAAGAAGGATTGAAACTTTCGTTGTGGATCTTCGCTGCTGGTTTTCTGGAGATCGTCTAAGCCAATTTCCAGCACAAGAAGGATTGAAACTTTACCCTTAGCGACGTTTTGTACATTCTGTTTTTTCGTCTAAGCCAATTTCCAGCACAAGAAGGATTGAAACCTGATTGAACACCGACAATGTATCCACTGTGCCGTCTCGTCTAAGCCAATTTCCAGCACAAGAAGGATTGAAACGCGGATAACACGACCATCGTAAGCAGCTATGCGCTGACGTCTAAGCCAATTTCCAGCACAAGAAGGATTGAAACAGGGGGGGTATGAGGTCAATGAAATGCCGTTTTCAGCGTCTAAGCCAATTTCCAGCACAAGAAGGATTGAAACCTTGGATTATCGGCTTTCGCTTTTTTCCAAGTGTTCACGTCTAAGCCAATTTCCAGCACAAGAAGGATTGAAACATGCGCAAAAACATATTTTCATCATCAAGATCAAGCCGTCTAAGCCAATTTCCAGCACAAGAAGGATTGAAACAACAATCCATGATTGAGGATCTTACAGATGCAATTGCGTCTAAGCCAATTTCCAGCACAAGAAGGATTGAAACTCCAGCATTTTTTAAGATCCGGTGACCCGTCAACCAACGTCTAAGCCAATTTCCAGCACAAGAAGGATTGAAACACATTCACAACAAACGCAACAAAAACATGAGCATTCCGTCTAAGCCAATTTCCAGCACAAGAAGGATTGAAACCCCGTCCAATAATGGCGTAATGGTATCGCGCATGCGGCGTCTAAGCCAATTTCCAGCACAAGAAGGATTGAAACTGGACAATTCCGAAATGGAAATCACAGTGTCGGACTCCGTCTAAGCCAATTTCCAGCACAAGAAGGATTGAAACCGGCGTCATTCACCTTGTCTTTCAAAGGATCGAAAGCGTCTAAGCCAATTTCCAGCACAAGAAGGATTGAAACTGAACGACCAGGCGTAACAAACCATTTTTTTCAAATTCGTCTAAGCCAATTTCCAGCACAAGAAGGATTGAAACTGCGGTCGCCGTAGGTCATTACCCCGGCCGACGTTGCGTCTAAGCCAATTTCCAGCACAAGAAGGATTGAAACAGCGGCTCATCTCCTGCCGGCAATGAGGTGAGCGTAACGTCTAAGCCAATTTCCAGCACAAGAAGGATTGAAACCTTCTATGGATTCACCTTCCTTGGTTTTGTTAACCCCGTCTAAGCCAATTTCCAGCACAAGAAGGATTGAAACCACATGAATGCACAGTTAAAAGAAGCTGGCGAAAAGTCGTCTAAGCCAATTTCCAGCACAAGAAGGATTGAAACTTTGCAATGCCGGCGTTAATGCGTATGGCCCCCATGCGTCTAAGCCAATTTCCAGCACAAGAAGGATTGAAACCATAACAAAACAAACGAATCATGGAAGACCTAACGAAACGTCTAAGCCAATTTCCAGCACAAGAAGGATTGAAACTAATACCCGTCCGATAGTCCGGGTTTAAACTTTCTGGCGTCTAAGCCAATTTCCAGCACAAGAAGGATTGAAACCGCGGGCCCAGAGTGAGTAAGTGCCTCCGTTGTCGGCGTCTAAGCCAATTTCCAGCACAAGAAGGATTGAAACACATTTGTTAATAGATTTTCCCGCCTTTTTCCTTGACGTCTAAGCCAATTTCCAGCACAAGAAGGATTGAAACACGCCAATGTAGATGGAGTGGACGGCTGGCATAACCTGCGTCTAAGCCAATTTCCAGCACAAGAAGGATTGAAACTGTCTATTTCGCTCAGCTTCAAGGGCAGTAGGGAAGCGTCTAAGCCAATTTCCAGCACAAGAAGGATTGAAACCAAATGAGGCGCAAAAGCCGCAGCGGGTGCTGTTAACGTCTAAGCCAATTTCCAGCACAAGAAGGATTGAAACCTCGAAATTACAAGGAACACGGTTAGCATTAACAAGCGTCTAAGCCAATTTCCAGCACAAGAAGGATTGAAACTTCCATCATATTCCCGTACTTTGTAATTAAGGCCAACGTCTAAGCCAATTTCCAGCACAAGAAGGATTGAAACCTTTACAATGATCCTAACACCGCAAAATGGGTGATAGGCGTCTAAGCCAATTTCCAGCACAAGAAGGATTGAAACGTAAAAATACGGGAAATGGAAAAAAAGACTACTCATCGTCTAAGCCAATTTCCAGCACAAGAAGGATTGAAACGATATGTGGTCCGGTTGGCTAAATCCAAGTGGGGTTTGTCGTCTAAGCCAATTTCCAGCACAAGAAGGATTGAAACAAAAAATACGTGTAACGTGCTTCTCTAGCGATTTTTGCGTCTAAGCCAATTTCCAGCACAAGAAGGATTGAAACGCATTCAAGATTATTTCTTTCGCCACACTTGCCATGCGTCTAAGCCAATTTCCAGCACAAGAAGGATTGAAACTGGATATGTGGCATTTCGTCCACCTCTGTAATCTTCGGCGTCTAAGCCAATTTCCAGCACAAGAAGGATTGAAACAGCCTCGCAGTTGAACTTTTTACAAAAAACGGGTTTCGTCTAAGCCAATTTCCAGCACAAGAAGGATTGAAACCCCTAGGTTCCCAGCGTGAAATAGCGTAAAGTATTTCGTCTAAGCCAATTTCCAGCACAAGAAGGATTGAAACCCGAACCTAGATTGAATAGTTGTTTTCAGGATGTCGACGTCTAAGCCAATTTCCAGCACAAGAAGGATTGAAACATGATCAGCAACATTGACCAAATCAAGGATACTGTTCGTCTAAGCCAATTTCCAGCACAAGAAGGATTGAAACTGCGTGATGGATACGACGGAAATATGCGCTTAGCTCCCGTCTAAGCCAATTTCCAGCACAAGAAGGATTGAAACTGGAACTCCTCAAGAGTTCCATGAAAGCACCCAGCCCGTCTAAGCCAATTTCCAGCACAAGAAGGATTGAAACGCGAAAGCCCCTTGGAAAGATCGCGGACAATGAAAAACGTCTAAGCCAATTTCCAGCACAAGAAGGATTGAAACTTTCCAGAGATGACGACGAGCTGACAATTGCCGTAACGCGTCTAAGCCAATTTCCAGCACAAGAAGGATTGAAACGCATGTCGTATACTTTCCTTGCGAAGATCAGCGAATCGTCTAAGCCAATTTCCAGCACAAGAAGGATTGAAACCCCTTAACTTCGGTGACGGCAACCTTAGTTTTTTTGACGTCTAAGCCAATTTCCAGCACAAGAAGGATTGAAACTCCCACCAGGATTACGACAAACAGCCCATAGATAGGCGTCTAAGCCAATTTCCAGCACAAGAAGGATTGAAACGCCGCTACTCGATCGGTACGACGCGCTGAAATCAAACGTCTAAGCCAATTTCCAGCACAAGAAGGATTGAAACCGGTCGGGGTCTTCGTGGTCCAATACCTTGGCGTGCCGTCTAAGCCAATTTCCAGCACAAGAAGGATTGAAACTTGCTGTCGCGCTGGAGCGTTTTGCCACAATGAGGGCGTCTAAGCCAATTTCCAGCACAAGAAGGATTGAAACTGCGGTGTCAAGGTTTCCGCTTTGTCCTTACCCACTCGTCTAAGCCAATTTCCAGCACAAGAAGGATTGAAACCCGAAACAAATTACGCACTTCTGGTAAGGGATGACGCGTCTAAGCCAATTTCCAGCACAAGAAGGATTGAAACTGAATATCAATCCCATACGGCGGATCAACAATCGCCACGTCTAAGCCAATTTCCAGCACAAGAAGGATTGAAACTTGCCTCCATGCTGGATCAGTTCCTTGAATTCCAGAACCGTCTAAGCCAATTTCCAGCACAAGAAGGATTGAAACAGGATCATAGTTCCTTTTGCGTACCTGTCTCCGGGAGCGTCTAAGCCAATTTCCAGCACAAGAAGGATTGAAACCCCCATCGCTATTCTGCCGGATGGTACCAGGTTACCCGTCTAAGCCAATTTCCAGCACAAGAAGGATTGAAACAACATCTCAACATGAAGACTATCCTATCGCTTTTCGCGTCTAAGCCAATTTCCAGCACAAGAAGGATTGAAACTGGCAAATGATTGGGAACAATACCTGAAAGTGTTCCTCGTCTAAGCCAATTTCCAGCACAAGAAGGATTGAAACTCAATGAGAAAAGCGGCATGAAGAAAATGCGGAACACGTCTAAGCCAATTTCCAGCACAAGAAGGATTGAAACTCGATACCCCGCAACTTACCGGACCAGCCTGGTACGCCGTCTAAGCCAATTTCCAGCACAAGAAGGATTGAAACACCCTACCAGGAATGTAGAGGAATACGGGAACCGCTCCGTCTAAGCCAATTTCCAGCACAAGAAGGATTGAAACTTTTTTCTGATAAATGCTTATTGCCACTATCGCGGCCGTCTAAGCCAATTTCCAGCACAAGAAGGATTGAAACGCGAATCTATTGAATTCGATAACCTTATTTCCTCCCTCGTCTAAGCCAATTTCCAGCACAAGAAGGATTGAAACACGCCACTTGCAGGCCTTTCCCGGGCGTCCCTGGGTACGTCTAAGCCAATTTCCAGCACAAGAAGGATTGAAACTTCCTTCCACGGTAATTAGGCCTAGTATTGCGTTACCGTCTAAGCCAATTTCCAGCACAAGAAGGATTGAAACTTTCCGAGAATTCCTCCTTCTCGTCGGCGTCTATCTTCGTCTAAGCCAATTTCCAGCACAAGAAGGATTGAAACCGGCCGCAATTGCAATTACAACCTTAATTGCGCTCACGTCTAAGCCAATTTCCAGCACAAGAAGGATTGAAACGGAATAGTACGGCTGCGACGAGTTGGCGGTTCTTGGCGTCTAAGCCAATTTCCAGCACAAGAAGGATTGAAACTCTGCCTCGCCGGCGACGGCGGCAGCCACGTCAACGCGTCTAAGCCAATTTCCAGCACAAGAAGGATTGAAACAACCAACAACAATAACGGCCCATAAAAAAAATGAAACGTCTAAGCCAATTTCCAGCACAAGAAGGATTGAAACGAGGGCAAAGCAGCTGCAAAACAACCAAAACTACCACGTCTAAGCCAATTTCCAGCACAAGAAGGATTGAAACAAATTACCCCGGGCTTGTTTTTCTGTTGCCCGTTCCCGTCTAAGCCAATTTCCAGCACAAGAAGGATTGAAACCCATTCAAATGTTGTTTAGTGGCTATAATGTCAAAGCGTCTAAGCCAATTTCCAGCACAAGAAGGATTGAAACGAGCACCGTCGGCAGTGTGGACGGTGACGATATTCTCGTCTAAGCCAATTTCCAGCACAAGAAGGATTGAAACCGGGGTACACCCCAGTGAAGAAATTATTCCCATAGTGGCGTCTAAGCCAATTTCCAGCACAAGAAGGATTGAAACCCCCATCCCGAATATTGGAGGCGCAGGCAATTATTACGTCTAAGCCAATTTCCAGCACAAGAAGGATTGAAACAAGACTGCAAGAATCGCCGGTCGATGAACAGAATGTCGTCTAAGCCAATTTCCAGCACAAGAAGGATTGAAACCCACCGCCGGCGTCGCCTGGCTCCTTAACCAGGTCGGCGTCTAAGCCAATTTCCAGCACAAGAAGGATTGAAACGCGAAACATAAAATTAAGGCACGTTACCAGCCATCAAGCGTCTAAGCCAATTTCCAGCACAAGAAGGATTGAAACCCCCAATAGCCCGAATTTCAGCCATGATCTTGTTTTCGTCTAAGCCAATTTCCAGCACAAGAAGGATTGAAACGGTTTCCCGACTGACCGGCATCCCATGATTTTAACGCGTCTAAGCCAATTTCCAGCACAAGAAGGATTGAAACTCCGAAACAGGATATTGGAAAAAAATATCCTGTTCAACGTCTAAGCCAATTTCCAGCACAAGAAGGATTGAAACATGTTGGGCAGGACCGCACTATCAAAGCTGGTGTTGCGTCTAAGCCAATTTCCAGCACAAGAAGGATTGAAACACATTTGGAAGCACAGCACTTGAAAAGGCCGTATTCCGTCTAAGCCAATTTCCAGCACAAGAAGGATTGAAACACCGATATAGGCGATTTCTCCCCGGGCGATCCGGACGCGTCTAAGCCAATTTCCAGCACAAGAAGGATTGAAACTCCGGCTGGAGAAAAATTGGCGTTTCACGTTCTCAGCCGTCTAAGCCAATTTCCAGCACAAGAAGGATTGAAACAATGAAACGGCTTTTCACCTTCATATTGCTCCTGGGCGTCTAAGCCAATTTCCAGCACAAGAAGGATTGAAACGCGCCCGGAAACCCGGATGTTTGTGGCCGGTATTTGCCGTCTAAGCCAATTTCCAGCACAAGAAGGATTGAAACGAGAAGTTCCTTGAACGTCATAAATCGGTTTTAAGACCGTCTAAGCCAATTTCCAGCACAAGAAGGATTGAAACATAATACTGCACCCGCCATGCACCTACACAGCACTTTCGTCTAAGCCAATTTCCAGCACAAGAAGGATTGAAACATAGCTGTACCAGTTGGGATAGTGGCAGTCAAAACAACGTCTAAGCCAATTTCCAGCACAAGAAGGATTGAAACTTGATGCGGGTCTGGTTGCGGCTTTCTTCATCGGTGCGTCTAAGCCAATTTCCAGCACAAGAAGGATTGAAACAAATCAATTAATCACAACCTATAAAACGCGCTTAACACGTCTAAGCCAATTTCCAGCACAAGAAGGATTGAAACGCCGATCAGCTTAATCTTGATCATAAGGGTTTTTCCGCGTCTAAGCCAATTTCCAGCACAAGAAGGATTGAAACACATTTTATTAATGCCATCGATGGCAACAAGGGTGCCGTCTAAGCCAATTTCCAGCACAAGAAGGATTGAAACCCATCTTCACTACCAGGGCCAAAAGCGCTGAGGAAGCGTCTAAGCCAATTTCCAGCACAAGAAGGATTGAAACAATCCGTGATCTTTCGGCGCGAAGTTTCATTTGCCGCGTCTAAGCCAATTTCCAGCACAAGAAGGATTGAAACATTCCGCCGGTTGTACAACAGAAACAACGGGCGTGAACGTCTAAGCCAATTTCCAGCACAAGAAGGATTGAAACGTTTCCTTGCTTTAACCTTGCTTTAACCTCATATCACGTCTAAGCCAATTTCCAGCACAAGAAGGATTGAAACAATTTAAAATGCTGAGTCCATGAAAGTCACAAGATCACGTCTAAGCCAATTTCCAGCACAAGAAGGATTGAAACGTGGAGCAGATCCGCTCCGAATGCGCGGACGAAATTGTCGTCTAAGCCAATTTCCAGCACAAGAAGGATTGAAACGCCGGCTCGAATTGCAGGGTCTGCGTATCGTTACCGGTCGTCTAAGCCAATTTCCAGCACAAGAAGGATTGAAACTCAGAAACCAGCGCGTTGCCAGAAACCCACGCGTCGCGTCTAAGCCAATTTCCAGCACAAGAAGGATTGAAACAAAACATGCTTTCACTGCAAGGTCATACTGCTCAAAAGCGTCTAAGCCAATTTCCAGCACAAGAAGGATTGAAACAAAATGCTTGGCTTCTTCGGAAAATACGGCTGAGTTGCGTCTAAGCCAATTTCCAGCACAAGAAGGATTGAAACCCCCCCATTTCATAGAAACTGAAACGGAGGTCGTCGCGTCTAAGCCAATTTCCAGCACAAGAAGGATTGAAACTTCCACCTTTCTACATCTGCTACCTCAATGACAGCCCCGTCTAAGCCAATTTCCAGCACAAGAAGGATTGAAACACGGCGATGAAGCCGGTATCAAGGCCGCCAAGAAACGTCTAAGCCAATTTCCAGCACAAGAAGGATTGAAACGCCAAGATGTCCGCCAATTCGTCAATCCTGGAGGGGCGTCTAAGCCAATTTCCAGCACAAGAAGGATTGAAACCTATGACTATGACAGGC
>CALMYQ010000171.1 GCA_937873655.1 uncultured Lewinella sp. | reverse complement strand
ACGCTGAAGCTTCGGCGGCCGGAGACTGGCGAACTGCCAACTGCCAACTGAAGACTGGCGAACTGCCAACTGCCAACTGAAGGCTGCGAACTGCCCACTGAAGGCTGCGAACTGCCCACTGTTTCACTGCTTCATTGTTGGGTGCCCGTTGCGGCGGCGGCCGGAAGCTGTCATTACACAAGGGACAAAAATACAAAAGGCGCACCGGGTTGGGTACGCCTTTTGAAGAGTAAATGTGTTGATATCGAAAGATTACGACTTTTCAGCTGCTGCTGCCGCGCTACGCAGGGCACGCGGGATTTCGATGGTAGCCAGGGGAATACCCGGCGAGTTCATGATTTCGACGCCGTCGATGGCTTTGATGTCACGCACCCGGATGGACTGGCCCAGTTCCAGGTGGGATACGTCAACGATGACTTCATCGATCAGGTGCTCGGGGGTGGTTTTGATCTTCACCGTACGGAGGCTCTGTTGCAGTTTACCGCCGACTTTTACGCCTTTGGCCTGACCGCTGAAGCGAACGGGCACTTCCACCTTGATCTTCTGTCCTTCGGAGAGGGTGAGGAAATCCAGGTGAAGGATGGCGTCGGTGAGCGGGTGAAACTGCTTATCCTTCAGGTAGCATTTGAATTTCTTACCATCCACTTCGACTTCAGCCAGGTTGAAATCGGAGGTATAGACCAGATTCTTGATATCGGGTGGATTCACGGAGAAGTGCACTACCACGTCATGTCCATATAAAACGCAGGGGATTTTGCCTTCGGTCCGAACGGCTTTGGCGCCTTTTTTACCGAGGTCGGCACGCGGTTCGCCTTTAATGGCAACAAGTTCCTTCATGATTGATAAAATTTTTCCTCTTCCCAAAAATATTCCGAACCCCAAAATGGGCGCGCAAAGATAAGGGATTATCTGAGATTCTTAAATATTGGCAATGAATTTTTTTATTTAACCCCTGGTTACAAGGTTATCCTACGAACAAAGCCGAGATCGACTTGTGTTCATGGGTGTTCCGGATGGCCCGGGCGAACAGTTTGCCGGTGGACATCACCTTGATCTTGGGTGATTGATGCAGCAGGGGGATCGTATCGCAAACCAGCAATTCGGTGAGGTGCGAGTTTTCGATATTCTCGTAGGCTTTGCCTGAAAGTACGGGGTGGGTGCAGAGTGCCCTCACGCTTTTGGCGCCTTTTTCGAGGATGGCTTCGGCGGCGCGGCAGAGGGTGCCTGCGGTATCCGCGAGGTCGTCGACCAGGATGACATCGGCGCCTTCCACATCGCCGATGACGGTCATACCGGCGATCTCATTGGCGCGTTTGCGGTATTTGTCGCAGATGACGAGGTTGCGGTTGAAGTGTTTGGCGTAAACCCGGGCTCTTTTGACGCCGCCTACGTCCGGTGAAGCGAAGATGACGTTGCTCATGTCCTGTTCGGCCAGATAAGGGAAGTAAATGGCCTCGCTCTGGAGGTGGTCCACCGGGATATTGAAAAAGCCCTGGATCTGGTCGGCGTGCAGGTCCATGGTCATGATCCGGTTAGCGCCGGCGGCTTCAAGCAGGTCGGCTACCAGTTTGGCGGAAATGGGGACGCGGGGTTTGTCCTTGCGATCCTGCCGGGCATACCCGAAGTAGGGAATCACGGCGGTGATGTACCCGGCGGAGGCCCTTTTGCCGGCGTCGATCATCAGGAGGAGTTCCATCAGGTTTTCGGCCGGAGAAAAGGTGGATTGGATGAAGAAGACGAATGCTCCCCGGACGGATTCCTGGATAACGGGCTGCATTTCGCCGTCGCTGAAGCGGTGGACCTCCAGTTCGCCAAGGGGTTGTTGATAGAAATCCGCGATTTGCTCAGACAAATAACGCGATTTAGTGCCGGAAAAAAGTTTTACTTCAACCATATCAGTCGCTGGAATGATGGGAACCATGCTGCAAAGGTAGGAGAATTTTCGGGTTCCTGCATGTCGGGTTGGCAGATCTTCGGTTGTTCTTAAATTGTTGTTTATTGTTGTTTATTGTTGTTTGTGATTGTTTATGATTGTTTATTGTTGTTTGTGATTGTTTGTTGTTGTTTGTTGTTGTTGCTCCGCCTGCCAAAGTTTCAGCGCAGGCGGGTTTATGGTTGTTTGCGGCCTGACCATCATCAACCCTCCCGGCTACCGGGCGGAGCCATCCTAACCCATCAGCAGTTTGCCGAAAAACAAGGGGCGTTCGTCTATTGAAAAGCCGCGTTTCGGGAATCAGGGTCTACCTTTGAGTTATGAAGTAAAAACCAAATGTCGTTACTGTTTATAGCTAATTGGTGGAGCAGCCTGAGCAGTTTAAAGCAGGCATTCTGGAGCATGGCGATCATTTCCACGCTCCTGCTGGGCATTTATTTCATCCTCCGCCAATTTGATATCTACCAAAGCAGCAGCGAACCTCAGCCTTCCAAACGCAGGATCGGCTCTTACGCAGTGCTGTTGTTCTTCTTCATGCTGGGCTGGTCCAGCGCCCTTTTTCTTACCTCCAACAACTGGGCCTGGATATTGGCCATCGGCAGCGCAGCCGGTTTTATCACCGTTTGGCTGACGCATAAATCCGGCGGACCGGCCGCTTCGGCTTCCAGGACCCCCGGGGATTATCTCACCACAACGGGCGAAGTCTTGCAATCCATCCCGCCCCATCGCAACGGATTCGGAAAAGTACACCTCAACCACCGGTCGGCGCCCTACGAAATGGAAGCGATCACAGCCGGAAAGGAAATTCCGCGCGGCGCTCCGGTTCGGGTAGTGAGCGTCATCGACAGCCGCGTGGTGCTCGTAGAGCCGATCGAGCAGAACGAACGGTATCCCGGACAGCGGAAGTAATAGGATTATGGTTGTTTATGATTGTTTATGGTTGTTTATGGTTGTTTATGGTTGTTTATGATTGTTGCTCCGCTCGCATAGCTTCAGCGCAGGTGGGTTTATTGTTTGGGCCGGGTTGCAGCAGGTGCATCTGCGGCAGAAACAAAAAGGACCGTTCAGCTATCGCCAAACATTCATTCAGTGAGGGTTGTTATAAGTTTGAACGAGTCCTGCGAATCCGCCTCCTTTTTTGAAAAGATGACAATTGTCAATTCCAATCCTGTGTGAAATCATTGATACCCGTCCTCTTTTTGTTCCAATTTGTAGTAAATATCAATCGTCATGAAAGAGGTATCAAAAATATTGTTTCCGACCGATTTTTCCGCGACAGCCGAGAATGCATGGCGTTATTGCCTCATGCTGGCGGACCGGTACCAGGCGAGCATCCTGATCACGCATGTGGTCTATCCCGAATACGAAATGATGGATCTGCCAACAGTAGCTGCCCGGGCAACCACCGAGAAGATCGATGTGGTGAAAACCAATTTGCTGCCGGCGTTCATTGATCGAGGGCTGACGCAGGTTCAGGCGGGGAACCTGGTCAAATCGCTGCCCGAAGTCTATGAGGAAGTTGAGATCGGCGCCCCGGTGGAAGCCATCACCCGTCTTGCCAAGAATGAGGATATCGACCTGATCGTCATGGGTACCCAGGGCGAGCATAACCTGCTGGAAAAGGTCTTCGGCAGCGTAGCGGCAGGGGTGATCGCCCATGCCCATTGCCCGGTATGGGTGGTTCCGGAAGACGCGGCGGTCAAGCCGGTGAGTGTGGCCGTATACGCATCCGACCTGCGGGAAGCCGATCCGTTGCAGATCTGGCGGGCCGGCAAACTGCTCGAACCGTTCGGCGTGACCATGAACTGCGTGCACATCAGCGACGGCGAATCCCTGGAAGATGCCATGGATTTTGCCGTACTGGGCGGGTTTTTTGAAAATAAATCCCCGGCGTTGCAAATCCAGTTCCACAGTCTGACCGGCAAGGATATCTCAATCGAGCTGGAAACCTTCTCCAATGACTGCAAAGCGGATCTGGTGATCATGTACGGCCCGCATTACGGCTTCTGGGACCGGCTGTTCCATAAGAGCCAGACCCGGAAGATGGCGATGACGACTACGCGCCCGCTGCTGGTGTTGAGGTGAGAGAGGGTGAGGGATAGAGGGAGAGAATTGCTGGCGCTTCGGAGCATGCATGACTTCGGATCTGGAAATAATTGGAACAGGGTTGAAACTGGGATTGGTGCTGGCGGCCATGACCGGACCTATATTCTTTTCCCTGATCCAGGCTGGGGTGGAGTACGGCATACGGGCGGGTGTTGCGGTTGGAGCAGGGGTGTGGATCAGCGATATACTTTTTGTATTGGCGACTTATTCCGGATTTGAAAGCCTGCAATCCTGGGTGAAGTGGGATGCTTATGGGATTCCGTTGGGTGTTGCGGGCGCGATCATCCTGGTGGTTTTCGGAGGATTTACCCTTTTGCGCGCCCACCGGCAGAAGTCCGGCGCTCCGGGTGTCAGGTTGCCGTCCACATATGCGGCACTGTGGCTGAAGGGATTTCTGATCAATACGATCAACCCGTTCACAGTTTTTTTCTGGATTACGGTAATGGGTATATATGTGCTGGCAGAGAATTGGAATCTCCACCAGGCGACCCTTTTTTTTGCGGCGATCCTGTCCACTATCTTTCTGACTGATTTTGTCAAGGTGGTTATGGCTAAGCGGATCAGGCCCTGGCTGCGGGATGGTCATGTACTGCTGATCCGGCGCATTTCGGGAATTGTACTGATTGTCTTCGGATTGATTTTATTGTTTCGGGTGCTTGTCCTCAGGGCTTAGAATCCGTAAAACCCGGAATCTTTGATCCTTTCAAAATCCGGGCCCGGAGCCGCCCGCTTCGGGCCGAATATAATTTTATTGTATCTTTGCAGCGAGTTCTTGCTTTATCAAATCAGTTTCTTATCCTAAAATTGGAAAAAACCATAGCCAATTACCCTGTTAAAGCCGTTGGCGCGGAAGAAGTGCTGCAGGATTTCTACATCTGCAGCCTGAGCAGGGAATTCAGCATGTTCATCCGAAAGGAAGTCCTGACCGGAAAGGCCAAGTTCGGCGTTTCCGATGACGGTAAGGAGCTCTTCCAGATTGCGATGGCCAAGGCGTTCAAGCGCGGTGATTTCCGGGCCGATTATTACAGGGGGCATACTTTGCTGCTTGCACTCGGGATTGCTTCGCTGGAGGACATGTTTGCCCAATTGTACGCTGACGGGGACAATGATCCCTTCTCCGGCGGCCGGCAGATGAACAATCACCACGCTACGCGGTTTGTAGACGAAGAGGGCAACTGGCTACCCCTCAGGGAGTTGTACAACCTTTCGTCTGACGTTTCCACGACGGCGGGTCAAATGGCCAGGGGGCTTGGTCTTGCCTTCGCCTCCAAAGTCTACCGCGAATCCGCTCATCTTGGCGACACGCAGTTCACCCATAACGGCAACGAAGTTTGTTTCTGCATCATCGGGGACGCCAGCACCTCGGAAGGCGCGTTCTGGGAAACCGTGAATGCCGCAGGGGTGATTCAGGCGCCGCTGGCCATAGTCGTTGCCGACGACGGGTACGGCATCTCCGTCCCTACCAAGTACCAAACCACGAAGGAATCCATTTCCACGGTCCTTTCCGGCTTTCAGGAAGAAAAGCCCGGCGACGGCATCGATATCTATAAGGTCAAGGGGTGGGATTATGCGGCTTTGTGCAATCTGTTCAAACGCGGTATCGAAAAAATGCGCCGGACCCATACCCCGGCGGTTTACCATATTGAAGAGCTGACCCAGCCCCAGGGGCATTCCACCTCGGGGTCTCACGAACGGTACAAGTCTGCCGAAAGGCTTCAATGGGAAAAGGATTTTGACTGCAACCGCCAGTTCAAACTCTGGATCCTGGCCAACGGCCTGGCCGAGGAAGAGGAACTGGCCGCCATTGAGAAGAAGGCTGCCCAGGAGGTGAAAGAAGCCCGCGCACGGGCCTGGAAACGGTATTTCAGCCCGATCGAAGCGACCAGGAGAGACCTGGAATTGACCCTGGCCGCCATAGTTGCCGAGACGGCGCAGAAAGAAACCCTCACCGCACTGCACAAAGAATTCAAAGGGTTGATCACGCCTTTTCAATCCGAGATGTTCCGGATCGTCCGGCGGGCGCTGTTCGCCCTTCGAAACGAAGACAGCCCTGCCATCCGGAAATTGAAGGACTACGCGTCATCGACCGACCAGCGGATGAAAGGCAGGTTTTCCACGCACTTATACAGTGAAACCCCGAAATCGGCCCTTAAGGTGCCGGTGGTGGCGCCGCATTATTCGGCTCATTCGGCGATGGTCAACGGTTTCGAAGTGTTGAATATCTTTTTTGACAAGATACTGGACCAAAATCCCAATTTCTACGCTTTCGGAGAGGATGTGGGCAAGATCGGGGGCGTCAACCAGGGGTTGGCCGGTCTCCAGGAGAAATACGGTGAAAAGCGGGTTTTTGATACCGGCATCCGGGAGTGGACCATTGTAGGGCAGGCGCTGGGCATGGCCATGCGGGGGCTGCGGCCGATGGCGGAAATCCAGTACCTCGATTATCTGATCTATGCTTATTCACCCCTTTCGGATGACGTAGCCACACTGCGCTACCGGAGCAACGCCACCCAATGCGCGCCCCTGCTGATCCGCACCCGCGGACACCGTCTGGAAGGGATCTGGCATACCGGTTCGCCGATGAGCGTCCTGCTGGGCGGCCTTCGGGGGATCTATATCCTGACCCCCCGCAACATGGTGCAGGCTGCCGGCATGTACAATACCATGCTCCGGTCAGATGATCCGGCAATCCTGATCGAATGCCTCAACGGTTACCGGCTGAAGGAAAAATTGCCTGACAATATCGGAGATTTCACCGTTCCGCTCGGCCATCCGGAAGTCCTTCGGGAAGGGGAGGACGTTACCATCGTCACTTACGGTTCCTGCGTCCGCATCGCCGATGCAGCCGCGGAATTGCTGAAGAAAGACGGCATTTCCGTTGAACTGATCGACGTTCAGACCTTGATGCCGTTCGACCTCACGGGCGCTGTCCTGAAGTCCCTGCAAAAGACCAACCGCATTGTTTTTCTGGATGAAGACCTGCCGGGCGGCGCGTCCGCCTTCATGATGCAACAGGTTATCGACGTCCGGGGCGGATACCGCTTTCTCGATTCCCAACCGGTATGCATCTCCTCCACCGCGCACCGCACACCATACGGTACGGACGGCGACTACTGGTCGAAACCCAATGTGGAGGATGTATATGAGGAGATTTTCCGGCTGATGCATGAGGCGGAGCCGGACAAAGGGCGGTAGACGGGGTCCGACTTCGCCGAGGCTTCGTCGGACGGGGCCCGGTAGCTGAAGACTGCCAACTGAAGACTGAGGACTGCCCACTGAGGACTGCCAACTGAAGACTGCCAACTGAAGACTGCCAACTGCCCACTAAAACAGTAATATCACAAATGGAATTTCTAAGGGATCTCTGGGGTTTTTTGCGCGAGCGCAGGAAGTGGTGGTTATTGCCGCTGATCCTGGTTATTCTGCTGATCGGGGTATTGATCATTTTTGCCGAGAGCTCTGCGGTCGGTTCTTTCATTTACACCTTATTCTGATCCAACAAAACGGTTTTGTCGTTTTACTGAAAAACAACCTGCCAGGAGGTTGCCGGGATATTTTTTGGAGAAAATCACTCCGATAGTAAAAGGGGCATAGAACAACCTTGGGGGTAAATTCGTATTATTGCAAAGCCGTTTCTATTCAGCCTGACCTATGTACGAACTATCCGGAATTATTATCCTTGGGATTCTCGCCCAATGGCTGGCCTGGCGTATTCGCGTTCCGGCCATTTTGCCTTTGATCCTGTTCGGGCTATTGGTCGGGCCGTTATCGACGCTGTGGACGGAGGACCACCATAAATTGCTGCAGCCCATCTTCAACCCCAAATCCGGCTCGGGCCTGTTCCCGGGTGAGTACCTCTTCTTCTTTGTTTCCCTTTCTATCGGCATCATCCTGTTTGAGGGCGGGCTGACCCTGAAGCGGCGGGAGATCGCCGGTGTCGGACCGGTGATCCTGAAGCTGATCACTTTCGGCAGCGTTGTCACCTTTATCGGCGGCGGGCTGGCCGCGCATTTCATTATGGGGTTGAGCTGGCAGATATCCTTCCTGTTCGGCGCGCTGGTGATTGTGACGGGCCCTACGGTGATCGCGCCCATCCTGCAGAATATCCCGCTGAACCGGAATGTTTCCACCGTGCTGAAATGGGAAGGAATCCTGATCGACCCCATCGGAGCGCTGGTAGCGGTATTGGTATTTGAGTTCATCCAATCGTACGAGGGCGGGGTGACGTTCACTTCCCACGCCCTGATCTCTTTTTTTCAGATCATTTTCATGGGCACAGCCCTCGGGGCGGCCGCTGCGGGAGCGCTTTACCTGCTGATCAAGAACGAACTGGTGCCGAATTATCTGCTGAACGTTTTTACCCTGGCGTTTGTGCTGGGGACGTTCGTTTTTTCCGAAGTGCTGGTCAAGGAATCCGCTTTGCTGACGGTCGTGGTGATGGGCATGGTCCTCGGCAACCTGGAGGTCCCCAGGCTGCGGGATATTCTCGACTTCAAGGAGTCGCTGAGCGTGTTGCTGATCTCCATCCTGTTCATTCTGCTGGCGGCCAACATCAATATTGCCGATCTGAAGATGATCCTGTCGGATTGGCGAAGCCTGGGCCTGTTTGTGATCGTGGTGTACGTACTGCGGCCGGCCGGCGTTTTTTTAAGCACCTATAACTCAGAGATGAATTTCCGGGAAAAAGTGTTCATTTCCTGGGTGGGTCCCCGGGGGATCGTCGCAGCGGGTATCGCTTCCCTGTTCGGCATCACCCTGACCCGCAAGGGGATCGCCGGAGCAGAATTCATCACCCCGCTGGTATTCATGATCGTGTTGGGGACGGTGCTGCTCAATGCCACGACCGCCAGAGGGGTGGCCAAATTCCTGAAAGTGATCCAGGATGCCTCGCGCGGCATCCTTTTTGTGGGGGCCAACGGGGCCAGCCGGGCGATTGCCAGGTACCTGCAGGATCACGGGCGGCATGTCGTTCTGGTGGATAACAATCAGCGAAACGTAGAAAAAGCCGCGAGAGATGGCCTGGAAGCCTTTATCGCCAATATCTATTCCGACGACCTGAAGGAAAAAATGGACCTGCTGGACATGGGATACCTGATCGCCATGACGAGCAGTTCGGATATCAACGAATACGCGGTAAAAAAGTACCAGTCCATATTCGGCGAGAACGGCGCATTCCGCCTCATCACCGCCGAAGAAATGAAAAGGGACCGGTCGGAACTGCCGCAACAGAGCATTTTCTCCTACGACGACGACTTCCTCAATATCAATGAAGTGGTCCGCGATTACCCGGAGGTGCACGAGCATACCCTGAGCTCGACCGAAGACCTGGTGTACTTCCTGAACCGGGCCAGAAAGGACCATACCATCGTGCCCATTTTTATCAAAGAACCGAGCGGCGAACTCCAGATCCTGCCATCCGAACCCGAAAAATATGCAGTTTTGGGCGAAGGATATCAGCTCGTTTACCTGGGCCGCGAGTTGGGGCTCAGCGAACAGGAAAACGAATAGCGGGATGGGCGATTCGCCGCAACATACGGGCGCCGTCCTTCGCCTGAGCGGATTGACCCATCAGGCCCTTCCAACCGATTGGCATGCCCATGCCGGGCTGACCGTCCTTCAGATCAGCGATTATGCCGGGGGAGCCTACCTTCCGGACCTTACGCCCATTGCCGGGTTAAAGAAGTTGACGCTGGTCAATATCCCGCTATCCGGCCTGTTGCTGCCGGACGGGTTGGAAGAGCTTACCCTGATCGGCAACGGGCTCAGGGACTGGCCGGAAACCCTCCGGAAACAGCATGGGTTGCGGCTTTTGCGGGTGGAAAATCAGGAATTGAGGCAGTTGCCCGATTATTTTGACAACTGGCCGGGGCTGGCGTCGCTGACCATCCAATCTACCGGGCTGGTGAAACTGCCCGCCGGTATCGGCAGGTTAAAAGCGCTGGTCAGGGTCGATTTATCTGCCAACAAACTAACCAGGTTACCGGCCGCTGTTTCGGATTTGGCCCGCCTTGAACGGTTGTCGATAGCGGGCAACCGACTGAAATCCCTACCGCTCAAAGCGGGCTGCTGGCCGGATCTGCAATACCTGGATGCTGGCAAAAACAAGCTTAAGGCGCTGCCGGACGAGCTGGCGGGATGTCGCCGGATGAGGCGTTTATCGGCGGGGAATAACGGACTTGGCGACCTGCCGGGGTGGATCTGGCAATTTGGCTTGCTGGCCGTACTGGACTGGTCCGGAAACGGCCTGACCCGGCTCGGCCCTGGCCTGTTCTCCTGCCGCCAACTGGAAGCGTTGAAGCTGGCAAATAATGCATTGCCGGATCTTCCGGACCTGAAAGATGCGTTTCCCTATCTGACGCGACTGGATGTGACCGGCAACCGGTTGAGGGACCTGCCTCCATTGCCGGGCGGGCTAAAAGGGTTGGATGCCGGCAGCAACCTATTGGAAAAGATCCCGTCAACCGCGCTTTCACTTCCCAAGCTGGAGTCCCTTTCGCTGGCCCGGAATCAAATACAGGAACCGCCGGCGGATTGGGGCGACCTGTCGCAAAATCTACGGCACTTCTCCGGCAGCGGTAACCCCGGCAAATGGACGCCGGAGGCCCTGTTGCCGCTCCGGCAACTGACCGCCGGAGCGGGGGGGATCCGGCCGGGGCAATGGGAAAAACTCCTGGCTTTTTTGGAGCTGGCCCGGCTGGAGCGCCTGCCTGAGCGCCTGTACCCGAATCTTTACCGGTTATTCAGCGGGAATGCATCGGGGGCGAAAGGCCTGTTGCCGGGTGATTGGTCGGCAGCCTTGTCCTTTCCTGTGGACCGGGTACACCGGTTGGTCCGGAAGGCTTTTCTAAAGGCGGTTCCCCGAAAACCGGCCATAGGTCCGGGCGGATCGATCTGCCTGTTGGGGCATACGTGGCTTGACCGGGATCTGCTCGAAAAGCGGCTGTTGCGGCTGGGCATTGCCGTGGAAAAAAGCGATCCGGCGCAAGCGGGGCATATCGTTTTGGGCAGGGCGCCTTTTCCAGAATTTGTGCCGTCGGGGCAGGTTTTCCTGGAAGAAAGGGAGTTGATCCTGCGGATCTGTCAATTGGAAAAGGCGACGCTGTACCGGGAGAAGGACGAAAGAAAGTTGACGCTGGTCCGGGAAATGCTGCTCAGTCCGGAGCCTGTCAACCGGGAATTGGCGTGGCGGATGTTGTGGGAGGGGGGGGTGCCGGCTGTATTGCTACCGGCGTTGAAGGAGAGCTGGGAAGGGTGCCGGGAGGGGGCGTTGCGGCGGAAGTTGGAGTGGGTGTATAACGGTTGGTTGAAAAATTGATGCTTGATGCTGGATGCTGCCACGCCGAGGCGTGGTGGATGCTGGATGCAAGGGACTGAAGACTGCCAACTGCCAACTTCAGGACTGGATGCTGCACTTCGGCTTCGCTCAGTGTAAAGATGCTGGATGCCGGGACTGCCGACTGTAAGACTGCCGGACTGGATGCTGCTTGAGCGCGGTTGAAAGAGGTACCGGATTTGTTGCTTTTGGCTAATCAAAAAATCTACTTACTTTTGAGTATGCCAACTCGTGAAAAGTGAACTTATTTTTGTGGAATAATGCCGAACCCGGATGAGTGGAAAAAAAGACAGAGGCTTAGGAAATAGGACCAATTTTGGCCCTAACCAATACCCTAAAGGGAAAAACTACCTGTTGGTAATTGGAATTGATGAATACAATAATGGAATTCCAAGACTTAATAATGCGGTAAAGGATGCACAGGCATTCAAAGATCTTTTGCTGGATAGTTTCCAATTTGAACAGGAGAATGTCCTGTTTTTAAGTAACGAACGGGCTACAAAGGAGGGCATACTGGACGCCTTTGACAAACTCATGCTCGAAATGACCGACCAGGATAATCTGATTTTTTTCTACTCTGGTCATGGGGAGTTTTTTGGCCCCACCCAACGTGGCTACTGGATTCCTTTCGATGCGGTGCTGGATCGCAGATCAACTTATTTGTCCAATTCGGAAGTGATCGATTTCATATCGTCAGCAAAAGCCCGGCATATTGTAGGAATCGCGGATTCCTGTTTTTCGGCAGCCCTTTTCGCTCAGCGAAATCTGAACCCGGAGGCATCAAGACAATACAGTTTGCCTTCCAGGTATCTGATTACCTCGGGCAGACTTGAGCCGGTTTCTGATGGCTCCCTGGGAAAAAACAGTCCCTTCGCAGCAGCCTTGATCGATTATATGAAATATTCAAATGGAGATTATATTTGGGTTACTGACTTAAGAAACAAATTAATTAATCATACCAAATATGATGTCACCAAGCAGTTGCCACAGGGAGAACCTTTGCAAAGTGTGGGGCATCGGGGCGGCGAATTCGTATTCCTGCGCAAAGACGGTGTCGTTCCTGCTACCAAGGAGCAAAATGCGGATATCGAACAATTGGAGGCCGGACAAAATTATGCGCAAACAGGGACAAGACAGGCCACAGAGCGCATTGTACAGGAGGTTGTACCTCAAACCCTCCCCCAACTCAAATCCCACCTCAAAAACCTCGCCGCCAAAAATCTGGAGAAAGCCCTGGATGACATTAACAGCCGGCTCAGGGACAACTCGTACATGGTGAACGATTTCATCTTGTTGTCCGCGCAGTTCAACCAGCTCAAAGGTGACAAGGCTCGCGGGATCATCCCCTACAACGACTCCGTGGTGCGGCAAAACCAGATCATCGCCTCGTTCCAGTCGCTTGTGGATGATCTGGAGGAGGAGGATATTAATTGGTGATTAACGCCGAAGTCAATCCACACCGGCGCCGGAGCAACCGTTGCAAGCCGTTGTCAATTCTTTTACTTGTCGGGTATAGGCCTTATTCCATTTTTTTCCAAGAGCCGTTGATTTGACGACACAGCATTAGCCGGCAAACTCGTGCTATCCTGGAACCGGGGTAGAAAGGTTTCTATTTTGGGTAAGCCCGCCATCGGCTAAAGCAGCCCGTTTTCCGCCATCCAATCGTCATTGAAAACGGTGCTCATATAATTTTTCCCGGAATCGGGGAGCAGCATGACGACGAGGGCGTTTTTATCCAGTTTTTGGGCGACTTTCAGGCTGCCGGCGATGACGGCCCCTGCCGATGAACCGACCATCCAGGCTTCTTTTCTCGCAGCTTCGCGAGCCATGCCGTATGCTTCGCGGTCCGAAACCGTAATGACCTCATCGATCAGGCTCAGGTCAATGGCATCCGGAAGGAAATCCTGGCCGATGCCTTCGATCTTGTAGGCTGCCGTTTTGCCTTCGGTGCCGTCGTAGAAGTGGCGATAAAGGGAGCCTTCGGCGTCAATGCCGGTTACCCGGATATCGGGGTTGTGCTCCTTGAGGAATCTTGCGGTTCCGGTGATGGTGCCGCCCGTGCCCATGCCGGCGATGAAATGGGTGATCCGGCCGGCGGTGTCCCGCCAGATCTCCGGCCCGGTGGTATCATAATGGGCCTGGGGGTTGTGGGTATTGGCATATTGATTGGGGCTGAAGGCATTGGGGATCTCGTCGACCAGGCGCTCGGCCACTTTGTAATAACTTCTTTCGTCGTCGGGCGACACCCCGCAGGGACACACGACGATCTCCGCTCCATAACTTTTGAGGATATCCCGCTTTTCCCGGCAGACCTTTTCATTCATGGTGAAAATGACCCGGTAACCTTTGACCACGGCTGCCAGCGCCAGGCCGATGCCCGTATTGCCGGAGGTCGGCTCCACGATTGTGCCGCCGGGTTTTAACAGGCCCAGCCGTTCTGCCGCTTCAACCATGGCAATGCCGATCCGGTCCTTGCTGCTGCCGCCGGGGTTGAAACATTCCATTTTGGCCAGCATCAGGGCTGACAGGCCTTCATTCAGGCGATTCATCCTGACCAAAGGCGTGTTGCCGATGGTTTGGAGGATGCTGTTCAGATACTTTAACCGCCCTTGGGGCTCGGCTGCCAGACTTTGCTGGTAGGAAATCGGTACTGCCATGATGTTGATTTTTAACGGGAATTGTTCAGGCGTTGGTTTTCAAATTCTTTATCTCCGCTATGATCCGGATTTGTTCTTTGATGTCCGGCGTTATCATTTCTGATGAGTTGCAGAAAATGTAGAAATCCGAGACGATGGCTTCCCAAACAGGTTGAGAAAGGGGCAGCGCGCAGAAGGATTTCAAGGATTTCAGGAAAATTTTCAGGTCTTCATCTGCTGCCTGCAATTTGAAGGTGAGGAAAAAACAGGCCGATTCATAGGGTTTCAGGCCGTTAAGGTCATCGGTGGAGCGGAATCCATTGGCTTTCAGCATTTCGATGACCTCCGGCGGATTCAGCCCCCTGGTAAAGCGAATGAATTCATCAATGATCTGGTCGAGCATGCTTTTGATGAGATCGAAAGACAGGTCTGAAAAATCGAGCATAAAGCGAGCTTTTGTGGCCTTCATCCCGTTCTTGCCGGTCAGGTGATCGAACCGGGTCACAGGGACCGCTTTTATTTTCTCAAAAGCCAGCAAGCGCCCGACCGGTGAAGTGCCCGTAAGCGACGCGGGGTACTCTTTTCTGAATAAAGCATCCGCATCCGCAACGGAGGAGAGCGGAGGCTCCGGCCAGCCTTCAAAACACCGGATCAACGCAAACAAAAGGCGGCAAGCCGCTTCTCTTTGCCCCAGGGCCATCCTGATCCGGGCCAGGTTGACCAACTGTTGCACCCGGTGCATTTCCAGGATTTGAAGATTGTATTCCTGAATCAGGTAATTGTCGATGACCAGGGCAAGAATGCTCAGTTTATCGGCTTCTTCCGGCCTGGATTCCTTCAACCGGATATAAGCCAGTCCGGAGCAGTAAAACGCAGCGATCACCATTTTGCAGGGGTAGGAAACCCGGGCAGCGCCGAATACCGCCTCAATTTTGCGGAACTGTTCCAAACCGCCGTTCAGGTCCTTGCTCCTAGCCGATTCCAATCCGCAGTTGATGATTTGCCGGCACCTTTGGTAGAGATCGCTTTCCGCCCGGGGCAGCATATCCCCGGCCTTGTCCATGAGGATCTCATTGAAGGTATCCCGCTCTACGTGAAAACCGCTTTGACAATTCAGCCGGCTTCTTTTTTGAAAGGCTGTTAAGGTTTCCTGAATGAGATTTTGCATGACGCAATATTGAGTTGAAATGGTGATTTTAATCGTGGCCCCGGAAGTTTGCTGAAATCCTTTCAGGTCAAAAAAAATGGCGCCCGGGTTAGCGGGTGAGATCAATCCGTCCTTTATGGCCTTCGATACAACGGTAGCGACGGCTAAAGGGGAAGTTCCCGGGGACTGTGAATAAAGGGCTGCATTCATCTCCATCCGTTCAAAACATTTCATATACCCGCTGCAATACTTCCTCTGCTCTTTTGCTGAGCAGGTATTCTTCGGTGTGCAGAAATTCCCGGTCTTCCGTTTCGAGTAACCACGCTTCCAGCATAGGCTTGAAAATCGCTTTTTGTTCGGGGGTCGAATGTAAGAACTCGTTCAGTACTGCCTCAACCAGATCCATCGGGTCATCGGTCTCAATGGGTCCGGCAGAAATGGTATAGGGTGTTTGGTTATCGCAGCCCTGATAGTAAGAACAGGTGTGAGTGGCTTGGCTTGCATCGAAGTACATAACTCATCAGTTTTTTTAGTCCAGTTCAAATTGTTTTTGCCAGTCCTGTTCTTCCTGAAAAACAGGCTGCTCATTTTTTATCAGATAGAAATCGCCCAGAACGAGCACGTCCATTTCCGTTCGCATAAAGCAACGGTAGGCGTCCATCGGCGTACCCACGATGGGTTCCCCCCGGACATTGAAGGAGGTGTTGATCAGAATGCCTTTTCCGGAAAGCTTTTCGAACTCATCCAGGATTTCGTGTATGCGCCTGTTCTGGCGGGAATTGACCGATTGGAGGCGGGCTGAATTATCGACATGTGTAATCGCGGGTATTTCGCTTCTCACCTGGTTGATCCTGGTTATCAGGTTTTCGCCGGACCGTTCCTTTTGCGGTTTCAAGAGGGACGCTCTGACCTGCCTGACCACCAGCATATGAGGGCTCGGCCGGTGGAAGTCGAAATAATCGGCGGTCCGTTCTTCCTTGAAAATGGGCGCAAACGGCCTGAACGATTCCCGGTATTTGATTTTCAGGTTGAGCGTGGATTGCATTTCCGGGGCCAGGGGATTCCCGAGGATGGACCGGGCGCCCAATGCCCGGGGCCCGAATTCCATTCTTCCGTCAAAATGGCCCACGACTTTGTTTTCGTACAGCCAACCGGCGATGGTTTCAGCCCTTTTTTCGGGTACGAATCTGTGATGAGGCAAATCCGCGGAATTCAGGAATGCGCCGATCTCCTGCGGTGTAAAGGAAGGACCCAGGAGCGCCGATTCCTGTTCTGCGGCTTGTTTGTCCGCATCCGGATAATGTTCAAAATACCAGGAGAGCGCGCACCCCATTGCACCGCCTGCATCTCCTGCGGCGGGTTGGAAGTAAAAATCCTTGAACGGGGTTTGGTCGAATAACTGCCCGTTGGCAACGCAGTTGAGGGCCACCCCGCCGGCCATGGCCAGGTTAGTGCAGCCGGTCAGTTCAAAAGCATGGTTTGCCATCCTGATGACGATCTCTTCCGTCACCTGCTGGATGGACGCAGCCAGGTCCATTTCTCTTTTGGTAATGGGGGACTCCGGTTGACGAGGCGGCCCGCCGAACAGGGTGTTGAATTTATCGCCGGTCATCTTTTCACCGTTTTGGAAATCGAAGAATCCCATGTTCAACAAGATGGAACCGTCTTCTTTGAGGTTAATCAGGTGTTTTTTAATAGCATCGGCATAAACGGGGTCGCCGAAAGGCGCAAGGCCCATCAGTTTGTATTCACCGGAATTGACTTTGAACCCGGTAAAATAGGTGAATGCGGAATACAGCAAACCGAGTGAATGGGGATAAAATTGCTGCTTGAGCACTTCAATCCGGCTGCCCCGCCCTCTGGCGATGGTCGTACAGGCGTGTTCGCCTACTCCATCGATGACCAAAATGGCCGCCTCTTTGAACGGAGAAGGATAATAAGCGCCGGCAGCGTGGGAAATATGGTGTTGCGTTTTATAGATCTCACCGGCATAGCCGGTCCGGTTTCGGATCAGCTGGGGCAATTTCAGTTTTTTATACAGGCTTTTCCGGGCAAGCTGCCAATACGCGTCCTTATCGGCGGCCAGTTGAAGGGCGTTGTGCAGGACCCGTTCGATCGTCCAGGTTTCCAAATCGTAATAGACCACTGCTTCCAGGTCTTCGACCCGGATATCGCCTGCTTCCAGGCAATAGTTCACGGCATTCACCGGGAATGATTTATCGTGTTTTATACGCGAAAACCGCTCTTCCTGCGCTGCCGCGACCACTGCTCCGTCGCGGATCAGGCAGGCGGCCGAATCGTGATAAAAGCAGGAAATACCCAATACATGCGCTCCTTTTACGACGCGACCGAGCGGTTTTTCTCTTTTTGCAAGTTGGAATTGCCGTTCCAAAATCCGACCCATTTCCCGGGCAACGAGCTGATGCCCTGTTTTTGAAAAATGGCCGCAAATCTTCAGGTATACGGATTCGGAGGCATAATCGTATTCTTCCTGGAGGCGGTTGCTGATATCATAGACAAAGGTATTGTCATCCTCAAACCGCCGGAACAACGGGATATGAACAGGCGGGTCATTGGCAATGACCGATTCATTCATCGGCAGCGGGAATATCAGCAGCGGTTTGTCTGCTGCCAGTTCCCGAAGATACCGGATCAAGGGGGTGTTGATCTCCCATTCCGGAGCGTTTGCCTCAGCATGTCGGGGCGCAGCGGCAAGCCGGTGCCCTGCGGACGTCCCTTCAGGGTCTTCTACAAATAACTTGCGGTCTTTGGGTACAGGAACATTTCGCAATTCCAATTGCCCGTTCTTCAGCAAAAAATATGGCTTGGGGATGAGGATTCTCTTTCCTGTGCTTCTTTGCAAACCGATCCTGGCCTTGAGGCAACTGCGGGTCAGGTCGTCCAGAAAAGGAACAAAGATGACGATGTCATGGTCGATATGTTTTCCATATTTTTTATAGGCGAGCACCTGTTGATCGACCCCGTAACCTGAAACGGCGAGGTTGATGGTCTTGCAATCATACTCGATTTCCAACAGGTCGGAAAACCGGTGTTCGTTGTTTACGCCGTATCCGGCAGTATAAGAGTCCCCAAGTAACAATATTTTCAGGGCGCCCTCCGCATTTCTGTTTGAATTCCTGAAACCGTTCTCATCGGTCTGGATGAAATAGTTCCGGTTCCCGTACATCATGCACGCCCTTTGGTTGGGTATGTTGATATGCCCGAGCTCTTCGTGGTATTGTACAACTTGCCTGAAGTTGGTTTCCATTTTTTTCTTGCCGGTTTGAGGTTTTTTAATATTCAAGAGATGCCTGGGGCAGCCGGCTTGCTGCTGCATTGCTTTCAATGACCAGGTCACTTTCCATAGTGAACAGGTTGCGGCGTGCGATGGCTTTGGGTACTTCCATGCCGTACAGCAAAATCGCGTGGTGAACGATCGTGTGAATAAGCCCCACGAAAACCTCTTTCGGCGCGTACCCCGGAAAACAGGTGAAGCATTGTTTGACCATGACAGCATCCGGGAAGCAAAGCGCCGGCAGTCCGTTGACGTCGAAAAAGCGCAGGGCCCCGTTTTTGTCCAGGCGGCCGTCGATCCGGGTAATGCCCTTGATCTCCAGTGCGGCCGCTATCTGCGGAATATGGGCCTTCAACTGATCCTGGATGGCGGCATCGGAGATATGCGGCATGATTTTGTCCTGGTCGTCCCAATGGCGAAGCCTCTCCTTGCGGCTGAGGATATTGCTTTTGCCGGGGGCGGTTTTGACGAGGTAGGCCGTCGGCAGGAGCATGACCTGATCGCCGAGCTGTACGAAGCCGCAGGTGATATCGTCGCTGGGCAGGAATTCCTCGATAATGACGTTGCTGTGGGGGAATTCGTCCAGGATTCCGGCGGCCCCTCCGCGCGCCTGATCCATATCGTGAGCAAGGCATACACCCACGCTGCCGGATTCGGCTGTGGGCTTGAGGACCACCGGGAACGAACCGATGCGCTCGGTGATCAGGGCCTCCATGTCGGGCAGGTTTTCCCGGGTGATCACCGTGAAATCGGGGATGGGCAGGCCGCTTTTTCTGAGGATGGCCTGGCAGGCGTCCTTCTCCAGGACGGTCTTAAGGGTTTTTGCATTTGAGCCGATAAAAGGCAGCCCGCGCGCTTCAATGTATTCGTTCAACCAGACGATCCGCCCATCGGCCTCATTGACAAAATAGGCGTTGGGCCAGAGCAGGGTATCCGGTGTGATGCCATCCAATACCCGCTCCAACTGATCCACGGTTTCCAGCTCGGTTGCCGCGGTTTCGATACCCGCCTTCTCCAGTATGTTTACAACGATCTGCAATTCTTCTGGACTGGTGAGCCAGCCGTTGCGCCAGTGGCCGCGGCTGTTGAGGAATACAATTTTCATAATCCTGTATTTTGATGTAGGTGTAATAAAATTTTACCTGGTCTCTGTTCAGGCCTCACCGTTCAGGATGACCAGGATGTCTTTGGGTGTGTGGTAGGTTGTACTGATATTTTCAAGCAGCGGTATCTCTTTTTGGAATTCCTCTTCCAGCAATTGTTCCAGATATACCAGATTGCCGAGGAGTTTGAACTGTTCATCAAGGTCTTCCAGCGGCCGGTTCCAGTCGAACTGGTCGGCGGCAATATTGAAATGCTTCGTTAAGATGAACCGGAGGATATCCGGGATTTTGTCACTTGAAGTGTGCATATAAACTTTCGGCGCTTGATCGCTGAGGTAAAAGGTAGCGGACTTGTCAGCCTTGAAATTGGCTATGTAAATTTCCGTTCCGGCAGCGGTGCAAAAGTGAAAAATGGCGCACAACATGGATTTCCCTGCCGTTTCAATCATTTGACATCTCGTTTCAAATGCGGTAAATCGGCGTGAAAACAGGTCCCTTGCGGTTGTTCGGGATTTTACATTTCGGAAGGGGCCTTTCCGTAGGCTTGTTTGAAGGCCCGGGAGAAGGCGCTGATGGACGAAAAGCCCGTTTGGTAGGCGATCTCGGAGAGGTTGGATTTGCGTTCTCTGATCAATTCCAGCGCCTTGTTCAGCCGGGTGGCGCGTACAAAATCGCTGATAGATTGGCCGGTCAGGGCGTTGAGCTTTCTGTACAGGCTGACCCGGCTCATGCCGAAATGCCTGCCGATACGGTCGCCGTCGAGGCCGGATTCATCGAGGCGTTCGAGGACAAAGGTTCGAAGGGCGGCAATGAACTCATCTTCCAGTTGGAAAGGCCCGTTTTTGTCCGCCGCTTGCTCTCCTGCCTGGTACCGGTCCTGCAACAGTCGGCGGATCTCAATGAGCTTGCTGATGCGCAGTATCAGCTCCTGCGGGCTGAACGGCTTGGTCAGGTAGGCATCGGCTCCCCTTTGCAGGCCTTCCAGCCGGCTTTCCAGGGATGCTTTGGCCGTCAGCAATATCAGGGGTATATGAGAGGTGGTTATGTTGCTCCGGATGGCTTTGGTTACTTCATACCCGTTTTTTTTCGGCATCATGACATCTGAAATGATCAAATCGGGGATCAGGGTTTGGGCTTTCAGGATGCCTTCTTCGCCGTTTGCGGCTTCGGTGATGTTGTACCGGGCGGGATCGATGCAATAGCGGATGTATTCCCGCATTTCCTCATTGTCCTCGATGAGGAGCAATTCCAGTTTTTCGGCCCTATCATCCGGCGCTTTTCGGGGGGGAGGCGAGGATCTGTCTTCCTGCGCCAAGGGCGGCAGGGCGGAGCGCTCCAGCGGGCGGGCCGATTCCGCCTCCAAAACGGGCAGCAGCACTTCAAAAGTGGCCCCCTGGTTCAAGGCGCTTTTTACGGAAATCTTGCCGCCTTGCAGTTCCACCAGCTCCTTGACCAATGCCAACCCGATGCCGGTTCCGCTGTGCGCGCGGGTTGAGGTGTTATCCGCCTGGAAGAACCGGTCAAAGATCAGGGGCAGATGTTCTTCGCTGATGCCCGGGCCTGAGTCTTTTACTTCCAACCGGATAACATCACCGGCGTTTTTATGGATGGCTGTCAGGCTGACCTGAACGTATTGATCGGCCGGTGTGAATTTGATGGCGTTGGACAGCAGGTTGTACAGGATCTTGTCCCATTTATCCTTATCAAAATTGGTTTCCCAGCCGTCGAGCGGCGTCAGCAAGATCAACCCCAGACCCTTTTGGCCGGCCAGCGGCTGGAAGCGGTTGACGAGTTCTTTGGTGTAGGCGACAAGGTCTCCCCGGGTCACTTCGGCTTTCATGCTGCCGCCTTCGATCTTGGACAGGTCGAGCATCTGGTTGATCAGGGTAAGGAGGTGCCGTGCGTTTTTCAATACGCCGGAGATCCGCCTTTTGAAAATGGTGGGTAACGCATGGTCGGTCATGACCTGCTCCAGGGGGCCGGTGATCAGGGTGAGGGGTGTCCGGAACTCGTGGGTGATATTGGAAAAGAACCGCGTTTTGGCCTTGTCCAGGGCGTTCAATGCCTCTGCCTGCTGCCGGATGGTGATCGTTCGTTTTTGCACTTCCTCCTCCAGCCTTTCCTTTCCTGTTTTGAGTTCTTTTATCCGCCATTGCCAAACCGCCAGGACAATGCCGGCCGCCAGCGCGCTCATAGCGGCCAAAAACCACCCTTGCAGGTAAAACGGCTTTCTGGCGCGCAGGATCATGGTCAATTCGCGGTCCGACCAGCCCAGGCTGCTGTTTTGTCCGCGTATCCGGAGGGTATAATCGCCGTAAGGCAGGTGGGTGATGCGGATAAAGTTTTCGTTGATGTAATTCCAGGCGTCGCTGTAGCCTTCGATCCGGTAGGCGTAGCGGTGCTTGCCGACGTCGTCAAAGTCCAGCAGGGTAAAATGGAGTTCGATGAACTTGTCCTCAGGGTTGATGTCGATGTAGGCTGATCCGCTGAGCAATCCGGACTTATTGGTCATTTTATCCGCATGGCCTTCCAGGACAAATAAGCTGATCCATTCCAGCGGGGTCGAGTTGACGGGTTCATCCGCAAATGATTGGGGATGGAAGGTGATCAGGCCGCCCAGTCCCCCGAAATAGAGGGCGCCGTTGCGGGCCTGGAAGTGAGCTGTGTGGTTGAATTCGTTGTGCGGCAGGCCGTCGTCGGTGGTGAAAGTCCGGATCTGGATGGAGGATTTGTCCATTTGCATCAGCCCTTTGTCGCTGGGTATCCAAAGCTTCCCATAGTCGTCCTCATAGACGGCGTAGGTGAAATTGTCGGACAGCCCGTTTTCCGTTGTGAATTGTCGGTAACCCGGTTCATCAGCGGCATCCGTTGACCGGGATTCTCCGGCGGCGGGCCGGAAGGGCTCAGGGCGCCAGGCAATGACCCCGCCGCCTTTGGTGGCCAGCCAGAACGTGCCGTCCGCATCTTCATGGATGTGCCGGATATGGTCAAAAGGCAGCTTTCCGTTTCCTTTGCAGAAATGCCGGACGGCGCCCTCTTTTTCTTTCAACAAGAATAGGCCGATATCGGTCGCCAGCCAGTATCCGGCGTTGTTTTTGTGGATGAAATTGACCTGGCAATTTTCCAGTGCGCTATCCAGGGGGGGGCCGGACCGGTACCCGTCAAAAGGCAGGACTTTTTTTGCTTTCAGGTCCAGCCAGGCGAGTCCTTTGTTCAGCCCCAGGAGATAACGGTCAGCGCGATCGGACTTCGCAATGGATTGAACCAGGAATTTTCCCGGATCGAAAGGGGGGTAATCCAGCCTTTGGCGCGTGTTCAGGTTCAATTCGAAGCCCATTGGACTCACGCCGTAGGTGCCGGCCCAGATCAGGCTGTCCGTATGAAGCAGGGTAAAAGCGGCGCCTGCCGAATTCGGGAGTTCCTGACATTTCCGGGAGCGCGCATCCCACCGGAGTACCTGTGAATTCAGAAAATAGATGTTCCCGTGTCCATCTTCGGTAATGCCTCTGCAATCCGATAGCTTATCCGGTTTTTTTTGGATGAGCTGAAAGGGATTGGCCCTGGCGCTTATGTTAAGGACTCCTGTAGAAGAGGCTAACCAGAGCTTGTCATGGTCTTCAAAATAGCTCAAAAACCGGGTATCCGGATTTTTTTCCGGTATGGCGCTGAAGTTGTATAGCCATTCACCGCTGTTATTGAACAAGAGGAGTTGGTTTTCGATGTTCACGAACCAATATCCTTTTTGGTTGCGGTGAACAAACAGGTTTTCGGACTGGGTGACCGGGAGGGGTAAGCCGTCCTTCGAGAGCCTGAAAGCGGTTAAAGGGCCATCCTGCCGCTTGCACCAAAGGCCGAACAGATGGTTTTCACCGGCCAGGCAGGCAGTCCAGATGGTCTGATCCGGTCCTGGCCATATTCCCAGTATCTGACCGGGCAATTTCACCTGTTCCAGTATATTTCCGAGGGTATCTATCGAAAGCAGGGAATCCTGCAGGCCGAGCCAGAGGTTTTCCGTTTGATCGATCGCGACATATTGGAAGAAGGCGCCTTTTTGCCGGTAGATTTTTTTGAACCGGCCGTTGCTGTACTGGAACAGCTCACCCCGGTTGGTGTGAATCCATACCCTTTTTTTGGGATCCAGAATTTTCGGGAGCAGGATCTCGCCGGTTTTGAAGGGTGCATTGCCGGTAAAGAACGAATCGAACGGGACAGCATGCCCGGATTTGGGATCGAAAATATCCAACGCCAGAATGGGGCTTTGCGGAGGGATGATTTCAATGCCGTCCCGGTAAAACAGCCAGAGTTTGCCATCGGAGTCCTGGTCGATCCGGGCAATTTCCTTATCGGCCTGCAATCCATTTTCTTCCTGGGTGAACAGCCGGAAATTGTACCCGTCGTACCGGTTGAGGCCATAGCCGGTTCCAATCCAAATGAATCCTTCCTGGTCTTTGAATACGGCGGTAGCCATCAGGTTGGCGAGGCCCTCTTCAGTGGTCAGCTTTTGGGCTTTGAAGAGTACTGTTTGAGGGAAGGCGAATGGGGGTAAAGCGCCCGTAAAGAACAGGGTCAGAACCAGTGTAAGGGTCTTAAGGAAAAAATGCCGGGTGGTTCCCATTGCAACAGCAGGGTTGAATAACCGTCATGAAATAGCCTTCCCATCGGTTTACGGCATCGAGCCGTTCGAATTTCACTTTTTGCTAAACATTCTCGGTCCGGGGCATAAAGCACTTATCTGGCAGGCGACAAATATAGGAAGGATTCCCGATAAACCGGCTAAAAGCCGGCTTGAGGGGCTTTTGAAACCGGCGCTCATTCATTCACCGATCCTTAAAATAAAGAAGGGCATTGCACCTGGCAACGCCCTTGCCGGCATCCGTTTGCTGATGCCAAAACCGGGGTATATAAAGGGTTTTATTTTGGGAAAGTCTACACTGGGATAAGGATTTGGGTATGTTTTATGGTTGTTGTGGTGCAAAGATCGGGCAGGAAAACAGGATAAAAAATCCTCAAAATTTACTAATTGTTCTACTTAATTTTGAGTAGAAGGGTTCAAAAAGGGTAACTACTTGGTTGTGCCTTTAATCTCGTCGCAGATCTTATGCTGGATGGCGTAATGAACCAGTTGGCCACGACGGTTTAAGTTGGTTTTAATTTTAATATTCCGGATATGTGTTCGAACTGCAAGTACGCTGATATTTAAAGTCATTGCTATTTCTTCTGCTGTAGGATCGTTTGCGAGGTCTGTTATTTTGCATAACACTTGTTTTTCCCTGGGCGTCAGGTGATAGTCATTTGTCGGTTGGGTCTTAGGTACGGTATCAACAATTTTCCAGATTTCCAGGGGGAAATACCGTGCATGGTCCTCTTTAGAAATATTCAAAATGGCTGTAATGAGTTCTTCTTTTGTTTTGTCTTTTGGAATATAACTTGAAACACCCAGGCTGATGAGCTCCCCGATGAAATCCCTGTTTTTATGCATTGACAGGATAATGATTTTTATCCCCGGATATTGGGATTTAATAGCCTTGGTGGCTTCAATACCGCTCATTCCCGGCATTTCAATGTCAAGAACTATTACATTGGCAGGAAAGACTTTCAGCTTTTCAATTGCTTCTTCTCCCGATGTTGCTGTTTCAACTGAATCAATGAATGAAGCTGTGCTTAGCAGCATTTGGAGGCTTTCTACAAAAATTGGATGATCATCGACTATAAGGACATTAATCATAATTTCTACACCGTGTATCCATTTTTTATCGCATACCTTACAAGCGCCTTGTCATTGGTCAGTTTGAGTTTTTCCCGCAAATTGCGCCAATGGACATTTACGGTGTTTTCTGTAATGTCAAGCCGGGATGCGATCTCTTTGGCAGAAAGGGCTTCGCCCGTGAGCGTGAGCACTTCTACTTCGCGGTCGGTCAGGTGGACCTTTTCAGGTTGGCCTTCTTCCAGTAAAGTTGGATCAACCAGTTTATCCTGAAGGTCCAGGGAATAATATTTTGAACCCCGGTACACGCAGTGAATGGCGCCTACAAGGGCCTCCTTGCTCTTGTCTTTGAGAACGTACCCATGAATCCCTAATCGCATGGCCTGAAGTATGAATTTGCCGTCATCGTGCATGGTGAGCAGCAAAATTTTGATCTTCGGATGGTTTTTCAGGATATGTTTAGCGGTATCGAGGCCGTCCATTTCCTGCATCCGGATGTCCAGAATGGCTACGTCTGCGGTATGGTCCTGCAGGTAGGATATGACTTCAGTTCCATCCTTAAAAACAGCGGCGACTTCTATTTCCTGCTCTTTTTCCAGGAAGGACTGGATGCCGTCCAGAACGATCTGGTGGTCGTCGGCGATTATGACGTTGATGGTTTCCATTTGCGGATTTAATTGTTGATCGGTTTTTTGGAGGAAGTTGAGGACAAGCTATTTTCAGGCGAACCGGGTTGCAGCGGAATATCGATAGATACGGAGGTACCTTTCCCTTTGGCGGATTCAAAGTCGGTGGTTCCATCCAGGTCATGGACCCGTGAACGTATATTCTTCAGGCCGATCCCACCTTTATTTTTCGCTTCTTCAGGATCAAATCCTGTTCCGTTATCTTCCACCATGATATTGACCATGGATTCAAACCGGTTGACCTGGATGCTGATCCTGGTAGCGCCGGCGTGTTTGATCACATTGTTGACCAGTTCCTGGACGATCCGGTAAATGCTGAATTCCAATCTACTGTCGAGCCGGTCTTTCAGGCCATGTGTTGCGAGCTCTACTTCCAGTTGGCCTGAATCCCGGATCGTTTCCGCAAAGGATTCCAACTGGGCCTTAAGGCCGAATTTCACAAGGAAAGCCGACAGCATTTCGTGAGAGATAGTGCGAACCTGGTCACAGGCCTGACCCAGGAGCAGGTTGGCTTTCTGGTATTGCTCCTTGCTTTCTTCCTGGAGGTTGCCGATTTTCTCCTCGACGCTGGAATAGTATAGTTTAACCGTGGACAGCATGCTGCCTAATCCGTCGTGTAATTCCCGGCCTATACTGGTTCGGATTGCTTCTTCTCCTTCCAGGCGCCTTTGATTGGCCTCTAATTCTTTTATCTGGATCTGTTCAATGGCTTCCTGCCGGATAACCAGCGCTTCTTGTTCAGCAAGATTGCGTTTCTGGCGATTGATGTTAATGAGGGCCGTTGCCAGTCCCAGTAGAAGAAGGGTTATTCCTATCCCACTATAAAGATAAGATCGGAGGGTTTTCATTTTAGCCTTGGTCTGTAGGAGGTTGCCCAACACCAGCTTGCTGTCCTTTTCACCCAATTGCATTTGGTAAACCATAGCAGCTTCATTCTTTGCCGCAATACTATCCCCCAAAGCGATATACCTTGATTTATAATCGGAGGCCAGCGGAAATTGGCCAAGCGCAGTATAGGTTTCCCCCAGCATGAACAGGATCCGGCTGACCAGCAACGGATTGTCCATGTTCTCACTCTGTTTCAGAGCGTTTTGGTAGGCTTTCAATGCGGGATTGAATTCGGCCTTTTCAAAACGGAGATTGCCGAGCTCGAAATAAGTGCCGGTCGCTTCGCGGTGATCGCCGATTTTATTAAAAATGAGCAAGGCATTCTCAAATTGGCCAAGGGCTTTGTCGTATTCCTTTTTTTCAAGGAATTGCCGGCCCCGGTTTTTTAATATAATGGCCTGGTCGCCTGGGGGTAACAAATCTTTTAGCGCCTCTGCTTTGTCCAGGTAGATCAGCGCACTGTCGGGATTGCTTCTGTAGTAATAGTAATTGGCATACAGGATAAAATACCGGGCTTTCTCCTCGGAGTCTTCTTCATTCGCCAGGAAACTGAGGCTGTCCCGAAGGATAATGCCTGCCTTGTCAACCCGGCCCAGGTCATCCTGCAATAAAGAGACCAAATTGATGTTCGCTTTGGCCCAGTTGGCCCAGTCTTCGTGGGTACGGGCAATTTCCAGGCTGGTGTTGAAATTGGCCAGGGAGGTGTCCAGTACGCCCAGGTATTTTTGGGCAATGCCGAGACCGTTGTACAATATGGCCATCAAACCAGGATCTTCGTCCGTAGAGAAAAGCTTTATTCCGGCGTTATATGCTTCAGCGGCTTCCTGGAACCGGCCTTGCCCTTTGAGGGCGTTCCCCTGGTTATTGTAACTGCTGGCGGCGCCGACATTGTCGCCAAGAGATTTGCGAAGAACGGCGCTGTTGCGGTAAAACTCTTCGGCGGTTTTAAAATCACCTTTATCGAATGCAATATGACCGACTACATTGAGGGCTGTGCCTTCGCCTTCCCGATAACCGCATCTTACCGCGATGGAAAGTGCCATTTGGGACAGGGTGTCCAAAGGTAAAGGGTTGGGCTCTTCCAGATAATACCATTCAACCAGCGAATCCACACGTTCACGGTCGCTGGGCAGGTTGTTCAGGATTTCCCGCCAATTTTTCAAAAGCTGATCGTCAGGTTTTCTGGCTTCGAGCCCGGTATACCAAATGGAGAACAGCAGTAAGCATGCAATAATTCGTTTCATCACATTGGGGTAAATTAAACAATAAAATATCACACTGTGCCGGCCGGATGCCTGTGCAGATTATCCAATCATATAACCTTTTTATACCCCTTATTTGCTGCCGGCCTGCCTGGGATCATCCTTCGGCTGCGATCGGGAATCCGGCTTATGCGGTGCACAATTATGCGTCGCTTATGGCTTGTGCGACGCATAATCATGTGCGACGCATAATCATGTGCGACGCATAATCATGTGCGACGCATAATCATGTGCGACGCATAATCATGCGTCGCTACTAGATCAACATATCCCCGGGCCTGGTCTTGGTCGTGGAATGCGCCGTACTCACGGTCGTTTTCGATCCCGGTTTGGTGGTTTTGGATACGGTATCCGTTCCCCGGCCTTCCCCGCCTTCTTCTTCTATCACGGCGCCGACCACGTCGATATCGATCCATCCGTCGCCTTCCGGAAAATCGATGGCGCCCAGGTTGATGGTGTGTACAACCGGCGTGATGAATTCGAAATCCGGCAAATTGACGTCCTGATCCAGCTTGAGGGTTACGGCGACGATGCCGTCCTCGAGATCGGTGAAATCGGCTTCATAGCCGTTGGCCTTGTAATTGGTGTACCGGCAAAAAGTGACGGCGTGCAGGACGAATTCGGTGGGTTCGTTCGGATCGACGATCTTGGCCAACTCCACCTGAGGCTTGTAAAATTTCATAATCCAAGGTTAAAGTTGAAAAATTAAAGGATAAAGTAATTTAGCCAAATGACCGGGGTAAAGCATTGATCCTCTAAAAGTATTATATTTACTGGAATTAAAAAAGCCAGGCCGGACCTTTTACAATCCGGCCGGCCTTTGTGGTTTAGTTCTACCTGGGATAAGTGCTTTCTGCAAATGTTGTTTTGATGAAGATCACGATGCAAAGTTGGGGGGGAATTTCACCCCGGAAAAGCTCAGATCTTAGTAGACGGCCTACCAAGATCTTGGTAGATGGAGTTGGAAAAAGGCGGTTAATTTTGCCTGTGCTCTATTCCGAAGCCGGGCAATGCCTTTAAAAATGTTTGGAATGGCTTTCAATACCCGAGAATGTTCAAAAAAATGGCTCTCACGCAATGACGCTAAGACGCAAAGTTTTGATTTTTATCACGCTGCGCGCGCTAAAAATCAGGTTGATACAAAATCCCGAACGGTCGCCAATACCCGGCATCCCCACACTGCAGCGTGGTAACATCCACCACGCCTCGGCGTGGCAGCATCCAGAAACCAGCATCCAGCATCCATGAATACCCTCTACGCCCTGTTCGCCTCCATCAACAACTACCCCGACCCAAAACTGGTCCTCGACGGCTGTGTCAACGACCAGCAACTCATAGTAGACTTTCTGGGAGGCCATTGCCAAAAGCTCGGATACCAATTCGTTCCCTTGCGCCTGAAGGACGAAGCAGCCACCCGCGACGGCATCATTGCCGGGTTCAAACACTTTGACCAGGCCGGACCGGATGACGGCTGCCTGTTCTATTTCTCCGGGCACGGCTCGCAGTCACCCACGCCGGATGAATTGGCCAAACGCACCCCCGACGGCATGAGCGAATCCCTGGTTTGTTATGACAGCCGCTCTCCCGGCGGCAGGGACCTGATGGGCGTGGAATTGTCCTGGCTGATCTGGAAGGCGGGTAAAAAATCGAAACAACCCTTCATCACGATCCTGGATTGCTGCCACTCCGGCAGGATGCGGAAAGTCATAGCGGGGAAAACCCGGCATGTGCCCGAGCCCGGCGCCTCCCGAAGCCTGGATACCTTGCTCGGTAAAGCGGATTATCTTGCTGATCCGGAGGGAAAACTTTACCCGCCCCTCGGCAGAAGGATCCACCTGGGCGCCTGCAGTCCGCGCGAACTGGCCAAAGAGATTACCGCCGACGGCAAGCCCAACGGGGTTTTTACCTATAGCCTGGTGGAAGCCTTGTCCAGATCAAGCCCATTCCTTTCCTATTCCGAACTGCGGGCCAAGGTCAATGTCCGGGTGCGGGGCCTGTTCCTGGATCAGTCGCCGCAACTGGAAACGCGGGAGGCTTCGGACAAAAACCTCGTTTTTCTTTACAACCGCCCTGCAAAGGACCGGCATTTTATCGTGGGATTTCGTCCAGGAGTAGGGTGGTCTGTCGATGCCGGCGCTGCCTTTGGCTTTCAATCCGGGCATGACCTCCATAAAACGACTTTCGAATTGATCAATGAACGCCGCCAGGTGGAAGTTTCGGAGGTATTGCCGAACCTGTCGAAGATAACCGGAGCGGAGGATCTTGATCCTAAAAAAACCTACCCGGCAAGAATTGTCCGGCAGGTTGTTTCCCGGTTGAGTTTCGCATTGGCTCCTGGCAATGCCCCGACTGTTGAAGATCAATTTCGCGATTATATTCAACAATTCAAGTCAGACGTATTGGCGATAACAGATCACCAGGCCGGTTCAGATTACCTTATCCATATAAAAGACAGCGCTTTTTATCTTACCAATAAATTCAGTGATGAGCCGCTGTTCAGAAAGTCGCCGGGTTGGGACCTTCCAGGAATACGGCGGTTTACAGATGACCTTGAGAAGGTAGCTTCCTGGCGGAGGGTGCTTGGACTGTCCAACCCAAATTCAAAGATCGACCCGCAAGACCTGGAAATCGAATTTTTCCAGGGAACCGACCCCGGCAATGACAGCGATGACATGCCGGTCAAACAACTCGATTGGGTAAACCCCGATCCGTTTGAATACAAGCAAAAAGGCGGCGCCTGGCGCCAGCCCACCTTCCAGTTCAAGGTCACCAGCCGTTTCATGAAACCCCTGTATGTCAGCCTGCTCTACCTGGACAGCAACTTCGGCATCACCAATCACCTGATGGCCAAAGAAATGCTTGAATCAGGGCAAACGGCCTGGGCGCAAGAGGTGCTTGAAGACGGGCAATCCTTCCGCAGCATTCTGCTACAGGTAGAAGACCATTTTTATGAAAAAGGCATGGACGAGATCGATGACTTCCTCCTGCTGATCGCTTCAACCGAGGAACTGGACACCGATATCCTCAACCAGGAAGGCTTGCCGCCTGAACCGCTCAAATCGCCGACCAGGGGCCCCGTTCGCAGAACCCCTGGGGTTATCCGCGATTGGACCACCCGGCTGATCCCGCTGAAGATCATAAAACCCCTTGAGGATTAACGATGCTCACCGGTATTGGACAATAGACCTGGTTCGAGAAACGGTGCCTTTACCGCAGATTGTTCAAAAAGGTGCTTTTCTCCCTGATAAGCAAATAGGCAGAACTCCCCGTAGCAGGTTCCAGCTTACCAATCCCTGCGCTGCTCTCCGGGCTTAGTAATCTGCCTTTAATCCAGCGGTCAGTCCTTTAGTTGGCAGTTGGCAGTCTTTTAGTTGGCAGTCTTTCAGTTGGCAGTCTTTTAGTTGGCAGTCTTTTAGTTGGCAGT
>CALMYQ010000170.1 GCA_937873655.1 uncultured Lewinella sp. | reverse complement strand
CAAGATTTTGCTCATTGCGACGCAAGATTTTGCTCATTGCGACGCAAGATTTTGCTCATTGCGACGCAAGATTTTGCGTCGCTACTGACAACTGAAAATGGTACCATTTTACATCAGACCACCGGAGGGATCCGTCCCGTTGAACGCCGTTGAACCACACCGGCGATACGCCGATATCCACACCGAACGGATCCCGGACGAACTGGCGGACATGACCGCTTATCCGAAGGAACAATCCTGGGTCTTTACGGCAAGAAACGGCATCCGGCTGAAGATCGAACTCTTTTCTGCGGAGGTCATCCGGATCAAATTCGATGTCGGGCTTGAAACGGATGAAGAATGCCCTTATGCGCTTGATCCGGAACTGGAAAAGGAAACGATTGCCGCCCTGGCCGAGGAAACGGACGAGGAATGGATCATTTCCACGGGAGTCATACAATGCCATATTGCCAAACAAGGATTGATGATTGCCATGGTGGATGAAAAAGACGGTAACCTGATCAGCCGGGATGCCCTGCCGTTCTACGCCCGCAATTCGGCAATGCACGGGCGCGAGGTGATCATGGTAACGCGGGAATGCGGAGAAGGTGAGCATTTTTACGGCCTGGGCGATAAATCATGCAGCCTCAACCTCCGGGGCCAGCGCAAGGAAAACTGGTGCTCCGACAGCTTCGGCTTCGACCGGGATATGGACCCGCTTTATCGCTCCATTCCTTTTTATTACGGCCTTCGTGAAAGTAAGGGTTACGGCATTTTTCTGAATAACTCCTATCGCAGCTATTTTGATTTCAACGCCCTGCACGACGGTAAGGTGCGATTCGGCGCCTGGGGCGGAGAAATGGAATATTTTTTCATTTACGGTCCGGCCCTGACGGAGGTTGCGCGCCGGTATGCCCGGCTGACCGGCCTTCCGGAACTGCCGCCGTTGTGGTCGCTGGGTTTTCATCAATGCCGTTGGAGTTATTATCCGGAAGCCCGCGTACAGGAGGTCGCTGAGGAGTTTCGCCGGCGCAATATACCCTGCGATGCGCTGTATCTGGACATCGACTACATGGACGGTTACCGGTGTTTTACCTGGAACCGCGATCATTTTCCGGATCCCGCAGCTATGATTGCCGGGCTGAAAGAATCGGGGTTCCGGACTGTTGTCATGATCGATCCCGGGATCCGGGTGGATGAAAACTATGAAGTGTATCGCGACGGATTTGAGAAGAACATGTTTTGCCGGCGTACCAGCGGTGAATTGATGACCGGACCGGTATGGCCGCCCAAGTGTGTCTGGCCGGATTATACCAACCCGAAAGTCCGCCAATGGTGGGGCGATCTTTACCGCGAACTGTATCTGAACCATGGGGTTGACGGGTTTTGGAACGACATGAACGAACCGGCGGTTTTCCAGATCTCCAGGCTGACCTTTCCGTTGAATGTGGCGCATCATTACGAAGGGCAGGGCGGCGACCACAGCAGAGCCCACAACATATACGGCATGCAGATGTCGCGCGCTACCTGGGAGGGGCTCAAGCGGTTGCATCCGGAGAAACGCCCCTTTTTGCTGACCCGTGCCACCTTTGCCGGAGGCCAACGGTTTGCCGCTCTTTGGACCGGCGACAACTATTCCACCTGGGAACACCTGCGCCTGGCTAACCTGCAATGCCAGCGGTTGAGCCTGTCCGGGTTTTCGCTGGTGGGTACGGATATCGGCGGATTTGCCGGTGTGCCGGATGGTGAACTGATGGTGCGTTGGTTGCAACTGGGCGTCTTTCACCCCGTGTTCCGGGTGCACTCCATGGGCAATAACGAGGACGGCGCTTCCGGGGTAGACACCGAAAAGGTGCTGGAAAACGAAAAGCTCAACCGGCTGGACCAGGAACCCTGGTCATTCGGCGAACCGCATACCACTTTTGCGCGTAAAGCCATCGAAATGCGGTACCAGCTCCTGCCTTACCTTTATACGGCTTTTTACGATCATTGCTCCACGGGGCAACCGGTGATCAGGTCGCTTTCCTTTTTTGCCCAGGACGACCCGCAGGCCCTGGAGCGGGAACACGAATTCCTGTTCGGCGATCATTTGCTGGTAGCGCCCGTGTTGTTGCCGGGGGTGAAAACAGAGACTTGCTATCTGCCGGCGGGGCGCTGGTACGATTATTTCACCGGCCGCCTGCATGTCGGCGGTTACAAACACCATTTTCGGGTTTACCCGGACCGGATCCCGGTTTATGCCCGGGAGGGGGCCGTCATTCCCAACTTTCCGGTGCAACAATATACCGGTGAAAAGCCGATCAAAAAGGTGACCCTCAAGGTCTTCTGCGGCCCCGAACTGGAAAGCCGCTGGTACGAGGACACCGGGGAAGGATATGAACACGAAGAAGGTGCCTATCGCCTGCACCGGTTTTCGATCCGGATGGGGGAGGGGAGGGTAACCCTGGTGCATACGATGGAAGGCGAATATGCTTCCCCATGTAAAACCTTCAGGCTGGTGATCGCGGGTCTGCCTTTCAAACCGTCCACCGTTTCTGAAGATGGCAACGAACGGAAGTTTGCGTATTCGCGGCATAACTTCCAGGAGGTGGAGGTGGATGCGGGTTTTGGGGAGGTGGTGATTTGGTGAGTGGCAAATGAATATTTTTACTTCGTTAATTTTAGTGAATATTTTAATTGATACTTGATTTATTCGCCAAATAATCTATTTTTGCAAAAGCTGTCTCTGAAATTTTTAGCAGACAGTGTAGTCAATCCATTATTCATTAACTAAAACCTTACGCCTCATGCTTTTACCCCCCTCCCCCGAATTTTTTACCGCTTAGCCGGTAAAAATTCCAACTTCTCTTTTCTGGCTCCTGCCGTTTTACTGCTGTTTTTCAGTGTTTTACGTTCACCGGAATTGATTGCGCAACAGAACTTGATGGAATGTTATACGCCGATACCCTTGCGGGAAGGCGACCTGACCAATTATGCCGTTGCCGCACAGGAAATGGTCAATAAATACGGCTCGGACCCTGAAAAAGGCATGGATGCCTATTCAGCTTATACCGCCGCCATGCTCGACGCACTGGCAACGGATCAGGGGTTCTTCGGACTGGACGCCGGCGCCGTTGCCGACCTGGCAGAAGAAGCCTTGAATACACCCTCCGACCTGATCCGGTCCATGATCGGCAATTTTTTGCTGGTGTATTACGATGTGGATATCTCCGGGCAACAGGGGCAAAAAAATGCAGGCGGGGTGAACACTACTACTGTTGGGAAGGTAAAGCCGGATGTTCCTGATCAGCCTGGAGAAGACTGGCAGATTCATCCCAACCCCGCAGGAGGCAAGGTTTTCATCAGCGGAAAAATGACCGCAGCAGCGGCAGAACTGACCATTTTTGACGCACTCGGCCGGCGGGTTTTATCGGAAAAGCCTGTTTTGACCGGAAACAATATTGCTGTTGACCTTTCCGGCCTGAAAAACGGGCTCTATTTCCTGCAGGTTTCCGCCTCTGGGCGTACCCTCTTCCGGACCCGATTGGTCATTAACCGGTAAAAAATGAAAACTGGTCTGAAGTACCTCATTGTTTTAATTTTTGCAGGCAGTCTGGGCAGCATGAATGCCCAGGCTACCTTCAATCACCGCTACGCTTTCAATCATGTATATACCCTTTTTAACGGACTAAGTGTTACCGACTCCGCAATTTATGTAATCGGAATCGTTGTCGATTCGGTACCCTACTATTATACCGGTACATCAGTGACAACCTTCGATCTAAACGGACAATTAATCAGAGAACATATTTTGAGGGACTCTCTGATCAAATATGAAGCCTGGAGCCAACATTTTATTCCTACGGATAACCATTCGTTCATTGGGTCCGGGTATACATCCAACCCCAGGAGGGGTTTGATCATTGAGTATTTCCCGGCACTGGATTCCATTCGCAAGGTTGAATTTGAAAGCCCATTGGGACAAAATACTTACTACGGATTGGCTAACGGTATGATTACTAAAGGAGACAATATTTTTATCAACCCAAACCTTGGAAATGCAGTATCTCCTGTTACATCCGAATTATCAATTCTCCGATTTAATAAAGATTTATTCCTGTCCGGCTTCCGTATATTTTCCCATCCCTGGTATAATATATCAGGCGGCATGTGCTTCCAAGGGGATAAGCTAATCATTGCGGAAAACCTCTACAACATCAACCTGACCGGCTACAATTTCACCTCCCAACTGCATGTTTTTGCACTGGACAGCCTGGGGCAGAAAACCTGGGAATATTTGTCGCCATTGAATGAAAGCTGGAATTACCCTTACGGAATCCTGCCTTCGGACGACGGGGGCATCCTCGTCGGCCTGAGCCGGGAATACCTGATCAACTACCCGACCGGCCCGACTGACAGCCTTTCCCTGGCAGTGGAAGAACCCTGGATCATGAAACTCGGCGCCGACCACCAGCGGGCCTGGGCCTTCCCGC
>CALMYQ010000169.1 GCA_937873655.1 uncultured Lewinella sp. | reverse complement strand
CGATCAGGAGCTAAAAAGCACAGGATGAAATCGGTATCAAATTGAACAGCCTAAGAGTATTGCCCTTGGAAGGTCTGTTTTTTAACTTCATCCGTCAGAAATACCATCCCGCTTTTTCTGAAGTCAAAAACAATTCTTTCGTTATTGGAATTGCTGAAACAGATTTCACCCTCGGGGGTTTTCATTCCACAGCCGCAAAAAGCCAATTGAAATAAGGAAAGAATCACTGCCTGCACCGAATTTTTGAAAACCTTTAATTTCATCGCCTGAGATTTTAGATTTTGGAAATAGTTTTTCAGTTATTCCTGGACTTTTAAAAGGATATCCTCATTGCCGGATAATACAAATAAAAACGCCCCTGTTCCTTCGCTGTCGTGAATAGCAAAAAGAACAGGGGCGAATAAGGTTGATTTTACGGAGTTTAGCAAAACAATAAATTATGCTCCTAAATTTACATAAAATTATGAATTTTCAAATATTATAATTGAATTTTCCCAAAAAAAATCCGCCATAAATTCCTGGCGAAATCACCTCGGGCTCAAAATCAGCGCCATCCCCTGTTCATACTTGGAAAAGTTGACCGTCCCCAGCAGTCTGGCGGCGTCTTCGGCATTGAGCTGGATATCCGGGTATTTCAGCTTTTTGGGGCATTCGTACCTGCCGGTAGCCGATACCTCCACGGTTTGCACCAGATCAAGGCTTAATACCCGGAGTTTCTGGGTAAAATACTTGCCGTTCTCGCAGACGTTGGCGTATCCTTTTTTGGGTTGCAGATCGGACGGCGGAATACCGATCCGGACCGTATCCAGTTGATAAGCCCACGGGCCTTCGCGGCTGGTGCTGAGGTTGCGGAGTTCCTTCGAGACCAGATCGTCGTATTTCAGGGATGAAATCTTGGGAACGATCTCCGGGTCGGTCGGATTGTACAGATTCTGGTTCGCCTTCAGCCATTCCAGGGTGCCTTGTCTGGAGAAATCCTCCGAAAAGATCTTGTCCAACAGGGTCTGGGCATCGGCGAGGTCCTGTTCCATGTTGATGCTGAGCTCATTCTCGCCGAATTTCCAGTGGATATCGGTGGTCTTCACGCCTTCTTTTGAAAGGAACCAACCGACCGTCAATCCAATGATCAGCCCCGTTACGCCGACAGCGATATAATACTTAGTGTTTCCTGCTTCCTTTTCCATTGTTAAATGCTTCTTGCCTAGCAAGGGTGAAGGTCCTGTATTTTCGTGAAATTGCCAAAACTCCGGTTTAAATGGGCTGGGTTTCGGGGCATTATTCCCCCATGTCCGGACGACGGCCAGCTGCCCTATTGCTATGGGTTGGAATAGACCGATTCAAAAAAGCTATTTACTTTTCGTATACCACCTTTCCCCGGAATAAGGTCATTACTACCTCGGTATTGTAAATTTCAAACCGTGAACAGGTAAAAACATCCCGGTCCAGCACGATCAGGTCGGCCAATTTGCCGGGTTCCAGCGTTCCGCACTCCTGTTCCCGGAAGGTGAGCCAGGCGCCCCCGCTGGTGTAACCTTGCGCTACTGTCCAGACATCGGCCAGGTGCTGGGGCGTCCAGGGTTCCCGTTCAAGGCTGTCGGGGCCGCGACGGGTGACCGCCACCTGCATGGCATCGAAGGGATCCATGGTGCTAACGTCCCAGTCGCTGCCGAAAACCACCCGTGCTCCCGATCTTGCCAGGGTACCAATGGGGTATTGCCATTCGCTCCGCTCCTTACCCAGGTAGGGAAAATTGAGATCGGTCATGTAGGTATCTTCCAAAGTTGCCCAGAGGGCCTGGAAATTGGCCGTTACATCGAGGGTTTTGAACCGCGGGATATCGTCCGGATGTACCACGTGCAAATGGGCGATATGGTGCCGGCTGTCGCGTATGCCGTTCTGTTGCCGGGCATTTTCAAAGGCATCGAGGGTCATGCGTATACCCCGGTCGCCAATGGCATGGACGTGCACCTGTATTCCGGCTTTGTCCAATGCGGCGATGGCTTCATTCGCGGTTTCGGGGTCGGCATTGGCTATTCCCCGATTGTCCGGTTGGTGTGCATACGGCTCAAGCATGGCGGCGGTGGTGCCTTCCACTACGCCGTCCATGAACAACTTGACCTGATCAAACCGAAGATCGGCAGTCAGGGCAGGGTTTTCTGCCAGCAGCGTCTTGTACTTTTCATTCAATCGTGCGACCGTTGCAGCGCCTTCGGCTCCTTTTGACACATCGCCGTAAATGGAAATGCCGACATGCGCAGTGAGCTCGCCCTGACGCGCCAGCTCGAGATAAGTTTCAATATAACCCTCCGACGCCGAAGCTTCTACCAGGTTGGTAATCCCGAGGGAATTGGCCAGCCGGAGGGAGCGTTTCAGGGCAGCAACCAGTTCTTCATGGGTGGGCTTCGGGATCAGTTTCGAAACCAGCTCCATAGCCTCTTCGCGCAAAGCCCCCGAAGGCTCCCTCGTTACCGGATCGCGTTCTATGCGGCCGTTGGACGGATCCGGAGTAGCCGCAGTAACGCCGGCCAGTCGGAGCGCTTTGGTGTTGACCCAGGCCGAGTGGCCGTCAGAGGAGGTCACGTACGCCGGGCGGTCAGGTACGATCCGGTCCAGCCATTCCCGGCGGGGATTCCCGTCCGGAAAAGCGGGCAGCCAGAAATTATCCGCACGGATCCATTCCTTATCCGGGTTGGCATGGGCGTATCGCCGGATGGCCGTCAGCACAGAATCCCGGTCCAGGATATCGGCCAGGTTGCAACCTGCCAGTGCCAATCCGCCGGAAACCGGATGGACATGCGCGTCAGTAAATCCCGGAAGGAGCGTTTTGCCCATGAGGTCGATAATCCGGGTTTGGGGTCCGATAAATCGCTCAGCATCTTTGCCCGGGCCGGCAAACAAAATCCGCTCTCCCTTTATGGCCAACGCCTCTGCGGTTTCCTCCGGGGCGGCCATGGTATAGATCCGGCCGTTTTGAAACAACCAATCAGCCGGTTGCTCCCCTACCGTATCCGAAGGCCGGCAGGCGGCCAACTGCAGGAGTATCCATATCAAAGCCCATCCGGCGACAAAATCACCCTTCCATTTTTTCATATGCATGCAAATCAAATGGTACTTTTCCTAATCTTCCCGCAGCGATTTCACCGGATTGGCAACGGTCGCTTTCATCGTCTGCAGGTAGATCACCAATAATAACACCGCGTAAACCGAGATAACCGCCCCGAGGTAAATCCAGGGGGAAACGGGAATATGATAAGCGAAATTCGCCAGCCATTCCTTCACCCACCGGTAGCTCAGCGGCACGGCCACCACGGCAGAGGCCGCCAACACCCACAGGTACTCCCGGCTCATCAATCCGGTCAGCGACCTCAGGTCGGCGCCGATCACCCGGCGTATGGCCAGTTCTTTCGACCTTCTCTTCAGGGCGTAGGCTACCAGGCTGACCAATCCAAGGAAGGCGATCAGCACCGCGATCAGCGCCACCAGGCTGAGCAACTTCAGTTGCACCCGATCCTGCTCATAAAGCCGGTTGAACAGATCATCCAGAAAATCGTATTCCAAAGCGTACGGAAAAAGTCCGTTCCAGGCATCTTCAATACCGGCGATGGTCTTGTCAAGGTGCTTGGTATCCACTTTCACCAGAATGGTCCTCAGCCAGATGGGTTCGATAACCATGACCAACGGGTCGACCTTGTTTTTCAGGGACTCCTGGTGAAAATCCCTTACAACGGCTGCAATGGGCCCAAAGGCCAGCCTATAATCGCCGATCGACCAACTGATTTCCTTCCCAAGGGCTTCTTCGGGCGATTGCCAGCCCAGTTGTTTCATCGCCGTTTCATTGATCAGGTATTGCTTGGGGCTTTCTGCCAGGTAATTGTTCACCGTCAGGTTCTCGTTGAATTCGGGGGCAGGTTTCAATTTCACCTTGGCGGTAAAGTCCTCACCCGCCTCCAGTTCCAGGCCCATCATATCTACAAAATCCGGGTCGATGACCTGGATATCCATCATAGGCGCCTGGGTAGGGTCTTCATTGGCTCCCCTGACCAGCACGGGCCCCGAATCCCTGATCTCGGTGGAAGGCGTTTGCATGCAGGCCGCCACTCCGGTGACCCCGGGAACGGATTGCAGCCGGTTTTTGAGGGCCAGGTATTGGTCCGTTACCCTATCCGGCACGGTGGAGATGGCCAGGATCTGTTCGGGTTTGAGGCCGAGGTTGAGGTCCTGAATGTACCGGAACTGGAGATGAGCAACGATTGCGCTGCCGATCAAAACAATGGCCACACAAAACTGCACGGCGATCAGCAGCCTTTTGACGTTGATGCTTCCCGCTCCGGATCTCAGGGTCCAGTTTTGCCCCATCCGGATCACCTGAAGGGCGCGTACGGAAGCCGCCAGAACGGCCGGTAAAACCCCGGCCAGCAATCCGCTCAGGATCGCAATGCCCAACAACACCGGCGCCAAAAACAGGAGAGGCGGAAGAATGGAAATGCCTGTCAGGCGGGTGAAGGCCGGAAATACCAGCGCAGCGATCAGGGCGCCTGCAGCCAGCGCGGCGAAGCTCCAAACGATCGTTTCCGAAACGGCGCCCAGGACCAGTTGCCCTTTCCGTGCGCCCAATACGCTGCGCACGCCCAGTTCTTTGCCTCTTGTCATGGTCAGGGCGGCGCTCATATTGGCAAAATTGACCAGGGCGATGAGCCAGACAAAGAGGCCTACCCAGAAGAAGATCCGGATATAAGCCGCATCACCATTGGGTACGATTTCACGGGCCAGGTGGGAATGCAGGTGGATCTCCTTCAGGCTCTGAAACGGAAAAGTAAGCGTTCGGGTGCTTTCCGGGACAGCATGCTTGCGGATGAAACCGGGCATTTTGGCTTCTACAGCCGCAATATCGGCGTCTTCCCGCAGCAAGGTGTACACGTAGGCCCAGCCTGTCCGCTCTTCGGGTCCGGCGAAGGAAAAAAGCATTTCAATGGGTAGATGAGTGTTGACCGGCAGGTCCTGAATTACTCCTGTCACCCGATAGATTTCCTCATCTGGCATCCAGTCTCCTGTAACATTTATTTCCTTTCCAACGGCTTGTGTGCCCGGGAAATATTTTTGCGCCAGCGATTCCGTCAGCACGACCGAATGCGGTTCAGCCAGCGCAGTTTCGGGGTTGCCTTCGACCATCGGCAGGTCAAAAACATCAAAGACGTCATGATCCGTAATGTAGGCATGCGTCGGTTTGAACCGCTTTTCTCCGATCCGGATGTATTTTTGCTCCTGGTTTTGAAAACGGATCAATTTCTCGATTTCCGGGATTTCCGCCGGCAGGTCGTTGATATAAGGTTCCGGGATCCTGGCGAAATGGACCTCAAAATCCTTTCCCGAGCTGATGTGGTAGGTCGGCCGATAGATCCTGTCCGCTTTTTTATGGAAATTCTCGTAGGTCATTTCCTGATTCAGGTACAGGATGGACAGGATGATCACCGCAAACGCGACGGACAACCCGGTGATGTTCAGCGTATGATAAAAGGCGTGCTTGCGGAAGTGCCGGACAGCGCTTTTGACGGCAAAAACAGGTCGAACGGAAGAATTGGACATTGTGGATATGATTATGTTTATAATGCCCAATAGTCAAATGGCGGCTTTCGGCAATTGAAAGCCGGTTTCATTTACAAATCGGGCGAACAATCGCGGTTTTTCCGCTCCTAAATATAGGACATTTTTGGTGAATTATATCCTTCCATCAGCGATTCCCGGTAACGGCCCTCCAGAGATAGCGGATTTGATTACCTTTGGTTGGATCAACTCAAAACCGATTGCCCATGGCGCTGCCTTCCATGTCCATTTCCCGTTTTTCCAACCTGATGCTGATATTCATCCTTGCAAACCTCCTGGCAGCTTGCATCGAATCCCGGTTCATTACCGGCAATCAGGTCGAAATAGATGCCGGCAAGTACAGCCGGGATCATTCCATTGTACGGCTTCCTGCAATACCCGGGTTAAAACGCAACGCCCTTCTGGCCCTGCAGCATCCGGACAACGGGCATTTGACGCCCGTGCAATGGAATGAGGAAGGGGAAGGCTTTTTCATACTGGACGAACCGCTTGGGCATGGTCAGAAGCGGACCTATCGATTGGTGAAACCCGATAAAAAAGCAGCCGGGGGCTTCAAGGTGGAATCCCGGGACGGCGACCTGATCGCTTCGGCAAATGAGAAAAATGTGCTCACTTATCATATGGGCACGCAGCATCCGCCCTCCGGCAACCCGGATTTTTACCGGCGCAGCGGCTATATTGATCCGTTGTACAATCCGGCCGGACAGGCGCTGACCGACGGTTTCCCGCTGGGGCATATGCACCAGCACGCCCTGTTTTTTGCCTATACCAATACCACCTACCGGGATTCTTTTACGGATTTCTGGAACCAGCACCTGCAGAAAGCGACCGTAGCCTTCGAAAAGCTGGAAAAAACCGAAACCGGCCCCGTTTTTGCCGGCTTTACAACCCGCCAGATCCACAGCAGCAATCATTTCGGGCCGGTATTGAAGGAGGAATGGCAGGTAGCCTCCTTCCAGCCGGCGGATTATTACGTCACCGACCTGCAGACCACGCAAAACATCATCGGCAATTATCCGCTGAGGATCAATGAATACCACTACGGCGGGCTGGGCATCCGCGGCAGTGCGGAGTGGAACGAATCCGACACCCTCCGGTTTACCAACCCCATGCTGGTACTGACCAGCGAAGGGATCCGGGACCGGGAAAAAGCCAACCATTCCCGCCCGCGGTGGACAGCAGTCTACGGCAAGATCAACGGAAAATGGGCGGGGTTGGCCGTGTTGGACCATCCGGACAATTTCAGGCACCCAACGCCTATCCGGGTGCATCCGGATATGCCTTATTTCAGCGTATCGCCGATGGTGCTGGGGGTTTATTCGCTCGATCCCGGGCAAACCTACCGGATGAAATACCGGATCATCGCCTTTGAGGGTGAACCGGATGCGGACCTATTGGAAAAACTTTGGCGGGATTACGCAGAGCCGGTCCGGGCGAAATGGATGACCGTAAATAAAAATTAAAACTTTTTGGGATAAAATTTTTAAAATTAAAACATATTTTATATCTTTGCGAGATCAAAGATGTAAATTTTATTTCCATTCAAAGACGCAGCGCCCATTCGGGTCATCATCGTCGGATTTCCATATTCAGTTTTTACCGGTAAAATTTGGGGCGCCGCCACTCCGGACAGCCAGTTTCCTCTGCACCGATCACCAATGGTCGGGAGGGGGAGGCATGCGGATGCAGGAGGGTCGGCGACGGCGGCGAGGTCGGCAGGCCGGTGGGTGGGTCCCACCCTTATAGGTCCGAGGAATATTCATATTTTATTTTTAAATATATTTTATAAAATCCGAGACTTGAACAACCCTGCGATTCCATTAAAACCCTATTTTTCCACCACTAAAACTTTCAACCCATGCTCCAGCGAACGATTTCTGCTTTGATGCTTATTTTTCTCAGCCTTTCAGCCTTTTCACAAGAGATCCGGTTGTTGAATCCGTCATTTGAAGGGATGCCCTATCCTGGCAAAACACCTGCTTTTTGGCGAGATTGCGGATTTGCCGGTGAAACGCCGCCTGATATCCAGCCTGAACCCACATTCGGTGTTACAAAGTCCGCTTACCAAGGCAGTACTTACCTGGGCATGGTGACCAGAGACAACGGTACCTGGGAAAAAATAGGCCAGAAATTGCCTGTACCACTGGAAATAAATCAGTGCTATGTTATAAGGATGATGCTGGCTCAGTCAGAAATTTATGCTTCCATTAGCCGGGTCACCAACCAACCGGATAACTATATTCACCCTGTCCGGTTAATGATTTGGGGCGGTCTTGATGTTTGCTCCCCTGCGGAACTGCTGGCGGCTTCTCCTCCAATTGATCACAAAGACTGGACAGAATACGCTTTCATCCTCAAGCCTAAAAAGCAGAAATATGACTATATCTTTCTGGAAGCGAGATATCTGAACACAAACGATCCGCCCTATAACGGCAATATTCTGGTCGATGCGGTGTCTGCTATCCTTCCAGTTGACAATTGCGCAATTCCAAAAGAATGGGATTCCATTAAAATTGATGAACAGCTCGACACAACAGCTTATAATAACTGGCCTCAGGCAAACACACAGGTTCTGGCAATGCCGTTCGAAGAAAAAATTAACGAGCTATGCACCCAATTGTCTTTGATCAGGTTTGATGCGGCAGGTAATCCGATTGACCCCAAAAATCCAGATGAAGCCTCAAACGGAGATGTTATCCCTGAGCCTTTAAAAAAGGTAATTGCTTTTCAACAACTCCCCGGATCGTATTTATTGGTTATCCTGGTAAAAGACAATAATAAAAAGCTGATGCGGCAAAAGGTGCGAAACCTGGAACGAATCATTAAGCAAGAAACTGGGAATGCTTCATCCCATATCCTAGTCCGTAAATATTATCCGGATGATTTTGCACCACAATGGCATTGCCGGCTTAGAAATGACATCTGGGCTTATCTCTTCCATTAGCGCCTACCCCCGCGTCACCCCGGAAAACTGCCGCCTCCGGATTGCCGACTTGCCGGTGCTCCGTCGCCCTAGCGGCTATTGCGCATGGGGGACCGGTAGGCGGACTGCCAACTGAAGACTGCCAACTGCCAACTGAAGACTGAAGACTGCCAACTGCCAACTAACTCACCCCCTACGGCGTCGAAACCGAAACCGGCAGGATCTTCCCATTGAAGAACCGCCGCCCTTCGCGCGCAAACCAGGAAATGAATCCACCCATTTCCTCGCTGGTCAGTGGCGCTTTATAGCCCGGGAACGCTTCCGCCAGCATCTCGGTCTGTACGGAACCCAGCGACAGGCAATTGAAGACAATGCCGTCTGCCTTGTACTCTTCGGCCAGGCATTCGGTGAGGTTGGCGATAGCGGCCTTTGAGGAGCTGTAAACGGACAGGCCCGGGAATTTGCTGCTGCCTTGAAAACCGCCCATGCTCCCGATATTGAGCACATGCGGAGACTTGCTTTGGCGCAAATAGGGCAGCGAAAGTTTGATCAGCCAGGCGGGCCCCAGCACGTTCGACTCATAGGCCATTTGCCAGTCCTCCGGTTCCATATCCTCAAACGGCTTATTCACCAGATAGCCGGCGTTGTTGATGAGCACATCCAATCCGCCGGCCTGGTCGATCAGGTCGGTAAAGGCCGATTCATCCGGCTGGGTAATATCAAAAGGCAGGGTGCGTATATTATCGTGACCGTGCATTTCTTTCGCCCTTGCGGCCAGTGCGCACAGTTTTTTGGCGTCCCGGCTGAGGGCGAGGATCGTATTGTCAGGTGAGGCTGCCAGCGAAAGAGCCGTATCGAAACCGATCCCGCGGCTGGCCCCGGTTATCATTACAATCATGCTCAGATTTGAAGGTTTCTCATGGTAATCAAAAAGCAAAGATAGCCTCCTGCGTTAAATTGCGTTAAGATCCAGGTTAAAGTTTCTTAAAATTTTTGCAACGGAACGTACTCCATTTTAATTTTGGGGAAAAGAAAATTCGGCACATAAACATGAAAAACACAATGAAATACATCGCGCTGTTCCTGGTCCTGATCACTGCTGCCTCTTGTGGCCCCAATTTACGACCATTTACTCAAAATCTTTATGATCAGTACCAATGGAGCGACAACGAATTGGAGCGGATCCAGTTTTATCTCTCTGACGATGTCGTACTCACCCGTCAATTGACCGGCGGATCCTCCGAGATCATTTCCGGCGAGATCAAGATCATCGACGGCCGCAAGGTTGAACAGGTGGTCATCCGCCGCGGAACCCCGGGCGTTCTGCTGTTCAAACCCAAACAAAACCGGTTTGCCATCGGGTTTGAATCCAACGCCGACGAGCGTTACCTCATCTTCGGCCCCAACCCCAAAGCCGGTGACCGTTACTCGTTGCTGGCATCCGACTGGAACCGCCGCGACGGCACCGTCACGTACGACGGCCGCAAATGGTCGGTGAATTCCGGAAGCGCCTTCTCCAGCCTGATGGTCGACCTGAAAAAGATCAATAAGGTGGAAAATTCCTCCAGGACTGCCGGCGGCAGAAGGGTGAACGGGAAATAACTCCGTCCACCCTTTTGCAAGGCTACCGGTTCAACGGCCCGTCAGCCGGTATCCCACATTTAGTTGCTGGCTCCAGTTGAACGATTTGGTAATTTGAAATAGATTCCTGAAAACAGCTCAGTTAAAGATCCGGTAACCGGCCGTCAGTTGAATGTTGCGGGTATACAAGGCTGGTTTGGGAATAGGGGCGCCGTTGAAATCGGTAAATTCCAGGCCGTTTCTATTCACCAGTCCATGATTATAGATAAGATTCCAACTCACACGCCCGAGGTAAAAACGCAGCCCTAATAATCCGCCGAAATCAAGAGTGTCACTCACTTCGATGAATGGTTCATCCCATTTTTTCATGGCCTGTTTGGACCGTTCACCGATATTGTACCCCAGGTTTACACCGGCTGATATGCTTACAATTTTTGCAGGCCTGAATTCGATTTGCGGCATCAGATCCAGGTAAAAATTCCGGGTCCTCATCCTGGAACCGTCAGAGGCCAAAGTGGAAAAACCCTTGGCCGAATACTGAAACTCGTTCAGAATATTCCATAATCTGCCGCAATCTATTGTATAATATAGACCGGCAACCGGTGCGGCCTCCAGGCCCACATCCAGCAAAATGCTTTCGACATCTTCAAGGGTGCTGTAATTTACGCCGGCAGAAACGCCGAAACCGGACTGGCTGTAAAGGGAAATTTGAATGGCCGTCAATAGGATTAAGGAGACCGATTTAAAAGATGTTTTTTTCATAGCTTGACAGGTTTGTTTCCAATTAAACCTGAAAACAAGCTTCTAATTTTTGGATTCCGTTTTTTTAACCATCCTTAAAAATCTCTTGATAAACAATAATTTATTCTTTACAAGTAAATGTTTTTTATTGTGAAAACCCATTTGAATATTTGAACTGATTACCTCGAATGAATTGCCCATGCCCTGATCGCTTCCACTGCGGCGTCTACTTCCTCCCGGGTATTGTAATAATGCGGCGAGAGCCTCCCCACCCATTCGGCCCCTTTGTTTTCCAGGTCGATGACCGCTACAAATTTCGGCGCGAAGGACAGGTTAATTCCCTTGCCCGCCAAATGGTTTTTCAGCTCGCCGAAATGTTTGCCGGGAAAGGTAAAAGTGACAATACCGCCCAGTTCAGCGCCCTTATCCAGTGATTGCAACCCTGGAATTTCTGCCAGCTTCGTTCTCGCATATTCAGCGAGGCCTTTAACCCGCTTTTCGATCGTCGGCAGGCCGATTTCCAGCGCGTATTCCACTGCGGCTTTGGCGCTCACCATGAGGGCATATGGTTTTTCCCAGAGCTCAAATCGTTTGGCATCATCCTGCATCCGGTAGCCGTCCGGCTCCGTCCACACAGCGCTGTGCAGATCCAGGACCAGCGGGGCCATTCCGGATTCCAGCACCTTCGGCGAAACGTACAAAAATCCGCCGCCTCGGGGGCCGCGCATGAACTTCCGGAACGTAGCGCTCAGAAAATCGCAACGGATCTTCCGGATGTCGATCGGCAATTGGCCGGCCGACTGACAGGCGTCCACCAGGTAAAGGACCTCCTGGTTTGCGCAAAGTTCGCCGATGGCCTCTACCGGTTGTATCAGCCCCGAATTGGTGGGAATATGGGTTACGGCCACGAGTTTGGGTCCATGTTTCCGGATCAATTCCGCCATGGAGTCCACAGAAACGCCCCCTTTGGGATCATCTTCCGCCCGGATGACCTGTACCCTGAATCGTTCGCGCAGCTGCATGAAAGCGATCTGGTTGGAGACGTAGTCATTGATGGTGGTCAGGATGACATCGCCTGCCTTCCAACGGATGGACGTCAGCGCCCTGTTATAACCGTCCGTTGCGCTCGACATCCAGGCGATTTGCCCGGGGTCTGTGTTCAACATCCGGCCCAAAGCCTCGTACATTCCGTTGATCCCGGATTGCCGGGCGGCGGCTGTTTCGTACCCGCCGCGCTCTGCTTCTTCCACCAGATAGTCAACCGCTGCTTTCAAAACCTGCCTGGGCGGCAGAGCGGATCCGGCGTTGTTCAGGTGGATCTGTTTTTCAATACCGGGTGTGTCCTCCCGCCACTGACGGAGGGACGCTGGATTTTCTTCGACCATATTTAATAAGAGTGAAAAGCTAAAAAATGTCTTCTACCGGCAAACCTGCAACCAGGCTCGTCTCGATGACTTGTCCAATTCGGAAAACCTTTAATTTTGAATAGCCCGTTTCTGCTGGTTGAGTATGGACTTCGACTTCCTGTCGTTCCAAATTTATCAACCAGGCTTCAGCAATCCCTACGTAGGAATATTTGGGAAGTTTAACGGAACGATCCTTATCAAGCGATGAGTCCGCCACTTCAATAACCAGCATGACCTCATTCGGAACAGGATGCCCCGACTTGTATTTATCGGGTTTTAAACCGGCAACTACCAGGTCCGGCTCAGGCTCGGAATACACATCCAAACGAATCGGATTCTGCACCCGGATGATTGCTTTTTTATGAAAATACAGGATAAACCATTCTGTTAAGCAATCTACACAGGCGGCATGCGGGCTGTTGATAGGGCTCATGCAAATAATTTCACCATTGAGTAATTCTACGCGTTCATTTCCGGAAAATATTCCGGCATCAGCCATTCGATGGTATTCTTCCACCGTAAAGCGATAAGGATCAAGTACTTTTTTTTCAGACTCCGCGCCCACTTTTTTAATTCAAATTTTACGCAAGTTACATAAAAACAGGAACAAATCCAGGAACCAAATCCGGTACCCCCGTGTTCTGATTTAAATAACAAATTAACATGACGCAGGATTCCATAGGGTTGACGGCCTGGCAATTCGCCGAGCAGAAAGTTCCGGTCGAGATCGTCTACCGAACGCCCTACAACAAAACTGCCGTCGAAAACGGCATCATCCGCGATGTATTCTCCTTCCAGGACAACGAGCTCCTCATCCTCGAAAGCGGCCTTCCCATTTTAATGCAGTCCATCGTGCATATGCAGGTCATGCCGGTTATGGGGTGATTTTTCATTGTTTCATTGTTTCATTGCCGGGCGTCCGTTGTAGCTTCGACTTCGCTCAGCTACCGGACTGACAACCTGCCGGTGCCCCGTCGCCGGAGCGGCTATGGCGCATAGGAGACCGGCAGGCGGGCTGACAACTGATCACTGACACCTGATCACTGACAACTAACACCTGGCAACTGCATTAACCCATTCCACAATTCAATCATTTAACCCTATCTTCGCGCAAATTTTGCAGGAGCAAAATCCGATTAATATGAATCCACCCAAAAGATATATCATTACGTCCGCCCTCCCTTATGCCAACGGCGCTTTGCACCTGGGTCACCTTGCCGGCGCCTACTTGCCGGCGGATATCTACGTGCGTTTTCTGCGCCTTCAGGACAAGGACGTCGTGTGGGTATGCGGGTCTGACGAACACGGCGCCGCCATTACCATCCGGGCCAAGAAGGAAGGTATTTCCCCAAGAGCGATCATCGACAAATACCACGAGCTCAATAAAGACACCTTTGAACGGCTGGGCATTTCCTTTGATTATTACCACCGCACTTCGGCGCCCCTTCACCACGAGACCAGCCAGGATTTTTTCCTGAAACTCCTGGAAAAAGGCGACGAATTCGAGGTCAAGTCAAGCGATCAATTGTACGATGAGGACTATGACCAGTTTCTGGCCGACCGCTACATCAAGGGCACCTGCCCCAATTGCGGCTTTGAGGAGGCCTTCGGCGACCAGTGCGAACGCTGCGGCACCGACCTCTCCCCCACCGAACTGATCAATCCGGTATCCATGCTGAGCGGCAAAAAGCCGGTTCTGAAAGCCACCCAACACTGGTACTTCCGGCTTGACAAACACGAGGCCTGGCTCCGGGAGTGGATTGCTACCGGCCAACTGGACGGCGCCCAGCACCACGACCCCTCCACCTGGCGGAAACACGTCGTCGGCCAATGCCTCAGCTGGCTGGACAACGGCCTGCAATCACGCTCCATTACCCGCGACCTGGACTGGGGTATTTCCGTTCCCCTGCCCGAGGCAAAGGGCAAGGTCCTTTATGTGTGGTTTGACGCCCCAATCGGCTATATCTCCTCCACCAAACAATGGGCGCTGGAAAACGGCAAGAACTGGGAGGACTACTGGAAAAGCCCCGATTCGCAACTGATCCACTTCATCGGCAAGGACAATATCGTTTTCCACTGCATCATCTTCCCGGCTATGCTGCACGCCTACGGCAACTATAACCTGCCGGTGAACGTGCCCGCCAATCAGTTCCTCAATTTCGAGGGGCAAAAATTCTCAAAGTCGCGCGGCTGGGGTATCGAACAACACGAATACCTGGAGGAATTCCGGGATTTTCCGAACAAGGAAGATGCACTTCGTTATGCCCTGCTCCGCAACCTGCCGGAAAACAAGGACAGCGACTTCAAGTGGGATGAATTCGTCGATTTCCACGACAAAGAGCTGGCCGATAACCTGGGTAATTTCATTAACCGGGTAATTGTGCTGACCCAGAAATATTACGATGGCATAGTGCCTTCGCTTGAATTGGACTGGAAAGAGCCGTTCATCGAAATCAAGGGCATAATCAAAAAACTGACAGCCGAACTGGAAGCCTTCAATTTCAAGCAGGCTTCCCAATACCTGATGGAGCTATCCGCATACGGCAACACTTATTTGCAGGACGTATCGCCCTGGCAAATCGTGAAGGAAGATCCGGATAGCGAAAAGGTCAAAGAATGCATGCTGTTCTGTCTGCAGGTCGTCGCCTGTTTGAGCATATTGAGCGAGCCCTTTATTCCGTTCACCTCGCCCCGCATCCGCAAACTGCTGAATTTGCCGCCGGTTCAAAGGGGGGATTGGAATAACCTGCTGAATGCGCTGGAAGCAGGCGATTTGCTGGCTCCCGCCGGTCATCGCATCGGCGAACCCGAAGTCCTCTTTCCCAAGATTCAGGACCGGAAAGACGATTCGCGCGCAAAGATCATCCAACGCCAGAAAGACAAACTCGACGCCATCATGGATGCTGAAAAAGGGCCGGAAAGAGAGCCGTTCAAACCGGAGATCCAATACGACGATTTTGCCAAACTGGACCTGCGCACAGGTACTATCCTGGAAGCCGAAAAGGTGCAAAAGGCGGATAAATTGCTCAAGCTCACGGTCGACCTGGGTTCAGAAAAACGCACCATCGTTTCCGGCATTGCACTTCAGTTCGAACCGGCAAGTCTGGTCGGCAAAAAGATCGTCGTAGTGGCCAATCTCGCGCCTCGCCAGCTCCGGGGCATCACCAGCCAGGGCATGATCCTGCTGGCGGAAAACGAAGAAGGGAAAATGGCATTCGTCAGCGCGGAAGGCGATTTCGGAAATGGATGGGGGGTGAAGTAAGACTGACAACCGTCAACTGATCACTGACAACTGAAAGTTCACCCCGCGCCGATTTCCAGGTACGACGTCTTACGGATATGGCGCATCATGGCATCCGGTTCGATGGGGATGACGTTGCCTTCGATGATCAGCGAATCCCCCCGGTCCTTGATCCGGTTGTAGAGCCACATGACAATGTCTTCAATGGCGTCATCCACGCCGAAGGTGACGTACATCCGGATGGTTTCCCGAAAGCCGATGCTGACCCCGCGGTGGTCCTCATCCATTACGATATGGGCCTTGGTGCCGGGGATCTTGAACTTGTCGCCGTAAAGCAGCCAGCGGTATTGGGTGCCGAAGAGGTGGTATTTGAGGTCCTTATCCGAAGTGATCACCTCGATCTTCATCTTGTCGAATGCGAACTGGGCGCCCGGGTTGAAATCGCCGGAAGGACGCTCCAATGTCCCGATCTTGCCCTGATACCAGGCCTCCACTTTATCAGCCAGCGCTTGGATGGCCTGGAATCGCTCGGTCGCCATTTCCCGGATGGTTTCATCCTCGAACTTCTCAAAATTATCCGGATGGTATTTAGACCGGACCGCCTTCAGGATCTTGCGGAATTCTTCCGCATCCATTTCCTCCAGCGGCTTGCCGAAGTATTTGAGTATCTCTTCCTTGTCGGTATTGGTAATGAAAGTCGATGTCATAATTTGCACTGCCTGTATGCGGTCAGAGAAACATTTATAACCTCCCATCCGGCCAATTAGTTTTACAAGCCTGCAAAATTGGCGTATGCAGCCAGCAATTGACCGGGCTGCCCGGAGATTGAAAAAGGAACCCGGAACGCCCCCCCTTTAACCCTTCTACTTTAACCTTTAACCTTTCTACTTTAACCTTTCTACTTTAACCTTCCTACTTTAACCTTCCTACTTTAACCTTCCTACTTTAACCTTTATCCTTTATCCTTTAACCTTTATCCTTCCTTCACCCCTTCCACCCAATTCATCCCATACCACAGCGCAGCATCCGACAAGGTCATCCACCGCCGAAGGCCCGCAATCCCCGCTTCATAATTTTCAATGGAGATCAGGCAGTGTTCCAGCATCAGCTCCCGGGCCCCCTCCAGGATTTTGATGATATTGAGCGCCGCGATCTCAAAAACCTCATCGCCTGCGCAACCGCCGAAAAAAACCAGGGTGTTCCGGCGAGGCTTCAACCCGGCCTCAACCAGAAAGGTCGTCAGCCGCCTGCCGACGAAGGCATCGCAGCCGATCCGGTCGTAGGACCGGCAATAGGCATCCCAAATGGTATGGAACCCGGGCGGCGCCGGGTAAGGCGTAAACTGAGCGTGATCGTCATCCGCCAGCACGACCCTGCCGCCGGGCCGGACGGCTTTTGCCATTTGTGCAACCACCTTACCGGGTTCCGGCACATGCTCCAGTACAAACCGGGTATGGGCCAGGTCAAAACTGCCCCACTCTTCGCCTTCCAGGGGCAATTGCAAGGCGTCGCCGCTGCGAAAGGCAAGATGCCCATCAACGGGAGACCGGGCGATCAGATCCTGCGCACCCGACAATTGCACGGGGTCCCGCTCGATACCGAGGACACTTCCCTGCGATCCGGCAGCTTTCGCCATCAGGCATGTGAACTGGCCCAGGCCGCTGCCCACATCCAGGATGCGTTCGCCGCCGGTCAGGTTGAGTTCTTTCAGGCAGGCCTGGTTCAGCAGGCGGTCATTCATCAGGGAAAGCCGCTCACGCTCAGCATCGGAAGTGCCGTGGATATAGGTCGAAGGTCGGTTATTCGGTTCGATGGCTTTTCATTTTGGTGGAGGACAAAAATAAAAAATCGAATCAATCCTTTATTGAGGAATCGAGGAATCGAGGAATTGAGGAATTGCCGCCTTCGCTCTTATGGAGCAACGGCCGCCCGAGGTTGATGCGTTGATTTGAGGAAGCAAAACGCCGATTGGAGGAGTCAATCGAATCAATCGTATCAATCGTATCAATCGAATCAATCGTATCAATCGCCACCTTCGCTGAAGCTACGGCGGCCGGAGGAATCAATCGTATCAATCGTATCTTTTCCCAATCTTTGCGTCTCAATGGTATAAACCCGTGCGATGACCGATCTGATGAACCGTTTTGCAGGGGCGGGGATCCCCTTTATTTTTGTGCTGGACTTCGACCTGAAACAACCGGTGGTACTGCCGTTGGCGGAGGCGGCCTCGCAAGGGATCTTCTACGATTTCAACGGCATGACCAACTGCGCACCAACCGGCCGGCCGCTGCCGGAATTCCAATTCAGGAAATTCCCGGTCCCTTACGAAAAATACCGCGAGGCGTTCAACACAGTTCGCGAAAACCTGCTCGCAGGCAATTCCTTCCTGACCAATCTGACCCTTCCAACCCAGATCGAAACCACGCTCAGCCTGCGGGAAATTTTCGAATACAGCCGCGCCCGGTACAAACTGCTGTTCAGGGACCGGTTCGTCGTGTTTTCTCCGGAAACTTTCGTGACCCTTGACAACAATATGATCCGGTCTTTCCCCATGAAAGGGACCATCGATGCGACGCTTCCCAACGCCCGGCAACTGCTGCTCAACGACCCCAAGGAACGGGCCGAACACTTCACCATCGTCGACCTGATCCGCAATGACCTTGGCCGGGTAGCCGACCGGGTTACCGTGGAAAAATTCAGGTACCTTGACCGGGTCAGAACCCATGAGAAAGACCTCTTCCAGGCCAGTTCGCGCATCGCCGGCCATTTGCAACCCCGGTTTGAAAACCGGACGGGGGACCTGTTCGCCGAGCTCCTGCCCGCCGGTTCCATCACCGGAGCGCCGAAAGCCAAAACCCTGGAGATCATCCGGCAGGCCGAAAATTACGAACGCGGCTATTACACCGGCGTTTTCGGTTTTTGGGACAACAACCGGGTGGACAGTGCCGTGATGATCCGTTTCATTGAACAAACCCCGGACGGCCTGGTCTACAAAAGCGGCGGCGGCATTACCGTTTACAGCGATCCCCGGAAGGAATACCAGGAACTCATCGACAAGGTCTATATTCCGGTCATTGGCGGGCCCGTTCAATCCGCACGTATCCGGCCCGGAGCCGGCAGCAAAGATTCCAAACCCTTCAATATGTCAAACTGAGCCCATGCCCAAACTAGTCGAAAGCATAAAGGTGCTCAACGGCGCGATCCGCCTCCTGGATCTGCACAACGAACGGCTCAACCAGGCCCGGCAACGCCTGTTCGGGACAACCGATTTCATCAGGCTGGAAAACCACCTGCAGGTCCCCGAAAACTGCCAGGCCGGGTTATTCAAATGCCGGGTGGTGTATGAAAAAGCCGTTGAATCGGTCGAATGGATTCCATATAAACTGCCTGTCATTCACAGTCTTAGGGTTGTGGAAGCCGGGTCCGGGCTGGATTATTCCCTGAAATTCACCGATAGAAGCGAACTCGCGCGCCTGCATGCCCGGCGCGGAGACTGCGATGAGGTCCTGATCTTGAAGGACGGCGAACTGACCGACGCCAGTTTCGCCAACCTCGTTTTTGACGACGGCGACCGGTACTGGACCCCGCTCAATCCCCTGCTGAAAGGCGTGAAAAGGGCTTATTACCTCTCCCAAAACCGCATTTTCGAACGGCGGATCACCCTCGCCGATCTGCCTTCCTTCCAGTCGGTCCACCTTATTAATGCGATGCTCGACCTGGGTGATTGCCGGGTGGACTGCGCGGACATCCGGTTGGATTAAAATGTAAAAGTGAATGTAAAACCATACTGCCGGATATTTTCCAAACGGGCAGGATTCTTAAGCCCGCAGGGATTGAGAAGCCAATTACCGGATAACCCCGTACCCGGCTTACCAACCGGCCTGTACTTGAGGGCTGGTGGCGCGAAATCTAAGTGACGCCTAAGTTTCGGGAGGCTATTTTTTCGACAGGCAAGGCGCGAGAAGGGAGCATAGCGGGACTCTGTGACCGCCCTGTCCGCCGTACTTAGGTACTAAGGCAGGCGGGGCGAGCAACGCAGCATGTCGGAAAAAGAGGCCGCAAAACTTGAGTGGTATCTAGATTTCGCGCCACTGGCCTCGCTTAGTAATCCGCTTCACGAAAAAATGTCCGGTAGTGTGATGGGGAACAAAACGGTTTTTTCCAGCATTGGCCAAACGGTGGGCGCTGAGTTATTTCGATTATTTTGTTATTTTTCCAGGGAAATTTCAAAATTGAAAGAATGGAGTCTGGTAATAAATACACAGCGTTGGACGGCTGAATAAATGATATGATCGCAAAACTCCACATACCCGCACCGCCGCTCAACCGATTCATCGAAAGCTTCTTCTACTATACCGGCTTTCAACCCGGGCACGCCGTGGACCGGTTCATTCCGGACGGGAATGTGTACATGATCTTCGACCTGACCGACCGGCCCAAATATATCTATGACAACCACACCCTGAAAGAGATCCAGTCCTGCAAGCGGGTGTGGTTTTCGGGATTCCGGACCGAGCCGATCACCATTCCTTCCGGGGCGGAGAGCGAGATGATCGTGGTGAATTTCCACAAAGGCAAGGCCTTCCCCTTCCTGTCCCTTCCGCTGGGGGAAGTGACCAACTACGTCGTCGACGCCGAACTGGTGCTGAAAAACGATATCCTCGACCTGCGCGACCGCCTGGTGGAGGCCGCTACCATCGACGCCAAATTCCACATCCTGGAACAACACCTGCTGGGGGATTTCCTCAATCACCTTCAACTCAACCCATTCGTCGATTTCGTCATTTCCAGCATCGAAAACTCACCCCACCGGCTCAGCCTCAAACTAGTGGCCGACAAGGTGGGCTATTCCCAGAAACATACCATCAAGCTGTTCCGCGATCACGTCGGGGTGACGCCCAAGGAATTTCTCCGGATCGTCCGTTTCCAGAAAGCCGTTGCCGAGATCGAACAAGGCGGCTTCGTGAGCTGGACCGCCCTGGCCGACGATTGCGGGTACTACGACCAATCGCATTTCATCGCCGATTTCAGGTTTTTCTCCGGTTTCACGCCGGTTGAATACCTGAGCCAACGGGGAGAATTTTTGAATTATTTGCCAATTTGAAAACGATTTTTGATTGAATCGATTTTTCGATTCCTCGATTCCTCGATTTTTCAATTCCTCAATCCCCCGTTCTGTTCTGGTAAATTTTTTCCTATCCCATTAAACCACATGTCCCCACCTTTGCCATAAAAAACGATGGAAAGCATCAACCACTGGGCGGTCCTCGCCTGTGCGGTGTTCAACATGGCCCTGGGCGCGTTCTGGTACTCGCCGGCCCTGTTCTACAACGCATGGAAAAGGGAGAACAACCTCACCGACGAACAGATCAAGGCGGCCAACCCCGCCAAAATCTACGGCATCAGTTTCCTGCTGGCTTATCTGATGTCCTACAACATGGCTTTCTTCCTCAGCGGCCCGGAGACCGGCTGGCAATGGGGCGCCACCGCGGGCTTCCTCACCGGCTTCGGGTGGGCAGCCGCCATTTTCACCTCCATCGCGCTGTTCGAGCAAAAATCCTGGCGGTATATTCTCATTAACGGCGGATATATCGTTATTTACTTCACCGTTATCGGGTTCATCCTCGGGATCTGGAAATAAAATCAAATTGCCATGACAAAGACATCAGGCGAAATCGAACAGGAATTCATTGAAGGACTTAAAGCCTCGACCGGGAAAAACCTGGCGGATTGGCTCACTGTCATTCATAAATCCGGTATCGAAAAACGCAACGATATTATCAACTGGCTCAAATCCGAACAGGGCTTCGGCCACATGAACGCTTCCCTGCTGGCCGGCATCCACCTCAACGGCGGCAAGCCGGTTTACGCCAGCGAAGCCAACCTGCTGGATCACCAGTTTGAGAAATGCCCGGAAATGCGACCTTTGTTCGACCATCTTCAAGCCGCTATCCTCAACTGGGACCCTGAGGTGACATTCCTGGCCAAAAAAACGTACGTCTCCATCCTGAAAAAACGGGAATTCGCCGCGGTCAATATGCGCAAAGGCGAACTCCGGCTGGGCCTCGACCTCGGCGATATACCCTTCTCCGACAGCCTGGAAAAATCAAAACTCACCGGCCCCATGGCCAGGATCTCCCATATGGTTACGATCCGGTCGGAAGCGGATTTAAACGAGGCTGTTCTTGGGTTGATGAAAACGGCGAACGATAGGGTGAATATTTGAGGATTTGAGGATTCGAAGATTCGAGGATAAGTCAGGTCCGGAGGACCGCAATATCTGTAACATGAAGCACAACACACCAAGCAAGCGCAAGAGTCAGGTCCGGAGGACCGCAATATCTGTAACATGAAGCACAACACACCAAGCAAGCGCAAGAGTCAGGTCCGGAGGACCGCAATATCTGTAACATGAAGCACAACACACCAAGCAAGCGCAAGAGTCAGGTCCGGAGGACCGCAATATCTGTAACATGAAGCACAACACACCAAGCAAGCGCAAGAGTCAGGTCCAGCGGACCGCAATATCTGTAACATGAAGCATGCAACGCCAAACTGTAGTATGAGTCAGGTCCGGAGGACCGCAATATCTGTAACATGAAGCACAACACACCAAGCAAGCGCAAGAGTCAGGTCCGGAGGACCGCAGCATCCGTACCCCTCCTATCACTCCTCATGCTCCTCCTCACCGGATGCGGCACGGTAAAGGTACAAACCCCGGACGCCGGCTACGACCTCTACCTGGCCCGGATTTCCACAGCGGAGGCGCTGCTCCAGCTCAACAAGATCAGTGAGGCCCGACGTTACCTTGACGCTTGTCCGCAGCAATACCGGGATGTAGAATGGCAATTTCTGAACGCCTTTCTGGATCAAAGCGCGTCCACCATAAAATTGCCGGAAGGCCAAACCTACACGGCAGTTGCCATGAGCCCCGACGGCAAAACCCTCGCCGCGGCAGGCTCCGACAGTTCCATTGTGTTGTACAACTGGCCGGGTTTGACCCCCCAAGGGCAACTAAACGGCCATAAAACCGCGGTCAGTACCCTCGCCTTTAGCAACAGCGGAAAACAACTGGCATCAGGAGGGCGCGACCACGCCGTCATACTTTGGGATCTATCCTCCCGAAAGGCTGTATGGAATAACAACAAAGCCTTTTCCCGCGGCATCTACCAGGTCCGTTTCAGTCCGGATGACCGGTCGATCGGGGTCGTATCATGGGAACTCCGGCCCATCTCGCCCAATGTGATGGGGTTCGGCAAGATCCTGGATGCCGCCACCGGCGCCGAACAGATCAAGATCGAGACCGAACCGCACCCTGCGGCAGGCATTTTGTTTACCGACAACGGCAATCGCATCATTATATCCTGTTGGGGAGAGGTGGTGACGGCCTACAACCGCAGCACCGGCGACCCGATCTGGACTTATGACCTGTCGGATCCCGAAGAATACAACGCCTTCCACAGTGTCGACCTGAGCCCGGACGGCCGGACCATCCTCCTGGGCAGCACCGACCACCGTCTGCACCTCCTGGACAGCGAGACCGGTCGACTGCTCCGCCGCATTGAACCCTGGGAGGGACATACCAAGACCATTAAAGCCGTGGCTTATACTCCCGATGGCAAACGTTTCGCCTCCGCCGGTGAAGACCAGACCATCCAGGTATGGGATGCCGAAACCCACCAAAAACTGTTCAGCCTTATCGGTCATACGGCCGCGGTTGCGGGACTCTGCTGGTCGAAGGACGGCGACACCCTGATCTCCGCCGCTCTGGACGGCGCCCTGAAAACCTGGGATCTGTCCAAACCCTTTTCTACCACCTATGAAGTTTGCGATTACGGTCCCTGGCAGGCCCCCGTCACCTCCGACCGGCAAACCTTCGCCGCTGCCTGCTCGGATGAAAAACTGACCCTGTACAACATCCGAACCGGCAGGCCTCAAAAGGACCTTGGCCCTTTCAAATCCATCAGCGCCGACATGAGCCGGGACAACCGTCATCTCGTCACCGCAGGTTTCGACGGCATTGTACGATTATGGAACCTCGGGAACGGCCTGCAGGAAAAAACCTTTGAAGGGCATACTACCCGGGTGGACGGAGTGGCATACCTTAACTCAACCGGCCAGGTCATTTCCGTTGGGGATACTACCTTGCGGGTCTGGAACCCGGATAGTGCATCTCCGGCCACCATAATTCCGCTGGATAAACGCCCGTTCCGGGTAGTTTTGACGCCCGACGAGCATAACGCTATCATTGGCTTCGGCGACGGCAATATCCGGATTTACAGCACGGACAACTGGAAAGAAACCGCGCGATTCAAATGTGAGGCCGACCTCAATGAAATGGCCGTCAGCCCCGACGGCAAGTTGCTGGCTGTATTCAGCGGAAAGAACATCGAGGTATGGAAAATCGCTACCAGGGAGCTCCACTACCTGCTGAGGGGGCACGATCAAACCGGATACGGAGTAGGCTTTTCACCGGATAGCCGGTATGTCATTTCGGGTTCCTACGACCAGACCTTCAGGCTTTGGAATCTTTCTACCGGCCAGTGTACCCTGGCCTTTCACGGGTACGAGGACAACATCTACACGACCCGTTTCCTGAACGGGTATGAACTCTTGTTGGGGACGGCCGAGGGTAAAATGTTCTACTATAATTTCCAACCTCCTCACTTGCCGCCCACTTAAGTGGGCGGCAAGTGAGGAGGTTGGAGATCATTACTTCTTCATTCTGGCATACTTCTCCCTGAACTTTTCATACAGCACCTTCTGCTTGTTGTTCAGGTCGATCTCGCGGCCCTGAATGAACGCATGGGTGACCACATCGCTCCGGGAATCCAGCGCATCGCCGTCACTGACAAACAGGATGGCGTCTTTACCGACTTCGAGCGAGCCGGCCCGGTCGGCAATCCCCAGAATTTTGGCGGTGTTCAAGGTGATGGCCGCTACCGCTTCTTCATACGGCAACCCGAAGCCGACTGCCTGGCCGGCCTGGAAACTGAGGTTGCGATACTGCCAATAACCTTCATGGCCAAGGCAGTAGGTCACGCCTGCATCGTGCAGGAGCCGCGGGACTTTGAAGGGCAGGTCGACATCGTCGTCGATACGACCGGGTAGCGCCTGGGTCGAGCCGAGGATCACCGCGACGTTGTTGGCCTTGAGTTGTCCGGTCATCATCCAGGCATCGGCGCCGCCGACGATCACCAGTTTCAGGCCGTATTCTTTTGCCATAAGGATGGCCTGGGTCATATCCTGGGCTGAATTGGCGTGCACAAAAAAGCGCTTGCTGCCGTCGAACAGGCCGCACATCGCTTCCAGTTTCAGGTTGATTTCCTTACCGGCGGATTTATTGCCGCAATACGATTTTGCATCCGAAAGGAAATCTTTCAGCGATTTGATCTGCTCGTCGTACTGCGGGTTGTCATCCAGCCCAAAGGTAGCGAACGAGAACCGCTGCCGGTTAGGGAAACTGACATGTACCCCGTCGTCGGCCAGATAAGCGGCGTCCTCCCAGTTCCAGGCATCCAGCTGAACAATAGAGGATTGCCCGCTGAGGACGCCGCTGGAAGGCACGATCTGAGCGATGAGCACACCCATGCCGCGAACGGTCGGCGTAACCTGAGAGTCCGTATTATAGGCAATCAGCGCCCGCACGTTCGGGTTGATGTCCCCGATCTCGGCATAGTCCTGGGTGGCGGGGGTCTGCCCGATCTCGATCAGGCCGAGGTTGGTATCCGGCGCGATGAATCCCGGATAAACGTGTTTGCCCTGCGCCTGGATCACCTTGTATTTGGAAAGATCCTGACCGGAAAACGGCGCAACAACCGTGATCTTGCCGTTCTCAAACGCGATCAGGCTGTTGTCGATGGCCTGGCCTGTTCCCAGGTGGGCCGTCGCCCCGACAATGGCGATGGGCTGCGATTGAGCCGGCGCCGGTACGGGGGCCTGTGCTGCCAACGGCCAAGCGAGTACCGAAAAGCAGAGGATGGAAATATATTTGAGCTTATTTTTCATCATAATTCAATTTGGTAATGTTGATTTGCCACCTTCGTAACGCCTGGGGCGTCACTACGGCCGCCGGAGGTTGATTTGTTGATTCGTATCAATCCAATATTCTAATTGATCCGATTAACCTAACCAACTGACGGACGCCTTCAATCGAATCAATCGAACAATCCAATCAATCGGATCAATCGGATCAATCTTAAAATCGAATCAATTTTCCGAGATTTCGTCGTCCAGGTCGTCGCAGGTGTATTCCGTATTGAACCGGCGGCCGCGCGGGGCCTGGGTGCCTTCACCGCCTTGTTTGGCGGCCAGCATTTTCTGGATCAAACGGTTGCGTTCGCTTGCCACTTCCTTTTGCATTTGAGCGTCCTCTTCGCGGTCGAAGAACTTGATGCCGTCGACAAAGGTCTTTTCGGCTTTGGCATAAACCGACAGCGGGTTGTCCGACCAGATGACCACATCGGCGTCTTTACCCGGTTTAAGGCTGCCCATCCTTTTGTCGAGGTGGAGCAATTTGGCCGGGTTCAGGGTCACGAATTTCCAGGCTTCTTCTTCAGGCACACCCCCGAAGATGACCGCTTTGCCGGCTTCCTGGTTGAGGCGGCGCGCCATTTCGGCGTCATCGGAGTTGAAGGCGACCGTAACCCCCTGGGCATTCATCAATGCGCCGTTGTAGGGAATGGCCTCGATCACTTCGTATTTGTATGCCCACCAATCAGAGAAGGAGGAGCCGCCGGCGCCGTGTTTGGCCATTTTGTCGGCCACCTTGTACCCTTCCAGGATATGGGTAAAGGTATTGACGTGAAAATGGTGTTTTTCGGCCACTTTCATCATCATATTGATCTCCCCTTGCTGGTAGGAGTGACAGGTCACGAACCGTTTGCTTTCCACCACTTCCTGAAGGGCGTCCAGCTCCAGATCCCGGCGGTAGGATTTGCCGGATTTTTTCAGGGCGGCGTATTCCTCGGCGCGGGTAAACATGTCGTCAAATACCTGTTCGACGCCCATACGGGTCCGCGGATAGCGGGTTGAAGCATCAAAACTGGATTGTTTGACATTTTCCCCCAGGGCGAATTTGATGAACCCGTCGGCGCCTTCGATCTTCATTTTCTCCGGCGCATAGCCCCAGCGCAGCTTGATGAGGCCGGACTGGCCGCCGATCGGGTTGGCGGACCCGTGCAGGATCTGGCTGGCAGTCACGCCGCCGGCCAGTTGCCGGTAAATATTGATGTCTTCCGTATTGATCACATCGCCGATGCGCACCTCTGCCGAACTGGCCTGGGCGCCCTCATTGATCCCGCGGGAGGCCGCGATATGGCTGTGTTCGTCGATCACGCCGGAAGTGATGTGTTTGCCGGTAGCATCGATGACCGTTGCGCCGGCTGCGCTCAGGTTTTTGCCCACCTGGGCGATCTTGCCGTCGCGGATCAGCACGTCTGCATTTTGGAGGATGCCGTCTGATTCATTGGTCCACACGGTGCCGTTTTTGATCAGGTAAGTACCGGCCTGCGGCAGGGTTTCCCGGCCGAACGCGATGAACGGGTAGGTGACCTTGGCCATAGCGCCTTCTTCTTTTTTCTCACCGCCGCCTTGCGGTCTTCCCCTGCGTTCACCGGGCGCTTTATCGGCGTTGACCGGGGCGGCGTCTCCCTGGCGAACGGCATTCCAATCAAGCCAGGCGCCTGAAGGATCCTGCCCCCGGCCGGACCATTTGCCATTTTCACCGGTGCCGGACAAGCGGACCAGGCCCTTTCCTTTCTCGGGTTCAAAAGACAGGGTAAGCGCCCCGTTCTTCATGGTTTGTTTGACAGTGATGCTGGAGGTATCGCTGACCACGATCTTCATATCCGGTTTTTCCGGCGTACCCGTCACATTGAGCTTATAGGCCGTGCTGCCTACCGTCAGGGTATACTGACCTGCCAGGTCCGGCGCGTCGATATCTTTCAGAATGAACGGCTTACCTTTCACCCAGACGTGATAGATCTGTGATTTTTCGTCGAAGACCGGGCCGCTGGTGATGAAGAAGTTGGCCAATTTGCCTTTTTCCAGGCTGCCCAGTTCGGCTTCAACACCGGCCATTTTTGCGGGCGTTTCGGTCAGGGCCCTGAGGGCCTGCTCTTCCGTCAGCCCCTGAGCGATCGCCTTGCGGACATTGCCGTAAAAATCAGCAGGACGACGGAGTCCGTCAGCGGTAAGCGCGAAGTTGACGCCGGCTTTGGCCAGGCGACCTGCGTTGGTCGGCGCCAGTTCCCAGTGCTTCATTTGCGCCAGGGTTACGGATTGGGCTGCGAAGGGGTCTTCCACATCAAAAGCATCCGGAAAATTTACAGGGATGATGAAGGAAGAGCCGGTTGCCTTGACCTCGTCCAGGCGTTGGTATTCGTCGCCGTCGCCTTTGATGATATAGGTGACGCCGAATTCCTTTCCGATCTTGGCCGCCCGGAGCGCTTCCTGCCAGTCGCGGACCTCAAAAACCTGCTTCAGGCCCAGGTTCTTGTTCCAGGCCTCCAGGGACAGGTTGACCTCCTCATGCTGGTTTTTGTACCATTGCCCGTCGTAATAGGTTTGACGAAGGAGGGCGATGGCGCCCATCAGGGAACCCGGATAGGATTGTCTGGAAGTTCCCTTGTTGAAAGAGAAGTGTTGGGCCACCTCTTCACTGACGATCATCTCGTGTTCCTTTTCCTCGCCCAGCAGGACGACCGCCGAGGTCCCCCGGCAGATACCGTCCATTTGATGGGTCAGCACCGCACCGAATCCAAGGTCGCGCTCCCCTTTGGCGTCTTTGGCGCTGACGGTAAAATTTTCATAGGCGCGGAATTCCGGTTTCAAAGCCTTGTTCCAGGCGTAGGCGCCGGGTTTATCCGTTTCGAATTGCTGCGTCCGGTTGAATCCGCGACCACCGCCGGCCGCGTCCCGACGGATCTCAGGGGTGCCGTAGCTGCTGTACAGGTCGATAAAGGCCGGATAGACGTACTTTCCCTTGAGGTCGTAGACGATGGCATACGACGGCACGGTAACGTTGGCGCCTGCTGCTTCGATCTTTCCATCCCGGATCAGCAGGGTGGCTTTCTCGATTTTCTGGTTGTACTTAGTGAAAAGCGTAGCGTTTGTAAAGGCATACAAGCCCTCCCGCTCGTCTTGTACCCCGTTGACCGGATAGGTTTCCTGCGCTTTCAGCATAGAAACCGTCAGCCCGAGGTAAAGGACGGCGAGCGATAGCCGCATCAGAACTCTCATGGTTAGCTGAATTAAGGTGATCAATAATTTCGGGGTTGAAAATGGACATTTTTTGAAACAATGCAAAGAAATAGGGGGAATTTGGTGATTGTTTGATGGTTGGATGGCTTCACTCCTTCATTGTTTTCCTGTTCCATTGCTGGGCGCCCGTTGTAGTTTCGGCTTCGCTCACCTACCGGGCTGTCAACTGACAACCGCCGGCTTACGCGACGTAAAATTTTACGTCGCTACTGACAACTGATCACCGACAACTGCTTTCCGTTTCACCCCGCCGGAAAAATTATTTTTATTACCTTTCAAAAAAATTTAATATTGCCGTCAATTCTTCCGTGCTGACGTCCATAGGATGTCCAATATCCCGGAAATTGCAGATATTACAAGAAAATGAAACCGATTCTGATTGCCTTCCTGCTATTTAGCTCTTTATCCGGCGGCCTGAATGCCCAAACCATCAAGGCGATGACCTACAACCTGCGGTATGACAATCCCGGCGACGGTGAAAATACCTGGGATAAACGCAAGGGCAAGCTGGTAGCCCTCGTCAATTATTACGCGCCTGATGTGCTGGGTACGCAGGAGGGGCTGAAACACCAGCTCGACTACATGCAATCCAACCTGAGCGGATATGCCTATTACGGCGCGGGCCGCGACGACGGCAAGGAAAAAGGGGAATATTCCGCCATTTTCTACCGGAAGGACCGGTTCGACGTATTGGAAAGCGCCACTTTCTGGCTCTCCCCTACCCCCGATCAACCCACAAAAGGCTGGGATGCCGCCTTGCCCCGGGTTTGCTCCTATCTGCTGTTGAAAGACAAACAGTCCCATAAAAAACTGTGGGTTTTCAACACCCATTTCGACCATGTCGGCAAACAGGCCCGGGTGGAATCCGCCAAACTGATCCTGGAGAAAATACAGGCCTTTACCGCGGGGAAAAAGTACCCCGTCATACTGACTGGAGATTTCAACCTGACACCGGATGAAACGGCAATTGCAACCCTCAAAGCCGGCTTGCTGGATGCGCACGACCTGGCCGGCAAAAGCGCGTACGGCCCTGAAGGGACTTTCAACAGTTTCGAGTTCAACAAAGCGCCGGAACGCCGGATCGACTACGTGTTCACCGGCAAACAGGGATTGACCTTTTTGCGTTACGCGGTCATTGATGACTTTTACGATTTCAAATACCCATCGGATCATTTGCCCGTCCTGGCGGAATTCAGGATCGGAAAGAAGTGAAGAAAGGAACTGTCCGGCCCGGGAATCCGTTCTGCTGATATGAACGATTTTACCCGAACCATCCTGGAAAAAGCCGGCATCCCGGACTTGTTGGATATTCTGGACCGGCGCATCAGCTCCTCGGAGCTCAATTCCCTGTTATTGGCCCTGTTTGACCGCAAAACCGCCCAACTGTCGCCTGCCGACCTGATGCGGAACTACGAAATGAACCGCCTCGTCAAACCGTTTGACCTTGACCCGGTGGCGTTGAAGGCATTGGAGTTGGACCTGTTCCGGGTATTCGCCGACGCGGGCTTTGAACCCATTGAATTATCCCCTGTTTCACCGCTCGGCGCCTGTTCTGCGATCGGCAAGGTCGACCAGAAAAAAGTGGTCTCCGGACTTCGGGGCACTGAAGTCATGGCCGATGCCACCAACGCCATTGCCCTGCACATCTGCCAATTGAAAAAAAGCCGCCGCCCGGGTCCGGAATTGCTTCAGTTCGCGGCCGTCGAACGGCATCTCAGGGCCCAACCGCCGCCTATGCCGGGTTTTACCGCTCATTTCAAAGTAGGTTGCCTCGTCACTTCCGGCCGGGATACGGGAAATCTGCAGTTTGAAAAACAAAGCCTTACGGAGCATGTCCGAACGTGGGCCGCCGCCCTCCGGGCCGTTGCCGGAGTATCTGTCCTCCGGGTCAAACTATTACTGCGTGAAGGGTATGCCGATCCCGGTTTCAGTGAAAAACTGAGGCTTCACCTGGCATCGGAATTCCCGGATATTGAAATAACCCTTACCTCCTCGCCGAGCGAAAACCATTACTACCAAGGCATCCAGTTCAAACTCATCATCGCCGCAAACGGCCGGGAAATCGAGATCGGCGACGGCGGCTTTACCGACTGGTCCCAACAACTCCTCCAGGACAGGAAGGAGCGCATGCTGTGCAGCGGTCTGGGTGTGGAGTTCCTGTTCAGGCTCCTTGGCAAGCGCTAGTGCCTCGGGAACTAAATTTCGCGCTAATAGCGTTATTTGATTTTAAATCCGACTCCTACGTTTATCAGGGAAATGCCGGTGCCCGCTTCCCCCAGAATATGGGTACCTGGGCTGACCGCAAACCGAAAACCGAGGCAGGCGCCGTACTGAAAGCGCGTTCTTTGGGGACGAATGCCGATCAATCGCTCAGCGGCCCCAAAGGGACCGTCGAGGGAACGGATCCGGACCATCTGCGTTCCAAACCGAAAGCCGCCGTAAATATCCAGGTTATCGCGCCGGGTAAAATGGGCCAGGGCCCGTGTCATCACCAGCAAGGTTTGGTTGTCGTAATGCCGCATGTCCGTTTCACCCGCGGGCAGTTTTTCCATTTGATAATGCGAATAGCCTAATTCCACGCCCACGCTGAACTGGTCGCTGACCATCCAGTCTATCCCGAGGCTGACCGGCGGAACCACCATTCTGGAGGCGTCTTTGGCATAGGTCGGCAGCAATCCGGCGGATGCCCGGATATCCGCCTGCCCCTGTTTGAAGATCCGGGTGGGCTTGTAATATTGCGCGGAGAGGTCATTTGCAATCGCCGTTGACAGGGCGAATGCTGCAAGCAGTAGACATTTTTTCATGACAGTCGGGTTTTATCTGGAAAGGGTCGGGCGCCATTGCCCGACCCCGATTCCAAATTTAATATAGGATTAAAAATGAAAGCCGTATCCGAAAAAGACGGTCTGCATGCCGAACAGGCTAAGACCTGACAATACAATGCCGGCCAGGATCAGCAGAAACGGCGCGAAGACCAGGGCCCGGACCAGGCGATTGGTCCACCCCAGGTGGTGCATCACGGGCAACAGGGCAAAAGCCAGGCAGAGGCCGAAAAACGAGATCTGGAACATGAATATGCAGGCGACCCCGAAAATGAGGGCGCTCGCGATCTCGAAACCTTGTACCGGCCAGGTATCCGGGTGGCTGCGCTGAATAAACCGCTGCCAGGATTCCTTCCACCTGCCCCGCCACCCGCGGTCGGTTGCGGCGCCGTAGTGGCCGGCTTGTTGGGTATCGCCGGTTACCAGAAATATGGCTTTACCGGAAATCATATAGGTCAGGACACCGATGGCCGACAACGGGCCAAGCGCGGCATAGGCAGCCGTACTATGGCTCAGGAATCGGAACAACTTTACCGGCCGGTGGGCCAGCCCTGCAATAAAACATAGGACGGGAGCAAAGAAGGTCAGCATGGTGATGAGGAAAAAATCCAGGGAATAGATCCTTTCGAAGCCTTCTCCCAGGCTGAAAACCGGGAAAGTAAATTCGGTACTGCCCCATACCCACGTCAACACCTGGCTTTTGCCGAAAAAGTAGGGCAGCAACAGGTTGGCGTCCACCATGAAAAAGAAGTACAGGATGGTCAGCGGGAGGTTCAGGGTCGGGAACAGGATGTCCAGTTTTTCCGACCAGGTGATGTTTTTGGCCCGAAGCAGCCAGCCCATTTTCTTAGCCAGGAATTCGCAGGTGCCGCGGGTCCATTTCATATGCCGGATCCGAAATGCCCGAACGGTATCCGGAAAATCCTCGTAACAGACCACATCCTCGATGAAACGGCCGCGGTAACCCAGTTCGCGTATATGGATGGCATACCCCAGGTCCTCGCTGACAATTTCCGGAAAGCCACCGATCTCCTCCCAGCACTTGCGGCGCAAGAGCGCGCCATGCCCCAGGAACATAACGAAACCATAATCATTGCGGAGGGGTTGGTACCATTTCCAGTGCAGGTCGATACCTACGCCGAGGTCTTTGGCCAGCGGGCTTTCCGCATTTGGGTTGGCCCGGTGGTTGGCCTGTACGAATCCGCACATCGGATCGGCTTCCATCACCGGCACCAATTTGGTGAGAAAATCGGGCGGCAGGATCTCGTCGGCGTCGGCAATGGCGAAGTAAGGCTCTTCCGTCGCAACATTACCCAGACCGTAATTCATGTTACCCGCTTTGAAGGCGCGGCGGTCGGGCCTGCGGACCACTTTCACCCTGCCTGGGAATCGGTTGGCGAACCGGTCAACCCGCAGTTGATAAGCGGGATCGCTGCTGTCATCCAGCATATAGACCGTGAAGTTCGAATAGTCCTGGCGAACGCAAGACAGCACGCTATCTTCAACAAAATCGTTACAGGTGGTATAAAGCAACGCCACTGCGGGCGCCTCCTGGCCGGGGTTCAGCCGGATATTGCCTGTTTTTCCACTGTTACCCGGGGTCAGTTTATAGCCCCAGGCAAAGAACACCACTGCCAGGTTGTACAGGCCGTAAAGCCAAGCCAGATCGATGAAGAAGATGAAAGAAGCCAGTGCCAGCCAGCTAGCTACGCTATAGCTCATATCGAGCAGGGACAACAACCGGGGCTGAAACCAAACCAGGGCTCCGACCCAGAGTACAAATACCGTGAGGTACAGCCAGGGTTTGGGTTTTGCGCGTTGCCGAACAAAAGTATGTGTTTCAACTTCCGTGCGAGGGGTTGCAACAGGCGGCCAGGGCGCGTCCAGGAAAGACGCCTGTAATCCGTTTGTTTGGTGTTTGCTTTGTACCATTTTTGCTTGTTTTGGGGCTGCCGGTCCTAATGTCCCGGCAGCCAATTGTGAGGGACCAAAAAGAGTTTATGGAGATTTGTCTGTATGGTGCTGATCAGCGGTCTTGTCCAAGCCTGAGTTTGAGGCCGAGGCTAACGGCGCTCAGGTCGTCAAAGAATCCTTTTTCATAGCGATAGGAAAACATCAGCCAAAGCGGCCTGCTGACCGGCGCCAGCGCAAAGATGTATCCGCCGGAAAGTTTCCTGGTGTTTTGCTCGCCCTGGAGTTGGGCCCAGCCTGCGAGGGCGCCGGCATTCAATTCGTACCCTTTGCCCAGCTGCATCTTGCCGTTGAGCACAAGCCGGTGATCATTGCTGAAACTGGAGAGCCGGGTGAAGAAATAGGTCGGCTCAATCGCAAACCAGGAGGTCAGCGGGATATTTCCACCGCCGAACAAAACGTATTCAGTAGGTTGATCCTTGGAAAACCCGGCCATCAGCCCACCTTTGATATGTGCGTTATTGGGCAGAAAATAGAGTTGCTCCGCCCGGACGGTGAACTGGGTGTGCTGGTCGGAAAACTGCCGTACGCTGGTCTCGAGGTTTGTTCCGGTTTCCGGCGTCCAGTTGTAGTATCCGCCGAGGCTGTATACGTTTCCGCTTACGTCCCGGCTGAGCAAATCGAGGTTATCCACCGACAGCGAGCGGTCATATTTGGCGAATAATCGAAGCTGGTCAGTCACCTGGCCGGCCAGTTGTACCAGACGCAGGCCTTCCGATTGCATCTGGCCCACAGTAGAGACCCCGCCCCAGATATCTACCTCGATCGGCGTACTTTGGCGCCTGAGCAATTCGAGTTGACGCGCCGGTTCGGTCTGTTCAGGCGCCATACTTTTTGCCTTCTGGTAGGCCCGGGCAGCCTTCCCGCTTTGGCCGGAATCCCGAAGGGCGTTGCCCAGCGCGATTTGGTACTCGTAGTTTTCGGGGTAGCGGTAGGTCAGGTTGTAGAACTGACGAACAGCCGCAACGCTGTTGCCCGACCAAAGTGCGGTATAGGCCAGCCCTTTTGTGGCTTCTTCATTGCCGGGCGATTGCCTCAGGGCAGCCTCAAAAGTATTAACGGCTTTTTCGAATTCCTTGTTCCAGGCATAGGCGTACCCCAACCCCAGGCGCGCGTCCAGGTCTGCGGGGTCTCCTTCAATCGCTTTACCAAAGGATCGGATCGCATCCCGGTTGGCGCCTTTCCAGGACTGAGCGTATCCCAGGGTCCGCCAAACCCCGTAATCGTCCGGATGAGCGGCCAACCACTGCGCGTATAGTTCCGCAGCCTGTCCGTACAAGCCGGCTTTCAGCAGCGGCGCTGCCGATTTGACGGGATCATTCTGGGCGACTGCGCCGGCAAAAAGAAGCAGGTTCAAGGTGCTCAACAAGAAGGTTGTTCGCAAAAAGTCAATTGTTCTCATTTTCTTTGATTTTGACAGCCACAAAGAAAGACGGAGAACCTGGCCTGGAAAAATCTATATTACCGAACGGGAAAAATGAAGCGCTGAACTGGATGCTGGCTGGTGGCTGCCGTTGTCTTATGGTTTAGGCGACGTAAAATCTTACGTCGCTACTTATGACCAAAAAAACCAACCGTTCCGTAAAACGACATATATGATTAATAACTATTTGTATCTTTTCACGGAAAAACCATTATCTTTGGGAACAAAGTCATAATCCCTCATCCCTGTCAAAAGCCCGGAAACGGGCGGGGTAAAATACCCACTATGAAGCGTTATTTACTCGCTACGACCTTACTTAACCTGCTTGCAGTAGTTGCAGGCGCTCAAATTACGCTGACCAACGCATCCTTCCCTTCGGTTGGCGATACCCTTTTTACTGCAACCGACAATCTTCCATCCGGTATCAGCATCGGCGCTGCGGGAGGGCCTCAGAATTGGGATTTTACTACCCTTCAGGCGCCGTTCACCCAGCAAAATATCGTCAAGCCGGCTGATCAGGGGGAAAATGCCGCCCTTTTCCCGGATGCAGACGCTGTAATGGGGTTTACTACCATCGGGGAAGGTTACTACCAATTCGACGATAATCAGATCCGGCTGATCGGCGTTGCCGGTCAGGATATTTTCAACCTCGGCCTCAACCTCAATACCCGGTTGGCGCCTTCGCTTGTCGACCGCCGCGCGCCGGTCAATTACCAGGGCACCTACAACGACCAGACCAGCATCCGGCTGCCGTTCGCCTCGGAGGATCTGCCCAGCTTCATCCTGGATTCACTGCCCATCACCCCGGACTCTTTCCGGATCCGCATCACCATCCAGCGGACGGATGTAGCGGACGGATGGGGCGCCATGACCATTCCCGGCGGGATCTACGATGTGCTGCGCATCAAAAGAACCCAGATCCAGTCGGCACGCATCGATGCCAAACTCAGCTTCTTCGGCTGGCAGGACATCACCGATATCGTCCTGCAGTTCCTCGATGGTTTCGACCAGTTCTTCGGCGATAATCTGCTCAATCAATACCTTTTCCTCAGTAATGAAGCCAAGGAGCCGATAGCGGTCGTCACAATGAACACGGATAATACCGCTCCCGCAAGCGTGGAATATAAATCCAATTTCCTCATCAATAAAATTGAGGAACAGGGCCGGTTCAGGCCCGGAGTGACCGCCTACCCCAATCCGGCTGTCATCAATGTCCGTTTCGCATTCACGCACCTCACGCCGGGAGCCTATACCCTGAGCATTTACAATGTGCTCGGCGCCGAAGTCTTCCGCCAACAATACGATATCTGGGGCGACCAGACCGAAAGGGTGGATGTATCGCGACTCAGCCGGGGTGCCTACCTCTACCGGTTGCAGAACAAATCCGGCCGAACCCTCATGACCAAACGACTGGTGATCATCCGACCTTGATCTGGTTGGCAGTCTTTTAGTTGGCAGTCTTTTAGTTGGCAGTCTTTTAGTTGGCAGTC
>CALMYQ010000168.1 GCA_937873655.1 uncultured Lewinella sp. | reverse complement strand
TTACTTTCTTTTGGGCGCCAAAAGAAAGTGACAAGACCAAAGGCGGAGGAAGGAATGTAAAATGCAAAAGAAAAAATGCGAAATGTAAAAGAGGAGCGGCCGTTCATTACATAATCCACACTAATAGGCTGGTTGTGCGGGCGTACCTTCACCTATGCAAAAAGTGCAGAACGGTTTTGCGGTCAAACTGAACAGCCTACCCTTAATTGTTCTTAATGCCTTAATGGTTCATAAAAAAAACTTCACATTGTAGAAAATCACCTTGTTTCCCGAAAGCCCCTCATCATGGCTTTCATCCGGCGATAGACCAATGGCGGTAAAAGGTCAATTATCCAGTTTCTGAAAACAGGAGGAAGAAAATATTTTAACAGCAGCTGCATTTCAGATTCAGCCAACCCGGATGCTGCAAACAAATTTTTTGCAACGCTCAGGTACCCCAACTGCGCAAGGATCAGCCCGGTTCTGAACAACCCTGTTTCGCCCGGATCCCATTGATCTGTCCGGGGAATGAACACGGCGTCCCCGCCGATGGAAAACCTGGACGGGTCGTATATTTTTTTGCTGAACGGCCGGAAGCCCGGTTTTTTCACCGTATCCGGATAAAACCGGCAGTCGACGCATTCGTAGTCCTGTTGGCTGAGGTACTGATCCAGTTCGGAAAAAGAATTTTGGCCTTTGTAGGTTTTGATGAAGCTGAACTCGCTGAAAATGACGCCGATTCTCTTTTCCCGGAGGGCGTTTCCGGCGCCTTTAAGAATATCCAGTTCCGTTCCTTGGGTATCCAGTTTTAAAAAGTCGATCCGGTCGATGGTGAGGTCTTTCAATATGTGGTCGATGGTCCGGACTTCTACCGGGATTGTCCGGTCAATTTCCATACCCGCCTTCCACAAATGGGCGTCTTTCATCAATCCGAAATGTTTGTCAAAATTTTGACTGTCCAGTTGCAGAAAGGAGGAATAGCTCGGGTGCCGGGTGATGTTGAATTCCCGGATCCCATTTTCGGCGGCCAAAGCAAACGGGAAATATTGAACGGTATCGGACCGGATCAGCCTTTCGAACTCCTCCGGATTGGGCTCAAAACCGAAATAGCCGGTGTATGGCCGGATTTTTTTCAAAGTGAATACGCCGCCCTTGGCGCCGACGTCGAAGACCTGGATCTTCTGCCCGTTCAGATTTTGGAAAATTAAATCATGGATAGCGTTTCCCATTTCAAAGAAAGCCTGAATTCTTTATTTCTGCGGCGCTTTTTTAAACCGCTCCCCAAATACGGCCATTTCTTCCACCGTCCCCTGTTGGTTCAGATTAAAATTGAGCATGAACCGTTCCTTGTAGCGGTTATGCTTATCCGACCGGAACGTATCGTAATGCCAATGGAAGGCTTGCAGGGACAAGAAATGATTGAAGTTGACGCTTAAATGGTCATTCATCACCGTCACCTCGGCTTTACCCAGCATGTCATGTTCGTAGGTCCCGGCGTAGGCCTTCAGGTCCAGTGTGGGTTTGGTATTGGGCGCCCTGGCGGCTTCCTGCTTCTTCATCGCATCTGCGGCTTGCCGGCGAAAACCGGAGTAAAGGTCAAAGATCTCGCGGTGCCAGTCGCGACTGTCGTCGCCAAAGGCGTAGAGGTCCATGGCCTTGTACAGGATGGCGTGCCGCAACTCCGCGTGGTCCAGGTTCGAAAACACATAGACCGCCGTTTTCTTGTCGTGCATGATCCCGGCTATGGCGATCAGTCCGGCGATGCTGCCGGTATGGAAATCGAGCTTTTCCCCGCGGTAATCCGTTTGGAACCAGCCGAGCCCGTAGGTGATCCAGTTGGGACGCGTGAGGCTTTGGGTAGGGTAGAAGCTTTCCTTGTTGACAAAAGCATGGGGCTCGAACAAATACCGGAATGTGGAGGGTTTGAGCAACGTATCCGATTTATACACCCCGCCGTTGACCAGAAACGTCAGGTAATGGCTGATATCCTCTGCGCAGGACCAGATCATACCCGCGGCGCCGATCTGGTCGGAAAGGTTGTAATTGGCGGTTACCAGGCCGTCTTCGATATCGTCGACATACGGGGTGACATAATTCCCGCCTTTGAACAGATCGGCCGCTTTAGCCACAGTATGGGTCATCTCCAGCGGTTTGAAGATATGCTCCTGTACAAAAGTGGTCCAATGCTGACCGCTGACGGCTTTGATGACCTCGCCGGCTACGGCGTACATCAGGTTGTTGTAAATGAAACCGCCCCGGGCTGGATACGCCTTTTCCGCGAACCGGAACCGCGCCAGGGTCTCTTCCGTGGATACGCTGTCCACCGTCCAGAGCAGATCAGCCTGATCAATGCCCAGGTTATGCGTCAGCAGGTCCTGCACCCGCGCTTCCTCGGTGAGGTAAGGATCGGAAAGTTGAAAATAGGGCAGGTGCTTGCGGACCTTATCCTCCCAATGCAGTTTCCCCTGGTCCACCAGCATGCCCAATGCAATGCAGATGACCGCCTTGGTCGTAGAGCCCATATTGAACAGGGTATTTTCGTCGACGGGCGCTTTGGTTTCCAGGTTTTTAACGCCGTAGGTCTTTTGAAAGACCACCTGCCCGTCTTTGACCACAACGGCTGCCAGGCCCGGTATTTTCCAATCGGCCATGCCTTTTGTGATCATCGCATCCAGTTTTTGGTCGGCGGATGGGGTGGTTTGGGCGCGGGCGCATGGGGATGAGAACAGGCATAGGGCGACGAGGCAGAGGATGGTGAGGTGTTTCATGTAAGTTTCAGTTTTGAGGATGATAAAGAGTAAAAGTGAAATGACTGAATTCAACCATAAGTTTATTCAAAAATCTGTATAGTTTGATATAAGATGCCTAATTACCTTTGCAAAAGTTCAAATGTAACATAATGCTAATGTAATAAGTGAAGAACTTTTTAAACTTCATTCGGTTTTGTTTTGAAAATTGGACTTACTTATTAGATTTGCGATTGGCATCTCAAAATAAATCATTTCAAGTTTTGAAGAATGATTTTTAATGAAGTTTTTGAAGACTGGGCGAATGAAATAAAAGATTTCATAAAAAATGGTGATACGGAACAGGCCGTTTCAAAACTGGGTTTTTTGACTGAGGACTTTGCCAAAGAGTACCACCAAGAAGCAATCCTCATTCATGGGGAGTATAGAAGGATGAAGCGTGAAGTTATTGATGTCGGATATACCAATGAGGTTAGGCAGATAGAAAATCAAATTGCCAAAAGGGTCGTTTTGCTGCTTTCCGAAATAGAAGGGAAATACCTGGAAAAAGAACCAGAAAATTATGATCAAAATCAAAATAGTTTTCGGATTAGGGGTTTGATAACCGGGAAAATCCCTGAATCATTACCTATAGGCAGACCTGATCTTGCTAGAAATGTATTTATTCGAGGCTTTGGTATAGAAAAGAAATTTAGTAGTTTTAGCTTAGGGCCATTGGACTTTCAATTTTCCGCAGGCGAAATCACATCTATTACCGGCGTTAATGGAAGCGGTAAGAGTACCCTTCTTCAGATATTGGGAGGGGTTTTAATTCCTGATAAAGGAAAACTATCAATATCTCTTGGCGAAAATATGAATAATTGGTTTGAGGTCAGTAAATTCATTGGATATTTACCTCAAAGCTTGGTTATTCCTCCAAGTTTAGTTACCAGAAATGTACTTAATTTTACTGCATCCATTCATAGCCTTAATAAATCAGAGATTGGCAGGCAGGTGGATGAATATTTAATTCGATTAGGCCTTGAAGAAGAAGCGGAAAAAAAACTTTCTGAATTATCCCAAGGGTTTCGGCTTAGAGTAGAGTTAGCCAGGGTGCTCATTCTCCGACCTCGAATATTAATTCTGGATGAACCATTGGCTAATTTGGATCTAATTGCAAGGCATACCTTTTTAAAGGATTTAAGAAATTTTACGGACTCAATTTCTTTCCCGATGACCACAATTCTTTCTTCGCATAATATTGAGGAAATTGAGGTTATTGCTGATAATTTTGTGGTTTTAGATAATGGAAAGGCACTTTTTTCAGGCTCAAAGAAAAAGTTTAAAAGTATTACTAAGAACGATATCTACGAGGTTATATCAAATGTTACAATTAATGTGCTTAATGAAAAACTATCAGGGGTTATAAATGGATTAAAAACATTCCAGTTTGGTGTCTTTCAAATTCTTTTGGTTTCGAAGGATGTAACACTTCCTGAAATTTTAAGAACAGCGATGGATTCCCAAATTGAATTTTCTTATATTCAACAAATTTCGACTACAACAAAGTCGTTATTGATAGCAAATTATATTAAAAAACATGGGATTGAACCTTTCTCGGATGATAGATTACGTCAATGAATGGACGGAAAAAAAGACTAAGCAAATTAATGGCTATATGTCTATTCATTTTCCTTTGTGCTGGAGCAGAGATTATTTTTCTGATCTTGGTAGGGCTGTGCTCATTTTTGTATGTATAATTATTTTATCTTTATTGTTTTTAGCACCCAATGATGGACAAAGTACACTAGAAATACCAATTAATGAATACCATCAAGCGAAAACGGGATTGATTATAGTTGGTTTATTTTTTTTTCTTTGGCCTTGGATTTTTAGTTCAGAAAACTTCCGTGTGAGAAGGAGGTTCTTTGAAGGCTTCAGGAGTTTTAATATCAGAGAAGAACGAGCCTATTCTGCTATCATGGTTCTTACTGTGGGCATATTTCTTCTATCTGGTAATGCTTTTGATGCCTGGGTGAAAAAAGAATTTAAATTTAACTCGGTAGATAAATTGATTGAGGATTATTTTGAAACCTATTGTGGACCTTCGATTAATTACGAATTTTATTATATGACAAGAATACAGAATATAGAAAAAGAAAAAGCTAAAAATTTTATTACTGATTCGTTGTTGTATGAAGCGGGTATGATTTTTCCAAATATTGTTAACTCGAGTAAATTGGAGAAAATTTTAGGTGATTACAATGAAGAGGATTCTATTAATATAATAAGGCGATTTCTTTGGACGAAGTACTATCTTGGGAAGGATAAAATTGATGAGCTGGTTCAGCGGAAATATGCTCACATGTTAAAAATAAATCAGGCTGAATGGCGCAGGTTTACAGTTGAAATTCTGGAAAAAGCACGACGGGAATATAAATATGATTCAACTTTTACGATAAAGGTCGCACTTTTTGTGTTTTTTATTATTCTTCCGGGTTTTTCCTATTTCTCTAGGGCAAATTTTAGCTTTTCTAAGAAATTCAAGGATGGTTTTATGAAAATCCTTAGGTGGGGTTATTGGATTTTTGTATTTTTATTTATTTTGGAACTTGCTCTTTTAGGGATTAATGAATTGGGTTTAAAAACGCTTTGGGGAGGCCCGCTAAAATATTTAGCACTTAATGTTTTTAATTTTTTTATTTATGTGATTCAAAATATTACAATCACTTTATTGGTTTTTGGATTAATATATATTATTATATTTCCTATTATTAGGAAGTATTTGATGTCGAAATCACCTCTGATGGGTAATGGTGATTAATATTAGAAGGTTTTCTCTAACTTCCTAGTGCGTCGGGAATTAAGTTCTTCCCCTATTTAGACGAGACTATTTTGTGGGCAGTCAAGGCGCGAAGAACGAGCATATCGGGCAATACGAGTGATGAGCAACGAAGCCTGGTCGCAAAAGAGGCCGTATAAACGGGTAGAAATTTAGTTCCCGAGGCACTAGGGTCTTCATGTCAATGCGAAACCGCCTTCAACCCCACGATCGAAATGATCAATAACGCGATGAAAAACAGCCGCCAGAACGTGGCCGGGTCCTTGAATACGAAAATGCCCACCAGCACCGTGCCCACTGCGCCGATGCCCGTCCACACCGCATACGCCGTACCCGGCGACAGGGTCTGCGTCGCCTTGATCAGCAAGCCCATGCTGATCACAACGGCCGCCAGAAAACCCGCATACCAGATATAGGACTTCGGGCCCGACACTTCCCGCGCCATCCCCAGACAATAGGAGAAGACCACCTCGAATAACCCCGCAATGACCAAGATCAACCAGCTCATGCCTTGCTTTTTTCCAAAGGCAAAATTCCGAAGCCGGCCGGAGAATCCTTTTTACAAATGATAAAAAATCACCTTCTCTCGCTCCCTCTCGCTCCCTCTCACTCCCTCTCACCTTTCTCACCTCTCTTCCTCACCCGACTCAAACTCACCTGCGTGATCCCCAAAAAAGAAGCAATATGCCCCAGCTGCACCCGCTGCAGCAATCCCGGATTTTCCCGCAGCAGGTCGCGGTAGCGCTCCGAAGCGGTCCTGAACTGCCGGGAGATGAACCGCGCTTCCGTCCGGATCAATTCCGATTCCGCGAATTTCCGGCCCCAGTTGGCCACGTCGATATCTTCCTGGTAGAGCTGGTGCAGGTCCCGGTTTTTGAGGTGGTAGAGCTCGCTGTCTTCCAGCAGTTCGATGTTCTCGTAACCGGGTTCGCCGGCCACATAGCTTTTCATGGAAATGATGGTATCGCCCTCCTGCCCGAACCAGAAGGTGACCTCGTTGCCGTCCTGGAGGGCCCAGGCCCGGGCGATCCCTTTCTTGATGAAGTAGAAACTGGTTTCCGCCCGGCCGGCGTGGAAGACGAGATGGCCCTTCGGCAAGGTGACGGCTTCCATTTTGTCGAGGATCTTTTGCATGGCCTTGTCAGGTAAAGGGTAGATTTGTTGGAGGATTTGTCGAATGTTCAAAGCGCTGTTTTTTGGTTTCGTTCGGTTTGCGGAAGCCTTGTTCCCAACCCCGAAGATACAGCGTAATCCCTTGTTGTCAAGTTTAGGACCGGATTAAATCCATTGTACCTGATTTCAGGGTGCTCAAACAGTTATAATGTTTCCTTCAGCAGTTTCTCTAACTCAACCCTGAGCTCCGCATCACCGGCTGTGGAAATCCGTTTTTTGACCAGCTGAATGGCCTTTTCCCGTTTTCCTTGCCGGTTGTATAATTTTGTCACCGGCTTCAGGTAGATCAAACCCGGATAACGCTCATCAAAATATTCAAAATACCGGACGGCGTCCTTCACCCTGTTTTGATCGGTCAATTGCTCCCCGATCCGGAGCAGCCCGCCGTGGTCGATATAAGTGAGGCTGTACCGGAAGTAGTTGTCTTCATCCTTGAAAAGGTGACTAAACTCCCTCAGGGCGGCCCTGACCGGCTTTTTGCCCATCAGGGAATCCAGGTAAACCGCAATGGAGACCTTATCTGCATTTAGCGGCCGTTCGCCGGCCAGCACTTTTTTCAAATAAGCGGTGGAATTGATGATATAGCGGTTTTCCCCGTTCTCATCCTGCTGCGAATTGGAAAAAATGCCCACCAGGCGGCCCTGTTCATCCACAACCGGAGAGCCGCTGGCGCCGCCGAGGAACGCCTTTTCAAATCCCTCCAACGTGATCAGGAACAAATCGCCTTCGGTGCTGACAACCGTTCCGCGGGCTTTAATGGGCTCGTCGAACCGGTAGGGATTGCCGGCCATGTAAACCCGTTCACCTTTTCGGATGGGTTCCTGGCGCAAGGGTAGGGGATGGAGCCCGGGTGAAACATACCGCGTTGTGAATACCAGCCAATCGCGCTGGAGGACGCCGTTATTCCACCCGTTCTGGAGCGGCTCATTTGGGTCTTCATTGATCAGTTTGCCGATGACTGCCGAATCGGCCGGATGACCCTTCGGATACATTTTCCAGCTTTTGAGCCGGTCGTTGACTTCGACAAACTGTGTGGCTTTGTTACGGGCTACCCACAAGGTATGCTTGACCGTCACCGCCAGGGTTTTGCCGCCGGATTCGATCAGAAAGCCGGTTCCGGCATAAGCGATCGATGGGTCCAGATACCGGTCGCCGTTTTGATACGTTACATCGTTGATCAGGGCCGCTTCCGGCCAGCCTTCCACGGCCTGTTGCGGCCATGGAAGATTTTCCTGCTGCGAAATGCAAATAATCGGTAAGAGCAATAAAAAAAAAGTCCGGATCATCAGCGTATCTTTATGGAGTTCGCCAAAAGTAATTCCGGCGTCTGTTCCGGTCAATTTTAATCCGTAAAAGGTTGTAAACGAATTGTAAAATCCGCCTTGAAATGCCGGATTCTTGTTATATTTGTTCCTTATTCAGCCAAAAATCGCAACACTATATCTTCCGGGCAGCCGGTATTTTACCGATTTAAGGAATTCAAAATACGGGCCTGCCCGCTACAACCAGGGAGTATCAGATGAGGGACATTCGGTACTCCCAGTTTTTTTCTTATCATGAAAGCCCTTTATTACGACCAATTCGCCGCACCCATCCGCCTGGAAAACCTGCCCGATCCCGTACCGCCGTCCGACGGCGTCGTCATCCGGGTCAAAGCTACCGGCCTCTGCCGCTCCGACTGGCACGGCTGGATGGGCCATGATGCGGATATCTCCCTGCCGCATGTGCCGGGGCACGAACTGGCGGGTATCGTTGAAGCAACCGGCCGTCGGGTAACCCGGTTCAAACCCGGAGATCGCGTAACCTTGCCCTTTTGTATGGGCTGCGGCCATTGTCCGCAATGCGCCCGCGGCGACCAGCAGATCTGCGACCGGTACTTTCAGCCGGGATTCACCGGGTGGGGGTCCTTTGCCGAATACGTTGCAGTACCGTATGCCGATCAAAACCTCGTGAAATTACCCGAAGAGATCGGATTTGTGGAGGCGGCCATCCTGGGTTGCCGGTTCATCACCGCCTTTCGCGGATTGATCCACCAGGGGCGCCTGCAACCCGGCGAATGGGTGGCGGTCCACGGCTGCGGCGGAGTAGGATTGTCGGCCATCCTGATCGCCAAAGCGGCCGGAGCTCGGGTTGTCGCCGTAGATATTTCACCGGAAAAACTGGATTTTGCCCGGCAAATCGGGGCTGACCACTTCGTGAACGCGCGTTCGGCTGTCAATGTCCCGGAAGCGGTTTCCGACCTGACCGACGGCGGGACCCAACTTTCAGTCGACGCTTTCGGCGGACAGGAAACCTGTTTCAATTCTATCGCCTCCCTGCGCAAACGCGGCCGCCATATCCAGCTTGGATTGCTGGCCGGCGAGAAAAATACAGCGGTCGTCCCGATGGGCGCCGTCATTTCCAAGGAACTGGAGATCTACGGCAGCCACGGCATGCAGGCGCACCGCTATCCCGAGATGCTCAACCTCATCCTGGAGGGCAAACTCCAACCTGCCCGGTTGCTGGGTAAAACCATCGGCCTGGAAGCCGCCGCCGGTGAATTGATGTCCATGGGGAGCTCTCCGGGGACAGGGGTCACGGTGGTGGAGGTGTAAAATGCAAAATGTAAAAGGGGTAATGCAAAAGGTAAAGATAGCGGCTGCCTCCAACCGTTTCTTTAACCTTTAACCTTTAACCTTTAACCTTTAACCTTAACCATTTCCCCCTTCACCGTCTCCACATCATACTCAAAATACCCCGGCAATTCCGGCTTCTCCAACCTCGGTTTCGAACCCGGATAAACCGGCTTTCCCGCATCAACGGGCGTCAACACGGCCGGTGCCGGGCCTTGTGCCGTTTTGGCGCCTTTTATCTTTAAGGGCTGACCGGCCCGGATACGCAAGGGGCCGCCGTTGGTGGACAGGATCCGCGCTTCCGTCAACAGACCGTCCTCCCAGCTCATGTCCACAATGAACCCGCCGCGGCAGCGCAGGCCTTTTACCGAGCCTGTAGCCCATTTCGAAGGGAGCGCGGGCAGCAGGTGAACCGCTCCGGCATGGGATTGGACCAGCATTTCCGCAATGCCGGCCGTCACGCCGAAATTACCGTCGATCTGGAAGGGCGGGTGCGCATCGAGCATGCTGCGGTAGAGGCCGCCGCGGGAGTAGTTGGTGGCTTCACCGTATCCGACGGGCGTAAACAGGTTTTTCAGGATGATCATGGCGTGGTCGCCGTCCAGAAAGCGGGCCCACAGGTTGGTTTTCCAGCCCATCGACCAGCCGGTTGCTTCGTCGCCGCGCCGGAGCAAGGAGTTTCTGGCGGCTTCAAACAATTCGGGCGTATCCCAGGGGTTGACCTCATTGCCGGGGTGCACGGCGTATAAATGGGATAAATGCCGGTGGTGCGGATCGGTTTCCTCAAAGTCTTCGCCCCATTCCATCAGAATGCCCCGGCCGTTGATCCGGAAAGGTTGGAATTTTTTCAGCACGTCCTTCAGTTCATCGCGCCAGGCATTGTCCTGCCCCAGGATTTCGGAAGCCTGGATGCAGTAGTTGAACAGATCGCGGCACAGCCCCAGGTCCATGGCGACTCCGGGCGAAACAGCCATGGTCTTACCCTCGAATTTGAATTGGTTCTCCGGCGAGATCCCGAAAAAGGGCTCCAGGTACCCGTCGCGGTTTTCCACCAGCATAGCCTGTAGAAATTGCGCGGCCCCCTTGAGTACCGGATAATATTGCGCCAGGAATTGCCGGTCCTGCGTGAACAGGTAATGCTCGTAAAGGTGGGTGCTGAGCCAGGCGCCGCCCATCGGCCAGTTGGCCCAGACGGGGTCGCCCTCTCCGTAATCCCCGACCGGCGCCGTTTGCCCCCAAAGGTCGGCGTTGTGGTGGGCAACCCAGCCATCCGCGTTGTAATTGACCTTGGCGGTCGTCTTGCCGTTTTCCGACAGGTCTTTGATGAAACTGAACAGCGGTTCGGCCGTTTCCGCCAGGTTGCAGGACTCCGCCGGCCAGTAGTTCATTTCGGTATTGATGTTGATGGTGTAATTCGAACTCCAGGGCGGGCGTATATCATTCGACCAAATGCCCTGAAGGTTGGCGGGCTGGCTGCCCGGCCTGGAAGAACTGATGAGCAGATATCGCCCGTATTGGAACAGTAACGCGGCCAGCGACGGGTCTTCGTTTTCGGCATAATGAATGATCCGTTGGTCCGTCGGGAGATTTTGGGTCGGAGCGGCCGTCAACTGCAGATCCACCCGGCCGAACAGGGATCGATAATCCTTCAGGTGTCTTTTTTTCAGGTTTTTGAGGGAAAGGGATTTGACCGCGGCCATCCTTTCGCCGGCAACGGCAGCGGGGTCTTTTCCATCCAGGCCCGCCGAATGATTGCGCCCGTTATAGCTGGTACCGCAGGTAATGGTCAGCAGGGCTTCCGTGGCGCCTTCAACCTTGGCGATCCCGCCGTCGAAGGTCAAGGTGCCGCCTTTGAGCCGGATATCGACCCAGGTTTCGGCCTCCATGCCTTCGCCGCCCCAGTCGTCGTACTGCACGGCTTGTTCCGGGGTGAATTGACCGCGGTAGCTGGGTTCGACATGTTTGGGGGCCTTACAACGCATTTTCAACAGGCCGTTTTCCGCCTGCACCCGGTATTTCACCAATGATTCGAACCGGGTTTTGAACGACAACCGGCCTTTTTTGTCGGCCGTCAACCGGATTGAGATGGCCTGATCGGGAAAACTGGCCCACATTTCGCGTTTGTACCGGGTCCCGTCGGCCGTGTAACTGACCGTAGCGATCCCCGTTTCCAGGTCCAGTTCGCGCCGGTATCCGGCAGGGTGCTGATGGCCGAACTCCAGGACCAGGTTGCCCAACGGCTGGTAGGATTGGTTGAACGGCCCCTGGATCTTGCGGGCCAGGGCATCGGCCTCCGCGTATTTGCGGCCGGCGATCAGTCTTTTTAATTCAGGAATATGTTGCGCGGCGTCCGGATTGTTCCAGTCTTTCGGTGCGCCCGACCAAAAGGTGTCGTGATTGAGGTACAGGGTTTCAACATCCGTTTTGCCCATGATCATGGCGCCGAAACTGCCGTTGCCGATGGGCAGGCTTTCAATCCAGGCGTTGGCCGGTGAATCGTACCACAATTGCAGGGGCTGGCTTTGCAGCAATGCCGTTGTGAGAACAAGCGAAAGGCAGGCGAATAGGCGCATAGCGTTCAGGTTGGTTGTTGAATGCGCTAAGATATCATTGTGTTTTCGCCTCACAAAAAACTGACTTTCCTGTTTTCGCCAAAGAGCTTCTTTAACCTTTATCCTTCTTTAATCGGGCCAGGAATCGCCTGGTTTGGCGCGGGGTCCGGAATTGATAAACTTTGACCTCCCCGGGATCGACCCGGCTCAATTTGTCAACCGTCCTGGGCCGGTGTTTTTCCGGAAAATGGAAAATATAGGATAGGAATTCCCGGTCAAAATGCTCGGGACAGCCTTGCGCCATATCCGGCCGGGTTTTACCGAAACCGACGATCATCCTTTTTACGGCCCTGTAAAGGCAGATCCACCGGGAATAATCCAGAAAAACGACCGTATCCGCGTGCGTCAGCCGCATTTCCATAGTACTGCCGTAGTTGCCGTCAATGATCCATTTTGGTTGACTGATCAGGTCGAGGTGGGACTGTTTCCATTCCGCATGCGGGGCTTCCTGCCAGCCGGCACGCCAGTAATACCGGTCGAGATGGTGCAATTCAATCCCCAGAATACGGCTTAATTCACGGGATAGGCTGGATTTCCCGGCGCCGGAACAACCGATGACCATGATGCGGTTCATGCCGAAGGAATCAATTTTATGATCTTGGCCATTGTGTCGATTGAATGGAACCAACTGAACAATTGAGCCGGATGTCTCGATTAAGTCGAATGTTACCCTGCCGGCCGGCGGGCTTTATGCTGACCAACTGACGTTCGTCCAAAATCCAATCAATCGACCACGCCTCGGCGTGGCGAATCAATCGAAAAATCGAATCAATCGAACAATCGAACCAATCGAAAAATTGAACAATTCCCTACTCAAGTTTCAACACCTCAAGGAAAGCTTTCTGCGGGACTTCCACCTTGCCGAACTGGCGCATTTTCTTTTTGCCCTCTTTCTGCTTTTCGAGCAGTTTGCGCTTACGCGAGATGTCGCCGCCGTAGCACTTGGCGGTTACGTCCTTGCGCATGGCGGAGATGGTTTCCCGGGCGATGATCTTGGCGCCGATGGCGGCCTGAATGGCGATCACGAATTGCTGACGCGGGAGCAGTTCCTTGAGGCGCTTGCAGATCTTGCGGCCGAAACCCTCGGCTTTTTCGCGGTGAACGAGCGCACAAAGGGCGTCCACGTTTTCGTTATTGAGCTTGATGTCCAGTTTGACCAGATCCGATTCCCTGTAGTCGATCATGTGGTAGTCGAAGGAGGCATAGCCCCTGGAAATGGACTTGAGGCGGTCATAGAAGTCAAAGACGATCTCGGCCAGCGGCAGCTCGAAGGTGAGCTCCACCCGGTCGGGCGTCAGGTAGTATTGTTTGGTCATGATCCCGCGCTTTTCCATGCAGAGGGTCATGATGGTGCCGATGTATTCTGGCTTCGTGATGATCTGCGCCCGGATATAAGGCTCTTCAACGTAATCGATGAGGGTCGGGTCGGGCAGGTCAACCGGGTTGCGAACGATGATCTTTTCGCCTTTTTTGGTGAAAGCGACATAAGATACGTTGGGCACCGTCGTGATCACGTCCTGGTTGAACTCCCGGGCCAGCCGTTCCTGTACGATTTCCAGGTGGAGCATGCCGAGAAAGCCGCAGCGGAAGCCGAAACCCAATGCCGAGGAGGATTCCGGCTCGAACACCAGCGATGCGTCGTTGAGCTGAAGTTTCTCAAGGCTGTCCCGCAGGTCCTCGAAATCGTCGTTGTCCAGCGGGAAAATGCCGGCAAAGACCATGGGTTTTACATCTTCAAACCCCTTGATGGCGTTGGAACAGGGCCGTTCGAGGTGGGTGATCGTATCCCCGACCTTGATCTCTTTGGAGACCTTGATGCCGGTGATGATATAGCCTACGTTGCCGGCAGCCAGTTCCGGCTTGGGGCGGTAATCCAGTTGGAGGACTCCGATCTCGTCGGCTTCGTAAACCTTGCCGGTATTGACGAACCGGACCTTATCGCCTTTTTTCAGGGTGCCGTTCAGGATCCGGATATTGGCAATGATGCCGCGGAAGGAGTTGAAAATGGAGTCGAAGATCAGGGCCTGAAGCGGACCTTCCGGGTCGCCTTTCGGGGCGGGGATCCGGTCGACGATGGCCTTGAGCACATTTTCCACCCCGAGTCCGGTCTTTCCGCTGGCGAGGATGATGTCTTCTTTTTTGCAACCGATCAGTTCGATGATCTGGTCGGATACCTCATCGACCATGGCGCTTTCCATGTCGACCTTGTTCAGGACCGGGATGATCTCCAGGTCGTGGTCGATGGCCAGATAAAGGTTGGAGATGGTCTGAGCCTGTATGCCCTGGGAGGCGTCTACGAGCAGCAAGGCGCCTTCGCAGGCGGCGATGGAGCGCGAAACTTCGTAAGAGAAATCCACGTGGCCCGGGGTGTCGATCAGGTTCAATATATAGGTCTCCCCATCGGTATGCGGATAGGTCAACTGGATGGCATGGCTTTTTATCGTGATCCCGCGTTCGCGTTCGAGATCCATATCGTCCAGCGTCTGTTCCCTCATGTCCCGGTCCGACACCGTCTTCGTCGTCTCCAGCAGCCTGTCGGAAAGCGTGCTTTTCCCGTGATCAATATGCGCAATGACGCAAAAATTCCTGATATTCTTCATGGGTGCAAATATACGAGGTTTTTTAATGGGTGTATGCGGGGCGCAACGGCTGTGAAAAATTTCGTTTGGGACAAATTATTGGTTTTTTTCGCCGTTCATGCTACCATTGCCGCACTATTTTTACCGGCATTGAATAGACTTTAGGTTATTTAATAAGGTAGACCGTTGTGCGGCTGGTTGTCCGGTGAAAGCGTTATACCCGGCGCATTTTGGTCAGGAGGTCCTCCAGGTTGTCCGAAACCTCGAACAAAGGCTTGCGCTGCCGCAGAAAGCCCGTTTGTTCCATATGTTGGATATGGGCCAGCAGGTGGTCGTAAAAGCCGTTGGCGTTGAGGATGCCGATAGGGTAGGCGGCCTGTTCGATCTGTACGAGGGTGATCATTTCGAACAGCTCGTCGAGGGTGCCGTAGCCGCCGGGCAAGGCGATAAACCCGTCCGACAGGCGTGCCATTTCCAATTTGCGTTCATTCATGCTGCTTACAATGACCAACCGGGTGAGGCCCTTGTGGTTGATCTCCCGGTCGGTCATGAAATCGGGAATAACGCCGACGACCTCTCCGCCTTGCTCCAGGGCGCCGTCCGCAATGGCGCCCATCATGCCGATGCTTGCGCCGCCGTACACCACCCGGATGCCTTGACGCGCCAGAAATGCGCCCGTCTCCCGGGCGATCTGCATGTATGCCGGGTGATTGCCCGGGTTTGCTCCGCAAAAAACGGCTATTGACTTCATGTGCCGGAAAAATAGAGTTAATTGAAGAATCGAGGAATCGAGGAATCGAGGAACTGAGGAATCGAGGAATCGAGGAATTCGATGGCAAGACCAATCGAATCAATCGAACCAATCGAATCAATCGAACAATTGAATCGATTTTTGGAATGTTTCGAATGAATCGATTTAAGCTGACCAACCGGCGGACGACTAAATTCGAATCAATCGAATCAATCGAATCAATCGAATCAATCGACCCAATCGAATCAATCGACCACGCCGCGGCGTGGCGGACCAATCAAAAAATTGAATCAAATTTTCGTTTCTCCCATTTCCAGGATCTTTTCAAATTCCGCATCCGTCAACGGCATAACGGAGAGCCGGCCGATCCGGATCAGGCCGATGTTGGCCAGTTCGGGCGTCTGTTTGATCTCGGTCAGGGGGACATTTTTATTCAGCGGTTTGACGGGAACCAGGTCTACAGCCGACCAGTCACCCTTTTCTGCAGTGGGGTCGGGGTAGGCGGTTCGGACCACTTTGGTGATCCCGACAACCTCCAATCCTTGATTGCTGTGATAAAAAAGAACGAGGTCGCCTTCTTCCATGGCCCGGAGGTGGTTTCTGGCGGCGTAGTTGCGCACGCCGTCCCATCTTCCGCGACCTTCGTTCACAAGGTCTTGATAACCATATACATGGGGTTCGGATTTGACCAGCCAGTAAGCCATTTGATGATTTTTTTTAACGTGATGAAGGCAAATATACAGCCTTTGAACAGCAAAAATTGGTTTTTGGCACGCTTTTTGGTTTAATAATAGTATCGAGAGCAGCTAAAAAAACAGACCAAAACATTTTTATTTTTTGTAATATATTATAACTTTGCGGCATACAATCCACAGTTTAGGGCTTTGAGAAATTTGGCATACCTTTTGCAGTATGAACAATGAAGGTACGGCAAGTGATTACACTTTAAAAAAATTATTAATTTTAAAAAAGTGTTATATCTTTGCCGTTAACCTACAGACACAAAAAAGACACGGTTCATAATTTTGTTAACCTAAACTTGGAACACGATGAAACACTTATTCTACTTTTCTCACCGATTTGCGTAATCGGCGGGCGGCTTGATCCGCAGCCGGAAACGATGGCCTGGTCGCAGGTTTTCTTCTCCTCCCGGGAGAACTTTCGCTGACAGGCCAATTTACACCCGTAAGGCAAGAGTGGCTGACATTGCGGCCGCAGCATCAACGCTGCCGGACCGGCAAGCGGACTTTTGTCCTGATCTTCAATAACCCATTTCAAATTTCATGAGCTTGAGGCAATGAACGGCCGACCCATGCACTGCGTGGCGGGAGGTTGCTTATTGCCCGGGCATTAAAAACCCATCCTATGAAACACAGGAACACTACTAAAAACGGGCGTTCGCCGGAGAGCTTTTTTCTCGTCCTTCTGTTGGTTGCCGGATTGATCGGCATATTTGCAGTAATGCGGCAGAAAAAAGACGAGGGCAGGGTAGATGTTGAGAAAGTGCTGATGAATGAAGATGCTTTCTCCGCCAGAACGACGGAAACAGAATCGGCCATCCGGTTCGATTGATTACGGAAAAAGTTAAATAAACAAGTCAAAGCGGTCCTGCAATTTGCACCGCTTTGACTTTTTTTAGATATTTGTACTTCAATCCCGCCAATATGAGAAGGATCAGACAATTATTGGAGCAATCAGCCTTCGGTGTATGTCATTATCTCGGCGACCGGATCGGAGTCTCCAGTTCCCGCGTCCGCCTGTACTTCATTTATGGCACCTTTGTCGCTTTGGGCTCGCCCATTCTCATCTATCTCGTTGCCGCTTTCTGGCTGAATTTCAAACGATATTTGCGAAGAAGCCGCCAGTTCTTCTGGCAATAGTTTGTTTAGTTGTAAGTCATAATTACGACTTACCACTTACGACTTTCCACTTACGACTTACCACTTACGACTTACCACTTACGACTTACCACTAAAGTACCTACTGCCCAAAAACATACTGCAAAATATTGGCGCCCATCCGCAGGGCCGCCTGCCGCAACTCCTCGGGGTCCTTGTGTACTTCGGGGTCTTCCCAGCCGTCGCCCAGGTCGGATTCGAAGGTGTAAAGGCAAACCAGCCGGTCTTCCACAAAGATCCCGAAACCCTGGGGCGGCAATCCGTCGTGTTCGTGGATCTTGGGCAGGCCGTTCTTGAAGTCGAATCGCTGGTGGAAGATCGGGTGCTGAAACGGAAGCTCGACAAATTCCTTATCCGGGAACACTTTTTTCATGGCCACCCGGATGTAAGGGTCGATGCCGTAATTGTCGTCGACATGCAGGAAGCCGCCTGCCAGCAGGTAATTGCGCAGGTTTTCCGCATCGGCATCCGAAAAGAGGACGTTGCCGTGGCCGGTCATATGCACGAACGGATAATTGAACAGTTCCGCGCTGCCGACTTCCACCACCGCATTGTCGGGGTCGATGTTGGTACCCAGGTTCTCATTGGCAAATTTGGCCAGGTTCGGCAGCGAAGTGGGGTTGGCGTACCAGTCGCCGGCTGCGTACTTCAGCAAGGCCAGCTTGAGGGTAGGGGCCGGTGCGGGCGCGGGCCCCGGATTGAAGGCCGAAAGCCCAAGCACCAGAACGGATAAAAGAAGAAAGCGGCTCATAATGCGATTTTTTCCTGTTGAATTAAATTGATCAGGCTTACGGTGTGGACGGCAACCATGCCGGCGGTCTCCGTCCGCAGACGGGTAGGGCCGAGGCTTACAGGGGTGAAGCCGTTTTCCAGCGCCAGCGCAATCTCCGCCGGGTGGAAATCGCCTTCGGGGCCTATCAGGATACAAACGCTGCCACCGGGCCGGCAGTTGCCGGGGAGGTGGTTTTTTTGTTCGTCGTCCACATACGCGATGAAGCGTTGTTCGGCCCGGCAGGCCCGGATGAATTCGGGCAAAGGCGCCAGGGGATTCAGTTTGGGCAGGGTCGCCTGGACGGACTGCTTCATGGCCGAAACCAGGATCTTTTCCAGCCGGTCGGCCCGGATCTTGTCGCGCTCCGACCGGCGGCACAGCAAGGGCGAGATCTCGTCTACGCCGATCTCTGTAATCTTTTCCAGCATCCACTCGAAACGCTCGGCCTGCTTGGTGGGCGCAACCGCCAGGTGGAGGTGGAAAGGCCGGGGCGGCGTTGTGCGGCTCGACCGGATGGCGACCCGGCAGGATCTTTTATCCGCCGATTCCAGGACCCCCTCGTAGAAGCTTCCTTTTCCATCCACTAAACTAATGGCGTCGCCCGGGCGTTTACGGAGAACCTGAATGCAGTGCCGGGCCTCTTCTTCGGGGAGGTCGATCGCGTGATTGCCGTTGATATCGGGTACAAAAAACAATTGCATGGCGGCCCAAAAATAGGTATTAATGAGAAATCCTTTACCTTTGCCCGCCGGAATACAACATTGGCATCAAAAAAGCTGTTTCTGTTTAATAAATTGACGATATGGAATATGTAGTAATGGTCGGGCAATTGATGTTGAGCCTTTCCATTCTGATCGTGCTGCATGAGATGGGGCATTTTCTCCCGGCCCGCTGGTTTAAGACCCGGGTGGAAAAATTCTACCTCTTCTTCGACCCCGGTTTTGCCCTGTTCAAGAAAAAAGTCGGTGAAACCGAATACGGCATCGGCTGGCTCCCGCTCGGCGGATACGTCAAGATCAGCGGCATGGTCGACGAGAGTTTCGATACCGAACAGCTGAAAGAAGAACCCCAACCCTGGGAATTCCGGTCAAAACCGGCCTGGCAGCGCCTCATCATCATGCTCGGCGGCGTAACGGTCAACTTTCTGCTGGGTTTCCTCCTCTACGGCATGTACCTCTGGATCTGGGGCGAAGAATACCTGCCCGCCGAAAACGTCACTTACGGCATTTACGCCGATTCGCTGGGTATGGATATGGGCCTCAAAGACGGCGACAAGATCCTGGCCATCGGCGACAAACCCTTTGAGAAATTCAGCGACCGCGAAGTGATCCGCGAAGTGGTCATCAACGGCGCCAAAAATATTGAGGTCGAACGCGACGGACAAAAGGTTTCCCTCCCGGTCGATGAGAAATTCGTCGATATCCTCTCCCGGAGTAAAAACAAGGATAAAGCCTTGTTCGGACCCCGCTTTCCGTTCTTCGTAAAAGAAGTAGCGGACGACCTGCCCGCAGCCAAAGCCGGAATGAAACCGGGCGACCAGGTCATTTCCCTGGCCGGCCAACCCACGGACGGGTATTACCACGCCTTCCAGCGGCTTGCATTCAAGAACAAAGGCCGGACGGTGGACATGGGCGTCCTCCGCGGAGGCGATACCCTGAACATGTCCATTGCCCTGACAGAGGACGGTAAGATAGGGGTGCAGGCGCAACCGATCACCGATTTTTATAAGACCAGAACCATGACCTACTCTTTTGCACAGGCCCTGCCGGCCGGTTTTGCAGAAGGGTGGGGCTTCCTGGGCGATCAGCTGAAGGCCTTCAAGAAAATGTTTCAGGGCAAGATCAAGGCCTCCGAAAGCCTCGGCGGGTTTGCGACCATCGGCTCCCTGTTCGGTACCGAATGGGAATGGAGCCACTTCTGGCGAATGACGGCCATCCTGTCACTCATTCTCGCCTTCATGAACCTGCTGCCGATCCCGGCGCTCGACGGCGGCCACGTGATGTTCCTGCTCTACGAGGTGATCACCGGCCGCAAGCTCAGCGACAAGTTCATGGAAACCGCAACCATGGTGGGCTTCATCATTGTCATCGGTCTGGTATTGTACGCCAACGGGTTAGACTTCTTCAGGTGGTTCAATAAATAATATCCTGAAAAAAATGATGGGGCGCACTTGCGCAATATCAATTTATATTTTACTTTTGCATCCGCAATTTTAAACAGGCGCTAACGGGCGCTGAAAGTTTTGAAAAATCAAGGAATCGCGCACTTGAGAAATCGATTACTCAGTTCCTCGATTACTCGGTTCCTCAATAAAATAAGCCGAAGTGGCGGAATTGGTAGACGCGCTGGACTCAAAATCCAGTGATGGCAACATCGTGCGGGTTCGATTCCCGCCTTCGGTACCAGGAAAATCAAGTAATCGATTACTCAGTTCCTCGATTACTCGGTTCCTCAGATAAAATAAGCCGAAGTGGCGGAATTGGTAGACGCGCACGTTTCAGGGGCGTGTGTCTTCGGGCGTATGGGTTCGAGTCCCATCTTCGGCACACAAAGGAGTCCGGTCCTAAACAGACCGGACTTTTTGTTTTATGGCATGTGCTGATTGTATGCTGCAAACTCCGCGACCCATCAATCCCGGCAAACCAGTATGGGGATATGCATGTCGTGCTTGATGAGCCGGATCGCCACACTCCCGACCAGCAAGGTGGTCACCGCGCCTTTGCCTTCGGAGCCGATGACGATCAGGTCCTTTTTGTGTTGCAGGGCATATGCATAGATCGACTCGGCAATGCCTTTGCCATGGCTGAAGGTGATGGCGCAACTTACTTCTCCGGCCTCAAGTTTTTTCAGTCCTTCCGCAAATTTTTTCCAATCCTTTTCCGCTTCTTTCCGGAGAGCCGCCTCGGTATTCTCTAAAGGAATATAGGGAAAGTAGTGGGTTGGAATGCTGAATACGTGCTGGCAACTCAATCGGGCATTGAACTGTTGTTGCAGGTAAATACCCCGCATTAAAGCATTCCGGGAGGCCTTGGAAAAATCGACGGGTACCAGGATATCGGTGATCATATGGGGAGCCTTGTCCGGTAACAGCAACAGGTAAGATGTGAAGCCGGCAGTCCGCAACAGTTTTTCCGGGATAATCCCTGAACCTTTGAAGTTGACCTTTTTTCCGGTAATGGCAAGGTCGATGTTGCAGGCATCGGCTATTTCCGCCAGGGTGTTGGCTGTGGAGCCGGTTTGTTTTACAATTACCTCAAAAGCGGGCCCACCGGCAAGGGGAGTAAAGCCCTGCTCCACTTTTTCGCGAATGAGATCCGAGACCAATTCATCCAGCGGCCGGTCGATGGAGCGGATCAGCTCCTCCGCCTCTTCCGGGAATTCGAACGGAATGTTGTGCACGAAAATTAATCTTTCTATTCCGTCAAACGAACGGCATAGATAGTCCGCATAGCGGATCAGCAGCACATCCATTTCAGTAAGGTCAAGACACACCATGACATTCTTGACGGTACGCATATCATGAAATTTTTTCTTTGTTCTTGTTGATAAGGTCGGTCAGCACTTTTCGGTAGGCTTCTTTTTCCCGGAATTGCTCTCTGCGCTGCATTTCTTTGTGTTCTTCCCGCAGGCCCAGGATCAGGCTGTAACAAAGTATAAGCAGTACAATGGTAAACGGCAACCCTGAAGACAGGGCAGCGGTCTGCAGGGCCTGCAGGCCTCCTCCAATGAGCAGGGTGGCGGCTACAACGCCTTCGAGTAAAGCCCAGAAAATGCGTTGCCCGACCGGCGCATCGAGTTTGCCCCCGGAGGTGATGCTGTCGATGACCAGGGATCCGGAGTCTGATGAGGTTACAAAGAAACTGGTGACCAGCACGATCCCGATCACAGAAGTGACGGATGCGAGGGGAAACTCTTCAAGCATCACAAAAAGGGCCGTTGCGATATTGTCATTCACCGCTCCGACGATGTTGCCGATGCCGTTCAGTTCCAGGTAGAGGGCAGATCCTCCGAAAACGGAGAACCACAAAAAGGTGAGCAGGGTGGGGACCAGCAACACGCCCAGGATGAATTCCCGGATGGTGCGCCCCCTGGAGATGCGGGCAATAAAGATGCCGACAAATGGCGACCAGGAGATCCACCATGCCCAGTAGACGATCGTCCAGCCGTTTTGCCACCGGGTCTGCGTGTAGGTCTCTGTCCAGGTGCCTACGGCAAGCAAGGATTGAAGGTAAGCGCCGGTGTTCTGGATAAACCCGTCGAGCAAAGTGATGGTGGGGCCTAGTATCAGGACAAGCACCAGAAAGATCAGCCCGAGCCGCATGTTCAGTTCACTCAGAAGGCGCACGCCGCTGTGCAGTCCGGATACCACGGAAGCGGTGGCGGCCAGGGTGATGATGCCGATCAGAAATACCTGCATCCAGACCGTATCGGGGAAACCAAACAGGTGGTTGAGCCCTGCCGACACCTGCTTGACGCCGAACCCCAGGGAGGTCGCCAGTCCAAACAGCGTGGCTACCACGGCTACCACATCGACGATGTCGCCGAAGCGCCCATGAATGCGGTCGCCCAGTAAAGGGTAAAAAACGGAACGTATGGTAAGCGGCAGCTTCTTGTTGAAAGCAAAAAAAGCCAGCGCCAGGCCCACCATGGCATAGATTGCCCAGGCGTGCAACCCCCAGTGAAGCAAGGTGTATTTCATAGCGATACGCGCCTGCTCCGCCTCATTCGCAGCCTCAAGCGGCGGATTCGAAAAATGGAATATCGGTTCCGCCACACTGAAAAAAAGAAGCCCGATACCCATGCCTGCTGAGAACAACATGGCAAACCAGGCAAAATTGCTGAACTCGGGTTTGGCAAGCGGACCACCCAGCCGGATGGAGCTGTACTTGCTGAAAGCCAGGTAAAGCGCAATGGCCAGCAATACATTGACCGCCATCACAAAAAACCAGCCTGCATTGTCCGCCATCCCGCTTTGTATCGAATCAAAGATCTGCTCCATCGGCTTGCCGATCACCAGTGTGAGGATTATGAACAATAATATAATGATCGCCGAGGGATAAAAAACCGGAGCATGGATATCAAAATACTTCTTTGCTCGTTTGTCCATTTATCTTGTTTTTGGTGCCGGTTAAAACAGTCGTGTTGCCTGCCGGGTCAACCTGGCAGGCCGGCAGCGGAACTATTGCATCAGCCACATTCGCGCATTCTGATCATTGCCGCCCAACCGGCTGGTCGCCGCTTTGTAATTGGCGTTGTTCAGGCTTTGTTCTTCTCCCGGATACAGGAACCGGAGCGGGAGCCGGTCATCGTTCAGGTTCCGGCAGGATGGTCCGAGGAACGGAATGCCGTCCCAGCTCAAGCCGCTTTCAAAATACCATCTGCGCACTTCGAAGTAGGGTTCCAGGCCGTGGAAGAATAATGCCAGCCATTTCTGCTCCCAGATATCCGTTATGGTGGTGTAGGCCGCACCCGAGTTGTTGTAAAAATCCTCGAAATCTGACCAGCCGAAGGGCGTCAGGTCCACCTGATGATAGTTCATGGATGCAGCAATGCCGTTTTTGTAATGTGTTTCCGGCTCCCCGAAGGCCGGTTTCCCAGCCGGGAATAATGGCGGGCAACCTGGCTCATGCCGGAGGACGGCGCGGTGATCTTTGAATTTTTTCGTTTATTTTCTTTTTTTTTCGTTTACTTTCGTTTACTTTTGTATTGGGCTTGAAAACAAAAGAATCGATGCTGCCTCACCAACGCAGAGATAAAATACTGGAGCTGTTGAAGGAAGACGGTTCCGCCAAGGTGGCGGATCTGGCCCGCATCTTCCGGGTGACCGAAGTGACCATCCGCCAGGATCTCGACAAACTGGAAAAGGAAGGCCTGATCGTCAAGGAGCACGGAGGGGCTTATTTGAAGAACGTAGAAGATCAGGTGCGCAATTTTACCCTGATCCACCAGGAAAACCTGGATAAAAAGGCCTTGATCGCCGCAAAATGCCTGGAATACATTGAAAGCGGCGATACCATTATCCTCGATTCCGGCTCAACGACGACTGAAATAGCCAAGCAACTCAGCGGGCTGAAAAACCTTACGGTGATCACCAATGCGCTCAATATTGCCCTGATGCTCGGAGCGGAGCCCGGGATTGAAGTGATCGTTACGGGAGGAGAGTTCAAACCGCCCACCCTTTCCCTCACCGGCCAGAAGGCGGCCGACTTTTTCAAGGGCCTGAACGTCCAGAAATTGTTCCTGGCCACCGCCGGCATTTCGCTGAAATCGGGTTTGACCTATCCGTCCATCAGCGACCTGGTCGTAAAAAAGGCGATGATCGACGCTGCCGAAATAACCTATCTGGTGGCAGACAGCACAAAAATGGGAAAGAGCGCACTGGCCAGCCTCGGCGCCTTGTCCCTGATCGATTTCATCATCACGGACCCCGGAATAGAGGAAAAGCACAAGGCCGTATTCCGGGAACACGAGATCGAATTGATCATTGCAACCGCTGACAACGAAAATCCATAAATAAAATGAGCAAATCAACCAGTCTTGGCGTCATCATCGGTAACCGGGATTTTTTCCCCGACAGCCTGGTGGAAAGAGCGAGGCTCGAAATTGTTGAGGTTTTTGAAAACCTGGGGTTGAATCCGGTCCTGCTCGGTCCGCAGGACACCAAATTGGGCGGCGTAGAGACCTACCAGGAAGCCCTCAGATGCGCTGACCTTTTCAAAAAACACCGGGAGGAAATCATTGGCATCCTTGTTTTACTTCCCAATTTCGGCGATGAAAAAGGCGTGGCGGATACCTTGAAGCTGGCCGGACTCGACGTACCCGTATTGATCCAGGCTTATCCGGACGACCTGCAGAAAATGAACGTGGTGAATCGCCGGGATTCCTGGTGCGGCAAGATCTCCGTTTGCAACAACCTCTACCAATACGGCATCAGATATTCCCTCACCTCCCGGCACGTCATGAGCCCGTCCGATCCGGAATTTCAAAGGGACCTGAAGGACTTTGTGGCGGTTTGCCGCGTGGTGCGGGGATTGCGGAATGTCCGGATCGGCGCCATCGGAGCCCGCCCGGGAGCGTTCAATACGGTTCGGTACAGCGAAAAGATCCTGCAAAGGAATGGCATCACGGTGACCACCTTCGACCTCTCGGAAGTATTGGGCAGGGCCGAAAAGCTCGCGGATGCGGATCTGCCGGTAAAGCAGCACCTGGAAAAGGTGCAGGCCTACGCACCGGGCAGCAAGGCGCCGAATGCAGCGATGGTGAAGATCGCCAAGCTGGACGTGGTGCTTCAACAGGTTATGGAGGAATTTGCTCTGGATGCTACCGCCATTCAGTGCTGGACTTCCCTCCAGCAGAATTACGGCTGCAATGTTTGCACCAGCATGAGCATCATGAGCGAGAATATGCTGCCGAGCGCCTGCGAAGTGGACGTGACCGGTACGCTCAGCATGTACGCCATGCAACTGGCCTCCAATTCGCCTTCTGCGCTGGTGGACTGGAATAACAATTACGCGGATGACCCCGATAAATGCGTCCTGTTCCACTGCGGCAACTGGGCCAAATCCTTCCTCCCCGACATTCAGATCAGCAACGCGCCGATCCTCGGCACCTCGGTAGGCGTGGAGAACACCTACGGCGCCCTGGACGGCCGGACGCCTGCCATGCCGCTTACTTACGGTCGCATCAGTACCGACGACCCCCGCGGAGTGATCAAAACCTACCTGGGAGAAGGCGAACTGACCGATGACCCGCTCAATACCTTCGGCAACCGCGCAGTTGCCCGCATTCCCGACCTGCAGAGATTGATGCAGTACGTCTGCCGCCAAGGTTTTGAACACCATGTGGTGATGAATGCCTCCAAAACGGCAGGCATCCTGAAAGAGGCATTCGGAAATTATATGGGGTGGGAGGTTTACGAACACACCGTTCGTCCCATTCATCAATTTTGAAAAAAATGACAACCCGGGAATTAAAAATAAAGTCGGTTGAGTACCGCAAAAAGATCCTCAAATATATCTGCAACGCCGGGGCAGGGCATACCGGCGGCAGCCTTTCCATTATTGATATCCTCAATGTGCTGTACAACCGGGTCATGAACGTGTCGCCGGATAATTTTGACGACCCGGGCCGGGACCGCTACGTACAGAGCAAGGGGCATTCCGTAGAAGCGCTCTACGTGGTGTTGGCGGATAAGGGGTTTTTCCCGGAAGAGGACCTGCTGACGCTTTGCCGCTACCAATCGCCGTATATCGGTCACCCCACCCGGAAGGTCAGGGGCATGGAGCAGAATACAGGCGGCCTTGGACACGGCCTGGCCATTTGCGCCGGCAATGCCCTGGCGGCAAAGAAGGACGGGCTCCCGCTGCGGGTCTATACGGTGCTGGGCGACGGCGAAATGGCGGAAGGCTCCAATTGGGAAGCCCTGATGATGGCTGCTCATTATAAACTGGACAACTTATGCGCCGTTCTGGACTACAATAAGCAACAGATCACCGGCGCCAACGCGGATGTCATTGGCCTGGAGCCCATTCGCAAAAAGATAGAGGCATTCGGCTGGGCGGTCTGCGAGGTGGATGGAAACGATGTGGAAGCCCTGACCGAAACGCTGGAAAACCTGCCGATCGAGCAGGGAAAACCCTCCTTTGTGATCGCCCATACGGTCAAAGGGAAGGGTATCAGTTACATGGAGGGCGTTTTGAAATGGCACCACGGCGTTCCTTCTCCCGGGCAATATTATGCAGCGATCAATGAGCTGGATACCGCGTTCCAGGCGTTGACGGAGGAGAAAATCGGTGTTTAGACCTTGGCATTAGTCAATTAAAAATCAGCATATGGAAATGGTAAGGACGGAGGCGATTCCCAACCTGAACGTATTTTCCGAGACCTTGCAGTCATTGGCGGAACAGGACAGGGATATCCTGGTCGTTACCAGCGATTCGCGCGGATCGGGCAAGTTGGTCCCGTTCGGAGTCCGGTTTCCGGAACAGATCGTCGAGGTGGGGATTGCGGAACAAAATCTGGTAGGCGTATCTGCAGGTCTGGCCAGCATGGGGAAAAAGGTCTTTGCCGTCTCGCCGGCCTGCTTCCTGACCGCCCGCTCCCTGGAGCAGATCAAGAACGATGTAGCGTATTCGGACAATCCGGTGAAGCTCATCGGCATCAGTGCCGGGGTCAGCTACGGCGCGCTGGGGTCGACGCACCATAGCCTGCACGATTTCGCTGTTTTGCGGGCTATCCACAATATGACCATTGTAGCGCCTTGCGACAATTTCGAGACCGCAGAGGCCATCCGGCAGGCAGCTGCGATGACAAGCCCGGTCTATATCCGGTTCGGCAAAAAAGGCATGCCCCTTTTGGACAGGAGCCTGGATCCTGATTTTCAAATCGGCAAGGGGCGAACCATCCGGGCGGGCGATGATCTCACGTTCATCGGCGCCGGAGAAACGGTACTTCCCTGTGAAACGGCGGCAAACCTATTGGCGGAAAAATACGGCATAAAGTGCCGCGTGATCAGCCTGCATACCATCAAACCGCTGGACGAAAAGCTGATCCTGGCAGCTGCTGCCAACGACCGGCCGGTCATTACCGTTGAGGAACATTCGGTACACGGTGGTTTGGGCGAGGCGGTAGCTTCATTGCTCTTTCAACAGGGGTGCCGGAATAAATTCAAGATCGTCGGACTGCCGGATGAATATACGGTATCTGGATCGCAAACGGAGATCTTTGACCATTACGGGATCTCCGGTGAAGGCCTTGCCCATACGGCATTGGCGCTGTTGCAGATCAAAACATAAAATCAAGGTTACGCCATGAGAAGAATAATTAAAACCGCCTGGCTTTTATGCCTGATCTTGCTGAGCTTTTGGGCCTGCAGTTCCGATAAACAGGCAGACCGGGAAGCGAAAAAAGTGGCCGTTGTCATTTCAACCCTCAACAACCCCTGGTTTGTGGTGCTTGCCGAATCTGCGGCGGAGGATGTGCGGGCTCTGGGGTATGAAGCCAAGATATTCGATTCGCAGAATAACCCGGCGACCGAATCCGACAATTTTGAAAACCTCATTGCCTCGGGCTTCGATGCCATCCTTTTCAATCCCACGGACGCCGACGGTTCTATTGTGAACATCCTGAAGGCCAAAGCGGCCGGCGTGCCCGTTTTTTGCATGGACCGCGAAGTGAACGCCGATGATGCCGCTACCAGCCAGATCCTTTCTGATAATTATTCGGGCTGCGTGGAGCTCGGCGTTGAGTTTGTAAAAACCCTGGGCGGCGCGGGTGATTACGTGGAGCTACTCGGCCTGGTGGGCGACAACAATACCTGGGCCCGGTCGGGTGGTTTTCATTCGGTGGTCGACGAGTTTCCGGACCTGAAGATGGTGGCCCAGCAAAGCGCTGATTTTGACCGCAACCGGGCCATGGAGGTCATGGAGACGATCTTGCAGGCCCAGCCGGATATCAAAGCGGTCTTCTGCGGCAACGACGCTATGGCCATGGGGGCCTTGCAGGCCTTGCAGGCGGCAGACAAGGTAAGCCAGGTCAGGATTTTTGGTTTTGACGGTGCGGCCGACGTAGTAGAAAAGATCGGGGAGGGTAAGATCGTCGCCACCGGGATGCAATACCCGAAAGTAATGGCCCAAACGGCCGCCCGTTTTGCGCATGAATATTTCGAAGGTCGCCGGGAGTTTCCCCAGCGCATTCCGGTAGAGGTGGAATTGGTTGACGCGGAGAACGTGGCCGGTTACCGGGAATGAAGGACTCCGTTTTGTTTCACAGGATAATCTGACAGGATGAAGAAGAGCTATAAATACGGCTTGCTCGTGGTTGCCCTGGCCTTTTTAGGGTACAATTCCGTTTATTTTAAAAAGCTGAGCGCGGTCAGGGCTGAATCCGGTGCGGAATTTGATTTCCAGGCCTACGCCGACTCTATTTATTACCAGGGCATGTTGAAAAATGACCGGACTGTTGGTTTGCCGGCGCTTTTGGCTGCCGTGCGCGCCGATGCGGACGGTGCATTTGAAAAATACGGCAACCGGCTGGGGATCGGCAATTCGGCCTACTTCATGGTCAGCTGCAGCGGAAAAATCGCGGAGATCACAGCCGACGGGATCAGCCTGGTTACGGATGACGCCGAAACGATCAGCGTCAATACCCGGTACATTTTCGGCAATGCGTTGCGCGACGCATCGGGCCTGGTGAAGCTGACGGATTTTAAGACCAATGCGGATTTCAACCGGGTATCGGAGGCGCTCAACGCCCTGATCCGTACGAAGATCATCCCTCCGGTTGTGCAGCAACTGCAGGCCGGCGACCGGATTGCGGTGACAGGCGCCGTCAAGCTGAGCAAAAAAGCGCTGGAGTACCCGGAAATCGTGATCACTCCTGCACAAATAAAGCCCGAATAATGCTGCTGGAAACCCAAAACATCTCAAAATCCTTTCCGGGTGTTCAGGCCCTGGACGGGGTTAATATCAGACTTTATCCGGCAAAGGTCAACGCCCTCCTCGGGGAGAACGGAGCAGGCAAATCGACCTTGCTGAAAATACTCACCGGCGTGTATACCCGGTATGAAGGGACCATCCTGCTGGACGGCGAGCCGGTCCGGTTCGGAAGCGTCCGGGAAGCCCGGCAGGCGGGCATCGCCATCATTCACCAGGAATTGAACCTGGTCCCCCAGTTGACCGTTGCGGAAAACCTTTTTCTGGGACAGGAATTGCGCACGCCCCTGGGACTGCTGGATACTGCCCTGATGAACCGGAAAACGCAGGAGGTGCTTGCCAGGGTGAACCTGACCGTTCCCCCGCAAACCAGGGTGCAAAGGTTGAAAGTCGGCGAGCAGCAACTGGTGGAAATCGCCAAGGTATTGCTGTCGGACGCCGCCGTGATCCTGATGGACGAGCCGACCTCCGCCCTGAGCGACGCGGAAATTGACAACCTGCACCGCATCATCCGGGGGCTGAAACAGGAGGGCAGGACCATTGTATATATTTCCCATAAAATGGACGAGTTGTTTCGCATTGCGGACACCTACACCGTGTTGCGGGACGGCGTCATGCAAGGCGAAGGCGCCATGGCGGATACCACGGAACAGGCGCTGATCCGCCTGATGGTGGGCCGTGAGGTGCGGATTGAGACCAAAGCAATTGGCGCGGGAAAGGAGGAAGAGGTTTTAAGCGTTTCCGGCCTGGATTTGCAACACGCATACCTCAGTCAGCGAAAGGTTTTGCAGGGTATTTCCTTCGGATTGAAAAAAGGCGAAATTCTCGGCATTTTCGGATTGATGGGGGCGGGCCGGTCGGAGCTGCTGGAAACCCTTTTCGGGTTGCACCCCGGCAGGAGCAGGTTCGATCTGGAAATAGAAGGGAAGCCGTGCAAGATCAGGACGCCGTTGGCGGCCATCAGGCAGGGCCTGGCTTTCGTGACCGAGGACCGCAAAGGAGAGGGCCTGATCCTGGGGGCGGATATTTCTGCCAATATCAGCCTGCCGACCCTTGCGGGAAAAACCATCCTGCGCAAATCCAGGGAAGGCAGCCTGGCCCGGTCCTATATCAGCCAATTGGCCATCAAAACCCCTTCCGAAGGGCAGTTATGCCGGAACCTGAGCGGCGGAAACCAGCAAAAAGTAGTGCTCGCCAAATGGCTTTCCACCCAGCCCCGGATCTTGTTCATGGATGAACCCACGAGAGGGATTGATATCAAGGCCAAACACGATTTTTATGAACTGATGAAGCAACTCGCCGCCGGCGGCATGAGCATCATCCTGGTCTCGTCCGAAATCCCGGAGATACTGACCCTGTCGGACCGGATACTGGTCATGTCCGAAGGCCGGATCACGGCATCCTTCCAGGCTTCCGATGTGGATGAGGACCGGTTGCTGAAGGCTGCTTTACCGGGGGCGTAAACCTTATAGGTCAAATTTGAGGAATCGAGGAATCGAGGAACTGAAGAATCGAAGTGCTGATCAAATCCCCCAAAACCACCACCAAACTCACGAACCAACGATGAACATTACCTTTAACAACCAACTGCTCAGAAAATCGCAATCGCTGATTGCCCTTTTCCTGCTTTGCGCACTCATAGCGCTGCTGTCTGACAAATTCCTGACGGCCACCAATCTCTGGAATGTGCTGCGGCAAATATCCGTGAACGTGTGTATCGCCGTGGGAATGACCCTGGTGGTGCTCATGGCCGGTATTGACCTTTCCGTCGGTTCGGTCCTGGCCTTTTCAGGCGCCGTCTGTGCCGGACTGATCAAATACGGATTTGCCTTTGAATCCCTGGATCTCTTCGTTGGTTTTACGGTTCTGGGCGGGATTCTCGGGGCGATGCTCGTTGGTTTGTTGCTGGGCCTTTTCAACGGATGGGTGATCACGAAATTCGTTGTGCCGCCGTTTGTGGCCACCCTGGCCATGTTGACCATCGCCAGGGGCATGACCATGTTGTACACCCAGGGCATACCCGTTTCCAACCTCGGCCCTGAACTGGAATATATCGGTTCGGGCTGGTTGTTGGGCATTCCCGTACCCGTGTGGATCTCCCTGATCGTGGTCCTCGTTTTTGTATTCATCAGCCGGCGGACGGCCTTCGGGCGCTATATCTATGCCATCGGCGGAAATGAAAAAGTGGCCTTCCTGTCGGGGATCAACATCAACCGGATCAAGCTGGCGGTTTACGGCCTGGCCGGCATGCTGGCGGCGGTCGGCGGGGTCATGGTGACCGCCCGACTCAATTCGGCCCAGCCCAATGCCGGTATGACCTACGAACTGGACGCCATTGCAGCGGTTGTCATCGGAGGGACTTCGCTGTCGGGCGGCGTCGGCTCCGTAACAGGTACCGTCATCGGCGCGGCCATTATCGGCGTGCTGAACAATGGCCTGGTGCTGTTGAATGTCTCCCCGTTCTGGCAACAGGTCGCCAAGGGCGTTGTCATCCTGCTGGCGGTGATCATTGACAAAATGAATCGCAAAGAAGCATGAGCAACGCGCAATTTGTCCTGGCGGTCGATCAGGGGACCAGCAGTACCAAAACCATTGTTTTTGACGGAACGGGGCGGCCTGCGGCCAAAGGATCAGCCCCTTTGCATACCGATCATTTTGAGAACGGTTTCGTAGAACAGGACCCGGAAGGCATTTTCCGGAATATGCTGGATTCCGTCCGGCAATGCGTGGAACAGTTCGCGCAAAAAGGGCATCAGCTTTCGGAGATCGCATCCTGCGGCATCAGCAACCAGCGGGAAACTTTTATCCTGTGGGACCAGCAGGGCAGGGCTGTGTGCCCGGCAGTGGTATGGGCCTGCAAGCGATCCACCGGGATATGCGAAGCGTTGAAGGCCCGGGGGCAGGAGCCGGTTATCCGGCAAAAGACGGGTTTGATCCTGGATCCCTACTTTTCAGGGACCAAGCTGTTGTGGCTGCTGCAAAACGACCCCGGCTTGAAAAACCGGGTTCAGGCCGGCGAGATCTTTTTCGGAACGGTGGATTGCTGGTTGCTGTTCAAACTCACCAACGGGACCCGGTTCCGGACCGATCACACCAATGCGAGCCGGACGCTGCTGTTCAATATTCATACCCTCGACTGGGATCCCGAAATTTTAAACATGTGGGGACTGGAAAACCTTCGGCTGCCGGAGGTCCATCCTTCTTCCTTTGAATTCGGGCAAAGCGATTTTGAAGGCCTGTTTCCCCAGCCTGTGCCCATTACCGCCGTCATAGGCGATTCCCACGCCGCCGCATTCGGGGAGGGTTGTTATGAACCGGGGACCGCAAAAGCCACACTGGGTACCGGGTGTTCCATCATGATGAACACCGGAGACAAACCGGTTGATTCCGCCAACGGCATGCTGACCGCCATCTGCTGGAGCATGAAAGACCGCGTTGACTACGCCCTGGAAGGCGCTATCGTCGCTTGCGGCTCCACGTTGGAATGGCTCAGGAATGAATTGGATCTTTTTGATGATCCCGCGCATACGGACCAAATGGCCCTCGCTGTAAAGGATAATGCCGGCGTTTACCTGATCCCGGCCTTCAGCGGGTTGGGCGCCCCGCACTGGCAGATGAACCGAAAGGCCTCCATTGAAGGCATGACCTTCGGAACGACCAAAAACCACATTGTACGGGCGGCGCTGGAGAGTATCCCGTACCAGATCAAGGATGTGATCGATGCCATGCAGCAGGATATGCAGTCGCCGCTGAAGGAAATTGCCGTGAACGGAGGGATCGCTAATAATAGCTTCGTTATCCGTTTTTTGGCAGATCTGCTGGGCGTCAACCTGAGGAAAAGGGAAAATGCCGATGTCTCCGCCCTGGGCGCGGCCTATCTGTCGGGTCTGGAAAGCGGCGTTTTTTCAGGGATCGGGCAGCTGGCCGGGTTGAATCAGGCACAGACCCGGACCATTCAGCCGGATCTCGACAATCACTCCGTCCGGGATTTTTACCAGGGATGGCAACGGATACTGGCCGGAAAATGATTTTTTTGCCACTCTGCGGATTATTAAGCCCGACAGGGATTGATAAACCTTTAATCCGACAGGGATGGATAAGCCTTAGTGCGCCGATAACCAATTCTTATTGATCAGACATCATGAAAAGCAAAACGAAACTGTTGAGCCTGCTTGCGGCAGGTGTTGTATTCCTTACCCACTGCCAACCTGTACAGGAGGCGGTTTCAAAGCCGCGTACCATCGTCACAACCGACGGAGAGATCGACGACGTGGATTCCTATATCAGGATGCTGCTTTACGCCAATGAGTTCCGGATCGAAGGGCTGATCTACTCCAGCTCCATGTGGCACTACAAAGGCGACGGCAAGGGCACCGAATTCACGTCGGAAATGGAGATGACGCAAAGGATCTACGGCGCCAGGACCGACCTGCGCTGGCCGGGTACGGAATGGATGAATCCGTTATTGAATGCCTATGCGGAAATTTATCCCAACCTGATCAAACACGCTGAAGGATACCCGACCGCCGATTACCTGAAGAGCGTGGTCAGGGTGGGCAATATCGATTTTGAAGGCGAAATGGACAAGGATACCGAGGGCTCGGATTTCATCAAGGCCAAATTGCTGGATGATAATATGGAGCCGCTTTATCTCCAGGTCTGGGGCGGTACCAATACCATTGCCAGGGCCTTGAAGTCCATTGAGGACGAATTCAAAGGCTCTGCAGAGTGGGATTCGATCTACAAAAAAATCTGCGACAAGGCGATCATCTACGCCATTCTCGACCAGGATGCTACTTACCGGAAATACATCGCCCCCAACTGGCCCGGTATCCGGATCTTTTACAATTCGCACCAGTTCTGGTGTTTTGCGTATGCCTGGAAAAGGGCCGTTCCGGCGTCTCAACAATACCTTTTCGAAGGTGAATTCATGGGCAACGAGATCATCCTCAACCACGGCCCGCTCCTGGTGCAATACTACAGCTACGGCGACGGCCAGAAGCAGGAAGGCGACGATGAACACGTCCATGGCGATACCGCCAGATTGAAAGGCGGGCAATGGGGCGACTTCGGGATGTACGATTTCATTTCCGAAGGGGACTCCCCGTCGTATCTGCACCTGATCAACGTGGGCCTCGACAACCTGGATCACCCCGAGTGGGGCGGCTGGGGCGGCAGACTGGTGCAATCCGCCGAACAACCCAACCGCTGGGAAGACGGGGAAACTGCCCGGGATTACAATCCGTTCTCCGATACGCTGGACCCGACCTATCCGCAGATCCGCTGGCTGGAAGCCATACAGCAGGATTTTGCCGGCCGCGCCGATTGGTGTGTTGCGGACTATGAAAAGGCCAATCACCCGCCTGTGGTCAAGGCAACCGCAGGCTCCAGACTGACCGCCAAACCGGGTGAAAAGGTCCAACTGGCGATTGAAGCCGAAGACCCGGACGGCGATGAACTGGAAACCACCTTCTGGATCTACAAGGAAGTGGGTAGCTACAACGGAGATGTTGCCGTTTCTTCAGCAGGCGATATAGCGACGGTAACCTTGCCGGAAAACGGGACCGGCGCCCTCCACATTATTGCCGAAGTAAAAGACCGGGCCAGTCACCCGATGACCAGGTACCACCGTTTTGTGATCGAGGTGAAGTAAATTATTTCAATTTGGCGTTGAAGAAATCGATGGTTCGGTTCCAGGCCAGGTTGGCGGCATTCCAGTCATAGCGGGGCGTGGAGTCGTTGTGAAAGCCGTGGTTGACGCTGGGATATAAATGAGCGTTATATTCCTTGTTGTTTTTCTGAAGGGCGGCGGCGTAATCCGGCCAACCGGCGTTTACCCGTTCATCCAGGCCTGCGTAGTGCAACAACAACGGGGCATTGATATTGGGCACTTCTTCAGCAGCGGGCTGACCGCCGTAAAAAGGGACGGACGCCATGAGTTCAGGAACCCTGACAGCCATCATGTTGCAGATCCAGCCGCCGAAACAAAAACCGACCACGCCGATTTTACCCGTGCATTCCGCGTGGTCCTTCAGGTGGTAAAAGGCCGCGATAAAGTCTTCCAGCATCTCGTTGCGGTCCCTTTTGGATTGCAGGGTCCTGCCGTCATCGTCATTGCCCGGGTAACCGCCGAGCGGCGACAAAGCATCCGGCGCCAGCGTGATGAAACCGGCCAGGGCTGCGCGACGGGCTACGTCGGCGATATGCGGGTTGAGCCCCCGGTTTTCGTGTACCACAACGATGCCGGGCAGTTTCTCCGCGCTGTTCATCGGGCGGGCGAGCTGGCCCTTGATCTTGCCGCCGCCCTTGGGCGAATCGTATTCAACGGTCTCGATTTTGAGCCGGTCATCGTCGGCCCTGACCTGTTGTTTTTCCTCGTATTTGGGCAAGAGGTATTCGAGGATAGCCGGAACGGTGAGGCCGCCGACGGCGTAGAATTTGATCTTGTCGACGAACTCCCGGCGGTCGATGCGGTTATGGGCGTATTGATCGTATAAGTCGAAAACCTCCTGAGATAATTTCATTTTTTTCATCCTATGGATTTTATGTGATGTGGATAACGGTAAAAGTCCAAATAAACTGCTTTTTAAATCGGGAAATTGTCCCCTTCTTTGCAAGATACTATTATTGCTGAAAACACCATTACTTTGTTGAAGGCAATTTGAGTTTCAGAAAACGGGGTTGGAAACTCGCGTTGGCCGGTTTGTTCCCGCTGCTGTTCTTGTTTTAATGGCAGCTTTGGGTGTCAAACAGCAACTTCCCGTTGCTTCGTGACTTGGTTGCAAAGTGGCGGCCGTTTATTTTTGGAATGTTCGTTGTGTGGAAATCAGGGAATATCCTGTTTGAATGGACAACGAACGCCCCCAGCGAGGGTTCCGGCATCAGCAGATGGGCCGTTAAGAAATTGGCCGGAATGGAGTGGCCGCACAGAATACTGTTTGAGCCCGACCCAAGAAATCAGGGCAAAGATGGGCTGTTAGGCAATCAAAAACACCAGATAATAGCCGCAATATGGAGGCGAGTTTATTCTGTGCAACGGAATGCAGGGCAATTTTAGGCACAGATGCGTG
>CALMYQ010000167.1 GCA_937873655.1 uncultured Lewinella sp. | reverse complement strand
GGTAGAGGTCGTAACCCAACACCACAAACCCCTGGCTGCCGGTGTTGTTGACCAGGGTTTTCAGCGAACAGGCCACCGAGTCCAGTACGGTATTGTACAGCGCCGGGATGCCCGTGTTGTGCTCCACCACCTGATAACAGGTATAGGCTTGACCATTTGCGCCGGTAAGCGCCATCCACAAAAGCAGGAACAGGTATGCCGTTTTTTTCATAATGCTGAAGGGTTTGGTTTTTTATTGCCGTTGAGTATAAAACAGGGGTTGTCCAATAAATCAACTGGCGTGCTGCCGGTCATAACAAATCAATGACCGGCATAAGCCGGTTTGACTTATGGAAATTCAATAAACCAATTAAATGAAACTTAACTCCCGAACGGAGATACGGGCGGAACCAGGCGAGTTTTGACTATTTTCTTTGACTGAACAGCAAGTATAAATCTTTTTGGGAGCAAAAACAAATTTTTGGAAAGAAATTACATTAATATGCTCTCTTTCAAAAACTTCAAAATATTGTTATTACAGGTTTTCCATAGCGAATCCAAGTAACTCATCTATTTATCTCTGCTTTACGAAACCCCGCAGGTTTCGCCCACCACACTGACAACTTGCCTGTCGGCAAGCAGGCTTACAACTCACTCCTCAATCAGCTTCCGCAACTCATTCAACTTCAGCATGCAATCGATCGGCGTCATCGAGTTGATGTCCAGATTCATCAGGGCGGCCTTGAGCTTGCCGGCGGTTTCGTCCACGGTTTCGAAGATGCTGAGCTGGTATTGCTCCGCAGCGATCCGGCCGGTTTCAGGCCGTTTCGATTGCGGCTCTCCCTCACCCTGCACGTCGCCGGCGATGGATTTTTGCTCCAGCTGCGACAGGATATGCGCGGCCCGCTCCACAATGCTGCGGGGCATGCCCGCCATGCCGGCTACGTGGATGCCGAAACTGTGCTCGCTGCCGCCGGGCACGAGCTTGCGCAGGAAGATCACCTTCTGGCCGACCTCCCGGGTTGCGATATGGAAATTATGAATGCGGCTGAATTTGTTCGCCAGTTCGTTGAGCTCGTGGTAGTGGGTGGCGAACAGGGTTTTGGGGCGCGTGTCCGGCGCGTTGTGCAGGTATTCGGCGATCGACCAGGCGATGGAAATGCCGTCGTAGGTGCTGGTGCCCCGGCCCAGTTCATCCAGCAGGATCAGGCTGCGGTCGGAGATGTTGTTCATGATGCTGGCCGTTTCGGTCATTTCCACCATGAAGGTCGACTCCCCGCTGGAAATGTTATCGGATGCCCCGACACGAGTGAAGATCTTGTCGATCACGCCAAGTTTGGCGCCTGAAGCGGGCACAAATGAGCCCATTTGCGCCATCAGGCAGATCAGGGCCGTTTGCCGGAGCAAAGCCGATTTCCCCGCCATGTTGGGCCCGGTGATCATGAGGATCTGCTGACTGTCGTTGTCGAGGTATACGTCGTTGGGTACGTAGGATTCGCCCAGCTCCAGTTGCTGCTCGATCACGGGGTGGCGGCCCTGTTTGATGTCGATCACCAGGGAATCGTCCATCACCGGCCGGCAATAGCGGTTCTTCTGCGCGATCTTGGTAAACGACAGCAGGCAATCCATGCGTGCCAGGATGGCAGCGTCGGTCTGGATGGGCGCTACGTAATCCGTCAGGTCGAGGATGAACTGTTCGTAGAGGTGCTGTTCCAATTCCAGGATCCGCTCCTCGGCGCCCAGTATCTTGGCCTCCAGTTTCTTGAGCTCGTCGGTGATAAAGCGCTCGCCGTTGGTGAGCGTCTGCTTGCGTACCCAGTCGGCCGGCGCTTGTTCCTTATACTTATTGGTGATCTCGATATAGTACCCGAAAACGGAGTTGAATCCGACCTTGAGCGAGGAAATGCCGGTGCGTTCGATCTCGCGTTCCTGGATGTCCTTCAGCAGTTCGTTGCTGTGGGAAACGATATGCCGCAATTCATCCAGGTCCTCCGAGAAACCGTCGGCGATCACGCCGCCTTTAGACAGGTTGGCGGGCGGGTCCTCCTTGATCTGACGGGTGATTCGCTCCTGCAACTCGGGGCAGGTGTTGAGCCCGTCGGCCATTTTCTGGAGGTATTCCAATCCGGATTCCGACAGGGCTGTTTTCACCGGGCCGATGGCAATGAGCGCCCGTTTCAACTGTACGGCCTCCCGCGGACTGATCTTGCCCAGGGGCGCTTTAGAGATCAGGCGCTCCAGGTCGCCGATCTGCCGCAACTGGATTTCCAGCAGGTCGGTCAGTTCCTGGGTATTGTAGAGGTGCTCCACGATATCAAGCCGGGCGTTGATGTCGCGCCGGTTCTTCAGCGGCAGCACCACCCATTTTTTCATCAGGCGGGCGCCCATCGGGGTCAGGGTCTGGTCGAGTATTTTGATCAGCGGCACGCCCGAATCGAACGGCGTATACAGCAATTCCAGGTTGCGGATGGTAAACCGGTCGAGCCAGACGTAGCGCTCGGGCTGGATCCGGCTGATGTTGTTGATATGCCGCAGGTTCTTGTTCTCGGTGGTAGCCAGGTAGTGGAGCACCGCACCGGCAGCGATCTGGGCCGATTCCATTTCCTCGACCCCGAATCCTTTGAGGGATTGGACGTTGAACTGTTCGAGCAGCTTTTCCCGGGCGTAATCCAGGGTATAGATCCACTCGTCGAGGTTGTAGACGTAGAATTTATCGCCGAACCGCTTTTCAAAAACCTTTTTCTTCTCTTTCGAAAAAATGACCTCGGACGGTTTCAGGCTTTGCAGCAGCTTGTCGCCGTAGGCATAATCCCCTTCACAAACCAGGAATTCGCCGGTGGAAATATCGAGGAAGGCCATTCCAAGGGTTTCGTTCTTGCCGAAATACAGGGAGGCCAGGTAGTTGTTGGTTTTGTGATCCAGTAGTTTATCGTCGACGGCGATCCCGGGGGTCACCACTTCCGTAACCCCCCTGCGGACGATCTTTTTCTGGGGGGAGGGCTTTTCCAGTTGCTCGCAGACCGCCACCCGGTAGCCGGCCTTGACCAGCCGCGGCAGGTACATATCCATGCTGTGGTGCGGGAAGCCGGCCAATTCGACATCGTTGCCGCCGTTGTTGCGGCTGGTGAGGATAATGCCCAGGGCTTTGGAGGCGGCGACGGCATCCTCTCCGAAGGTTTCATAGAAATCGCCCACGCGAAACAACAGGATCGCATCCGGATGCTTGGTTTTCACCTTCATGTATTGCTGCATCAGGGGTGTGACCTTGGGTTCCGTCTCTGTTTTTGTCTTCGCCAATTGCCTCGGTTTGAAAGTGAGTGAAGGAGGGCAAATATAAGATTTTACCGCTGTCGGCGATGGCGGCGGCGGTTGTTTTTACGACGGCATGTAAAAATGGAAGGCTGGTAAATTAATCTTGGCTTAATGATTTCTTAAATCGGAAGGCAGCCGGGCCCGGCATTTAAGTCAGACCTTTGCAGCGAAAAACCGGCCCGGGGCGACCCGGGTCGGCGATATAGCAAAAATTATTAAAAAAAATTCACTTCATGAAACTTTGGCTACAACCAGGCGCGGTTGGCGGACTCCGCATTTCTGTTATCCGCTTGATTGCCGCGGCCGCCTGCTTTTTCCTTACGCTGCAGGCCCATTCCCAAAACAGCCTTCAAGGCGTTGTTACCGATGCAACCTCCGATGAGCCGCTGGTCGGCCTGACCATCATGGTCAAAGGCACCGCTTTGGGCGCTATTACCGACGTCGACGGCAGCTACACGATCAGCTTACCGCCGGGAGAACAGGTCGTTGTGTTCTCTTTCGTCGGTTACAAAACTATGGAAGTCCCTGTAAACGGCCAAAAAAATCTGGATATCCGCATGGAATCCGACGCCGTGGGCCTCAATGAGGTCACGGTAACGGCCCTGGGGATCAGCCGCGAGAAAAAAGCTCTCGGCTACGCCGTCCAGGAAGTCAAAGGCGACGCCATTGACAAGGCCAAGGACGCCAACTTTGTCAACAACCTGGCGGGCAAGATCGCCGGCGTCCAGATCGTCGGCAACCCGAGCGGTGTCGGCGGGTCCGCCCGCGTGACCATCCGCGGCGAACGCTCCCTGAACATCAACAACAACCAGCCGTTGTTCGTTATCGACGGGGTGCCCATCGCCAACCAGTTCAGCGGCTCTTCCGGGCGCAGCAACCAGGATGTAGACTACGGCAACGGCGCCGGCCTGATCAACCCGGACGATATCGAGACCGTAACGGTATTGAAAGGCCCCAGCGCTACCGCCCTCTACGGTTCCCGCGCCAACAACGGCGTCATCCTGATCACCACCAAATCGGGCAAAAGCGTCAAAGGGATCGGCGTATCCGTCAATTCCTCCATCACCTTCGAAGATCCGCTGGTGCTGCCGGAATACCAGAACCAATACGGTCAGGGACTGAACGGCGTATTCGAATTCAAGGACGGCAACGGCGGCGGCCAGGCCGACGGCGTGGACGAAAGCTGGGGCCCGGCCTATAACGGCCAGCCGGTCAAACAATTCAACAGCCCGACGGCCAACGGTTACCGCGCCGGCGACGTAGGCAACCTCTTTGTCGCCATCGGCCAGGTCGACCTGAACGCGCAACTGGCCGCCCGCGGCGAGATCACGCCTACGCCCTGGGTTGCCCAGCCGAATAACGTCAAGGATTTCTTCGAAACCGGCGTGACCCAGATCCACAACTTCGCCGTAGCCGGCAGCAACGACAAAGGCGACTTCCGCCTGGCCTATACCTGGCTCAACCAGACCGGCATCGTACCGAATACAGACCAGCAACGCAACACCATCGCCTTCAACGGCGGCTACAAGCTCAGCGACCGCCTGTCGGTACGCACCGTGATCAACTACGTCAACAGCGAAAGCGCCAACCGGCCCAACCTCAGCTACGGTACCGAGAACATCATGTACCTGTTCAACTGCTGGTTCGGTCGCAGCACCAATATCGCCTCCCTGCGCGATTACTGGCAGGCGGGCCGCGAAGGGCTCAACCAGTTCAACTTCAACTACAACTACCACGACAACCCGTATTTCAACGTGTATGAGAACACCAACGGTCAGCAACTCGACCGGGTATACGGGTACGCGTCGCTGAACTATAAACTGACCAACGACCTGAACCTGATGCTCCGCGCCGCCACGGACGTGACCAGCGAATTCCGCGACCGTCGCCGGGCTTATTCCACCCAGCGTTTCCAACTGGGCAGCTACCGCGAGGAGAAGATCAATTTCACGGAAACCAACCTTGACGCCTTGCTGAGCTATAACAAGGACCTTTCCGAATCTTTCAGCCTTTCGGCTTCCGCCGGCGGCAACCTGCTGACCCAGAATCGCAACATTTCCGACGTCAGCGCCCCGCAACTGGCCGTTCCAGGGGTGTACGCGCTCGGCAACTCCCGCGTAGCTTTGGTGGGCTCTACCTACCAGTCCGAAAAGCGCATCAACAGCATTTACGCGACCACCCAGCTGGGTTTCAACAACTACCTCTACCTCGATTTGTCGGCGCGCAACGACTGGTCCTCTACCCTGCCCTCCGACAACTGGAGCTATTTCTATTACGCCGCCAACCTCAGCGGTATCCTGACCGACATTTTCCATACGGATGTCAACAGCCCGCTGTCCTTTGCCAAGGTCCGTTTCGGCGTGGCCCAGGTGGGTAACGATACCGACCCCTTCAACCTGGACCCGGTTTACCTCGCCAATACGCCGGTAAAAGGTCAGGCTGCCTATTCCGAGCAGAACACCCTGCCCAACGCCGTGCTGAAGCCGGAGATCTCCACGTCGGTCGAAGCCGGCCTGGACATCCGCTTTTTCAAAAACCGGATCGGCCTGGACATCGCCGCTTACCGCACCCGGAGCAAGAACCAGATCCTGGGGCAACCCATTTCAGGCACCAGCGGCTACAGCGCCCGCTTCATCAACGCCGGTCTGATCGAGAACAAAGGCCTGGAAGTGGCCCTGAACCTGGTACCCGTCAAACTGAACAACGGCTTCCAGTGGGATATCGATTTCAACTTCTCCCTGAACCGCAGCGAGGTCAAGGAACTGTTCAAGGACCCGATCACCGGCCAGGAGATCACCAATTTCGTGATGGCCGACCGGTACATGACCATCGAAGCCCGCGTAGGCGAACAAATGGGCGATATGTACGCCATCGGTTTTGCCCGCGTCAGCGATGATCCGAATGACAAATACTACGACGCTTCCGGCCAGTACGTCGGTCAGATCGTGTACACTTCGCAGGGCAAACCGGTGCCTACCGATTCCCGCGTCAAACTGGGCAACTACAACCCGGATTACCTGATGGGCCTGAACAACACCTTCCGGTTCAAAGGGCTGTCGCTGAACGTCCTGTTCGACATTCGCCAGGGCGGCCAGATCTACTCCCATACCCAGACTGTAGGCCGTGAAGGCGGTCAGATCGTCGAAACGCTGGAAGGCCGCGCAGACGGTTACGACCTCAGCCAGCCGGGCAACGGCGTGATCGGCGAAGGCGTGATTGCCAACGGTGACGGCACGTTCCGGACCAATGACGTGAAACTGAGCGCCCGCGAATGGCATACCTCCATCACCCTGGGCCGGCGGTTGCTGGAAGCCATGGTGTACGACGCCTCCTTCGTCAAACTGCGCGAAGTACGCCTGGCTTATACCATCCCCAACCGGATCCTGGGCAGGCTGCCGGTCCGGGATATCAGCCTGTCGCTGGTGGGCCGGAACCTGGCCGTATGGTCAGATGTGCCGCACGTTGACCCCGAAACGGCATCCACTTCCGGCGGAACGATCATCCCGGGTGTGGAATCCGTTGCGCTGCCTTCGACGCGCAGCTGGGGCGTCAACCTGAATTTCAAGTTTTAATTCATTGATCCTGCAGGTCCGCGCAGCCGGCTAAAAACGGCGGCTGCCCGGGCCTGAACACTTGTTAAAATCATTACAATGAGAAAGATCGTATTCAAATCCATCATAATCCTATCCTCGCTGGCCCTTATGCCGGCGTGTACGGATGATTTTTCCGAGATCAACGTCAACCCCAATTCGCCTTCCGAGGTCAATTCCTCCCTGTTGCTGCCGCAGATCCAGCGCGATATGATCAACGCTGTGCTGGGCGAGGCCTGGGGCATCGGCAACATCGTGATCCAGCACACCGCAAAAAACCAATTTGTCAATGAGGACCGGTACCTCTGGGGCGAGTTGAATTCCATCTGGAACAACGTGTATGACAACATGCGCGATGTGAACAACATCCTCCGCCAGAGCGAGGAGTTGGACCAGAACAACTACAAGGGGATCGCCCTGATCATGAAATCCTGGATGTTCTCTCTGGCAACCGATTGTTACGGCGATGTCCCTTATTCCGAAGCCGCACGCGCCAAGGAAGGGTACATTTATCCGAAATACGACAGCCAGGAGGACATCTACAACGGGATCCTGAGCGACCTGAAAACGGCCGCAGATATCCTGGGATCCACTGGCGAGGTGGTCAGCGGCGACGTGATCTTCAACGGCGATATTGCCAAATGGAAAAAACTGGCCAACTCCCTGCGCATCCGCTACCTGATGCGGATCTCCAAAAAGCGCAACGTCGGAGCCGATATCCAGGCCATCCTTTCCGACGCCAAATATCCCGTTTTTGAAAGCAACAGCGACAACGCCGTTTACAATTTTCTGTCCTCAGCTCCTGACCAATTCCCGCTGTACACCACGCGTATCGGTTCTTTCAACGAGTTCCGCGCCAGCAAAACCTCGCTGGATATGCTGAAAGCGCTGAACGACGACCGCTTGTTCGTGTTTTTCCGCCCGACGCCCGCCACCGAAGGTTCGGCCTCACCGGTCTATGAAGGTATTCCAAACGGCCTGGCCGACGCCGAAGCCCTGCAGTACAACGGCGGTCCGCAGAACCACTCCCGCATCGGCGAGCTGTTCTTCGAACAATCGGTTTCAGCGCAGGGCATCAAGGTGGCCAAAGGGGTGATCATGACCTATCCGGAACTCCAGTTCCTGCTGGCGGAAGCAGCGGAAACCGGCCTGATCACCGGCGATGCCGCAACGTATTACCTGAACGGCGTTAAATCGTCATTCCAATACTTCGACCTGACGGCTTCCGATGCCTACCTGGAGCAGGCCGCAGTGGCGTATTCCGGTACTTCCCAGGAAAAACTGGTCAAGATCGGCACCCAGAAATGGATCTCGTTCTTCTATCAGGGACTCGAAGCCTGGTTCGACTGGCGTCGCACAGGCATTCCGGCCCTGCAGCCTTCGGTGGATAACCAGAATGAAGACCGCATTCCGGTCCGGTTCATCTACCCCATCATTGAGCAAGGCCTCAACGGCGATAACCGGGCAGCCGCCGTAGCTGCCCAGGGTCCGGATGACATCAATACGAAGATGTGGTATTTGAAATAAAGCAGTAAATTCACGGTGGACGGATACCATTGATTTAATTATGAGCCGCCACGTCTTTTGTGGTAAAAATATAGCCAAAACCATAGTATTGCCATGAATGGAGTCCTTTTGAGCTCAAAAACGGCTGATTTGAAGTACCGTAATCCGTCTACCGTGAAATTCCTTTTTCTACTCGCATCTCTCCTGCCCTGCCCGGGCCAAGGCCAATCCCAGGCTGCACTGCCGCCGTGGCAGGAAGGCTTCCTCGACATTCACCACATCAGCACCGGCCGGGGCGACGCGGCTTACCTCATCTTCCCGGACGGCACTACCCTGCTGGTTGATGCCGGCGACATTTCCGATACCCACCCGCGTACGCTGTCTCCGCGCAATACGGTTCGCAAACCGGACAATACCCGTTCCACCGGCGCCTGGATCGCGGACTATATCCGGCAGTTCGCTCCCGCCGGACGGCCGCCGGTCCTGGATTACGCGCTGATCACGCACTACCACGACGATCATTTCGGAGAATGGGATGAAAACCGGCCCATTTCACCCAAAGGAGGCTACCGGCTCACGGGCATGATGGAGGTCGGGGACCTGATCCCCATCCACGTTATGCTGGACCGGGGTTTTGATTTCCCGATCAACCTGAAGTCGGAGGCCTTTGCCGAGGGCGCGAGCGCCGATGAATACCATATCCTGCAAACCTTGCGCGAGTATTGGAAATTCATCGAATTCCACCAGAAAAACAACGGCCTGGTCAACGAAGCGATCCGGCCGGGGTCCAGCCGCCAGATCACCCTGAAATACCATCCGGAAGATTTTCCCGGTTTCCTGGTCCGCAACATTTCCTCCAACGGCCGGATCTGGACCGGCTACGCCGAAGGGGAGACCTTCCAGCTCTTCCAGGACGGTCAATATCCGGGTGAAAATCCGCTCAGCAATGCCGTCCGTATCAGCTTCGGCCATTTCGACTATTTCACCGGCGGCGATATCAGCGGCATGAACCCCATCGGGGAAAGCGATATGAACAGCGTGGAGGCCAACCTGGCGCCGGTTGTCGGCCCGGTCGATGCGGCAACCCTCAACCACCACGGCAACCGGGATTCGCAGAGCCCTTACTATGTGCGCACCCTTCGCCCGCGGGTCTGGATCCAGCAGAACTGGTCGTCCGACCACCCCGGCGAGGAAGTCCTTCGGCGGATTACCGCCAAAACCCTCTACCCCGGTGAGCGCGACCTCTTTTCCACCGACATGCTGGAAGCCAACGAACTGGTCATCGGCGACCGTATCGGGCAATCCTATAAAAGCCGGCACGGGCATGTGGTGATCCGGGTTTACGACAACGGCGCCCGGTTTAAAGTGTTTATCCTGGATGATGGATCGGCGAAACGGGAGGTGATCGGGGTTTTCGGGCCTTATGAGGCGCGGTAGTTTATTGTTGTTTGTTGTTTGTTGTTTGTTGTTGTTTGTTGTTGTTTGTTGTTGTTTGTTTTGGTTTATTGTTGCTACGCCGGCAATTGCGTCTCCTGCAAATTATCTAAATCAATTCAAACAACAGGACCTGCGACATTCCATGGATCACAATCACGCAAAGCCGGCGCAGGCAACAACTCCCCATTCCTTTCTCTCGCGCTCTCCCTCACCCACTCTCCAAAAACCTCCTCTACGAATTAACCGGAGGTTTGTTCTTTGCCATAAACGCATCCATTTTCTTAGTCTGTTCGGCCATTTTATTCTCGAGGTCCCTGACCTGTTTTTCCAGTGATTGGGCTGTTTGCATCAGTTTTTGGCCTTCTGTCTTAACATTCCCCTTCAGGTCGTTTAGCCCTTTTTCGAGGTTCGTCCTGCTGGTGAGAAAGTTTTTATGGAGATTGATCCTCGCCTTGGCATCCGGTTCTTCCAAAACATAGATGTCGTCGGCGATCAGGTATTTGTGCGCGACGTTCAATTCGGCGTTGGCAACAGCGGTGCGGATTTCCCTTACCTGAACCGTGATACCCATATCGAGTTCATTGCAGATCTCGTCAATTTTGCCGGTGGCCTCCGTGAGGTCCTCCTGATCGTCGGGCTTCAGTTTTTTCCCTTCCGATTTCAGGGCTACAGCGCCTTCCCGCAATTCCATGGATGCATGGATAAAGTCATTCTCTGCCAGATCATTGAAGGCCGCTTCAAAATGTTTATTCGATTTGTTCGGCAATTCGGTCAGACTTTCATCATCCAGGGCTTCCTGTGTGGTGTTGTTTTGCCGACAGGCGGAAAAGCCCAGCAGGGCAAAAACCAGGATCGGAATCAAAGATTGCTTTTTCATATGGCATTGGTTTTTATGGCAATTGTGCTGTTTCCCAGGGTTTAATCGCTTTATGAAAAAGACCGAAAAGGTTGGAAGGGTCACCTTGTCATTACATTTTTCCTAATTTTGCCCAAATTTTCGAATGAAAAACGATCAACAGCGCAAAGTCAGTGAAAAGCCGGAGCAGCAGGCCGGTCCGCCCAAACTCTTTCCCAACCTGGTAAAGGGGGTGGCCATTATCCTTACGGCTATTTTTGAAGAGGGGTTGTATGCCGACAAGGCCATCGAGCGGTCCTTCAAGAATATGCCCAAATGGGGTTCGCGCGACCGCGCTTTCGTGGCCGAGAGCGTCTACGAGATCGTACGCTGGTACCGGCCGCTGGCCACCTTGCTGGGGCGCAATCCATCGGGCGAATTGGACTGGTGGCGGATATTCGGCATTTTTTACCTGATCAAAGGCCGCGAACTGCCGCATTGGGAAGAGTTCCACGGGCTCAACCGGGATAATCTCCAGGATCGCTACCGGGACCTATGCGGCCTGCGCAAATTCCGGGAATCCATCCCGGATTGGATAGATGAACTCGGCGAAAAGGAACTGGGGGAAGATTGGGGCAAGATCCTGCCGGCCCTCAACGACCCGGCCAGGGTCGTCATCCGGGTCAACCGGCTCAAAGCCGATATTCCCGAGCTGCACGCCCTGCTCCTGGATGAAGAAGTGCGAACCGAACCGCTCAACGGAGACGCGATGGTCGTTACGGAGCGCAAGAACCTGTTCAATACCCAGGCGTTCAAAAAAGGCTGGTTCGAAATTCAGGACTGGTCGTCCCAACAGGTAGCGCCCCTGCTCAATGTGCTGCCGGGCATGCGGGTCATCGATGCCTGTGCGGGCGCAGGCGGCAAAACCCTGCACATCGCCGCCCTGATGCAGAACAAAGGACAGATCATCGCACTCGATACCGAAGCCTGGAAACTGGACGAAATGCGGAAGCGCGCCCGGCGGAACGGGGTCGACATCATCGAAGCCAGGCCGGTGGAAAGCACCAAGACCATCAAGCGCCTGGCCGGTAGCGCCGACCGGCTCCTCATCGATGCGCCATGCTCCGGACTAGGTGTCCTTCGCCGCAACCCGGATGCCAAATGGAAGCTTACCCCCGATTTCATCGACCGGGTACGGCAAACCCAGGCCGAATTGCTCGAATCCTATTCCCGGATGCTGAAACCAGGCGGCAAAATGGTGTATGCCACGTGCAGCATCCTCCCGTCGGAGAACGAAAAACAGGTGGAGGCCTTTATGGCCAAACACGGCGACCGCTTCGAATGGCTGGAATCCAAAACCCTGGCGCCTCATATCTGCGGATTTGACGGATTCTACCTGGCTTTGCTGGAGAAGAAAAAAGCAGAATAATTTCTCGATTGGTGGATTGATCCGTTTTTTCGATTGCCCCCGGTCGGCAGGTCGGCTGGAATTCTGGACATCCGTCGGTTGGTCAGCTCAATCGAATCAATCGAATCAATCTAAAAATCGATCCAATCGAATCAATCGAATCAATAATAAAAAAACTCCTACCTTTGCGCCGCTAAAAAATCATGAACAAAATGTACCGTATCCTTTTATTTTCCCTGAGCATATTAGCAATCGCAGCCTGCGGCAAAACGGGCGGCAAATCCGGCGAATCAGCAATGACCCAAATGCTGACGCGGACCGCATGGCGCTTTGATGACCGCACCACCCTCCAGGAATCGGGTAAACTGGAGCTGAATGATTACCTTCGCGAAGGCGTTCAGGCCACCACAACCCGCTTCCGCGACGCTTTTTTTGAATTCAAGGCGGACAGCACCCTGACGATCACCACCAGGGAAGAAGTCCGCACCGGCAAATGGATGTGGACCAAATTCGAAGGAAAACCTGCGGTAATCTTCCAGTTTGACGGCACCAGAAACTCGCCGGTTCCCGTCGATACGCTCGGCGACAACATCCTCGTACTGGGCATCAACCAGGCGGAAGGCACCTACTTCAAGCGGTACTTCTCCCCGGTCGACCCGAAGGAATAATCAGTTGCTGATACTGATCACCAGGAAATCGAATTGGTGCACCTGTCCCTGGGGCGCGTAGGCGGCGTTCAGCAGATAACTGTACCGCAGCCCCAGGTCGGCTTCCACCAGCCGCAACAGGCGAACGTCAAAACGGAGTTCCAATCCCGTTGAGGAGAATTGATTGCTCCCGGTAAAGGGGCTGTCGTTCTCCCGCCGGCCGTAGTCAAAGAACCCGTTTACCTTTATCCGCTTGACAAAAGCCAGCGGACCGATCGCCAGATCGGGATAAGCAATTGGCAGGCTGTAATTGGCCCCTGCTTTGAACACCCGCGTGCCCAGCAAGCCGTCATAGCCTCGGGGATAGGGAAAAAAATCCGGAAAACGGTAGTTATCCAGCAAATCGTTCTGCTGGTAGGCCAGATTGATGTAGAAGCTGTGATTCCGCGCCAGTCCCGGGAAATACAGGTCCGACCGGATCAGCAGGTTATCTCCCCTGAACCGTTCACTCCCCAAGGCCGTTCTGTACCGGAAATCGGCCAGCATGCCCCATTTCGGGTTCAGGAACTGAACGGCCTGGCGCTGATAGAGTATCCAGCGCAGGCGCAAATCCAGCGTATTGAATTGCCCGTCTTCTATCGGGTTCTTGAACAGGTCGGTCAGCCGGTTGACCCCGCCTTTTCCCACATTGAGGGTATCCCTGAAATTGCCCGGCCGGTCGAACCGGCCTTCCGCATCCACATCGATGAAATCCGAATTGGCCAGGACATCCACCCGCTGAAACACATTTCCCTTACTGAAATTGAAGGGTACGTGCACGCCAGCCGTCCATTTGTTTTCCCGCCAACGCTCATTGTACGAAGAAAAGATAACGGTAGAATCATTTTCCGGGGTAAAGACCAATTGATTGCCCGACCGCTTTTGGTCCGTATAACTCAGGTTAAGGATCGGAAACCATTCGGCATAGCTCAATGTGCCGGAATAACTCCACTCTTTTTCATTGTCGTTGTAAAGCGCCGAGCCTTCCATGGACAGGGTGCTGAACCGGTTGTCCGACAGGATCCTCGCACCGTAAAGCGGCGGGTCCAGGACGGGCAGCCAGCTGTGCGGGTTGATGATGCCGGAAAGCCGGTTGAATTTTTTTACCTCAAAACTGCGGTTCGTCATTTCGGGCAGGATGCTGCCGCCTTCCTGACGGCTCAACGCCTCAGCGTAGGTCGGCAACGGCTCAACCGCCGAAAGATCTGCCGGGGTAAACGCATCCGGGTCAAGCGGCATGGTCATGACATTGAAGCCCCGGCTGGAAAATTCGCTGTACGCCAGGGTTTTTCCATCCGGCGAGACGGCGGGTTGAAAGGCCCCGATCGGAGCATTTGTAACCGCGGACAACCCCGTTCCGTCGCTTTTCACCGCATAGACCTGATTGACGCCTGTATAAGCGGCTGAAAAATAAACCCATTCGCCGCTGACCGCCGCGTGCGACAATTGGGCCGGCCGCCCCGGGACCAGCACCACCGGTTGCCCGGCTGCCAGATCAATTTTATGCAATGCGTGTTTTTCGTCCTTCTGGGCCACCACCACCAGATAATCCCCCTGCGGGCTCCAGTTGGGGTACGCGTAGAAATACCCTTCCGGGTTCGGCAACCGCTGCAATTCATGCCCGTCGCTCGCATCCAGGATGACCAGGTTGCAGGCGCCTGAGGGCGCATATTCGACGGCAGCGACCCGGTTGCCGTCCGGCGAAAGGGCCGGCGCAAACAGCTTCGACTGCCGCGTCAGGGTCCTTTTTTGGCGGGTATTGAGCTCGTAGATGCGGATCACCGAATAATCCCGGTTCGACCAGCGGGGATCGAAAGCCAGTTCGGCCCAGGCCAGCCGGTTGGCGGCATAGGAGAGGGTCGTTTCCGGCGGGCCGAACAGGACACCGGGCATGGTCACGCGGGTTTCGGCTCCGTCCGCCCCGAGGGCCACGTAGGACGGAATCCGATCGTAACCGCGCTTTTCTACGACCAACCGCCGGTTGTCCAGCCATTGCGGCGCGCTGTAATGGACCACCGTTCTTTTTGGGGTCTTGTTGAACATGGCGGAAGAAGAAACGGCAACCGAACGGCCGTTGTCCAGCCAAAGGCTGTCCAGTTCGGTCCGCATGGCGTCGTACAGGCCGGCAGTCCCCAAACCCGTCCGCTTTTTGAGATTCCGGCTGAGGGGAAAGAAAAGCCCTTTATAACTTACAGCATCCGCCAGAACGCCCTTCCACAGTTCTCTTCCGAAATGGTCTTTACCGTAGGCGGTCATATAGTAGCCCAGGCTATAGTGGTCGGGGACAAAATCCTTAAGGGAGCCCGCCGCCGCCTTTTCATAGCCGTAATCGATCCCATCCAGTACCAGCGCGCGCTGTTCCATCGTAAAAGCCGGCATCCGGCCGCGGCCGGTATGGGAAAGGCCGGTCTCCGTGTTCACCGCATCGCCTTCCCAAAACCAGCGGGGAAGCGCAGTGGCGGCAAATCCGCCCCAGGCCCAGGATCCCATCAGGGTTTTGAAAACGGAGGTGATGCCCCGGTTGGAATTGGCGAATTGTTTGACGTGCTCATATTCGTGAATGGCCAGCAGATCGACCCAATCGGAAGGGCAGTTGAATTGCGGGGAGGTCATATTGAATTCCGAACGGAACGGTCCTACGGTCACCAGGCCGTTGGGAATCACGGTCTGGTTCTGAAAAAAAATGCTGACTTTTTTCCGCTTGTCGCCGATGGTTTCGTTGTGGTGATCACTCAGGTAGGCAATGATATTGGCAACCCGTTGCGCCTGCGCCTGCGCTTCGGTGGGAAAAACGATCCGCACATCGTCGGTATTGATGGTTCGCCATTTCAACCCCGGCGGATTGGCGCCAATGGTATTGGAAGGGATCTGACCGAAAATTGAAACCGCTGCCAGCAACATTGCCGCCCATATGCCGATCGCCGCCTTCATGGTCAATCCTGCAATTTATTGCCATAGCTCAGGTCGCCGGCATCGCCCAGGCCGGGCACGATATAGGATTTGGCCGTCAATTCCTCATCCAGGTCGCCCATCCAGACCTTGGCTTCCGGAAAAAGGCGCTTGATGTGTTCGAGGCCGTAAGTGGAGGCGATGGCCGTGACCACGTGAATGGCCTTGGGCTTGCCGAATTTCAGCAGTTCGGTCAGGGCGATCCCCATCGATGCGCCGGTAGCCAGCATGGGGTCGGCCATGATGAGCACCTTGCCGTCGAGGGACGGGCAGGAAACGTATTCCAGCTCGATCTCGAAAGTGCCGTCCTTGTGGTGTTTGCGGTAGGCGGAAACAAAAGCGTTTGAAGCCCGGTCGAAAAAGCGGAGCAATCCCTGGTGCAGGGGCAGGCCGGCTCGCAGGATGGCGCCCAATACGATCTCATCGGCCGGTACTTTGGTATTGGCTATGCCCAACGACGTTTCAACCGAGATATGTTTGTAATGGAGGGTCCGGCTGATTTCATAGGCCATGACCTCACCGAGGCGTTCGAGGTTGTACCTGAACCGGAAGGGGTCCGTCTGGATCTTGGTGTCCCGCAGTTCGGCGACAAAGATATTGGCAATGGTATTTTGTTCGTTGAGATTAACCATAAATCGCTGTTTTCCTGTTTCGGCCAAAAATAAGTCATTTATCAAAATTCGCCGTTAAATTCAGCATTTCATCGTGAACCCGGTCCCATCCGCCCCATCCCGGGGCCGGAGGAAACGAGCTGTTGTGCCACAATACGGCCCAATCCCCGCCGGCTTCCTTTGTGTTTCGAGCCAGGTTCTGCAACACCGCCACGGCGCCGTCCGGGTCGAGCCCGAGGTATTGTTGCAAGGTCACTTCCATAACGGCAAACGGGAATACCGTCAGCCGGGTTTCCTGCTCGGCTTCCAGGTCGTACCATTGAAACGGCCGCGACGTACCCGCCCGAAACCCGGGTCGGTCGGCAAACCCCATCGAATGATCCTCCCGGAGGCCTGCCCCCAGCAGAAGGCGGTAGGTGTCCGGCAACCGGAAACGCAGATAATGCTGACGGCTCCTCAGCGGCGCCGTACCGAAAATGGCCTGCCAGCGTTGGAGTTCCAGGCTCAGCAGGTCCGGCCGGCCCGAAGTCCGGTACGAAGGATGGATGCCGCCGTCGGCATGTTGCAAGAGTTCCCGGGCAAACGTCCGGTAAGCCGCCGACCGGTAGCCCGGGTAAGGATCGTATTTTCCGGGGCCTGCCAGCAAAAAGAAAAACGTGGGCCGCAACCCCAGTTCCCTGTGCCGCCGGGCCAGCACCGGAAAGGTAAAGAACGGATCGGGGGTTTTCCCGGTGTGGACGGCCAATCGCGCTTTCAGCCCCTGCAGGTGGCCCCGCAAGATATCCCGGAAATACCCCGCCGGATACTGCCACCACCGGCGATAACGGAAAGCCCACGGCATATCGATATCGTAGGTCAGTCTGGGCCGGCCTGCCGGGCGAAGGTCGGCGCCGCCCGGGAAACGGCGATCCAGCAGATCAAAAAGGCGGTTGATCCAAAAATCGGCAAGGGGAAAGTCGAGGAATCCTTCCCGGAACCCCAGGCTTTGGGCAGCCGGAAAGCGGCCGTGGCAGTCAGGCTCAAACGGCAGGTATTCCTCATACCGGCTCACCAGGTAAAAAACCATGGCCGGCAGGTCAAATGGCAGGGTCGCTTTGGATTTCGGAGCGGGAAACAAAACGGGCTTTCCCTCAAATTCCCCGTTTTCAGGCCGGAATTCGCGGATGCCGGTTTCAGCCAGCAAACCCGAATCGGGCAACCAGATGCAGGCTTCCGTAGGCGGCTGACCGGCACCGTACCAGACCCGGGGCCCCGGATAAGCGGACCAGGCGCCCGGATCGGAGACCAGTTCAAACCCATTACCGGCCTCCCCGCCGAAGATCAGGGAAAAGGTATAATTCAACCTGGGGCCGTGCCCGTCGGTCCGGATGAGTACTTTCAAAATCGCCGATTTGAAGACAAAATTGATAAAAGAAATTCAATGAGGTATTTTTTTATCTTTAAAATCCCTAACTTGGAGAGGTTTTACAAAGATGTGAACTTTTTTTATCCACAGCCGTATTCCTTATCAGTAATCCCTGCTAATGCAATAGGCCGTTCAAACTGTATGACAAACCGAGGAAAACCATGAAAAAGCAACTTACTGCCACCCTCGCCATATGCTGCATATCCTTTAGCCTGGTCCTGGGGCAAACGCGGCTGGAATACGGCCAGAACAATTACCAGGAAAACAGCAAAGGCATCATTTACAATAAAGAACTCGGCTTTTACGCCAAGCTCCAAACCCGCGGGTTCGGCCTCGGCGCTTCCATCGGCACGATCAAAACCTATTACCTTACCCGGTTCATCAATATCGAGATCGGATCGCTGCGCCATATCCGCGAATACCGGCAAAGCTTTGATTTTCAGGCGCCGGCTACCAACCGGATCTCCCGGGCCTTCGTCTTCGGCAAACAAAATGCGCTGTACCCCCTCCGGGTCGGTTTCGGCGAAAAGCGATATTTGTCGGAAAAGGCAAAACAAAAAGGCCTCGCCATCGGTATTAGTTATGAAGCCGGCCCAACATTGGGGCTGGTCAAACCTTACTACCTCGATCTGTGGCAAACCGAGGATTCCGGGCTCGAATATTTCATCCGCAGCGAAAAATATACCGAGTCCAATGCCGATGTTTTTCTGAATGTCGGCAGGATCTACGGCGCATCGGGCTTTGCCAAGGGCATCAGCGAAATGAAGATCTACCCGGGCGCGCATGCCAAACTGGGCATCCATTTCGACTGGGGCGCCTACGACGAGATGCTGAAAGCGGTGGAAGCGGGCGCGATGGTTGATTTCTTTTTCAAGGAAGTTCCCATTATGATCGAAACTTCCGAAAGCGATATAAAAAATACGCCGCTTTTTTTGAACCTTTACCTCCATTTCATGCTCGGCAAGCGCTGGTGAGCAATTGTAAAGAAAAAAGACGCAATGCTGGAATTACCTGTTGTGAATGATAAACCCCAACGCGAACGCAAACCGGATTGGCTGAGGGTCAAACTGCCGATCGGTCCGAATTATAAAAAAGTCCGCTCCCTGGTCGATGAATACAAGCTTCACACCATCTGCCAAAGCGGCAATTGCCCGAATATGGGCGAATGCTGGGGCGCCGGCACCGCTACCTTCATGATCCTGGGGAACACCTGCACCCGCTCCTGTTCGTTTTGCGCCGTCAAAACCGGCCGTCCGCCCGAATACGACGAGGATGAACCGCGTCGAGTGGCAGAAGCCATTTTCCTCATGGGCGTCAAACACGCCGTCATCACTTCCGTCAACAGGGACGAACTGCCCGACCGCGGCGCCGAGATCTGGCACCAGACCGTACGCGCCATCAAAGAGATTTCTCCCGAAACCACCATCGAAACGCTCATTCCCGACGTAAAAGCCACCTGGCCGGCCCTCGAACGGATGATCAGCGCGGGCCAGGAAGTCGTTTCCCACAACATGGAAACCGTTGAGCGGCTGTACCGCAAGGTGCGCCCGCAAGCCAAATACGAACGCAGCCTTGAACAGATCAAACGCACCAAGGAATCCGGCAAACGCACCAAGTCCGGCATCATGGTCGGCCTGGGCGAAACCGAAGAAGAAGTGTTCAAAACCATGGACGACCTCCTCGCCCACGGCTGCGATGTCATGACCATCGGCCAGTACCTGCAACCTACCCGCATGCACCTGGAAGTGGCCGGATTCGTTCACCCCGATCAGTTTGCCAGATACCGCGAGGTCGGCATGCAAAAAGGCTTCCAATATGTGGAAAGCGGCCCGTTGGTGCGGTCTTCGTACCATGCGGAGCGGCATGTTTGACAGTTGGCAGTTGCGGCAGCCGGATTCTTAAGCCCGCAGGGATTGAGAAGCCTATATATCCCGCGCAACCGGCAGCCGGATTCTTAAGCCCGCAGGGATTGAGAAGCCTATATATCCCGCGCAACCGGCAGCCGGATTCTTAAGCCCGCAGGGATTGAGAAGCCTATATCCCGCGCAACCGGCAGCCGGATTCTTAAGCCCGCAGGCCTGCCTGCCGCAGGCAGGGATTGAGAAGCCAGGAACAACGCATACCCGATCCGGCTTACCAATCGGCCTGTCCTTAGGGCCAGGCTCGCTTAGTAATCCTCAGCCATCCAGCCATTTCCTGAAATCCTCGGCCCGATCCCGGCTGACCAGGATCGGATCCCCATCCGGCGGGTCGGCGAGGGTGATCTTCAGGCGGCTGTTGGAAAAGGCTGTAACCTGTCTGATGGCGTTGAAGGTCGTGATATACTTCCTGTTCAGGCGGAAAAACCGGGTCGGATCCAGCAGGCCGGTCAGGGTTTCAAGGGTGTGGTCGACGACATATTTCCGGCCGTTGCGGTGTTTTAGCCAGACCACCTTGTGCTCACCGTAAAAATATTCAATATCGGCAACGGGTACGGCGATCAGTTGGTCGCCCACTTTTACCAGAAAGCGGCTCTTGTACCGGTTCTGATCCAGGGATTGCAGCATTTCCTGTACCTGTTTGATCACCCCCATGTCGGGCGCCGCATGTCCGCGGAGCAGGCGCAATTTGTCGAGGGCTTTCGCCAGTTCCGGCTCCCCGACCGGTTTCAGCAGATAATCCACACTGTTGACCTTGAAGGCTTTGAGCGCGTACGAATCATAGGCTGTGGTGAAAATGACCGGGCAGGTTACGTCTGTCAATTCAAAGATCCTGAAACTCAGGCCGTCGTTCAGCTGGATATCGAAGAAGGCGAGATCGGGCATCGGATGCTCCCGGAACCACGCCACGGCAGCCTGCACCGAATCCAATACGGCCAGCAGTTCCGCGTCCGGTTCCACCCGTTTGATTTGCCGGATCAGCACTTCAACCGCCAGCTCTTCGTCTTCAACGATCACCACTTTCATAGGGCCGGTTGTTTTGCGCTGATCAAGGGTATACCGACCGAGAATTCCCCGTCAGATTCGGCGACCCTGACCTGCCGGTCGGTTAAAAACTGGTACCGGGACCGGATATTGGCCAGCCCGATCCCGGATGAGGCCTGGATCTGCTCCTTTTTGCGAAGGTTGTTCCGGACGTGGATATAGGATTCCCCATCCAGGAAAATGCCGATCTCCAGGGGGTATTGCTTCGACGATTCATTGTGTTTGAGCGCGTTTTCCACCAACATCTGCAGGCACAAGGGGGCTATTTCGTACCCGGTAGGATCCGGCGCATCGATAACGTACCGGAAACCTTCTCCAAAACGGATCTTCATCATGGACAGGTAGGCGTCCAGCATCTGCAACTCCTCCTCCAGGCTCACCGTATTCCGGTCTTTGCTTTCCAGAATGTACCGCAGTACGGACGACAACCGGTGGATGAACCGTTCGGATTCGTCGGCATCCTTGTGCACCAGCCCCGACAGCACATTGAGGCTGTTAAACAGGAAATGAGGATTGACCTGGTTCTTGAGCGCTTCATACCGGGCCTCCAATTGCTGCTTTTTGAGGCTTTCCGCTTCCACTATCGACCTTTTCAGTTCCAACAGAAACCCTCTGCCGTGCATGAATGCAGAAATGCCGAAGGTGATGATCAGCGTCGGCAGTACGGCGCCGATATCCAACCTGGCAAAGAAGGTCCGCAATTCCCACCCGTAAATTTCCGTGTAATACAGGCAGGTGATCATTACGGACGCCGCCGTGGTAAAAACGATCATAATGCCCAGGGTCAGCAACAGGCGTTTGAAGGGAGCGTCCACCCAATTGATCCACCGGTCAGGCAGGTTGCTCAGGTAGGCGTTCCCCTGCCAGAACACGACGGTCGCCAGGCCATTGATGAGGAACGATTTCAGCAGGATCCCTTTCTCGTACAAATTGGCGGGGTTGCCGATGATCAGGGTCATGATGACGCCGCCGATCAGCCAAAGTTTGACGGTTTCCAACAGAAATCGCCTGGTTCCCGATGGTATGTTGCCGGCTGCTTCCATGGTGCAAATTCAGTTCAGTCCGGTGAAGTACAGGTTACCGGTTCAATCCCGCGGATCATTTCAAATCCAGGGCTTTCGCAAAATAGGCATACGTCTCCTTTCCCCAGGAAGGCGCTAATTCGTCGGCCGGTCTTTCCGCACTGGCAAAAAGCGTTTTGGCTTTTTCAAAAATAGGCCTGGCTTTTTCCACGCCTCCTCCGAAAAATTCGGGCATGTTCATGGTATAAATGGCCTGCAGGAGCGGCACGCGCGGGTTGTCCGGATTAGCTTCCCCGGCCTTGGTCAGCGTTTCAAAGAATTGCGGCGTCATCGTCTGTCCGTTGGTCATCGGATTTTCCGAAACCCGGCCCATGATGAGGTAAGCTTTCAGCACGCCGAGCTCGGATTCGTCGCCTTTCAGCGATGCGGCGCGGTCCAGAGCGGATTGGGCGGCGTTGAGCGCCTCCGAGCCTTTGGCGTGTTCGGATTGAAGGAGTTGGAAAGCGGCCATCACCTGGCTGTAGGATTCATAATACGCCGGCAGCCATTCCCCTTTCTCCGCCCCGCCGATGCGGGCAAAAGCGTTGGCTGCAGCCAGGAACTGTTCAGCGGTTTGCGCCGAATCGAGCTGGACCCTGGCTTTGGTCATCGCCTGCTTGTATTTGGCGTTTTGGGCGGAGGCCAGGCTCGCGAACGAGAAGATAAGCGCCAGGACGATCAGAAGTTGTTTCATGGTAAGGTAATTGATTTAGCGGATGTTATTGAATAAATGCGGTCAGATATCGTCGGTAGTGATCTCCCCTGCGTTGTATTGCTGGCCGATGGACAGGATCACGGCGATCAGTAAAAAGCGCCGGGCAGGCGGTTGAATGGCGCGCGACTGGTACACGCCGTCATTATTCTGGTTGGGGCTGAATTGATACCCGAAGGTTTGTCTGAAACCGGGCACGTTGGTCGCCGAAAAATAGATGACCGTGAAGTGACCGGCTATATTGGTCAGGTAACTGCCGTTGATGCTGAGGTCGTGGTAATCGGCTGTCCGCCCGTTCATGAACACTTCTTCGTTCGGGTCGTTGTAGGGCCTGCCGGAAGCGTAGCTGTAGGTTGCCCCGAAAGCCGTATTGAGCTTCGGCATCCATTTTTTATACACCAGGGAAAAATTATGTTTTGAAGCGAAATGCGGCGTCGCTTCCACCGGAAAATCCAGGTAATCCCGTTTGGTATCCAGGTAGGAATAGGAGATCCAGTAATCAGCATTTCTGAAGGTTTTCTGGTCCCGGAAAAAGACATCAAGCCCCCGGGCGTACCCTTTACCCCGGTTATCGGCCAGGAAGGTCGCCGGGTCGGTTTTAACCAGGTCGTGATATTGTTTGTAATAGGCTTCGGCCCGGAAGGTCAGCCCGTTCTTGATGCGCTGGTAATTCAGCATGTAATGATCCGCCGATTCGAACCTGAGATTGGTGTTGCGGCGCATCAGTTCGTTCTCCGGCGTCTGGTAAAAGCGGCCGAAGGCGAAGGAGATCTGCTCCCGGTTATCAAACAGGTAGGCCAGCGAAAGGCGCGGCGCGAGGTTGGTCTTACCAATCAAAGCCGAATGTTCGGCGCGGATGCCGGCCCTGCCGGCCCACCTGACTGACAGCAACATTTCCGCTTCCGCAAACCCGGCGGTGAAATCCTCCCGGAGTCGGGTGTTGAAGGTCCCTGTATTGGCGTCGGCGTAGGTTTCGTTGAAGCCGTTCCGCCAATATTCGGCGCCGAATTTGAGTTTGACGCGGTTGGTGAAATACCGGGACAGCGCCAGCCGGGTCTGAACGGATTGCTCCGTGGCCGTATTGCTGAAATCGGCATCAACGGCATTTTCAAAATACGTGTAGGCCGTTCCGCCGAACAGGATCCAGTCATGGCCCAGGTCTTCCTTGTAGGATACATTGGCGTAAACGTTGTCGCCGCGCATCTTCAGCGGGGTCAGCTCAACGGGATTCGAAGGGTCGGGGTATTGGAGGCGCATAAATGACCGGGACCCCGTGGCGTAGGTCTTGAGCATACCCGTTTCACTGGTTTTGGTCCGGAAAACCGCCTCCGCGCCCAGGGATTGCGGCGGCGCGATCCAGTCAAGGTCCTGCTTGACCAGGGCGAAATAGGGCGCCAGGTTGGTATACGTTCCGCTCAGGGAGAGCGAGGAGTTGTCCCAGCGTTTGGTCCGGGCCAGTCCGCCGCCGAGCGACAGCAGGGTCACACCTGTCGTGGATTGCGGCGCCAGGTCCTCTGTGTTCAGAATGAGGGCGGAGGACATGGCCTGGCCGTACTCTGCGGAATACCCCCCGGTGGAGAATTGGGTCCCCTTGAACAGGAACGGAGAAAACCGGTTGCGGGCCGGCAGGTTGTCCACCGAATTGCTATACGGTTTCTGGACCAGCAGGCCATCCATAAAGGTCTTGGTTTCGTAGGCCGCGCCGCCCCTGACCAGGATCCGGCCGGATTCGCCGTTGCGGGTCACACCGGGCAAGGTAGCGATGGCTCCCGCGATATCGGCGGTGGCGCTGGCGGTAAGGGCAATGTCGATCGGCGACAAAACAACGGCCTTTTTCCGGTCGTTGGCCGCTTCGATCGAACCGGCGGAAATGACGATCTCGTCGAGGGCGGCGGCTTTTTCCCTGAGTTTCAGGCGCAGATCCAGCGGTTGCCCGGTCAGTTCCACGTGCATGGCGATGCTGTCGTACCCCAGGTAGGTCACCAAAAGGGTCTGCGGGCCGGTCTCATCGGTTTGGAAATCGAAGGTGCCGTCGGCCTCCGTGGTCGCTCCGTCGTAGGTGCCGTCCAGGAAGACGTTGGCGCCGACCAGCGGTTCGGCATGGTTATCCGTAACCAGGCCCTTTATCCGGGTCTGTGCCAGGCCGGATTGGACGAAAGAAAACACGAGCAACAGGATTCCGATTCGGTTCATCACGCAAAGTTTGATGGGACCAAAATTAAGGCTGAGGAGAGGGAAAGTCCAATTTTTTGGACTGAAGTGTGGAATTTGGGGAGTGAAGGTGCTGCCCGCCGTCGCTTTAATGGAGCTATGGCGGACGGGGGAGGCTGGATGCTGGTTACTGGTTGCTGGATTCTGCCGGTGCGGGTTGTCGGGTCCGCCATGTCGGTACCGATGGAACAAGTTTTCATTCATTTCGCAAGTCGGAGACTTGAGG
>CALMYQ010000166.1 GCA_937873655.1 uncultured Lewinella sp. | reverse complement strand
TGGGGTGTTGCCCGGGGGTGGCGTTCGAGCGGGCTGGGCGGGCGTCTGTGCCCGATGGTCTGGGGGGAGTTTTGGGACCACTTAGGGCACTCAGGTTGGGTGTTGGGGGGGGACCACTCAGGGCACTCAGGGCAGTTAGGGGAGGTTTGCAGACATTTTTTAGGTTGGTTGGTTTTCAACTTATTGCATTGTAATTTCAGAAGATCAAAATACAATGTATCAAGATTTGCATTTTTTTTGAAATTTAATGCAAAATGGCGGCTTTTTATTACAAAATCTTCAAATGCCCAATTCCTTCATTTAAGAATTCTTAAAAACCCGCGGCGTGACAGGGATGATTCTTAGATAATATCAAAAAAAGAGAATAATTTTAATAATTTCTAAATTTTTGATTTTCTTTTTGAAAAATTTGCACAAAAATGGCAAATATTTTATCTTTGCATCATCAGACAGCGAAAAAGCAAAGGCTTTACAAAACGCTTCAAACACTGTGAGGTGATGAAACAGGCAGCCATGCCCTCTTGTCTCGGGGGTAGGGATAAACGGGATAAACACAGCATAAATCCTTCGGGATTAGGGTTGACCACTTAACCTTGTGCTGCGGCTAACCGCCCTTTGAAGGTTCGAATCCTTCCCTCACAGCCAAACAAAAGCCATGTTCCTTTTGACGGGAGCATGGCTTTTTTATTTTGACAAAATCCTGGTTTAGTTTACCTTCTGCTTACGGCTACGGCGCCGGCCAAAAGGCCAAGGGCGCCGAGTCCAAGTAAAACATAGGCCTGGTTTATGCCGCCTTTGTCTTCGGCGCTGAGCTCCAGGTCGCCGATCCGGATATCGGCTTTGTTATCGTCCAGTTTGGTAAATCCGTAGATGCCCAGGGCGATGCCGAGTACCATCAGCAGGATGCCGATATTCTTTCTCATATGTGGATTGTTTAATTGGTTAATGGAGCATTAGGGATGTCTATAGGTCGAATCTGCACCATTTTCATTTCCGGTCGTTTCACCTTCCGGGTTCCCGGCTATGGATTCCAGTATGGGAATTATGACCGGTAATGCTTTTTGCCACCAGGGCTGTTCCGCAACCGGCTCCGGCTTTCCGGTTGCCCGGTTGCCGCGAAGCCAAAGGGAGGCCAGTCCTGCCAGGGAGGCCGGCAAGGCCATTTTTCCCAGCAAGAACCGCCCTGTTTGCTTGCGGGTATTTACCATGCCTTGGGCAAATGCATGTTTGGCCACCTCCATTTGCAGTTTCAATTTTTCCTGCTCCCGTTCGAGGTCAGCCAGGGTTCGGATAGGATTTTTCATGGTGCCTTTCGTTTAGTCCAGGAAAGCTTTCAGGATTACAGCCAGAACCGGGTTAGTCACCAACCGGTGCCTCATCAGGTAGATTACGGCGGCCACCAGAAAATAGAAACCTCCGACAGCCAGAAATCCCTGGGTGTACGACCCCCACACGCCGCCCAGGTAAAAGCCTGCCGCGATGGACAACAGGACCATTGACAGCGCGACAACGGAGGTTACCGCGACCAGGGTGATCAGCGCGGCGGTGGTTTTGGCCAGTCGCCCGGCAAATTCCAGCCGGTAATATTCGACCTGCTGGCGGGCGTATTGCCGGGCGTATTCCATCGTTTCTCCGGCAGTTTGCAATAATTCTTCCGAATGATTCATGGTGCAGATTTATCAACCGGGTCAATGAGTTGAGTTATTCCCGACTGCATTTTCAATTTTGTCGGCGGTAGACTTCATCCGGGCTTTGGCTTTTTCAGCGCCCTTTTTGAGGTTCTTCTTGACGCCGTCTACATTGTCTTCTGCCGTTTCGGCCATTTCCTCGATTTTCGATTTCGCGGTAGTCGTCATATTGTCAAACCAGGATTTGGCATCAGAGGCAAGCTGGGAGAAGCGGTCTGATAGCTGGTCGGCCTGGTCTCTGACCGCTTTCTTGGCTTTTTTGCGCATTCGTTTCCCTTTTTCGGAGTTGAGATAATAACCGAATGCGCCACCGGCCAGCAAACCGGCGCCGATTGCCATCAACATTTTTGATCGATTGTTCATGATTGAAATATTTTAAGTGAAAAAATAACAAAGCCTTATAACCAAAAAGGTTAAACACTTTTTGCATTTGAGTAAATAAAATTGAAAGACTTGATTTTCAGATCAGTAAATCAAGAAAGTCAGCAACTTTTATGGTTATGTTGCTTTATATAATTTGAACGCACTATCCGGGTCAGTGTTCGGTGGAAATAAAAATAATTCCTGATATTTCAGAACCTCCAATAGCATTCCCCATTATTTTGCCTATCTTTCACCCTGATTGGCAGATAGATCATTCCTCCGGAACCTGTATCCGAACACGGAATGATCCTATTTCGGGCACGCCCTGAATCCTTACTACACTACAACATGAAAAAAAACGGTTTAAAAAAAGGTGAATGGCATCAAGTCCTGTCAAGCACAATCAGCTCCTTTCCATCTATCAGGAAGCAATCGGCATAATTGACCACGGCGTCGTCTGGCTCGATCGCGAAGGCAATATCATCGGCGTAAACCGGCAATTTGCCGATGAATTGGGCTATCCCGAGGCCGACCTCAATCAAAAAACCATTTTCCAGATCAATCCGCATACCAATCTATTGCATTGGCGCAAGCTTTGGTCCCAACTGCAGGACGACGGCCGCTTCTACCTGGAAACCGAGCATATGACGTCCAAAGGCAGCATCTTCCCGGTCGGCTTCAAAGGGGTATTGGTTGAACTGGAAGGCGAACACTTTTGCTGCGGGATTATTGAAAATCTCCTGGAAAGCGCCCGGTTCCACCGGCTTTTAAAATTGACGGAAAGAATATCCCGGTCCGGAAGCTGGGAACTCGACCTGATCAAAAAAGAGATCCTCTTTACCGAAGGCATGCTGGAATTGCTGGGCATACCGGCGCAGGAAGTCATGGCCGAGAACGACGCCCGCGACCTGCTGAAGACCTTTCTTCCTCAGCAGGAATTCGACAACCTGCTGGCATTGTTGAAAGAAGCCGCAAAAAAGGGGATTACCTTTGATACGGAATTGAACCTCAAGCTTCCCAAACGCAGAATGCGGGCTGAATTACGCGCCAGTCCCATAACCTCCGAAGGGTTTACGCATAAGATCACCGGTATTTTGCGCGACTTGTCCGCCTTTACCGAGCGGACCGAAGCGCTGTATCTGATGCAGTTTTGCATAGATCACGCGTTCAGCATGATCTATTGGGTGCGCGAAGACGGCAAATTCGAATACGTCAACAAGGCCGTTTGCCAAAAACTGGGTTATTCACAGCAGGAATTGCTGGGTATGGCCGTGATGGATGTCGACCCCGAGCTCACCAAAGAAAGCTGGAATGCACTCTGGCAAGAGGCCAAGGAGCAGAAAAATCTGGAGATCGAACGAACGCGCCGAGGCAAGGACGGCGAAATATTTCCTGTAAAGATCTCATTGAACTACGTCAATTTTCACGAAAAGGAATACTGCCTGAAATTCGCTATCGACCTGCGCAAAAAGAAAGAGCGGGAAAAACGGATCCATTTCGCCGAACAAACCCTCAAACAGGCCAATGACATCATTTATTGGTTGGACGTCGACGGGAATTTCCTGTTTTTCAATGACGCACTCAGCAAGCTATCCGGGTTTTCAGAGCAGGAATTGGCCGGAATGACCATTCGGGACCTGTTTCCCGATTATAGCATGACCGACATTAAGGCGGGCTGGGAAAGGATAAAAATTGAAAAAATCCGATCATCCGAGCTTGAAATGACCTGTAAGGACGGGTCAACGATTCCGCTTGAATCCCTGATCACCATTACCAATTATGAAGACCGGGAGGTCGCCTGCGCCATTTTGAGAGACATCCGGCACCGCAAAACCCAGGATGAAAACATTCAGCTTTCCTACCATACCCTCAGTCAGGCCGATGAAATGATCTACTGGTTGAGAAAAGACGGCAGGCTGCGGTATTTCAACAATTCGTTTTGCCAGAACCTGGGTTATACGCCTGAAGAAGTTGAGCAATTGCGGGAGCTTGATTTTTACCCCAACCTGTCTCAACAAAAATACGAGTCGGATTGGGAGACCATCCTGTCGGGGTCTACCATTAGCGGCGAATACGAAGTGTTGAAAAAAGACGACTCGATCCTGCCGGTAGAAGGCCGGTTCTCCCTGATCAAGTACGCCGGCGAGGAATTGATCCTGGGCATATTGCGCGACATCACCGAACGCAAACAAAAGGAAGCGGCCCTGCAAAAACAATTTGAAGAAAACGAGCGGTTGCGCAAAAAACTGGAAGAGGAAAATATCCTGCTGAAAGAAGAAATCAAGCTTGAATACAGCTTTTCCAATATCATCAGCAAGAGCCCGAGCTACAAGACCGTCCTGCAAAAAGTGGAGCAGGTGGCGGATACGGATACAACGGTGCTTATCCTGGGCGAGACCGGCACCGGAAAGGAACTGCTGGCCAAGGCGATCCATCAGATGAGCAACCGGGCAGACCGCCCGCTGGTGAAGGTCAACTGCGGCGCCCTTCCGGAAAACCTGATCGAAAGCGAGCTTTTCGGCCATGAAAAAGGCTCATTTACCGGAGCTTATCAGCGAAAGATCGGCCGGTTTGAGGCCGCCCATAAGGGGACAATTTTCCTGGACGAGGTGGGCGAACTGCCGCTGGATCTGCAGGTAAAACTGCTCAGGGTCCTGCAGGAAAAGGAATTTGAGCGGGTCGGCGGAACCCAAACGATCAGGGTGGACGTGCGGCTGATTGCCGCCACCAACCGGAACCTGGAAAAACTGGTACAAAACGGGGCCTTCCGAAAGGACCTTTATTACCGGCTGAACGTATTCCCCATCAACAACCTGCCGCTCCGGGAAAGGCTAGATGACATCCCGTTGCTGGTTCGGCATTTTGTCGAGAAATTCAACAAACAACTGGGCAAGAATGTATCCGAGGTTCCTCAGCCTGCCCTTCAGAGCCTGATGCGATATGATTTTCCCGGCAACGTACGCGAACTGGAAAACCTCATCGAGCGGGCCATGATCCTCTCTTCCGGCAAGAAGCTGCTGCTGGACCTGGTCTCAACCCATTCCGAATTAGAAGAGGATCATTCCTTTAAGACCATGGAGGAAATGCAGCGCATCCATATCCTGGAAGCCCTGAAAAGGACCCACGGCCGGGTAAGCGGCGAAAACGGTGCAGCCGAACTATTGAACATGAACGATAAAACACTGACTTCCAGAATGCTGAAGCTGAATATACACCGGTTGGATTACCTGAAGGAGTAAACACGTTCGGGTCTTTCCCGATATTTCATCATTTTTCTTAAATATCAAAATCCGGGCATTCATACTTATGCTGAGGAACCTGCCCATTTTGTTGATAATGTATAAGTTATCCCCATATTCCAATTTTGGCATGGTATTGGATTCGATCCATAAGTATTAATACTCAAGAAAAACCAGGGTTTTGTCTCAGAATCTTATCTACCACGAAATTACAGGCCCGGAGTTGAATCAGCATATACGAAAGGAATTTACCGGGATTGTCGTATTCGCATCTGATTGGACCGGAGGAGCTTCCCTTGTGCATACTATGATGGAAAGCATGTCCGGTCATTATTCTCCACAAATCAGGTTCTTTTCCATTGATCCGCACAAATTTCCGGAATCGGCTCAGGAATTTGGGGTGAACGGCCACCTTGCCATCCTCCTGTACCGAAACGGCGCAGCGGTGGACAAACTGACAGGCATCCCTTCCAAAAATTTGATGCGCAGCAAGATCGATCAGTTGTTATTATAATTTCTTTTATAGTATACCGAACATTTTTGATCTCATTGCCTTCTATTTACAGATCACCTGAAGGTGATACCGTCGAACACGCAAAATCCTTAACCATTTCAAGGCTATTCTGAATTCAATCCGGATCTGTACCGGATTGGAAGCTCAAAACTTTGCCCGAAGCCGGAATGAGATCGAACTGGATGGAGTAGCCCGCACCTCGGTCATACGCACCAATGCTTTCGGTTTTTCTGTCGGGATCCGGTATTACTTCGGCGGGGTAAGAAGCCTGTAAAGCCGTCCTTCGAATATTTGTAACCCCTCATCCTCCGGCAGAGCCGGTGAATATTACTATAATTAATTAACAATCAAAACCATACAATCATGAGTGCAACCAAAGATCGGATTAAAGGCAATTGGAAACAGATCAAGGGCAAGCTGAAAACCGAATATGCCCAGCTCACCAATGACGATCTGCTTTACGAAGAAGGCAAAGAAGAGCAGTTGATCGGCCGCCTTCAGGAAAGATTGGGGAAGACCAAAGATGAAATCAAGGCTATCATCGATGGGTTGTAGATCTTGGAACAGAACGATATGAAACCGCTCAGGGCTTTGCATGCACATGCAGGGCCCTCGGCTTTCCGGGTCAGGCGTTGTTATTTCTGTCCAGCAGCTCCAGGGTAATGCCCCAAAGTGTTTCGTAGGGTACGATCTCCACTTCGATCGGCTGGTCAGCTTTGACATAAGGTACGGTTTGCAATTTTTCCCAAAAGGGCCTTGCTTTTCTCAGTACGGCTTCTTTGTGGAAATATCCGGCAGGCAGACACATCAGCATGCGGATGAAGCAGTTGCTGCGAAACATATCGTCTTTGCGCAAATAACGGCTGGCATACACCCGCAGCGATTCCACGCGGTCGTGGATTTCATTATACCGCTTGCCCTGTACCAGGAAAAGGATATGCAGGACAAGGATGTTGATGTTATTGCCGCGCTTGTCTTTGGAGAAAGCGGGAACTTCGTTGAGGAATTTGGTGATGCGAAATTTTTTCCTGCGGTCCTCTTCACTCAGCGCCTGAATTTTATCGGATTTCATGAGGAACTGGACCATCGCCTCTGCAATCTGCCAGGATTCTTTATTTGCGGTTGGCAGTTTATCAAACCCCGCAGAAGCAGCTGTCTTTTTCCAGGTTGCCCAGGCTTCCTCAAACCGTTCCGACTGCAAAAACAAGATCAGGGTCAGGTATTGAGAATTGTACCAGTTTAAGGTCCCAGGCGTAGCATATTTTTTGCAATTGACTGCCGCAGATTCCGCGATGGGAAATTTTCGAAGCCTGGTGGTTGCGATCAACAGACTTTTATGAAAAGTATAGAATATCGGCCCGGTGGATAGTTTTTTTCGCGACTCAAAGAAACGGAGAGCTTCTTCGCTTATGGTTTGCAATTGTTGAAAGTCATTTTCGATTTCAAATCGAAGGGTCTTAAGATAATAATAATAGAAAAAAACACGAACAGTCCATTTATATTGCATTTCAGTTTCAATCGAATTGAGAAAAATCTCAACTTTCCTTGAGAATTCTTTTTTAGTTGATTTGGAATAAATAAAGTTTACCATTATTTCAATATAGTAACCTTCTACCAAAATCTCTAACTGTCTTTTATCACTCCAATCGCAAAGTACAGTATCGTAATTCTTCCATTTTTTTGAATTACCCATTACTATTCCATAGTAAAATCTTAAATCAGAAGCTAATTCAAAAACAATATTTGAAATTTCAAATCGGATTGCCACTTTTATAGCCTTCTCTGCTACTAACGCTCCTGCAGTACGCTGAAATCTACCGATTAAAATTTTAGTTGCCAATAAGTCTCTTGAACACTGATAATAAGCTTTCTGCAGTTCATTGAACCCCGACTTGTTGGCATCGATCAGAAACACCACATCCAGTAAAGCTTCCCATAAGCGGGATTGCAGCCGGTTGACGGAAGCAGCCTTGTCCTTTGCAGCAGGAAACAGCTTCCTGGCAATATCCTCCGGGGATTTTATCGTTCCCCGGGTCAGCCCGTCGTACAGCCGGCCCCTGAGCGATTTGTCACCCTTTGAGAGCGGAAAAGAGAGCTGTTTGATCTTGTTTCTCCCGATAAAACCCGTCAAATCCAATAGCAATTCAAATGATTTTCCATTCATGTTATCAATATTTAAAATATTGATTTTAAACACTTAAGATAAAAATATTTAACAAAATTTAATGATTCTGATATGCTGAATGCTTAAAAAATCGAAATGCGAATTTAGTCTTTCCGGTCCTAACATTGACAAAAAAAAGGCAACCATGAATAATTTCTTTGAACTGGTACACTTACTCAATCGGTACAAGATCCGACAGATAGAGATCCTTTCCAACCCGGAAAAAGGCGCCAATCCTTCCCGCTACCGTCTGCTGTACGATGCCGTATGGGAAGGCAAAGTCCGGACACTCGAGGAAGCCGCCGCACTCTTCGGCATGACGCCGAATGACAAAGTGTTCAAACGCCTGATTTCCGGCCTCAAGAAAAGACTTCACAACACGCTGTTTTTCATCGACATGAATCAACCCGACTTCAATAATCCACAGCGGGCATTGTCCAGGTGCATCCAGTTGCAATCGGTCATGCAACTCCTCATTTGGCGCGGCGCGCCGCAGAATGCCGTTGAAATAGCCGGTGAGATCCTGGCGGTAGCCTTGAAATACCGTTTCTCATGGATTGCCGCCGATGCCGCCCGCATCCTGAAAAGATGGTACAGCATTTACCAGCCCGACACTTCCAAATTTGCCCATTACGCGTTTATCGCCGAGGAACAAGCCCGGATCTCGCACCAGGAAAATGAGGCCATGGACTTGTTCCTCAGGCTCCAGCTGTTGAACACCTCTTCCAAATCGATTGAGCCGGAGATCGCTGAAAAAGCGACGGATTACTTTCGCCGCCTGGAGCCCTGGCGCCCCAAAATCCCGACCGTTTTTTTCCAGCAACCCTCCCGCCTGATCGAGATCGCAGCGCTGATGGGGCAAAAAAACTGGCAACGGGCGGAATCAGCCAGCCGGGAAGCCATCGACTATTTCCGCCGTTTGCCCCATGCCGGGAAACAATCGACTGTCATGTTTTACCAGCAACTTGCCGTGGCGTTGTTGATGCAAGGCAAGTTTGCACAGGCGAGGGAGGCCGCACAATCGGCCATAAAACTGGGCTCTTCAGGCGCCCATCACTGGTTCAAGACGCTGGAATTGCAAATAGCCATCGAGCTCCACGCAGGCCAGTATGCCCACGCCTGGGATATTTGGACAAAAGCCGTCCAACACCCCCAATTCATAGATATGCCGGCTGTAACCCAACTCCCCTGGCAATTGTACAAAGCCTATTTTTTCCTGCTGATTCGCGCAAAGCTGCTGCAGGTTGATCCCAGAACACCGTTGTATCCGGAGGATTTCTGCATTTCCCGTTTGATCGCCGATTTGCCCGCGGCTGCCCGGGATAAACAGGGCCGGAATATTCCCATGCTCATTGCCCAGATCATGTTGTTGCTCCTTGAAAAGCGCCTTGATGAAGCTGAATACCGGATTGAAGCCCTGCGAAAATATCGGCAACGCCGCCTGAACGGCCAGGAGAACCGGCAACGGACCATTATGTTCATCCAGGTATTGGAGTCGCTGGTCAACTCCGGATTCGGCCATAAGCCCCTGCATGAAAAAGCGCGTCAAACGATTGCCGAACTGCCCCGGATACCCATTGCCATGTACGAGGTGGAGATCATCCCCTACCAGGTACTCTGGCAAATGCTGGAAAAACAGTTTTTCCCCTCGGAGGCGGAAACCATTTCTTGCTGACCTGATGCCTGGAAAAAGCTTGCGTCGCCGCACGAAAACCGCAGCGGCGACGCATTCCAAGGCATAAAAAATTCAAAACAATACATCGCCTTCGGTGATCACCGCCGGCGCTGCAGCCAGTGCAAAAAAGCAGAACCGTTCCCAAGAGAGAATCCCCTTTTTGCCATTTTTAAAATCGGAGGCGCGTTTTTTGGGTTTCATAAAAAATTAAGTTTTAGGTGTAGATCTGATAATCGTTACAAAGGTACCGGCTAAACTACCGGCGGGCAAGGACACTTTTACCGATTTGGAACAGGTCAAATCTGCAGGGATAAGGAAGGCTATTTTAACCGGCCATCAGGCAGGAAAGCAACAATTAGCACACAAGATAGTAACAATCAAATATTTAAATGATTATCTTTCTGTAAAAAAGATGCATGATTGAACTTAAGACCCTGTTATCTTATCCTTTTGTCCAGTTTTTCCAATACGATTTCCCACAGGGTTTCATACGGAATAATCTCTATTTCGATGGGCTGATCGGCTTTCGCGTACGGAACCGTTTTGAGTTTCTCAACAAAGGGCGCAGCTTTACGCTTTACGGCTGCCAAATGGAAATGCCCGGCGGGCAGGCACATCAGCATGCGGATGAAACAGTTGCTGCGGAACATATCGTCTTTGCGCAGATACCTGCTTGAATAAACGCGAAGTGATTCAACCCGGTCGTGGATTTCGTTGTATCGTTTACTTTGGATTAAGTATAAAACATGGAGGATCAGGATATTGATATTGTTGCCTCTTTTGTCTTTTGAGAAGGCGGGAACCTCATTCAGAAAACGGTTGACCCTGAAATTAGCGGATGTTTTTTTATCACCTTTGGAATCAATCCTCCCGGTCAGCATAAAAAATTGGATCGAAGCCTCAATGATCCTCCAGGTTTCCTTATTGGAGTCAGGAATATTTTTGAAATTGGCGTGGGTCACCGCAAGTTGCCATAAAGCATGGGCCTCTTCAAACTTTCCCGATTGAAAATACAAGACAATCGAAAGGTAACAGGTATTGTACCAGTTCAAGGAGCCAGGGGTGACCAATTTCATGCAACGCCTGGCCGCGGCTTCCGCCAGGTGAAATTTTCGCAGCCTGGTATAGGAAATCAAGAGGTTTTTGTTGAAAGTGAATCTCGTCGGCCCGGTCACCAATTCCTTTTTGGTGTCGAAAAAGGCCAGGGCTTCTTCACTCACCGTCAATACATTGGCAAAATCATTGACGATTTCAAATTTCAAGACTTTCAACATAAAATAATAACTGGTGCTCCTGAAGGTTTTTGCAGACCTCATGCTGCCTTCTATAGATGCCAAATGCTGATCTACTACCCTGGAAAATTCTTTTTTGGTCGACTTTGACAAGATAAAATTGCACATGATATCCAGGTAATACCCTTCAATCAAGACCTCTGTCTGGTGTTTGGCCCGCCATTCCTCGACCAGCTTGTGGTAATACTTCCACTTGTTCTTGTCGCCGATGATCCCCCCGTAGTGGAACCGCAAATCCTTCGCCAATTCGATGACCACATCCGAAATCTCAAAATGGATCGCTTTTTTGATGGTCCTCTCGGCAATGGGAATAGCAGCCGCTCTTTGGTATCTTCCATTTAGAATCTTAACCGCAATCAGATTCCTGTAACATTTGTAATAATTTTTTTGCAATGCGTTGAATCCGGATTCCGACGAATCGATGAGAAAAAGCGTATCCAGCAGCGACTCGCGCAATTTGCGTTGAAGCCGCGTAGCGTAGATAGCGCTGTTGGAAAGTTTGGAAAAAAAGTGATCTTCCACCTCAGCTGTTGAGGTTAGGTTCCCCTCGGAGATCAGGTTGTACAGTTCATGAAGGTTATTGGGGTTGCTGTCCAGAAGCGGGAATGATAAGCTTTTGAGTTTGTGGGCTGTAATGATTTCAGCGAGCGATCTAAGTTCATAAATTGATTTATCCGCCATAATCTATGAATATAATCTGATATAAATCAAAGGTATAACAAAAAAAAACAATAATTAACTTGCATTGATATAAGGTCCAAAACTAATAAATCTGTTATCTTATTTATAACTTTTACCTCATAGTTTTGAATTAAAATTAAAAAATTCAAAACTATGAGTGCCATCATTACTTTGTTGTTGTCCCTTGGAATTATTACGCAACCAGAAGAAGCCACGTCTGCCATGATCGACCAATACGGCGCGCAGTGCAATATTGTCAATGATGACATGAATGGTTGGTAAAGCTAATTTCAAAAGGTTCTTTTTTTAGTAATTTTAAATTGATCAATCAATTTAAGAAATTGATATTTAATGATTTACCACGAATAATAAAAAAATTATTGAACTAAAATAACAGATTCAACACATAGTTATCTGTACTTGCATTTTCCGCCTCAGACCGTACCTTTGTACTATCTAAGGATAGAACGCTGGCTAGTAATAGCAGCTATCAGTGAGATGTTTTGTAACAAAGACAAGTGCTCAAGCAGCCTTGTTGATTCCCCCTTTACTTGTTTCCCCCCCTTTTTGCTATACATTCATAGCGAACCTCTGATGGAACACTCTGTCAGAGGTTCTTTCGTTTAGAAGGAACAGATAAAACCATTTGCGGGCTAGATGAAGAGGGTGAGTTATAGCTTCAAAGAAAGCGCTTTATGCTGCACAATCGGCAATGCAGCATTCGGCCAGGTCCTGGATTGGATTCGGAGCAAAAATAGCAATTCTTTGGGAAAAACAAGCAGCCCCTACCGGTAAGTCATTATTATCGCCCCGGAGAAGCCCGGGAAACTGACAATCAATCCTGAATATTTAACTAGCGAGTGTAAGGCAGGGGCTGCGTGAACCGATCCGAAAATCGATCCGCTTGCAAAACGAACAGCCTGTCCTTTTCGCTGCCTGCCCGGGAAACTTTCCCCGGGGAAGGGCTACCCGTACTCCTCAACTACCTTGCGCAACTCTTCCAGGTAGCGCTGCTTTCTGGCTGTCCGGCGTTCAACGTTGGTGGGTGTAAAAAAATGATGATTTTCCAGAAACCGTACCTGGAGCCGGTTCCAATCTTCTTCGGACTTGAGAATATTGAATGCTTTGAGTTCTTCAAACAACGTGGCGCCGATATCGTAAAAATCGTCTCTGCCCAGATAGTCGAGATCGGCATCGCAAATGATCTTCTCCAGAAAATTCTTTGGGGTCTGCGGAATGCGGGTCGCCATGATCATGCCGCAAATGCGTTCGATTTCCTCGTCTGAATAGCCGTACCGGGGCAGGTTCTCGCGGGCGATCTGACAGCTCAGCGATTCGTGGTTGACATTTGTGATCGTAAAACCGGAATCGTGGAACAGTGCCGCCGTCCTGAGCAGAAGGGCCTCATAAGGATCGATCGATTCCAGGTAGCACAATTCTTCGGTGATGAAAAGGACGTCCAAGGTGTGATGCACGCCGTGGTAGGTCAGCTTACCGGGCAGTTCCCGGCCAAGCTTATCGAGGATAAACGCTTTGACGGCATGGTAATTCATCACAACGGCAGATTAATCCCTGATTTCCCGGGAAAATGGTTCTCTCATAGCAATTGCCGGATAACGGAGAAGGTCATCTCCTCCATCACCCGGCATTTAAATTCTAAACGTCAGCAGATTGTGAAATATTACTGCTCCAACAGCAAAACTCCGGATGCCAGGAATTTGAGCTCTTCCTTCGGCTCGGTAATCGCTTCGATTTCTTCCTGGGTTTTGCCGGCGTCCTGCGCCAGGTGCTTCAATTCATCCACGGGCGTAACCGAACGGTATGCATACCCCTGCACGATCACATCCCGGCCGGAGATATCTTTCGGTACAAAAAAACCGTAATCCTTGAACCGCACCTTCATCGCAGTAGCGGTATTGCCGTTGGAAAGATCCATCCAGCAGCCTTTGGCCTGACAAACTGCATCAACCCTGGCCCTGACCTTGACTTCGACCGAATCGGCGCCTGCCAGTTTCGTCAGCATATCATCGAATGACATCGCGTTATCAGGCGAAATGGAAGCTCCGAATTCCTGATACTCAGCTTTTTCTGCGGCGCCTTCTTCAGCGGCGGGGGCAGAATTGCTTTGGCAGGCCCATAAGCCGGCTGCTGCCGTCAGGGATAAAATGAAAGTTTTGAATCGCATGAATCTTTGATTTTATTCGTTGGCAAAGTTAGTTAATCAAACGTGAAAATTTCAACAAAGCATCCGGCATGCGCAATAAAGCCTACCCCGATCCGGTTATTAAGCTATCCTGAAAAAATTTAATATAACCAAAATCGGTTAAGTATTGAATCGACCGCTACACCTTGAATTAATATTGCAAGTTGAACCCTTTTCTCCAGCGTTGTAGCCTAAGTGATGATAGCCCCTAACTAATATTGCGAGGGCCAAAACGCGTTAATACGCCCTGGCTTAAAATGCCGGTTGTCTGCAAAACCTCCATTCCAAAGCGAAGGCGTCAAAAAATTGCGTGCGATCATGAAAACCATGCTAAGTGTGTTGGCGGCTTTTTTCTTTTACACCCTTGCATCCGCACAAGTCCAGTGCGTGAAAGGCGATTGCAAAAACGGTTACGGTTCCTGTATCTTCCCCTCGGGGGACAAATACATCGGCGACTTTAAACAGGGCCAGATCGAGGGTAAGGGCATCCTTTATTATAAAGGCGGCGACAAGTACATCGGCAATTGGGAAAACGGCCAACGACAAGGCAAGGGCCGGATGGTCTTTTCCAACGGCGATGAGTACCTCGGCGATTTCAAAAACAATCAGATCGAAGGCGAAGGCGCTTTCTCCTACGCCAACGGCAACCGCTACGAAGGCCAGTTCCTCGACGGAAGGCCAAGCGGCAGCGGCGTGTTTGTCTTTTCCAATAACGACCGGTATGAAGGCTGGTTCGAAGGCGGCCAATGCGAAGGCCAGGGCACCATGTTCTACGCCGATGGATCGGTGTTTGCCGGCGCCTGGAAAAACAACAAACGCCACGGCCAGGGCAAATGGACCTTCCCCGATGGCCAGTCCATACAGGGGCAATGGGCCAACGATCAATTCCAGGCCGATTGGGGACGACTCGGCTTTGCCGGCGATACCACCACCCTGCGCAACTGCAATGCGGTGGATTGCGGCAACGGTTCCGGTAAATTCTACTACCGCGACGGATCAAAATACATCGGTACCTTCGTCAACGGCATACCCGAAGGCCAGGGTACCGTCTACTACGCCAGCGGCGACCGCTACGAAGGCGGCTGGAAACGGCACGCCCCCCACGGCCAGGGCGTTATGTACTATACCAGCGGCAAAGTGATCGGCGCCATCTGGGATTTCGGCAAACCGGCCAAAAAACTGTTCACCCGCGAAGATCCCTCCCTTCAGATGCCTGTTTCCATGGATACCGATTCCGAGGTCAAGATCTGGGCTGTTATCATCGGCGCCGCCCGGTATACCCATATGCCGGCCTTGCGCTATACCGACGACGACGCCTACCAGATCTACGCTTTCCTGAAAAGCCCGGAAGGCGGCGCATTGCCCGACCGGCAGGTGCGGCTCCTCGTAGATGAGGACGCCACCAAAAACAATATCCTGGAGGCCATGCGGTCGACTTTCCTGAAAGCGGACGGCAACGATGTGGTCCTGTTCTATTTTTCCGGCCACGGCCTGCCAGGCGCCTTCCTGCCGGTTGATTACGACGGATATAACAACCGGCTTGAACACCAGGAGATCCGCGATATGCTTGCCTCCTCCCACGCCAAGCACAAACTGGTCCTGGCAGACGCCTGCCACTCGGGCAGCCTTAACTCGAAAATGCCCCTGAACTCCGTGCTGCAGAAATATTACTCCGCCTTTGAGCAATCGTCCGGCGGTACCGCCCTGCTGATGTCTTCAAAAGGTGAGGAATACTCCCTGGAAGACGGCGGTCTGCGGTCCGGGATATTCAGCCACTTTCTGGTCAAAGGCCTCAAAGGGGAAGCGGATACCTCGGGCGATAAGATCGTTTCTGTCCGCGAATTGTTTAACTTTGTATATAAACAGGTCCGGTTGTATACCGGCAACGTACAAACACCGACCCTGACCGGCCAGTTCGATGATAATATGCCGGTAGCTGCAGTTCGTGATTAAACGCTTCATGCCTATGGTGGTTAGATACTGTTTGTCCCTATGCCTGATACTAACGGTGAGCAACCTGGTATCAGCCCAATGTCTTTCCGGCGATTGTAAAAACGGAACAGGTATTTACCTCTACACAGGCGCTTCAAGGTATGTAGGTCAATTCAAGAACGGTCAACCCTCCGGCACAGGCAGCATGTACTATGCCGACGGCGGCAAACAGACCGGTGAATGGACATACGGCAAACCCAACGGCAAAAGCGTTTATGCCGCTCCCAACGGCCTCCGCAAAGAAGGCATCTGGCAAATGGGGCAACTCATCCGGACCGAACCGGTAGACGAACGCAGCTTTGAAACCGCAGCCAACCGCAGCCTCAACGCCAAAACCGGCTGCATATCCGGCGATTGCCTGAATGGGCAAGGCGTCTATCTCTTTCCCGGCGGCGCGGTTTATATCGGCCAGTTCTCCAAAGGCGAAATCCACGGCACCGGTCTTTGCTATTACCTCGACGGCAGCAAATACCAGGGTGAATGGGCCTACGGTTACCCGGAAGGCAGCGGCACCAAACATTTTCCCGACGGCAAAAAGTGGACCGGCAAATGGCACAAGGGCCTGCCTTTGGGGGAAAATGGCGCCGTCCTGTCCGAAAACGCAATCGCCCGCCAACTATCCCATACCTATACGGTGCAGTCGGGCTGCCTGCGCGGCAATTGCGAAAGCGGCAAGGGGCTGATGGTCTACCCCGACGGCAGCCGGTACGAAGGCTATTTTCTCCACAATAAACCGCATGGTGACGGGACCTTCATCTATCCCAACAACGACCGCTACGTCGGGCAATTCCGGAACGGCCTGCGCAACGGGACCGGGCGGCTGTACTATGCATCGGGCGGATCGGCGGAAGGGGTCTGGCGCGAGGGCGAACTCGCCGGCGCCAACGACCGGAAAGGCTGCGTGGAAGGCGATTGCGCCCAGGGATTCGGCACGTATATCTTCCAGGACGGCGCCAAATATATCGGCACTTTCAAGGATAATTACCCCGAAGGCAGGGGGATCGTCCTGTATGGCAACGGCGAAAAATACGAAGGGGAAATGGCCGCCGGCGCATTCAACGGTTTCGGCCAGCTGTCCACTGCCGACGGCGTCCGGTTTACAGGGCAATGGCAGAACGGCGTCTTTGTCGGCTCTAATCCGGCTCCCGCAAAAGAGTCCGTGAACGACCCGGCGACAAATCAGAAAAAATCCAAGGTTTGGGCAGTGATCATCGGCGTTTCTTCCTACAACCATATGCCCGCGCTCAAATATCCGGACGACGATGCCTACCTGATCTACGCTTTCCTCAAAAGCCCGATCGGCGGCGCTATTCCGGATGAGCAGATCCGGATCCTGGTGGATGAAGACGCTACCCATTACGCCATTACGCAATCCTTGAAAGATATGTTCTGGCAGGCCGGTCCGGACGACCTGGTCTTCCTCTACTTCTCCGGCCACGGCCTGCCCGGCGCTTTCCTTCCCATCGACTATGACGGCGAGCATAACCTGTTGTACCACGAAGAGATCACGGCCATCCTGAATAAAAGCAGCGCCAAGATCAAACTCTGCTTCGCAGACGCCTGCCACTCAGGCAGCCTGCTGGCCCTGAAGGGCGGACAAAAACCCGATCTGCTTCAGCGCTACTACGATAACCTGACCCAGGCCAAACCCGGCCAGGTGCTGATCATGTCCTCCAAATCGGATGAAACTTCACTGGAATCCAGCGGCTTGCGCCAGGGCGTTTTTTCGCATTACCTGATCCGCGGCCTGAAAGGTGAAAGCGACACGGATAAGGACGGGCAGGTAACGGTCAAGGAATTGTTCGACTTCATTTACGAACATGTCAGGTCCTATACCGCCAACCGGCAAAGCCCTGTGATACAAGGGGTCTACGATCCGTCGACGCCCATTGCCGTGATCAAATAAACCCGTTACCGGCTTTTGATCTCGTCGAAAGTAGACAGGTAGTTTGCGTGATTGGTGCCCATCCAGTAGTCCCAGAAATTGTAATAAAGACCGTAATTGCACCCCGACCGGGAATGGTGCATATTGTGGTGTGTCGCCGTATTGAACCAGCGGAAAACGGGGTGCCGTACAAACCACCCCGGGAAAATCTCATAACCGAGGTGGCCGATCACATTCCAGAACATGGCCCAGAAAAAGAAGGTCAGCAGCACCAGGGGGTGAAAAGGCAGCACAATGACCGCCAGCGGAACAATGCCGATTTCCACCAGGGATTCCAGCGGGTGAAAGGCCAGGGATGTCCACGGCGTTGGGTTATCCGACCGATGGTGCTCGCGGTGCAGCAGCCTGAACAGCCTGGGGTTGTGCATCAACCGGTGCATCCAGTAAAAATAGGAATCGTGCAGAAAGGTCAACAGGAAAAAGGAGACCGGCAAATACCACCAGCCGTAAGCAGCGGGGTCCAGGTAGATCCGCGTGGCGCCGGCCTGCCGCAGGAAATAGATCCCCAGGCCTACCGAAGCAAAAACGAACGCTGTGAGCAAGGAATCCCGGACCTCCTGCAGAACCCGCTCCCGGCGAGGAGACCGTTGCTGGATCTTGACTTTAGCAAAGACCTGCTTTTTCCAGATATAGAAGGTGAAGAAGAAAAAACCCGCCAGCAGAAGATACCGAAGGAAGACAAAGGCTACGGCGGTGAAATAGGCGGGAAATAAGCCGAGTCTTTCGATGAGGAATGCCATGGTTGTTTGGGTTTGCTCATTGTTGATAATGGTTGTTTGTGGTCGTTTGTGGTTGTTTATGCCGGTTTATTGTCGTTCGCTTGCCATCAGCCGTTGAACAACAATAAACCAGCACAAACCAAAATAAACAATAATCAACAACAATCCGGATCAATACAGGTCGACCGTCCAGGTATGGCCGTTGACGGTGACGATTGCGGAGCCGTCGCCGAGGAATTCGACCGAGCCGGTGTGGTTGAAGCTGTAGCCGGTTGTCCCTTCGCCGCTGATCACCAGGGTTGCCAGACCGCTGTCGATCAGTTTGGTGATCTTGTTGACCTTGAGGTCGGTTACGGTGAATTGCGTGGTGGAGCTGAATGTATTCTGGTTGCCGATCTTGAACATCTGGCTGCCCTGGCGCGAGTAGCTGCCGTTGAGTACGTAGAACAGACCGGTGGTCAGGTTGCTCACTACCCATTGGCCTGTGGCGGTCTCCATGGCCTTCAGGCGTGCGGATTCGTATTGGCCGTTGGTATTGCGGGTATAAACCAGCGAAGTGGGCAGGCTCTGCGGCGTACAGTTGAGCGTCCAGGTCCAGAGCCCGTTGTAGCCGGCGCTGACATTACCGCTGCCGAAGCTCCAGGTAACGGAAGTATCGCGGGTTTCGCCGCATTCCAGGGTAGTGGTTGTTTTTTCAACTGATGCTTCGGTGATGACGGCAGCGTCAAAAGCTTCTTTGGCGATACCCTGATAATTGGCTACCAGCGATCCCTCAACGATGGCTTCGAGCTCATCATTGCTGATCTTGTTTTCCGGTTCATTATCATCATTTTTTTTGCAGGAGGTGCCTATCACCAGCAGGGCAAGGCCGAGGACAAACGCAAATTTGGTTTGAAGGGAGAACATTTTTGAGAACATGATCTTCATGACGTTTTGATTTTTTGTGATTAAAGACAATTAAACGTTTGACGCCACAAAGAAAGTCCGGGTTTAATGTTAAAATAAAAATTGTTCAACCAATGGTTGGATTGCTTCAACGACTTGCAGGATTCAGTTGTCAGTTGTCGGTTGGCAGTTGGCAGTTGGCAGTTGGCAGTTGGCTAAGAACTTACTGACAACTGATCACTGATCACTGACAACTGTTTTCACCACCGGATCAGCGCTGAGCCCCAGGTGAACCCGCTGCCGAAAGCCGCCAGGCACACCAGATCGCCTTCCTTGACGGCGCCGGCCTCGTAGGCTTCGCAGAGCGCGATCGGCACGGAAGCTGCGGTCGTATTGCCGAAACGCTGGATATTATTCCAGACCTGATCGTCGGACAGGCCGAGTTTGCGCTGTACGAACTGGCTGATGCGCAGGTTGGCCTGATGGGGGATGAACATATTGATATCCGAAGTCTGCAGGCCGGTTTTGGCGAGGGCTTCCATGATGACTTCTGGAAATTTCTGAACGGCCATCTTGAAAACGAACTGACCTTCCATATTGGGAAAGATGTAGCCGTTTTCGACCATGTATTCATTGACGAACATTTCTCCGTACTCAGCATCGGAATAGTGGTAATCGACCTGTTCTTCCTGGTGGGCAGCGTGGTAACCGCCGTGAGCGCCCGGGTTGATGAACGCGAGCTTCTCGGCGTAGGCGCCGTTGGAATGCAGGTGGGTGGTCAGGATGCCCTTACCCGGTTCGTCGGTGGGTTGCAGGAGCACCGCCCCGGCGCCGTCGCCAAAAATGACGGTTACGTTGCGCCCGCGGGTACTGAAGTCGAGTCCCATGGAATGCATTTCGCTGCCGATGAGCAGGATATTGCGGTACATCCCCGATTTGATGAACTGATCGGCGATGGACAGGCCGTAAACGAACCCCGAGCACTGGTTTCGGATATCCAGGGCGCCGGCTTCCGATTCGGTAATGCCCAATTCGCGCTGGACCAGCACGCCGCATCCCGGGAAATAATAATCCGGGCTCAGGGTAGCGAATATGATGAAATCGACTTCTTCTTTGGCGATTCCGGCCCGCTGGATGGCAATTTCGGCAGCGCGGGCCCCCATGGTAGTCGTAGTTTCCTTGTGCTTTTTGCCGTACCGGCGTTCGCGGATGCCGGTGCGTTCCTGGATCCACTCGTCGGTAGTGTCCATTATTTTGGTCAGATCGTCGTTGGTGACCACTTTTTCAGGAACGTAATAGCCGATCCCTGCAATTTTGGTGTTGGGCATGTGGATACGATTTGGTGATAAGAAGCAAAAATAACAATTGTCGGCGAATAACGTCTTAACGCCTGAGTTGGTTCATTCGGTTTTTATGGCTAGTTTAGCGCTTTACAAAACGCTGAGATGATCAACCTTGCTATTATTGACGATCAACCCCTCGTGATAGATACCCTGATTCAGTTTTTATCCGCCCAGGAAGATATTAAAGTCATTCACACCGCTAATTCCGTGGAGTCGTTCCTGGAAACCCACAAAACAAAAACGGGCATTAACGTCATTTTGCTGGATATCGGCCTGCCGGGCGGCATGTCGGGCATCGAGGGCATCCGGCATATCCGGCCGGAATTGCCGGATGCGGATATCATCATGCTCACGGCCCACGATGACAACGAGCGCATTTTCGAAGCCCTCCGGGCGGGAGCCGTTGCCTATATCAAAAAAACCAGCAACCTCCAGGAGATCCGGGAAGCCCTGATGACCGTCCACAACGGCGGTTCCTATATGTCGCCGGCCATTGCCCGCAAGATTGTCGCCTTCTTCGGTCCGAAATATATCGACCCGGACCAGGCCCTGACACCCCGGCAGGAGGAGATCGTTCAGGGGTTGGTGGACGGCCTGAGCTACAAGTTGATCGCGGACAAGCTGGACATTTCCGTGGAGACCGTTCGCGACCACATTAAAAAAATCTATAAAAAGCTCAATGTCAACAGCAAAGGAGAAGTAATCAAGAAAAAAATGGACGGCGAAATTTGAATTTTTCTTCCGGATTTTGCTTAATTTTATCCCCGGATGAATAATCTACCGTGCAACCCCGTACGAACACCATGAGCAAACTTGTAAAATCGCTTCTGATTTCTTGTCTCCTTTTCTCGTTCAGCGCGCGAGAATGCCTTGCACAAAGCAGGCTCCTGCAGCAAGCCGATTTCTTTGAGCTGAACGAAGGCCTTTCCAACCGCTTGGTCAAGACCATCATCAGAGGAAGGGATCAATTGATCTGGATCGGCACCAACAACGGCCTCAACCGGTTTGACGGATACGAATTCCTCGTTTTTAATTCGGATTGGGACAATCCCCACCAACTCAGCGGTTCCAACATTGCGGCCCTCAAACAGGATAAATCCGGCCGGATTGTCGTCCTGTACGAAAACATCACCACCAATTTCGACCTGCTTGAGCCGCTTTCGTTCAAAACGCAGCGGGTTGACATATCGCCCTCTACCGGCGTCAATGGGCTGGGGCGCACCATTTCCGTTTCTTCCGACGGCGAGATCTATGTCGCCGCTGAAAATGACAGCACCCTCAGCGTTTACCGGATGACGCCTGACTACCGTTTTTCCCTCGTTTTTTCACTCAAGGAAAAAGGGTTCGGCCACGGGCAGGTCGATCTGCTCCCGCTCCAAAACGGAGACTTCCTGATCAACAGTACAGACAAGGGAATGATCATTGCCTCTCCGGAAGGCGAGATCAAACATTTTTTCTCCCCGAATAATTTCCCCTGTGCCGAAGGATACATAATCAAATACCCGGACCATCCCCGGATCATGATGCAGGACCAACAGGGCAGGGTCTGGGTGGCCTGGTACAGTACGCCGGGTATTTTCCGCCTGGACGAAGAAGGTTCCTGTTTCGAAAAGCCGCAAGAGCTGCCGCAGGATTACTACTACGTACTCGCGTGGGAAGACGATTCCGGCAATATCCTCTTCGCCCAGACCAGCAGATTGCTTTCACAGGCCTATCCCGCCCTGAGCAGGTTCAATTGCCTGAGCAAAGAAAACCATGTCGTCGATTTTTCCTATTTGCTCGGTCAGCGCAATTTTCCGATAACGGCATACAGCAAGGACTTTTTCAAAACGATATTTCTGGGACTGGATACCGGATTGAAGATCATCCGGAACAAGCGGCCGAATGTCAAAAATTTCCTTGATCAGGATATCAATACCGACGAACGGGGCGCCAGCATAACGGGGATCACCCAGGGAAGGAACGGCAAGATCTACTTTTCACGGGAAGTCAATTACTGGTACGCGCTCGATCCGGCCACCAACCTGCTGGATACGATCCAGTTCCTGGATGAACTGACCGGCAAACCCATTGAGTTCAGTTGTTCAAGCAACCTGTATACCGTTGCGGATACGGTCATCTGGGGCGCTTCCTGCCTGAATAATACCGTAGGCCAACTGCACCGGTACGATATTGTGAACTGCACCGCAAGGACATACAGGACGAAATACCTGATCAATGCTTTCACGGTCAGACAAAACGGCCGTTTTCTGCTGGCCTGCACCAGTGACGACGTCAACGGCGGTATCCTGGTAAGTTTTGACCCCGACACCGGTGAATTCACTCCGGTGAATTTTCCCAACGGAAAGAATCCGCTGAACGGCACCGTTCCCCGTTTTATCGTCGAACGAAGCAACGGCGACCTCTGGCTTGCCACCGAACAAGGGGTTTATGTCTTTGACCCGGACTTCAACCCAACGCATCACTACAATGCCAATACAGACGATAACGGCCTGCGGCTAAGCCACAACGTTTGTTACGTTATTTACGAGGACAACGACTGCAATATGCTGCTCGGCACGGAAAACGGGCTCAACATCATCGACCCGGAATCCAATTCCATCCGGATCTACCGGAAAAAGGACGGCATGGCCAGCGATGTGGTTTGCGGCATCGTTCCGGACGAAAAAGGCAATTACTGGATCAGCACCTATTACGGCCTTTCCTATCTGGATACGCGGGAAGGCGATTTCCAGAACTTCTTTGTCGCCGACGGGCTGAGTCATAACGAATTCAACCGTTTTGCCTTTTTCAGGGATTCGCACGGACGGTATTATTTCGGCGGCGTCAACGGATTGAACGCTTTCTACGGCTACGATCTGCGCGCAGAACTGGACGCCCCCCCTCCCCTGCTCACTAAAATTACCCGGTACGATTACGGCAAAGACCGGGTGGAAGTCCAGGACACCGGGCTGCTCCTACTCAACAAACTGGTCATCAATCCGCAGGACCCCTATTTTATCCTGCAATTCTCCCTCCCGGAATTTTACCGGTCCAGGCACCACAAATTCTGGACCCGGCTCGACCCACTGGACAAGGAATGGGTCTACCAGGGCGCCAACAATACGGTGCGCTACAACCGCTTATCCGCCGGCAATTATACGCTGCGGGTTGCAGGCGCACTGGCCAACGGATTGCGCAGCCAGAATGAGTATACGGTCCGGATCAAGGTCAAGCAGGTCTTCTGGTTGCGATGGTATGTCATCCTGGTCATCCTGTCCATAGTCTCCATCCTGGCCTACGGCGGCTTCAAATACCGCCTCGAGCAAAAACTCGAGGTGGAACGACTGCGCACCAAACTGGCCAGCGACCTGCACGACGAGGTGAGCGGACTGCTGTCGGGTATGGCCATGCAGGCCGACGTGCTTCAGACCATGCTCAACGGCGAGGAAAAGATCGAACGGGTGCGCACCATCGCCGAGGTGAGCCGCAAGGTCATGGACAAGATCAACGACGTTATCTGGTCGATCGACTCCCGCAAGGACCGCCTCGAAGACCTCATCAACCGTATGCGCGAACACGCCGACGAGGTGCTCCTGCCGCTCGATATCCGCTACGAAATGCGCCTGGAAAAGATCAACCAACAGGAGAAAATCCCACCGTTTATCCGGCAAAACCTTTATTTCATCTTCAAGGAAACTATCAACAACGTAGCCAAGCACTCCAGCGCCACCTACGTGGTCGTCTCCATGACCAACAAGGGCAATTTCTTCGAGATGGACATCCAGGACAACGGGAAACTGCCGCCCGTCAACCACCTGGTGCAACACCGCAAGAAATCCGGGCAGGGCCTCAACAACCTCCGCATGCGTGCCGAACGGCTGAAGGCTGAATTGAATGTGAATCCGAACGGGGGGTATAAGGTGTCGTTGCGGATGAAGAAGTTTGCGTGAACGGAAATTGGCCGGCCTGTTAACACATATTTAACTAAATATACCCCCAAAAACACCCCCTACCCCATTTTCATGGGGTTTACGCGCCTTCCAAATCTCCTTATTTTTGTCTTGTTATATCGTTTAAGATTATCATCCTTCCTATTCACTTATCAACAAGAAGCGTGTTTGATGATGGGACTTTCCGAACGGAAGTCCCTCTTTTTTTTATTCATGCTGCCTTCCTTTCTGCGCACCGGCTTTAAACCTCGCTTCCAGGTCTTCCAGTTCCTGCTGCTCCGATTTTGACAGGGCTGTCGTCCGCAATGCCATAAGGTCCGGTTGTCCGGCGTCTACCCAGGCCGTGTACCAGGAACTGGCCACCGCGTGAATGGCCTGCCGCATCCGGGCCTCGACCATACCCTGCATCCGGTCGCTGTAAGCGCGGGCAAAGGCCTCGCACTGGGTTCTGACCGTGATGCCGAGCCTTTCTTCAAAGCAATACTGCTGGTCGGGGGGGAAGGTGCGCCGCAGGTCTTTTTCAATGGCAAACACACTGTCCACCAAAGCATGGCTGTCCAGTACCGTTTTCCAGAAAAAGGCATGGGGGTCGTCAAGGTATTCGGCCCCGCCCACCCAAAAATCGTATTCCTTGTCGGCATACAGTTCGGGCAGGCGGCTTTCCCAGAAGGCGTGGATACCGTCCTGACCGGTCATTTGGCCGTTGTAATTTTCAGTGGTATGCAGGGGTACATGCGCATCGCCGATATAGTGTCCCATTTCCGCGGACAGGCGCAGGATGCGGTTTACGTTCTTGAGCCGGAAAGCCTCTGTCAGGTCGCGCTGCATTTTCAGAAGATGATACGGCAGGATCCCGTACTCGGAGAAATGGTCAACGACATAGGCTTGGGTGCAGTTCAGCTTCCGGGCATTCTCGCCGAATAGTCCGCTGAGGCTGTCGCAATCGACCACCCACTCCTCTTCGTAATACTGCGGCAGGATCTGGTCCCGAAAGAATTGGCGGTAGCGGCGGGCGGGCACTTCCAGGGAGAGGCCGCTTTCCTCATTCCGGAAAATGAACACGGGCTGAGTTCCGCCCAGGGTATCGGCGTTCAGGACGAGGGTATCGCCCCCGCCGGTGACCAGGTTGATCGTAGCGTACTTGATGAGGGCGTCCGTCCAGTTGCGGGGCACTTCGGGGAAGGGATAGGTCCCCCAATGGTCGATATCGATATAGTGCCGGACGGCTTCATGACGGGTAGCGTACCGCCTTTTATCCGGATCAACGGCGTGTTCGGTGATGTACTCGATATGTTTCTTGAAAAATGCGCCCATTTCCGGCGGCAGGGTGAATACGGCCAGCCGGTTGATGCGGCGGTGGCCGAAAAAGCCCCAGGTAGGCCGGGTAGCTTGCAAACAAAGAAGCGTTAAAATAATTGCAATACCTGAAAGGAAAGTAAATTTCACGGAGTAATATTTTTCAGAACAAGATAGTAATTGAAATATTTAGTCAATAGTAATAATAGCCTTTCTTGTAATTTCTACGATGAAATTTACTTCTATTTCTTTCAAAATCAATTCTAAGTTCCGATCAAATAGTTGAAGCAATTCTTCTGTATTAATGTTGCCTGTAGTTAAAAAGATTAATTTGTGGGGTTCAAGTACACGAAAATAACGGTTAAAAAAGTCCGCATCTTTTGATATTACTATCCTCTTTTCTTGCATGGATAAGGAACAGATCTCTTCATCCGATTTCTTGTTTTTTTAGGCAAATCCAATGTATGAATAGCATCATATCCCTTGGAGGTTAACCACCTGGATAAAACTTTCGGAAGCTGGGCATCAATAATAAATTTCATGCCACTAATGATCCAATATGTTTGACTTTTGCAAGCCGCATGGCAAAAATCAGGCAAGCTTGAAGATCTTCTTCCTCCAAGTCTTCATAATCCTCCAGAATCTGGGCATGCGTCATATTGGATGCTAACAATTCAAGGATATTTTCAACAGGGTAACGCAAACCACGAACAGTCGGCTTACCATGGCAAATTTTTGGATCAACCGTAATTCTTTTTAATAGTTCTTCATTCATGACAATGCGACAAATTGATATTATGAAAACAGGTTCTAGGGCGTGTTTGTTTGTTCAAATCCAAAACCTGCTCTTCGTTCCCGAACTTCTATCCTTCCCTCACATCTCAAACGCACGCCGCACAATATCCTCCTGCTGACTGTCGTGTACCTTCTTGAAGCCCGTTGCCGGGGATGCGCTGCTCTTGCGGCCCACCAGGTGCAGGTTCGGCAGTTCGCCCAGGTTTTCGTTGTGGAACATATTGTTCATGAACAACCAACCGCCCATATTGGACGGTTCTTCCTGTACCCAGTAAACCTCCGATGCGTTCTTGTATTTTTTGAAGATCGCTTTCAGCTGCCTGACCGGCAGGGGGTACAATTGTTCCAGGCGGACGATGACCACATCGTTGCGCTTGTTTTCGCGCTGGTATTGGGCCAGATCGTAATACACCTTGCCGCTGCACAACAACACCCGCTTCACCTTTCCGGCTGCAGCGCCTTTCACCCCGTCTTCAATGATCTCCCGGAATCGCTTGCCGGCTTCCATTTCGGAGATATCCGACACGCATTCGGGGTGGCGCAGCAGGGATTTCGGCGACATCACGATCAGCGGTTTGCGGAACGGGCGGGCCAGCTGCCGGCGAATGGCGTGGAAAAAATTGGCCGGCGTGGTAATATTGGCCACGGTGAGGTTGAACTCCGAACAGGCCTGCAGGAACCGCTCCAGGCGGGCGCTGGAGTGTTCGGGGCCCTGGCCTTCGTAGCCGTGGGGCAGCAGCATGATCAGGCCGGTCATCCGTTGCCACTTGCTTTCGCCGGCGGTGATGAACTGGTCGATGATGGTCTGGGCGCCGTTGGCAAAATCGCCGAACTGGGCTTCCCAGATGATCAGGTTATCGGGTGTTGCCAGGGAATAGCCGTATTCAAATCCGAGCACGCCGAATTCGGAGAGCAAGGAGTTGTAAATCCGGAACCTCCCCTGTTTTTCTTCGATGTTATCCAGACGGTTGAGCGGCGCATAGGTATCGGCGTCGTAAATAACGGCCAGGCGGTGCGAGAAGGTCCCCCGCTTGACATCCTGCCCGCTCATCCGGATATCATTGCCGTCGAGCAGGATCGCGGCGTAGGCCAGCAATTCGCCCATGGCCCAATCGATCTTGCCGTCGTCCAGCAGTTTCTGCTTGCCTTTCAGCACGCGCACCACTTTGGGCAGGGGGTTGAAGCCCTCACGGGGGTTCATCAGGTGGTTAATGAGCTTATCGAGGGTTTTGCGCTCGATGCCTGTTTCCGGCGACTGATCATAATCGCTGGCATCTGTTTTCTTTTTCAGTTTGCGCCAGGCCTGTTCCGGTTCCTGGTATTGGTAAGGCAGCGGATGTTCGCGCACTTCATCGAGCCGTTCCTGGAGGTGATTCCAGAAAGCCTTTTCCATTTCGTCGGCCAGTTCGCCTTCCACATCGCCCCTTTCGATCAGCTTTTTGGAGTAGACCATGCGGGGGTCGTCGTGATCGGCGATGATCTTGTACATTTCGGGTTGGGTAAACTGCGGATCGTCGCCTTCGTTGTGGCCGTGGCGGCGGTAACAGACCATATCGATGAATACGTCGATGTTGAATTCCTGGCGGTAGGCGACGGCAAGCTCAACGGCAAACAATACCGCCTCGGGGTCGTCGCCGTTCACATGGAAAACGGGGGCCTGAACCACACTGGCCACGCCCGTGCTGTAGGTGGAGGAACGAGCGTCGTCGAAGTCGGTGGTGAAGCCGACCTGGTTGTTGATCACAAAATGGATGGTACCACCGGTGTAATAGCCTTCCAGCTGGCTCATCTGTACGGTTTCATAAACGATGCCCTGGCCTGCGAGGGCGGCGTCGCCGTGGATCAGGATGGGCAAAATACGGTCGTAATCGCTGCCGTACAGGATATCGGCCTTGGCGCGTGCGAAGCCTTCGACCACCGGGTTGACGGCTTCGAGGTGGCTGGGGTTGGGCACCAGCTTGAGGTGGACGGTTTTGCCGCCCGTGGTTTGGACCTGGGAGGAAAAGCCCAGGTGGTATTTGACGTCGCCGTCGCCGAAGCTGAGGTCGGGCACGGCGGTGCCTTCAAATTCGTTGAAGATCTGGCCGTAGGTTTTGCCCATGACGTTAGCCAGCACATTCAGGCGGCCGCGGTGAGCCATACCGATGATGATCTCCTCCACGCGGTCGTCGGCAGCGGCGTTGATGATCCCGTCGAGCCCGACGATGGCGTTCTCGCCGCCTTCCAGCGAAAAGCGCTTCTGCCCGATGTATTTGGTATGGAGGAAACGTTCGAAAATGACGGCGCCGTTGAGTTTTTCCAGGATGCGGCGTTTCTTTTCCATGGAGATGGCCGGCCCCGCCTGAAAGTCCACGGATTCGATCCGCTGACGGATCCACCGGCGGCGGTTGCGGTCATTGATGTGGTGGTATTCAAAGCCGATATTGCCGCAATAGACCTTCCGGAGCTTATCGACAATTTGTTGCAGGGTGGCGGTTCCCAATCCGACTTCCCTGGCGACAAAGAACGGGGTACTGAGGTCGGCTTCCGTCAGGCCGAAGTCCTCGATATTGACGGTAGGATGGCGGTCGCGCCGTTTCCGGATGGGGTTGGTGGTTGACAGCAGGTGCGCCCGGTCGCGGTAAGCTTTGATCAGGGACAAAACCCGGAGTTCTTTCAACAGGTGGTCGTTTCCGACGGCAGATCCGTTGCCGGAATGGCCGTTGCCGCTTTTGGCAAATTCAAATCCGCTGAAAAATGCTCTCCAGCTCGATTCCACCTGGTCGGGGTCTGACTGGTATTGGTCATAAAGGGATTCGATATACGAAGGATGTGCGTTGGCTATAAAAGAGAAGTCCGTCATTTTGAGTTATTTTACGCGGCAAAGGTATGCCTACTTTGCAATCAAAGTCCAGAAAAATTAAAACTATTTTACAGCATATTTGGTTGCCCTCCATAACGATTCTGGGCTGCGGGTTGTTGTATCCCGGAAAGGATTCCCGCAAAGGGAATTGTTGTTATCTTTGCCGCCGTCGCGCCTTCTGTTTTCCGGCGGACTCCCGGGGCAATTTCATTGCAGATCGAAACCATGAAAAGAAGTTTTCTATTACACTTTAGGCTTGAAATACTCTGGTGGCTGATCACCCTGGCAGTAGCGGCCGTCATCCTGTGGCCCATCCGGGTCAACGTGCCCGGTTTCCCTTTTTTCCGGATGAACCTGGCCTTTATCCTGATCTTCATCACATTGACCCGCTATATTTTTCTGCTTCAGTACACGTTTCTATCCCATATTTGGTGGCTGAAGGTGGTCCTGGTGTTTTGCTGCATCCCCGGCGTGTTCCTCATGATCCAGGAAATCACCTTTCTGCAAACTTTTCTGGACGAGCGCGGCCCCGAAGCGCTGGTCGGCGCCATGCCCCCGGCCCGGATGCAACAATGGCTCACCTATATCCGGACGGAGTACCTGTTATTCGGAGTGGGCAGCGTAATTGCGGCGATTATCCTGCCGTTTCGCCTGGTCATTTCGGTTTGGCGGAAGTGGAATTTGGGGAGGGAGTAGAGGTTGTCAGTGGTCAGTGGTCAGTGGTCAGTAGCGACGTAAAATTTTACGTCGCGTAAATGCGGTTGAAAGGCACCGTGCCGCCTCCGGAACGGACGCCCAGCCGGGAAACAATGAATCAGTCTACAGTTGTTGGTAACTGAGCGAAGCCGAAGTTCAGTTGGCAGTTTGCAATCTTTAGCCATTCATCGGACGCCCCAACAATGAAGCAGCTGGCAGTTGGCAGTCTTCAGTTGGCAGTCCACGGTCTTTAGCCATTCAACGGACGCCCAGCAATGAAACAGTGAAACAGTGAAGCAATGAACCAACGCCTCCCCTACCGCACCAGCACCACGTCTCCCTTATATACCACCTTCTCACCGTCAATGAATTCGATTTCGGCGGCGTAGACGTATACCGCAGCGTTCATGGGCAGGCCGTTGTGCAGGCCGTCCCAGCCGTGAACGGGGTCATTGGGCTGGAAGTCGTAATGCTGAAAGACCATATCGCCCCACCTGTCGAAGATCATGAAACTGTTGATCTTTCTGACGCCCTGCCCCGCGAAAATGTAGAAAATGTCGTTGTCTCCGTCACCGTCGGGAGTGAATCCGTTGGGGATGTACACATTTCGCGGTTTGCGGACAAAAACCGGTATGCGGTCAGAATCCGAACAGCCGTTGAGGTCGGTAATCGTAACGTTGTAATAGGTTGCTTCGCCGGGGCTGATCTCCCGGGTCAATCCGGCGGGCGCGTAATTAATGCTGTCGGGTTTCCAGACGATAGATCCGACCTGGTCCTCGTCCCGGTTGATCAATGCGATCAGCTGGATCGTATCCCCCAGGTCGATCAGGTTTTCATCCGTTGTCAGGTTTGTGATCAGCTTAACGTCGATCTGGTCAGGGTTTTGCAGGGTCAGTTGAAGGGATGCCTCACAACCGGTCGCATCCCGGACCGTCAGGTCGTACACACCAGGTTGGAGGGGCCCCATCAAGGATTGGCCGCTGGCAGGCCCGCCGTTCAACGAATAGGTATAAGGCTGCTGGCCCCCAAAGACTGAATCGATGCGGATGAATCCGTCGTTGGCCTGGAAACAGGAAATGGGAATGACAGAAGCAAACGGCACCACGATATTTTCGTCGGAAGTGACCGTCACCATGTCTTTAGCTGTACATCCGGTCGCGGGGTCGGTAACCAGCAAGGTATAGGTATCCGCCTGATTGACCTCGGTAACGGCGGCCGACGGGCTCAGGGGAAGGCTCCCTCCGGCGCCGGTCCACTGGTATTGCAATCCGGCAGTCGTTTGCCCGCTTCCGATGCTGACCTCATTGACCAGGCAACCGAGCGACAGGTCGGGTCCGGCATCGGCAACCGGGTTGGCATTGACCCTGACCTTTACCTGCGCGGAGGCGTCCGGGCACGGGTCCTGGGCCATGACCAGGTATTGGAAGACGTAAATGCCGGGCGCTTGTCCGGTGGTCCGGAAAGTAGCGGCCGAAGGATTGAAGGCGCTGCCCGTTGAAGGTATCCCTGACACCTCCGTCCAGGCGCCGCCTGCCGTTTCCTGGTCGAGCAGGCCGGCCAGGTCAATTACGTTATCGGCGCCGGTGCAGACCGCCGGTTCATCCGTCGGGTTGCCGGCAAATACGGGTTGACTGACCGTTATATTCAGCGGCGCGGGTATCGAAACCGGACAAAGCGGATTGGACGGATTGACCACGCTGTCGATACTGATCGCCGCGCCGGCGTCCAGGGTGGTATTCCAGATTCTGCCGTCATTCACCCCCGTAAGCCATTGCGCCTGTCCGTTGATGGAGATCAGCAGGTCAACCGGGCCGCTTTGCCCCGAAAGGCTGAAGTTAACACGGGCATCCTCTCCACGACACAGGGGTGACGCCGTCTGCCAACCCAGTACAATATCCGGGCAGGATTCCGCTTCACAGGACGCGCTGAAGGTCACATCGCGGCAAGGCAGACCGGGATCCGACCAGGTAACCATAATCGAACCGCCTTCGCCGGGCATCAGGCCCGTGATCTGGTATGAAGTATCCGAGGACATGGCCCCGACACCCGCCCCCGTATAGGTGACCTGGGTAGCGGGAATACCGTTGGGCTGAGTCCAGAAGAACGTCAGCCGGTCCAATCCCGGCGAACAGTTGATCTGAGGAGCCGTAAACGGGGCCAGTACGACCAGGGGTTGAAAAACCGTGTCACTCATACAACCGTTCTCCTCCACCCACAACGATAGGTCATAATCCCCCTGGTTGGGAAAATTCACCGTATGCGGACCGGCTCCGGCCGGGTGCTGCGTTCCGGCAGTCCAGTGCAAAACGGCATTCGGACCGGCAGTGCCGGTGAAGGTCAAAACTGCGTCCTGGCCGGTGCAAAGGCTGTCGGGAGCGGTAAATGCCGCAACCGGCGTATTGTTCACTATAAAACTTATGCTGTCGCTGAAGGTGCAAATATCCCGGGTAAAGACGGCATGGATAACCGGTGTCTGCCCAATAAAGGAGGCGTCGATCGTCAATTGGTTGCCGTTCACACCGGGGCCCGACCAGGTCAGCTGCCCGCCTGCGGTATCACCCTGAACGGTGATTTCCAGCGGAATGGTGAACGGTGTTCCATCGTAACAGATATCGGCAACCGGCTGGATGTCCAGGTTGACTTGCGGACAAAGGGTGGTCGTACAGGTCAGCTCGGCGCGCGTTTCCGGGCAGGGGCCGCCGCTCAGGGCAATCACCTCAATGGTCACAGCGGTACCTTCTCCGAGCCCGGAGAACAGGATGGCGGTATCGGCTGTCATTTGCCCCGCAGGGCCGTCCAGCACGTTTACCTGGTACCCCGTTGCGCCTTCAACCGCGGGCCAATTGAAAAAGATCTGATCGAGGCCCGGCTGGCAGTTGATCTCCGGCGCTTCCATCGACTGGACGATTTCGATATTTCCATCGACGGGATCCGACTGGCAGCCGTCCTGCACAGCGGTCAGGATCGGGGTGTAATGGCCCGCCTGGCTCCACACGACCCGGTATTCGCTATCCGTGGAATCCTGGGGCAGCCCGCCGCCCCAGTCCCAGTTCAGCGTCACATTGCTGCCTGATTGAACGGCATAGGAAACCACTGCGGTATCGCCGAGGCAAACGCTGTCCGGCAGGCTGAAGCTCGCTACCGGCGGCGGAATGACCTCCACCAACACGCTGTCCGTGACCATGCAGCCCTGCGATTCGACGGTGACCGTGACCCAGTTTTCCTGACCTTCCATTTCAGGGGTCAGTTCCACGAGCGCCATCGTCGAATCGATGATTCCCGGCCCCTGCCAGGTCACTGTTCTCGGCGCAAGGCTGTCCAGGTAAAGCACATAATTTATGGGAATGGTGTCCGTTTCTCCTGCGCTGACGCATCGGGGAAGCGGTGTTTGCAGGTTGATCAGATCCCCGGAGCAAGGCAGTGCCATGCAGGTTTGCAGGGTCGAATTGCCGGGGCATGCATTGGTGCTGATGGTCACCAGTTCCACCTGGATGGTCTGGCCCGGCAGCAGGTTGGGCACGCTGTAGCTCGTATCGGAGGTCACTTCCCCGTTGGGCCCAACGATAACATACACAACGTAAGCCTGGGCATTGGGCACCTGGGTCCAGGAGAATTCGACCGAATTCAGGGTTTGGTCGCACATCACGACGGGCGTATCAACCGGCGATGCGATATCAATGGGCTGGAAAAAGGGCTTTGAAACGCACCCGAGCTGTTCCAGTTGCAGGATCACGGTATGGGAATCCGGCTCGGTCCAGGTCAGGCCAAAGTTATCAGGCGGGGTTCCCGAGGTCACTTCGCCGCCGTCAAAATCCCACAGGAAGTTGAACGGCAGGCTTGAATTGCCCAGGAAGTCTACGATAGCCGTATCGCCCAGACAGACCTGATTGTCCATCAGAAAGGCCGGGACCGGAAATTTGGATACAAAAATGGAATCTTTAGCTGTGTAGGAACATCCGTTTTCCTGGTAGTTGTACGAAAAGACATTGTACCCGGGAAGGGCTGTAAAGGGCGAAAATGCCCCTTGCGCGGAGCTGATGATCCCCTGCCCGCTCCAGCTTCCGGTTCCGTTGCCGTCGCCGCCGGCAACGGTGGCTGTGACATTAAAAAATCCCGAGGTATCGGGCAGGAAGCAATAGACGTCCGGGGCGTTGATGGTAATATCCAGGTCCGGGCATCCCGAGCAGTTTTGGGTAACGACGATCTGCAGGCTGTCGTTGTAAATGCAGTTATCCAGGGCATAGTGCACATAAACGGAGTGGGCCCCCAGACCGGCAGCCTGCGGGTTGAACTCGTTCAGGTTGGGATCGCTGATGCCGGGTCCGGACCAGGTCAGTACGCCGCCGGGAGGGCTTGCGCCGGCGGTGATCGACAGCGGTCCCATAAGGGTATCCAGGCAAACCGTGTCCACGGCAAGGAGTTCGATCAGTGCCGGCGGGCAATCCGGAGCGCTGCAGCTGACCAGGTTGCTTATGGCGTTTCCGCAAGGCGGCAGGCCGGTTGCGGTCACCTGGATGGTGACGGTTTCACCCGGGTCGAGGTTGTTCACCAGGTAGGTATTGCCCGACAAGGTGCCGGTTTGGCCGCTGGCCACCACTACCTGGTAACCGGTCGCATTGGGTACCGGGTTCCAGCTGAACAATACCGACCCGGAAGAGCCGCCGGCGCAAACGGGTTGGGGCGGGGTCAGCGGGTTGAATACATTGATGGTATGGGTTACCTCGACGATACAGGGGAAAGTGCCGACCCTGTAGGTAACCATATGCGACCCCTGCGTCAGGTTGCCGGGATCAAACACCGGATTGGGCAAGCCGTCTATGGTCCAGGTACCGCCCTGGGTGGCGCCCGGCACCAGCAAGCCGTTCAGCACAATGGGGTCTTCCGTACTGCAAATCTGGTTGAAGGAGCTCCAGTCAGCTACCGGGAGCGGATCCACGACTATCGTATGGGTGGCGGTTGCTGAGCACACTCCGTTGGTGACGGTATACGTTACCTGATGCGGGCCGGGGCCGTACAATCCGGGGTCGAAGAGGATAGCCGGGCCGCCGTCGACCGTCCAGGTACCGCCCGGGGTAGCGCCGGGTACCAGCAGGGTATTGAGTTGAAAGGGAATGGAATAAGGACAAAGGTCTTCCGGCACTTCGAACTCGGCATTGAATTCGACGAATTGGATGGTAACCTGGTCTGTGGCTTCACAAATCTCGCCGATGAAAAGGTCATCGAGGGCAAAGTCGTTGCCGCTGGGCGCCGTGTTCTGATTAACGATACAAATTTCGGCCGTGGTGGCGGCGCCGGAATTCCAGACCTCGAAAAACTGGGTCCAGTTGCAGGTGGCGGCCGGAGCGTTGAAGATCCCGCCGAGCAATTGGCCGTTGACGGAGATCTGAAGCTGGGCCGGCGAAGCGCTGACGACCGACATGACCCAGGCCCCTACCGCATAGTTGGTACCGGACATCACGTTGACCGTTTGACAGAGTACATCCTGGTTGGCGGTGCTGGCGCCGTTGACCACCATCATGCCGCCGCCGCCGGTATGGTCGGCACAGCTGGCAAAATTGGTATGGGTAGCGCTCGGGTTATTGGCTACGGCGTATTGGCCTTCATTGCTGAGCAAGCCGAAGGAGCCGCCTGTACCCGGTATGTAATCGCTGGTGAAATTAGTGAAACCGTTGTTGAAATCGCCGTTCTGGAGGAGGTTATCCCCGGAAAGGCCCTGGACCGTAACCTCGTAGGTGATCGTTCCGTTGACGGCAGCCTGGGTGATCAGGCTGTTGGGCTGGCTCAACCCGGTTGTCGGCGACCAGGAAACCCCGATGATTTGTCCATTGGGGATTGCCTGCAAAGTGGATACGTCTCCGGGATTGCAAATGACCTGCGGGTTGGCAGTTGCCGTGACTGACAGATTGCAAGGTGGAGGCGTTTGTTCCGGTATAAAAGGTTTGGCTAAGAGAGCCGTCCAAATCATGCCCCCTAAGGTCAAAAATAAAAAATGGTTGCTCATCTCATTGGGCTGAGTGTGTTCTTCAATTCAGACGCATCGGTTTTATCAGGGGGGGAAGATCCGAAATCGCATGGCAAAGGTATGATAAAAATCCTCATACCTTACTTTTTCACACGGCAACTTATTTGTTCTTACGCAAAAGAAGGGCGAATGTTGCTTTTATTAAAAAGATGGCGCGAAACATTCCTATTCCAGGGATGTTTAGTTTAATGGCTTGACGCGGTGATAATTGTCACTCCGATTTATGTTAAATTCATTGTAACTTTGCGGCCTTATTCTACTATAATGATCCAAACAGATATTTTGATCATAGGCGCCGGCCCGGTGGGATTGTTCACGGTGTTCGAAGCCGGCCTGGTAAAACTGCGGTGCCATCTTGTAGATGTTCTGGGCCAACCCGGCGGGCAATTGACGGAGATCTATCCTAAAAAGCCCATTTACGATATTCCGGGTTATCCCTCTATACTGGCCAGTGACCTGGTGAACAACCTCATGGAGCAGATTTCCCCGTTCAAGCCGGGATTTACCCTGGGTGAACGCGCGGAAACCATTGAAAAGACCGAAGACGGCCAGTTTTTGATGCAGACCAACAAAGGCACTGCGATCAAAGCGCCCGTTATCGCCATCGCCGGCGGGTTGGGTTGCTTCGAGCCGCGCAAGCCGCCGATCGAAAACCTGGAACAATTTGAGGATAAAGGCGTAGAATACATCATTCGCAACCCTGAAATCTATCGCGACAAGAAGATCGTGGTTGCCGGCGGCGGCGATTCGGCCCTGGATTGGACCATCTACCTCGCGGAGGTGGCCAGCGAAGTAACCCTCGTGCACCGCCGCAAGGAATTTCGCGGCGCACCGGACTCGACCGAAAAAGTCTACGAACTGGCGAAAACCGGTAAAGTCAACCTCCTCACCGATGCCCAGGTGGTAGGCCTCAACGGGAACGGCAAACTCAACGAAGTGGTGATCAACCAAAAGGACAAAGGCAACTATCCCTACCCGACCGACCACTTCATCCCGCTGTTCGGCCTGTCTCCGAAATTGGGGCCGATCGCCGATTGGGGGCTGAACATCGACAACAACGCCATAACCGTGGACACGCTGGATTACAGCACCAATGTGCCCGGCATTTACGCCATCGGAGATATCAACACCTACCCGGGCAAACTCAAACTCATCCTTTGCGGATTCCACGAAGCGACGCTCATGGTCCAGTCGGCGTTCAAGCATATTTATCCGGACCGGAAGCTGAGCTTTAAATACACCACCGTGCAGGGAGTTGAGGGGTTTGAAAATTAAAAATAGATTAAAAATATTCAGGTCAACCCGTGTTGCATCCTGAAAACACCCAATAAATGCAATTCGTTTATCCGGCTTTTTTGTTCGCGTTAGCTGCGCTGGCTATACCCATTATCATCCATTTGTTCTATTTCCGGCGGTTCAGGAAAGTGTATTTCACCAATGTCCGTTTCCTGAAAGAAGTGAAAGAGGATACGAGCGCGCGTTCCAAACTGCGCAACCTCCTGGTATTGCTGGCGCGGTGCCTGGCCGTTGTTTTCCTGGTTTTCGCCTTTGTTCAGCCGTTTATTCCGCAGGATGCAGAGGTTAAACAAGGCAGAAAAGGCGTCAGCATCTTTATCGACAACTCCTTCAGCATGTCCGCGCTGAGCGAGGACGTACCCTTGCTGGAAAAGGCCAAACAACGGGCCCGCGAAGTAGTGAACGCCTACGGCGTAGAGGACGAATTTCAGATCCTGACCAACGATTTCGAAGGGCGCCACCAGCGAATGGTCAGCCAGGAAGACGCCCTCGCCCTGATCGACGAGATCGCCATATCTCCCGCGGTGCGCGACCTGAGCAAGGTGGTCACCCGCCAAAAACAGGCGCTGTCCACTTCCAGTGCAGATATTCCGTCGTCCTATATCATCTCCGATTTTCAGCGCAACATCACGGATATTCAGGACTTCCGGGATACGAGCATCCAGCTCAACCTGATCCCTTTGCAGGCCGTACAGGAACGGAATATCGCCATTGATTCCGCGTGGTTTGAAGCGCCGGTCCAGATGATCGGTCAGAATAACCCGCTGCTGGTCCGGGTCAGCAACCTCAGCGATGAAGATGCGGACAACCTCCGCATTTCGATCAACTACGACGGGCAAACCAAGCCGGTGGGAGCCGCTGCCATACCGGCCCGGTCTTTTGTAGTGGATACCGTCAACCTGATCGTACAGAATCCCGGTTGGTACCAGGGCGAACTGGCCGTAACGGATTATCCCGTCCAGTTTGACGACAAGTACTTCTTCACCTTCAAGGTGGCTGACAAGATCAACGTACTGGTCATCAACGAAGACCAGGCCAACCGGTACCTGGAAGCGGCGCTCGGCGGCATCAGTTTCTTTAACATGACCAATGCTTCCAGCCGCAATATCGACTATTCCGTTTTTGCCGACAATCAACTGCTGATCCTGAATGAACTGACCTCAATTTCTTCGGGTCTGGCGTCCGAGCTGCAGCAATTCGTCCAGAACGGCGGCAACCTGCTCATATTTCCGGCCAGAAACATCAACCTCGAGACTTACCGGAGCTTTCTGTCGGGCTTCCCGGCCAATGAATTCATCGGCTGGGAAGATCAGGCCCGGGAGGTCGGTCAGATCAACACGGAAGAATTCATTTTTAACGACGTGTTCGAAAACCGCAGCGCCAACCTCAAAATGCCCGCCCCAACCGGCAATTACCGGCAATCCTCCTTCGGCCCCCGAAAAGAAGAAGTCCTCCTGAGCTACCGCGACGGCAACTCCTTCCTGTCCAAATACCAGATCGATAAGGGCTTCCTGTACGTATGCGCGGCCCCGCTGAATGAGGACTACAACAACCTGGTGCGCAATGCCGAGATTTTTGTGCCCATGCTCTATAAGATGGCCCTTTCCTCCGGCAAGCGCAAACCCATCCAGTACACGCTCGGCAAAGACGACCTGATCGAATCGGACCATAAAGCGACCGGCGGCGAGATCGTTTACAAGCTGAAAGGGGCGGAAGAAGAGTTCATCCCCGAACAGCGCATCGTCGGTTCCAAGGTTTACCTCAATATCCAGAACGACGTCAAGGAAGCCGGATTCTACAGCCTGTTCCTCAAGCAGGGCGAACAACTCGACCAGTTCGCCTTCAACTACGACCGAAAGGAATCCGTCCTGGATTATTACAATCCTGCCGATCTCCGCGCCTATGTCGGGTCACTGGCCAGCGTGATCACCGCAGCGGACAATGATGTGCTCACCGCAAGGATCGAGGAGCGCAGTCAGGGCGTTGTGCTGTGGCGCTGGTGTCTGATCCTGGCACTGCTGTTTTTGGCGGCGGAGATCCTTTTGCTGCGGTTTTGGAAGTAGAGTTAGTCGGTTAGTTGTAAGTTGTAAGTTGTAAGTCGTAAGTTGTAAGTTGTAAGTTGTAAGTTGTAAGTTGTAAGTCGTAAGTTGTAAGTTGTAAGTTGTAAGTCGTAAGTTGTAAGTGGGGAGTCGGGATGAGACTATATTTCGACTTCACAACGGACGCTTGACAGTAGGGAAATTTTCCTCGCCATTAAATCTACAACAGTGCGGGCCGTCAGTTCCGCTATATCGGCAGCACTCGGTTTGAATATTTGGTTCCCGGCCTGTAGGGCAGGTATATGATTGCGACGAACCGGCAACATTTGCGTCGGTCGATTCCCGAACCGTCGCCTTTAAAATGAATGGAACGGATTTCAACCGCCGTTACAAATCAAAAAGCGGAGGAGGCCTTGGAAGGTCGTTTTCGGTCCCGCGCCCGCAGCAGATCCGCAGGCAACGGGTATCCGAAAACAGGAAGAGTTTGCTAATCAATATATTTTCCTGCCTAAAAGGCTAAATAATCAATTTCCTTGAGCGGTCATCACTTTGCATTGGCGGAATTTGCCGTTTGAATTACTGACCTGGAGCTGATAGACGTAGGTCGCTGTCTGCAGTCCGAGCGATTTCAGGTCGACTTCAATCCGGTGATCGCCGGGCGGGAGGTCGGTTTCTGCGAGGGTTGCGAGGCGCTTGCCGGACAGGTCCCAGATCTCCAGTTGCACATCCGATTTATTGGTCAGGTTGAAAGGGACGGTAGTCTGAGTATTGTACGGATTGGGATAGTTTTGTCCGAGTTTGAACTGTCCGCCGGTTTCAGGCTCCAGGTTGGCCAATCCTGTTACGCCTGATCCCTGTACGGTTACTTCCAGGAAAGTGTCGTACCCGCCGGTTTCCGCATTTGGGGTCAGTGTGGCCAATTGGTAGGCGTACCCGTCGGAGAAGATATTATCCTGGGTATAATTCAGCGGGTCAGCGCCTTTGGTATACAGCGCAGCGTTATCGGCATAAAGGGTATTCTTGGTCTGGATCGGGAAAGTGAGTTGGGATATAGCGGCGTAAACCGAGCTCACGTACACCTGGAAGTGGATATGGCAGATCCGGCCGGTATACCAGCCGGGAAAAATGGTTGTAAATTCCACTTCGCCGTTGGCGTCGGTCATCTGGTAGCCGCGCAGGTAGGTCAGGCCGGCCTGCCCCTGGTTATTTTGCTGGCTGTAGCCTGAATACAACCCGTCCTTGTCGCAATGCCAGATATTGACCCGGGCGTTGGGCATCGGTTCGCAATTGTTGGCCCCGATGATCCGGAGTTTCACATTCAGTTGAACCCCGGTCCGGTCTTCCCGGACATCCTGGCGAAAAAACGTGGTGTTTTCAGACAGATCGAGCGGAAATGGTCCGGCAGTTTCGGTTGGAATGAGCGTGCAGTTGGGGGGTAACGGTCCGCCTTCCTTCAGGATCTCCGCGTTCATCGGTCCTTTGGAGATCAGGGTGCCGATCCCGGCCAGGCCGAGCCCTTGTAAAAATTCCTTTCGTTTCATTATTAGAGATTAATTGAATGATCGTGCTGCAAAATATGGCGGATTCAGGGTGAGTTGCAAATATTTGCGGTGAAGCCGGGGAGAATTGCGGCAATTGAGCAATTGATTGGATTCTTCGATTGATTCGATTTTTCGATTGGTTCGATTCTTCGATTGATTCGATTTTTCGATTGATTCGATTTTTCGATTGATTCGATTGAGTCGATTCCTCAATTCCTCGGTTCCTCAATTCCTCAGTTCTTCGATTGGTTCGCTACGCCGCGGCGTGGTCGATTGGTTCGATTCAATCTCCAAACCGCTTCATCAGATCGTCCTTGAAGCTCCCGCCTAACGGGATTTCCCGGTCATCCAGAAAAACGGATTTTGCGCTGACCTGGCGGATCCGGTCCAAAGGCGCGATATAAGATCGATGGATCCTTATAAACCGATCCTCCGGTAATTTGTCGAGGAGGTTTTTAAGGGTCATCCTGGCGACAACGGTCTTCTGGTCCCGGACATGGATCTTGACATAATCATCGTACCCTTCGATCAGGAGGATATCCCTGGAGTCGATCTTTACCAGGCTGTAATCGGCGCGAATATACAGGACGGGTTGGTCGGTTTTTTCGGTTGCGTGCAGGTAATTGAAATAGTCGCGCGCTTTTTGAACGGCCTGCATAAAGCGTTCGAAAGTGTAGGGTTTGAGCAGGTAATCCACTGCGCTCAGGTTGAAGCCCTCCACGGCGTACTCGCTGAAGGCGGTTGTAAAAATGACCATCACCTCCTGCTGGAGTCCTTTATAGAAATCGATCCCGGATGTGGACGGCATGTGAATGTCCAGAAACAACAGGTCAACCGGGTTTTGCTCCAGGTAAAGGAGCGCTTCGCGCGGTTTATTGAACGTCTGCCGGAGGTCGATTAAATCCGTCCGTCTGCAAAAGGATTCGATGACCTTGAGGGCAGGCGGCTCGTCATCGACGGCTATTGATTTGATTGGTTTCATTGCTTCATTGTTTCACTGCTTCAGTGCTGGGCGTCCGTTGAATGGCTAAAGACTGCAAACTGCCAACTGCCAACTGAAGACTGCCAACTGCTTCATTGTTTCATTGCCGGGCGCTCGTTGCGGAGGCGGCACGATGTCCACATTCCCGCTTACGATTTTCGCGACGTTAAATTTTTCGTTGCTGCACCACCCCATCCAATTCCAGGCGCAATAAAACGGTAAAAATCCGGTCGTCATCCGAAATTTCCAGGGTATACTGCCCGGGATAGATCAGGTCGAGGCGTTTCCGGGCGTTTTCTATGCCGAGGCCGTGCGACCAGCCTTCTTCTTCGCGTACGGTTACCTTGTTGTTGGCAACTTCCATGGTCAGCAATGTTTCACCGATCCCGATCCGGATGCGGATCCGGCTGTCTTCTTCTGCGTTCACGCCGTATTTGAAGGCATTTTCAATAAAGGGGATCAGGACCAGCGGGGCAATCTTTTTGCCGTTCGGGCTGCCGTCTACCTGATATGCCAGGGCAATCTCATCCCCGAACCGGATCTGCTGGAATTCGACAAAGCTGCGGACATACCCCAATTCCTTTTCCAGGTTGACCAGGTGCTGGCTGGCATCGCTGAGCACATACCGCATCATACCCGACAATTTCACCACGGCTTCCGCCGTATTGCCTGAATTTTCGATTGCCAGGGCGTAGATGCTGTTGAGGGTATTGAATAGAAAATGGGGGTTGATCTGCGCTTTGAGGAAGGCCAGCTCAGTCGATACTTTTTCCTTTTGCACCTGCTTCCATTTTTCATTGATGCGCAGCGAAAAGGAAAAGAAAATGACCATCAGAAAAAGAAAAAAGTTCTGGGCCAGTGGAAAAATCGGGATCACCGGCCCCCGCCCGGGCGGTCCGCCGGGTCGCATATGCGGCGGGCTTCCAATCAGCATTTTCGGCAAAATGACGATGACAATCAGGAAAACCGCTACCACAGCGACGTATTCCAGGTATTTTTTGCGGAAGTAAAGTCCGGGGATCAACCGGTAATAATGGAGGTAAAAAAAGCCGATCATCAGGAGGTACGATGCCAGGTCACGCCGGGTCAGCGCGCTCTCAAACGTGTGTTTTGAAAAAATGGAATCGCGGGAAAACAACAGCGGCAGGCTCAGGAACGCCAGGCAGCCCAGTACATGATAAACAACGATCAGCCGTTTGTTGGTCATCCATTTCCGAGTTAGCTTCAAAGTTGACGAGAATTGAGGGGATGGAGAAATTATTGCGGTGAACAAACCCCATTTGTAGGTTAATCACCAGCTAAAGCCGTTCTGTCAAGGATACGCTTGAGAAAAAACCTAATCAAAATACCCTTCTTCATAATAATAACTGACGCATTCTATTTCGTAAGGCGGAATTGATTCAATTTTATGTGATTGATTATTGATATAGTAGGCCTTTAATACGGAAATGAAAGGCGTCTCTTCACGCGTCGAAAGGGTGTCAATTATCCCGATTGGAAAGATAGGCCCATTTGAATATACGGATGATTCACAACTATAATATTCCCCCGGCGGCAGGTATTGGGCTTCAATGCTGTCTATTGCACGAACATCCATTATTTTAAATCTTACTTTCCCCTTTTTCATCCTGATCACTTTTCCGACCAGCAACAACACCTCACGGGGCCTTTCAAGAAATACAACCGAGTTAGAAAATTCCTCTCCGGCAAGCCAGCCTTCATAACCCTTATAACGGTCAATGAACAAAGACTGAACATCCCGATATTCCCGGCCAATCAGGTATTCGTATTTATCCTCAAAAACCGATTCCTTTTTAAAAGTATTAAGAAAGTATCCTCCTGCCAGGAATGCCGCTGCAAATACAAAGAAAAAAATGGCAGCTTTCAGCTTTTTCTTTCCCTCTAAAAGAAAAAAGCTTACAATTCCGAGAATACTGCTTATCAGCCCTACAAAGTCAACAAATTTCATCCCGTATCTGATTTGACTTGGGTAAGTGGCGATGAATAGACTGCCGCAATCATTCTATCTTCATCAAACTGATCGCCAGGCCGCCGCCGGGGGCGAGCCGGAACTCCAGTTCGTCGCTGCGCGTGATGGTCGCCTCTTCGATGCTGATATCGGTGGGGTTGTCATTCCAGTGGGCGTTGGGGCCGTCCTTGTAAATAGCGGCCTTGTATTGGACGCCTTTTTCCAGGAAGTCGAAATTGATGGTAATATTCCGGCTGTTCTCATCGGTTATGCTGCCCACAAACCAATTACCGGTACCTTTTTCCTGGCGGGCAATGGTCACGAAATCGCCGACTTCACCGTCCAGTACCTCGGTTTTTTCCCAATCGACCCCGACGTCGCGGATGAATTGGAAAGCCGGCTGGTTCTCATAAAATTCAGGCAGGTCGGCTGCCATTTCGATCGGGCTGTAGATGACCACGTACAGCGCCAATTGTTGTGCCAGGGTGGTATTGATCTGGTTCTTTTCCTTGTACGGTTTCAATTTGATGTGGAAGATCCCCGGCGTAAAATCGAACGGTCCGCCCAACATCCGGGTAAAGGCCACGATGGGCAGGTGTTCGGGCGGGTTTCCGCCGTCGGAAGCCCAGGCGTTGAATTCCTGACCGCGCATGCCTTCACGGGAGATGAAGTTCGGCCAGGTCCGCCGCAAACCGGTATCCTTGATGGGTTCGTGCGCGTTGACGGCTATCTGGTATTTCGCAGCCGTCTCGATCACTTTTTGGTAATGGTTGACCATCCACTGCCCGTGGTGGTATTCGCCTTTGGGAATGATCTTGCCGACGTAGCCGGTCTTGACGGAATGGATGCCCAGTTTTTGCATCAGCGCATAAGCCGTATCGAGTTGCTGTTCGTACGTGCGCGGGGCTGCCGAGGTTTCGTGGTGCATGATCAGGTCTACGCCTTTTTCCCGGCCGTAGCGTACCACTTCTTCCAGGTTATAATCCGGATAAGGCGTTACGAAATCAAAAACGCCTTCGCGGTCCTCGAAACCGATCCAGTGTTCCCAGCCGGTATTCCAGCCTTCCACAAGGACGCCGGTGATGTTGTTGGCGGCCGCAAAATCGATATACCGTTTGGCATTTTCCGTGGTGGCCCCATGCCGACCGCTGGCCATATCCCAGGTTGATTTGTTCAGGTGCATTTCCCACCAGATACCCACATATTTCTTGGGTTTGAACCAGGATACATCGTCCAGTTTGCTGGGCTCGTTCAGGTTGAGGATGAGCCTGGAGGCGAGCAACCCTTTGGCATCCTCACTGATCTGGATGGTACGCCAGGGTGTGGTGAACGGCAGGCTGCGTTTGACCTTGTACCCCAGGCGGTCGGATCCCACCAGTTCGCTCTGCATCATCAGGTGTTCCTTATCGACTTTGAGGGTCATATCGGCGTAGTCCACCAGGGCGGCCTCGTGGAAACTCAGGTGCAATCCGTCGGCTGTACGCATGGTGACCGGCGTATTGACGGCATTTTCCGGGATATAGGATTGCGCCAGATCGGGGTGATTCCGCTTGGCGATGGCGTCAATATCAGAAAATTTGGTGGTATTATACAGGTGTTCGTAGATATCCCAATCGCCGGGGATCCACCAGCAGGTATGGTCGCCGGTGAGCTTGAACTGGGTATTTTCATCCATGATAACAACCTCTTGCATAGCCGGCTGCTCGGGGAATTCCATGCGAAAGCCCAGGCCGTCGTCGTACACCCTGAACCGGAGGTTGAGCAGCCGGTTGGGCGCGGTAACTTCTTTCAGTTGGATGAGCAGTTCGCTGTAGTTGTTCACTACTTTGCGCTGTTCGCCCCACGGCATTTCCCAGGTGACGTTCTCGCCGCCGGTCTCGGTAGCCACCAATTCCAGATTGCCCGTCAGGGGCGGCATATCTTTGAATTCAAAGCCCAGCGTTGAAGTGTCGATGACCGTCTTTCCGTCATAAGATACCGTGTAGGCCGGAATGCCGCCGTTGAGCAGAAAAATGTACGCGCTGATGTTCTTGTCGGGGGAATCAACCCGAACGGTGTTATCGGGCAGGGTATCTTTGCAGCCTACAATGGCCAGGAGTAGAATTGTTGGAATAATCGTTTTGTTCATTGTTGGCTTCTTTGCATCCAAAATGTGCCGGATCCGGGCATCGTCAGGCGGCTTGTTTTTCATAAACCAGCACTTTTTCTCTTTCAATCTGAGGTTTCAAATATTTCGAAATTGATTTTTCTGCCTAAAGCTTTTTTGAAATAATACCGACCAAATATACACCATATTCACCAGGATTGCAACAAGCCCACCATCCTGTTTCAAGGCGATTTCAAAGGATCCTCCCGGATCTCGATCCAGTTGGTCGCCTTACTCCCGCCGGCCTCAACCGTTACTTTGTAATGACCGGAAGGAGCTTCCCATTCTCCGATTCTGGATCCGAATAACGGTTTACCCAGGGCATACCCTGCAAAGTCCCTGACCAGGTTGCTGCGCACCCGGTTGAGGCGTTTCGGGCTGATCCCTGCGCCGGACAACTGACGTTCCACTACCGCCAGGCTGTCGCGCAATGCCGGGATCTCCACCCGTGTTTTCAGGACAGCAATCCCTTCCTCCAGGGTATACCGGGCAGCATTACCTGCTTCGTCGTTGGGCGGGAAGGCCATATCCCAGTAAACCCGGTTGATGCCTGCATGAGCCGGCGCCTTCCACGCCAGGGCATGGCCGGTTATTTCATCTTCTACCCGGATGGTCACGCTATCCGGTGCAGGTTCGGCAAGGTAGAACTGGATGGCTGCGCCAGGCCTCGGATTTTCGCCCCGGAATTCGAATGCGGGTTGTTTCCGGCCGGTATTCACCTGTACCCATTTTGTAGCTCTCCGGGAGTGAAAGAGATACAGGGAATTATTCATCATGCCGTCGTTCAACTGGCGCAAAGGGCTGATATCGTCCAGTATCCAGATGCTGCGCCCGTGGGTGCCGGCAATCAGGTCGCCGTCGCGCGGATGGATCACCAGGTCATGGATGGCCACGGTGGGCATATCGGCCATGAGTTCGTGCCATTCTTTACCGCGATTCCAGGAAAAATGGACCGCTTCCTCCGTTCCGACAAAGAGCAGGTCCGGGTTGACCGGGTCCTCCTTGATGACGTAGACGCTGAAATCCGGCGGCAGATCGGCGGTGATATTGGTCCAGGTAGCGCCGAAGTCCTCCGTTACAAAAACATAGGGTTTCATATCATCGTTGCGGTGCCCGTCGACGGTCACGTAGCAGCGGCCTTCCACATGGGAGGAAGGGGTCACGCGACTGATCCAGTATCGCCGGGACATGCCGGGCAGGTTTTTGCCGACTTCGGTCCAGGTCGTCCCGCCGTTGCGGCTGACCTGCACAAAGCCGTCGTCGGTTCCGGCCCAGACCACGGCTTCATTCACCGGTGATTCGCCGATGGTGATGATGGTGAAGTGGTTCTCTCCGCCGGTAACGCTGTTGGTCAGGTGGCCGCTTTCGGAAGGGTTGCGCCATTTGGGGTCATTTCCCGTGAGATCCGGACTGATGATGCGCCAGGTTTCGCCGCGGTCGACCGATTTGAACAGATAGCTGCCGCCGAAATAGATCGTGCGCGGGTTATTGGGCGACATCACCAGGGGGCTGCTCCAGTTGAAGCGGAACTGCGGCGGCAACAGCGGGCGCTCAGGGCGTTCGCCGTAAAACCAATGCTCACCCGGATAAATGGTATACCGGATCATCGAATCCGGAAAGAGCGGGTCGAAATAATCGCCAAAGTTGACGACCGTTTCGGGGGTCGGCGTGATATAGGTATGCTCGCGGGTTTCGAGGTTGAGGCGTGCGCAGAAACCGACATGGTTGACGAGGTAGAGGGTGCGCCAGTCCGTCGGGTCGATCTGGGAGTGAAATCCGTCGCCCTCCCCTACCCAGGTATTGTGTTCGTTGAGGATGCCGCGCACTTCCCGGCTGTTGCTGGGGCCGATCCAGAGGCCGTTGTCCTGGAGGCCGCCCATGACCCAATAAGGGTCGCGCATGTCCGTGCCGATGGCGTAATACTGACCAATGGCTATATTATTGAACGAAAGGAAGGTCTCGCCGCCGTCGACACTCAACCGCAAGCCCTGATCCGTGCCCAGGTACATGATCTTATGGTCGTAAGGGGCGATCCACATGGCGTGATCATCGCCGCCGTCGGTACGCCAGCGCCGGTCGTGGAAGGTCTTGCCGCCGTCGTTTGAGATCATGAATCCCCGGGAAACGACGTAAATATTCTGAGGATCCACCGGGTCGATCTCGATCTGGCCGTGGTAGAATGGCCGGACCGCGTGCTTGAGCATGAATTTCCAGCTGTCGCCGCCGTCATCCGAGCGGTAGACCCCGGAGCCGGGTACGCCGGGCGGCAGGTTTTCGTCGGCTTCGACCGCTGCCACGATGGTATTGGGAAACTTGCGGCAAATGGAGATGTCGATCATGCCTGTTTCGCCGGTCGGCAGGCCTTTGGTGACCTTGTGCCAGGATCTGCCGCCGTCGGTACTCTTGAAAATGCCGCCGTTGGGGCCGCCGCTGGTGTACCAATAGGGCTCGCGCAGGCGTTGGTAGAATCCGGCCAGCAGCACATTGGGATTTTTGGGGCTCATGACGATCTCGGTACAGCCGGTTTTGCCGTCGCCGGGTAGTCCATTGGTGAGTTTGGTCCAGGTTTTGCCGCCGTCGGTGGTCTTGTACAGGCCGCGGTCGCCGCTGTATCCCCACAGGTGGCCGACGGCTGCGACATAGGCGATATCCGGATCCGTAGGGTGCAAAGCGATATCAGCGATATGGTGCGTATTTTCAAACCCAAGATGCTGAAAGGTCTTGCCGCCGTCGGTGGAGCGGTAGAGCCCGTCGCCCCACCCGCTGCTGTTCCGGTTGGCGGCCTCGCCGGTTCCCACCCAGATGATATCGGGATTGGCCTGAAACAGGGCAACCGACCCGATAGAGCCCGCGCCGTACCGGTCGAAAACGGGGTCCCAGGTCAGGCCGCCGTTGGTGGATTTGAATACGCCGCCGGAAGCCGAGGCGCAAAGTACATGGCGATAGTCAGAATTCAGCGCGTCGATGTCGGCAATGCGCCCCATCATGTTCGCCGGGCCAATGTTCCTCCATTTAAGGTCCTGGGAGAGAGGGTTATCCACTCGTTGTGCGAAGAGCCCGAGCGGGAGCAGGGCGAGGAGTATGATCAATAATGAGCCGTTTGCAATAGTTCCCCTAACGATGCCCCGTTTTTCAGTTTTTTTCAAACCAGTCCAATGCATAGTCTATTGCTTTTTCAAAATAAAATAAGAAGAATCACAAGTTATTTTTTTTCCTGCCCTTCCTGCTTTTGAGCCGGCTCGGCAGATAGGATTTTCAACCACCCCTCCTTAATCGGATGCCGGCTTTGAGCCACCTCTTTTGTATAGAACAAAGCATTGAATAAAATCCGGTAAGTCCCCATCGGCTGCCCGCGCCATTGCGGCTGAAAACCGAACAGGAGCACATGCCCTTTGCCATGCTCGACATCCAGTGCGGCGGCCTGGCCGTTCAGGTATTTTTCACCGACCAGATAGCCGGACCGAAGCGGGGAGCCCTTCTCCTGGTACCGGGCAAGCACCTCGCCTTTGAACCCTTCCAGGGTACTGAATACCGGGCTGTCGTCCACAAAAACGCTCGCGGATTCGGTCATGCCGGCCATCACGGGGTGGCGGTCGTTGCAATCGGCTTCCAGGATGGACCCGCCGGTAAAGAACTGGGCGCGGTTCAGTCCGCTAACAGCATTTTTAACCGGCAAATGCAGGGCGCTGATGGCATAATCGCTGCTTTGGTTGAGGCAGACCAGGGTGCCGCCGTTGGCGACGAACAGGTCCAGGTTGCGGCTGCCTTCGGCGCCCAGGCCGCCTTCGTACCGGGGTGGAGCCGAACCTTTCTGCAAACCGTTCTCAATCGTGCGGGGTCTTTCCGAGGCCATCAGGATAATGTCAAACCGGTCGTTCAGGTTGCCGGCCCAGAAGTCTGCATTCCGGATCGAGGTATAGGGGATGCCGAAATTATCGAGCAGCCAACGGGTCCAGCCCATATCCATACTGGCCGTCCAGGGGCGGTACACGGCAATCCGCGGTTGTACGCGCGCGCCGGATGCTTTGGCGGTCAGGGTTCCGTTGACGGCAAAATCGTCCACCCATTGCTGCATCTGGCTGCGGGTAGCGCTTTTTATACCGTAGGTCCTTGTATCGGGCAGGTAAACCACTTCCAGTCCAAGGCTCAACGCTTCTCCGATGACCCGGTAGGTGTTATTTTCTTTCGGATCCAGGGTGAGAATGGCGCCTTCGCCGCGCAGGGATCCGGGCAGGGGCTGAATGCCGGCGGCCACCGCGTTGGTATTGAAACCCGCGCCAGGTGCAAAATCGACCTTGCTGAGGTCTTTTTCGCCGTCCTGCTCCGGGTCGATCGGGGTACCGCTCACGGGTATGAGGGCGGCCCTGAGGTCTTCCGGCAGCGGGCTGTAGGCGGCCGTCACCTGCACTTCCATCTGGAACGGCAGGGTCCACCCGGCTGCATCATAGGGTTGCTCCAGCGGTCCGTCCGGCGACTCCCTCAGATCGGGGTATACCTGCACCTCCAGCACCTGCCGGGCGAGCGCCGCAAATTCCTGGTCCATGGGGATGACCCAGGTGCCTTTGGGGTAGGTATTTCCCTCAAAGGCCATTTCCCGGTCCAGTTGATCGATTCTTACCCCGTTAAAAGCCAGTCGGCGGAGCAATTCCACCGGCCGGGCCGGATCGCGCTGTTTTTGCGGAATGAAATACGCGTAGGGCGGTTCCTGCCGGTATTTTTCAATGATCTGGACGGCCGATTGATATTTGTTGAACAACAGGGTCTCCTTGTATTTGGCCGCATAATCCAGCACGGCGATGGAGGCGGTTTGCATGTATTGCATGGCATCGCTCAGGCGCCACCACCCGCCTTTCCAGGTGCTGGGGTAGAGGGACTCCGCCCGAAAATCAGCGCGGTCCTTCGGGAAATCGCGGATGGTATAGAAGTAGGGCGTAGCGTAGCGGTAAAGGGCCGTTTCCGTCCAGAACGACGGGATATTTTGCAGGACGGGCAGGTAATCAATATACCCCGGATACCAGGCGTCGAACCCCTGCCCCATGTGGACGGCGCCGGGGAGGCCTTCGGTTTCCAGTTCCTGCGCCATGGCCATCCCGATCATGTTGGTTTCGCGGGCTACGATGGGCGGCGTCTGGGGGGCGATGGGTTCGGCGAAAGGCGGCAGCCAGATGCGGGTCGGGAAGGGTGACGACTGGTGGTGCACATAGATGATATTGGGTTCCCAGTCACGCCAGGTCCGGCCCACCACCCGGGATTCGAGCATGTTGAGCATGTAGGCGTCCCGGTTGTTGTCGTGGCCCACGTATTTCTGGTAGAGCCAGGGCGTCGGGGCGGTTTCGTAAGGGGTGCCGACGTTGCTGAGGTACCAGTCGGCGATGATATCCTGCCCGTCCGGGTTGAGCGACGGCCACAATACCAGAATGACATTGTTCAGGATAGCGCTGATCTTCGGATCTTCTGCGCGGCTGAGCAAATCATAGGCCAGCGTGATGATGTGCTGGGCGCCGGCCACTTCGGAGGCATGCAGTCCCCCGCTGATGTCGACGATCGCCTTACCTTCCCGGGCCAGGCGGCGGGCTTCTTCCCGGGTCAGGTTGCCGGGGTGGGCCAGTTGTTGCGACAAGGCCTTGTACCGGTCGATATTCCTGAGGTTGTCCGCGGACGATATCAGCACATAGTACCAGGGGCGCCCTTCGGAGGTTTTACCGGCGTATTTCAGATCCACCAGATCGCTGACCTCCGCCAGTTTGCGGAAATAGGCCAGGGATTGTTCGTAAGTGGCCAGGTGAAAATCCGAACCGACCTCAAAGCCGATCACTTCTTCCGGTTTGGGGATGGCGGCTTTCTGGGCATTCACGCTGATCCATTGGAAGAAAAAAATGGGCAAGAGTGCCCATAGACGGAGGCGATTGCAGCAATTACCATGGGTATGGCCGCATCGAACGGAGAAGCCGGCTGATAGCATAAGTGAGCGGATTTATCGGTTTACCGCCTGAATGTAGGATTATTCCGCTAAAAAATAAGCAGTTTGATTATCAAAGCAAATAAACCACCGTAAAAAATCAATTTTCCAAAAGGCCGGGTTGAATCATTTGACCGCCATCAGCAGTTCCGTTTCAAGCTTTGTTTCATCATTGGTCCAATGGCCGTATATCTCAATATAGGGTAACCTGACCTCTATGCCCGTCTTTTCCAATTCCTCCTGCATGGCCAGTCCGGCTTTTTTGATCAGGTTGTAGGGACCGATATGTTTATACCAGGCGTATTGATCCAGGGTTATTGCTTTTTTTTCCAGGTCCGTACCTTCATAAGGTTTTTCCAGTTCGACACCGGCAAATACCTTTTTATCCGGCTCATAAACCCAGATATTCCGACCTTTGTTGTTGAGATGATTTGCCTTGACGATCTGCCACATTTTATCCATGAGCTTGAAGGCGGCGCCGGCGTAGTCTTCGTTTTGAGCCGTCCCGGAAAAGCCGTAAAGGACCAGGTGGAAAGGTTTTTCTATGATTTCGAGGTTCATGGTTGTTTTTTTTAAACATCAACAATCATACGTCATGTGATCTTCATTCTTCAATCCAGTTGAACCACTCAGGGCACTCAGGCCACTAAGTTTTACCGTTTCTTGCACGGAATGCAAACATCAACAATCATACGTCATGTAATCTTCATTCTTCAATCCAGTTGAACCACTCAGGGCACTCAGGCCACTAAGTTTT
>CALMYQ010000165.1 GCA_937873655.1 uncultured Lewinella sp. | reverse complement strand
AATCAATCGAATCAATCGAATCAATCGAATCAATCGAATCAATCGAATCAATCAATTGAACCCATGCAGCCCATACCCATCAAAACAACCGTTGTCGGTTCCTGGCCGTTTCCCGGCTGGCTGGAATTCGCCGCCCAGAACCTGGATCAATTTGGCCCGGCCGACCTGGAGGAAATGATCGAGGATGCCGTCGTCAGTGCCATACACGATCAGGTGACGGCGGGCCTTGATGTCATTACCGACGGCGAACAGACTCGCCTGGATTTCAACCTATCCTTTTACGGATTCCTGGATGGGATTCAACCCAACCACGCCGAAACCCGGAAATTCGGCCCGCCTGCCCACGACCAGCGCGGCAAGCATACCATCTTCGAACCCCTGAGCGCACCTAAAGGCCTGGGCGTGGTAGAAGAGTTCCAACGGCTTCAACGATTGGCGCCGAAAGGACAAATGCTGAAGGCTTCCATTCCCGGTCCGTATACCCTGTCCGGCAGACTGCTGCCCGGCAATATTTATCAAGACCGCTGGGAAGTCACGGAAGCCCTCCTGCCGATCGTGGCCGCCGAACTGGAAAAACTCGTGGCGGCCGGCGCGCAGGAGATCTGCATCGACGAACCTTCCATGTCCTGTTATGCCTACAAAGAGGATACCCGCCGGTTTGTGGACATCTTCAACCGGACGGTGGGCAGTGTCGTCGGCAAAACACGGATCGCCATGCACCTTTGTTTCGGGAATTTCAAGGGCCGCTCCGTGGGTAAAAAGACCATATCGCCCATGCTGCCTGATTTCCTGGATATGAAAGCAGATGAGGTGCATACCGAAATGACCGTCCTGAATTTCGCCGAAGTCCACCTCCTGGAGCGGTTTGCTGAAAAAGCGGACGTCGCTGTCGGGGTAATTGACGTAAAAAGCTATTATATCGAAACCGTTGCAGATGTGGAGGAGCGGATTCGCAAATGCCTCCAATATGTGCCGGCCGAAAAACTGGCTGTGGCGCCCGATTGCGGCATGTCCCAGACGGCGCGGTGGGCATCACGGCTGAAACTGGCGAATATGTGCGCGGCGGCGCGGAAGATGAGGGGCTGAGGAATTGAGGAATTGAGGAATCGAGGAATCGAGGGCTGCAGCTTTGGGAGCGAATCCCTTTTTTGAACAATCTCCATTCTCGGTAAATCAACCACGCGTGCCGCATGGCAGGCCACATCAACCTTCGGCGGCCGTAGCTCCATAGGAGCAAAGGCGGCAAATCAATACATCAACACATCATGTCCCTTATCCGACCAAAACAAAAAGACGAAACGCTCCTGAACGACATCCGCGCTTTCAACGGCAAAACCGGCTTCAAGGTCTGGTGGTTGGGGCAAAGCGGATTTCTGATCAAATGGCAGGGGAAGCACCTGCTTTTCGATCCGTACCTATCCGATTCCCTGACGGTCAAATACCGGCATACCGACAAGCCGCACGTTAGGATGAGCGAGATCGTTATTTCGCCGGAAAAGCTCGACTTTATTGATATCGTTACATCAAGCCATAACCATACCGACCACCTGGATGCCGACACGTTAATGCCTGTTTTGAAGGCCAATCCAGATATCCGGTTCATCATTCCCGAAGCCAACCGGGATTTTGTAACGGATCGGCTCAAATGCCCCATTGATTTTCCGATCGGGCTCAATGACGGCCTTTCATATGAACACCACGGTTTTACCATCACCGGTATTCCGGCAGCCCACAACAACCTGGACCGGAATGAAAAAGGCGAATGCCGGTTCATGGGTTTTGTCGCGCGGTTCGGCGGTTTTGCCGTTTATCACTCCGGCGACACGCTTTGGTTTGACGGACTGGAAACCATCCTTCGGCCCTTTCAGGTGGACATCGCTTTCCTGCCCATCAACGGCAACAAACCCGAACGCCGGGTGGCCGGCAATCTCGACCCTGCTGAGGCTGCCCAACTGGGCAATGCCATCGGCGCAAAATGTGTCATCCCTCATCATTACCATTTGTTCGCATTCAATACGGAAGACCCCGATAATTTTATTGCAGCCTGTGAAAAATACCGGACTCCTTTTCGTGTGCTGGAATTAGGCGAAGGCTTTTCGGTGGAATAAAACCGTATCTTGTGCTGAGCGGAGTCGACTCTGTCCGCGCAGGGCGCTTTCGCCTACCGGAGAACAAATCAAACCAACCCTTCCAAATAGAAATGAAATACCTGATATGCGGTGCTGCAGCAGCCTTTTTACTGGTTGCGGGCTGCCGGCAAGACCAGCGCACCAACCAAACCGGCGGCTTTTCGCCCGAATCCGGGCTTTACGGTCCGGAAGACATGGAGATCACCCTTTGGGCCGAATCCCCCATGTTCTTCAATCCCACCAATATGGATGTGGACATCCGGGGGCGGGTTTGGGTCACAGAAGCCGTCAATTACCGGGATTTCAACAACAAACCCGACCATCGCCTGCACCGGGACCACGGCGAAAGGGTCGTGATCCTCGAAGATACCGACCAGGACGGCAAAGCAGACAAATCCACCATATTTGTCGAAGACGAAGACCTGGTTTCTCCGCTGGGCATCGCCGTCATCGGGAATCGCGTATTCGTCAGCGCAGCCCCAAACCTGATCGTTTATACCGATGAAGACGGCGACGATCATCCGGACAAAAAGGAAGTCTTCCTGACCGGGTTCGGCGGCCTGGATCACGACCATTCCCTGCATTCCGGCATTGCATCTCCCGACGGCCGGTTCTTTTTCAACGTCGGCAACGCCGGCCCTCATCAAGTGACCGACCGGGCCGGATGGACCTTGCGCTCCGGCAGCGTTTACACCGGCGGCACACCCTACAATACCGAAAACCACGGCAATCAGGTTTCTGACGACGGCCGGGTATGGGTCGGCGGTATGGCGTTGATCGTCGGCATGGACGGTCAAGGCCTGAAGGTGCTGGGGCATAATTTCCGCAATTCCTATGAGGTTGCCATGGATTCCTACGGCAATATGTGGCAAAACGACAACGACGATCAGGTGATCGCCTGCCGCACTTCTTTCCTCCCGGAAAACGGCAACGCCGGCTATTTCTCCGCCGACGGCACCCGCTACTGGCAGGCCGACCGACGCCCCGGGCAGGATATTTTTACCGCTTCCTGGCACCAGGAAGACCCCGGGGTGATGCCGGCTTGCGACAATACCGGGGCGGGCTCCCCGACCGGAATAATGCTGTACGAAGGGGACGCTTTCGGCCCGGAATTCAGGGGAACCCTGTTGAGCGCGGAAGCGGGGCGAAACGTCATTTTTGCCTATCACCCCGAGCCGGCGGGTGCGGGCTTCAAATTGGACCGCCATGACCTGGTCAGTTCCCAGGGCCGGGAATCCAGTGAAAAATACGAATGGAACGAAACAGGAGAAGACACCTCCAAATGGTTCCGTCCGTCCGACGTATGCGCTTCCACCGACGGCTCCATTTTCATCGCCGACTGGTACGATCCCATTGTCGGCGGGCACGCGATGAAAGATGAAGCGGGTTACGGCCGGATCTATCGCCTGACCCCGAAAGGCAAAAAACTGACGCCGCCCAGGATCGACCTTTCCACTGAAAAGGGTCAGATTGAGGCCTTGAAAAGCCCCGCGCCCAATGTTCGGTATGCCGGGTTTGATGCGCTACGCTCAGCAGGCGCAGGTTCGATACCCACTGTTAAGGCATTGTTGACGGCCGATAATCCCTATCATTGCGCCAGGGCTGTCTGGTTATTGGCGCAATTGGGCGAAAAGGGCCTTGCCGAAGTGGAGAACCAATTAGCGTACGGGGACAGCAACACCCGATTGGCCGCTTTCAGGGCCCTGCGTTCGCAAGGGGCGGACATCGTGGACCTTTGCAACCGGGTGATGAACCAAGCGGACCCACCTCTGGCGCGCGAGATCGGGATCGCTCTGCGGGATGTACCCTTTGATCAATGCAAAAATCTGATCATCGCATTGATTCAACAATACGACGGTCTTGATCCCTGGCTCCTGGAAGCCATCGGTACGGCGGCCGACCGGAAGGAGGAAGCGGTTTGCCAACTGTTAAACGAGATGTATCTGGAAAGTGGGAAAAAACGCAATCTGCTCTGGCGACTCCACCCCGTAGCGGCAGTCCCGGAACTGTCGGCGTCGGCGGAGGATACTGCGCTGGAACCGGCAGACCGTTCCAAAATGCTCACCGCCCTGGCGTTTATCCGGGATAAATCGGCTGCGGAGGCCATGCTGAAACTGGCCAAGTCCGATCTTTCGGATGTATCGCAAGCGGCGGTTTACTGGCTCAACTTCCGCAAGGCGAACGATTGGGCCGAGCTGATGGACTGGAATGCCGAAGCCGCGGGCTACTTGCCGGAAAACCTAAAACAGATGCTGGCGCTGAAGACCCAATTGACGGACAAACAAACCCCCGACGGGGAAAAGATCCGCATTGCCCGCCAAATGGCCCCCGACCCCGCAGGTGGCAACCTCCTGATCGGCCTGAAAATGGAATACCGGTTGGATGACGACATCGCCGCAGCTGTAACCGATGAGATTTTTAAAAACCCGGACCCGCAGGTTCGCTTGCTGGCCAGCCAGTTCTTTCCCAGGAACGGCGCACCGATCAAACTGGATTTTGTCAATCGCATGAAAGGCGATCCTGCAAAAGGGAAAACGATATTCGATTCCTTTTGTGCAACCTGCCACCGCCATGGCGATACCGGTAACGACATCGGCCCCGACCTGACCCAGATCCACACCAAATTCGATAAACCCGCTTTGCTGGACGCCATCATAAACCCGTCAGCCGGGATCGTCTTCGGATTTGAAGCCTATGCGGTGAAGACAAAAGATGGCAACAGCTTGATCGGTTTCATCCAAAGCGACAACGGGAAATTGATCACGCTGAAAGATGCCGGCGGCGCCACCCATTCCATCAAATCAACGGACATTCAAACAAAAGAAAAGCTGGATCGCTCACTGATGCCCGACCCCGTCGGTATGGGCCTGCGCGACCAGGAGCTGGCCGATTTGGCCGCTTACCTTTTGCGTTTTGAATAAGAGCCCTAAATTCGCATTTCCGTTTACCGTCAACCGTCAACTATTAACCAACTTAAACTTATGGCAAAAGTATGTATCCTGGGCGGCGGCTTTATCGGCCGTTTTTATGCCGACTCCTTACACGGACAGCGCGGCCGCGACCGGGTCAGCACCGTTTACGCGCGCCGCGAAGAAACCGCTGTCCGCTTTGCAAAAGATTACAGCGTACCACATTATTTTACCAATATGGAAGAAGCCATCGCCCACCCGGAAACGGAAGCGGTGGTCATCGGTCTGCCCAACCATGTGCATGAAGAGGCCGTAATGCTCTGCGTGAAACATAAAAAGCCGGTCTTGTGCACCAAACCCCTGGGCCGGAACGCCGAAGAAGCCCTTCGGATGACCGAAGCCTGCGAAAAAGCGGGGGTCTTTGCCGGCTACCTGGAGGACTTGTGCTACACACCGAAATTTCTCAAATCACTGGACAGCGTCAATCGCGGCGCCATCGGCCGGGTGCTTTGGGCCAAATCCCGGGAAACCCACCCCGGGCCCCACTCCGACTGGTTCTGGGATATCCAGAAAGCCGGCGGCGGCGCGATCCTGGATCTGGGTTGTCATTGCATAGAGATCTCCCGCAATTTCATCGGCAAGGATATCCGCCCGGTGGAGGTGATGTGCTGGGCCGATACCCAGGTGAAGCCGATCGAGGCGGAAGACCACGCCATCGGCCTTGTCAAATACGAGAACGGGGCGATCGGCCAGTTTGAGGTATCCTGGACCTTCCGCGGCGGCATGGACCTGCGCGACGAAGTGATGGGCACCGAAGGCACCATCTGGGTGAATTCGTTCCTGCGCACAGGCTTTGAGGTCTTCACCACCGGCGCCGGAGAAGGCGGATACGTGGCCGAAAAATCGGAAGCCGCTACCGGCTGGCAATTCCCGGTAGGAGATGAAGCCCACGAACTGGGGTATACCAATATGTTCACCGACATGTTCAATGCCCTGGAAGCCGGTAAGGAACCCGCCGAAACCTTCTACGACGGCTACGTTGTGAACGCTATTATCGACGCAGCCTACAAGTCGGCAAAAACCAAACTGTGGGAGCCCGTACAACTGCCCGTCTGGCGCGGGAAAACCGGGGTGACCAAACCCTCCGTTTACCAGGAATACGATCAGGACCATTGGTTCATCAAGGACGAGATCCTGCCCAACGGCGACAAAAAAGTAATCCTGAAAAAAAAGGCGACCGGTGAGATCATTGAGGTGGCTACCTGGAAATAACCGGAGGATATGACGCGCAGATTCCATCTGATTTCCCTTTTACTGGCGCTTTCTCTTTCGATTGCGACCGGACAAAAAAGGGCCTTGTTCAAAGGGCCATCCGTCGACCTCGCGCATGGGCAGATCCGGATCAGCGCCGAGGGACGCCATTTTGTCCACGCCGACGGAACGCCTTTCTTCTGGTTGGGCGACACGGCATGGGAGCTGTTCCACCGCTTATCCCTGGCAGAAGCCGGCCGCTACCTGGAAGACCGGCGCAGCAAAGGGTTCAACGTCATTCAGGCTGTGGTGCTGGCCGACCTCCACGGGCTTTCCGAGCCCAACCCCCAGGGCCATACGCCGCTGTTCGACAATGACCCGGCCCGGCCGGACGAAGCCTATTTCAAGGATGTGGATCAAGTGGTGAACCAGGCGGAAAAACTGGGCATGTACATCGGCATGTTGCCCACCTGGGGGGATAAGTTCAACAAACAATGGGGGTTCGGGCCGGAGATCTTCACGCCGGAAAATGCCCGCGTCTTCGGCGAATTCCTGGGCAAGCGCTATAAGGATAAACCGGTGATCTGGATCCTGGGCGGCGACCGGATTCCGGAAACGGAAGCCCATTTCGCTATTATCCGGGCCATGGCCCAAGGGCTGCGGGCCGGCGACGGCGGCAATCACCTGATCACCTACCACACCTGGGGCGAAAACTCCTCCTCCAGGTATTTCCACCAGGATGATTGGCTCGATTTCAATATGATCCAGTCGGGGCATGCCGCCCTGGACTTGCCCAACTTCAAATTTGTGCAGGAGGATTACGGCCGCGAACCGGCCAAACCCGTTGTGGACGGCGAACCCCGCTATGAGGATCACCCGGTAAACTGGGACCCGCGCAAGGGTTTTTTCAACGACTTTGATGTCCGGCAGGCGGCTTACTGGGCGGTGTTATCCGGCGCCGCCGGTCATACCTACGGCAACCACTGCATCTGGCAGATGTGCAGCCCCGATCATGAAATGCTGGCCTATGCCCGGTACTACTGGTACGATGCCATGCAACATCCCGGTGCGGTGCAAATGGGCTATATGCGCCGGTTGTTCGAATCGCGGCCGTTTCAGCGGCTTCATCCGGATCAGCGCATGTTCATTTCCGGCCCGGAGGAAGGCCCCGGTTACCAGTGCGGCGCCATTGCTGACGACGGGAGTTTTTTGGTGGTCTATTCGCCGCTCGGCGAAACGGTCCGCATCCGCCTCGACGGGCTGGCCGGCGATCAGGCCACGGTCTGGGTATTTGACCCGCGGACCGGTAAGGTTCAAAAAAACGGAACGATCAACAAGACCGATTATTGGGAATTTGATCTGCCCGGACAACCCGGAAGGGGGAATGACTGGGTGATTGTAGTGGACAGTAAAAACGCCGGTTTTCCCGGCCCCCCCGCTAAGAAACCATACCGGAAAAATTGATCCCGGATTGATTACCGCAATTTAAAGCTTCCTTTTCATCCGGGAGGTCTCACCTGCACTCAGGGGGATGCGCAGTGCTGCATTACTGAACAGCAGTGTAAAGGTTATCCGCTTCCCCGATTGGACCACCTGCGCGAGTTGTTCCGGCGTAAGTTGAGCGGAAATGGTGAATTGAGTTCCCCTGATCTGATCAGGAGGACCGGCCGACTGTATGGCCTCCTGAAGTCGGTGAAAACCCGGAAGTGAAGTATCCTGACCTTGTACGGTCGTAACGGAACCATCGGGATGGAGGGTGGTTGAACCGAATTCTGTATAATGCGTGAAGGTCTGTGTGCCGTCCGGGTTAATCTGTGTAGCGGTGTTGCCGTTATTAAAGATGACTGAATGTGTCCCGTCAGGGTTGACCACAGTGGAAATATCCCCGTTGTTAATCACTACCGAATGCGTGCCGTCGGGGTTGACCTGGGTAGAAGTATTCCCGTTGTTGAACATCACCGAATGTGTACCGTCCGGATTGACCACAGTGGAAATATTCCCGTTGTTGAATACCATCGAGTGCGTGCCGTCGGGGTTGATCTGAATCCCTGATCCCGAAGGGGTATTGTCGGAAAAGGGCGCCGGGATCGCGATTTCGACGCTATCCGATCTGCCGGAAACTTCGCTCAGCGATAGCCATAACGAACCCGATTCCAGCAGAACCCGATCGAGGAATTCGCCCTCAGCCGGTTCGCCGTAAAATCGGAACGTCAACCGGACGCCTTCCGCTGTGCGCTGATCCATCCTCAGACTCAGGTTGCGGTTTGGGTTGTCGGTGCGAACCGGGCTTTGGATCTGCCTGAACGGACTGATCTCGAAATGGGATGACTGCGCAAACAGGCCCCCGCATGCCGACAACAACAGACAGAAGAATGACAGCTTCCGCATATTGATTTTTTTCGGAATTTATGGGAGATCGGCATTTTTCGCAACTGCCGGTCAGTGAATTAACAATACTTTATGATTTCAGGTAGCGAAGTCGGAGTTTGCTCCCCAAGGAGGAAATATTCAATGGAATTTTTCCCCCTTAGACAGCATTTCCAGGATAGCTTTCATCCGCTTTGCGCGCGTTTCCGGCTTTTTGGCCGTTTGCAGCCGCCAACCGATGGCGTAGAGGTTGGTCTTGTTCAGCGTGTCAAAAAAGGCTTTGGCACTTGGGTCTTTGGCCAGTTCTTCCAGAAAATCGGCAGGGATCTCCATATTGGCGGGTGAATCGTAAGCCTGATCCCAACGCCCGTCGGCCTTGGCGGCTTCGATCTGGCGCAGACCGGCGGGCTGCATCCTGCCTTCGCTGATCAGGCGTTCTACATGTTCGATATTCCTTTTCGACCAGATGCTGCGTTTGCGCCGCGGCGTGAATTTCTGGAGGTAGGACAGGTCATCGTATTTATTGGCCACCGCGTCGATCCAACCGTAACAAAGGGCTACATCGAGCGCCTGAGCGTAGACAATGGTCGCCACGCCGGAATTTTTTTTATAGAATCGCAGCCAGATCCCTTTTTCGGTGATTTCGTGATTTTCAACGAGCCATTCCTCCCAATGCGACGGCAGCTCAAAATGAAAGATCGGCAATTTGTCTTTTTCGTGAAACAACATGGTCAGTCTCCGCAATTTGTATTGTAATAATTGACGATGGTTTCCAGGTCGCCTTTCCGCAATTCCTTGGATTCCAGTAGCTGGGATAATCCCGGACAGTCCGTGAAATAGTCCGACATGTCATTTTTGAAGGAAAAGCCTTCCGGGTACTTGATCTCCCGGCCTTTCTTCTGAAGGTAATAGTAATTAAAATCCACTGAAAAAGCCGGCGGCATGACCTCGGCGTATTTATCCGTCCGGTCAGGCTCCTCGGCAGGCCGGTAATACTGGAACAACCGCAGCGGGCCGTCGATCCGCAGCTTCAGGAACATCTGCTCTTCACCCGGCATGATCCGGTATCCCGGCAATTGCGGACGATTGACGGCGACCATGCGGACTTCCTCGTCACCGAAACGGAAGCGGAATTCCCGGGCCCGGTAAGCCCGCAGAGTCTGCCGCTTCCCCCTGGCATCAAAATAGACAACGCCCTGTTGCAACTTCTCAAAGTCGGGATCATTGAAGATCAACCTGACCGGAATGTTGAACACGACGTTCAGCGTGTCCTTTTCATAAATGATGATCCCTTCGATTTTCCTGGCCTGAAGCTGGAGGGAAAACAGGAAGAGGACCGCGAAAAATGGCAGATTCTTTTTCATTTTTTGGAATTGTCGGGGCAATCCTTGTGGTTGCCCGATTTTATAGGGCAACCACAAGGATTGCCCCTACCGGATCTTTTCCCATCGGTCTAAGACGGCTTCTTTTGTTTTTTCCAGGGTTTTTACGGCCTCCGCCGCCTGACGGGTCGGCGCTGCATCTACCGATTGGAACAATTCCATCATGTACAGGAACTTCTGTTGCAGCCCGATCAGCGTTTCGCGATCTGCCGCCTGGGCCGTGATGCTGCTGTAAACGATATCCGGCGCGCCGGGGTCGCCGTTGCCGCGCAGTTTCTGCAACGCCTCCTTTTGGTCTGCCGGCGGGTTGCCGGACAGGGCTTTGTCAAGGGATTCCCTGATCTCCTGGAGTTGGTGGTAATCATTATAACACCTTAGGGAAAGGTCGGTTTGCCGTTGAAGGTCCGCTTCTCCGATCGCAACCCGCGGATCCAACCGCACCCGGACGGGTTTTTCGGATGTTTCTCCATCCACTGTCAGCCTGACCATATATTGCCCCGGATGAACAAACGGCCCGTGCGGTCCGCTGGGCGTTTGCCGGTAAACCGCCGCAATGGAATAATCCCTGTCGGCGCCCCTCGGCGGTTCGTATCTGAGGTCCCAGGTGAACCGGTGCTGACCGGCTGCGGCCGGGAGTCCTTTCCAGGGCCGGATCCAGTAAGTGGGGTGGGGGAGTTGAGTGGAATCGATCATTTCGGGGTGGTCTTTACTGGAATAACGCCGGATCACGGCGCCTGTGCCGTCCAGGATCTCCAGGGTAACTTCGCCTGCCGTTTTGGGGAGGTAATAGTCCAGGATAGCCCCATCGGGCGGATTTTGCCCGGTTGGCTCTTCCGGCGGCAGCGGCGTGTCCGAGAACATATTCCAGCGAACCCGCGTGGCAACCGGCGGGGAAAACAGCCAGGCCTTTGAAGCGGCCAGCGCCCCGGCCATTTCCCGCAACGGAGCGATATTGTCCAGGATCCAGATCGACCGGCCGTGCGTGCCGATCACGAGGTCATCCTCGTGAATGACCAGATCCCGGATCGAACTGGCGGGCATGTTGTTGCGCAGGGATTGCCAGTGGTCGCCGTCGTCAATGGAGTAATAGACTTCTCTTTCGGTGCCTGCAAACAATAACCCGGGTTGTTTCGGGTCCTCCCGCACAACGTTCACCGGGCCGTTTTCCGCCATACCGTTCACCACCTCCTGCCAGGTAGCGCCGCCGTCGTGGGTCCGGAAGATATGGGGCCGCATGTCGTCCCGGCGGATGGCGTTGACGGCTATATAGGCGGTTTTTCGGTCGAAATGACCGGCGTCCAGTTGGGAGACCTTGTCCCATGCCCTCAGGTCGGCCGGCGTGACGTTTTTCCAGTTCGCCCCTCCGTCTGCGGTAATGTGCACCAGCCCGTCGTCCGTACCGACCCAGATCGTGTTGACATCAACCGGGCTGGGCCCTACCGCGTAAATGACGCCGCGACGACGCATCGTATTCAACTCCGGCGTCCTGAAGTCGCCGATACTGGCGGGCACGTCCGGTTGTGCATTTGTCAGGTCAGGGCTGATGATCTCCCAGCCGTCGCCGCCGTTGGTGGTCTTCCAGAGTACGTTGGTGGCGAACAGCAGCATATGCGGGTCGGCGGGGTGAAACAGCAGCGGCATGGTGCGCAGCATGCGGTAATTGCCCGACCGGAGGGCTTCCGGAGCGACATTTTGCGTTTGCCCCGTTTTTTTGTTGAACCGGACCACCCGGCCACCGTACACCAGGTCCGGATTCAGCGGATCAGGTGCGACATAAGCGTATTCATCGGATCCGACCCCCATCCAGTCGCGGAAGGAGATCTGGCCGCCGTTACCCCGGCTGGCGACACCGATGGCCCCGCTTTCCTGCTGGCCGCCATATACCCAATAGGGGAAATTGTTATCTGCAATGATATGGTAAAGCTGCGCTGTGGGCTGGTTGTACCACGAGCTCCAGGTGCGGCCGCCGTTGACGGTGATGGTGGCGCCCTGGTCGGCGGCGTACAGCATGATATCGGGCTGAAGCGGATTGATCCAGATGCGGTGGTAGTCGTCGCCGCCCGGCGCGCCCTTGTTGGAGGACCAGGTTTTGCCGCCGTCGTCGGAGCGGTAGGCTGCCACGTTGGCGATAAAGACCCGGTTGGCATCCCGGGGATGTACCTTGATCTCGGCGAAATCGCTGCCGCGCCCCCAAAGCCGCCGGTCGGTAGCTACCTGCGACCAGCTTTCCCCGCCGTCGGTGCTTTTGTAAATGCCGCCGTTGGTGCGGGCATCCACCGTTGCATACATGATCTTCGGATTGCCGGGTGCGATCCCGATGCCGATCCTGCCGAGCTCTTCCGCTTCGCCGGGCAGACCCTTGGTGATTTTACGCCATTTGCTTCCGCCGTCGGTTGATTTGTACAACCCGCTGTTGGGGCCCGAAAAAGCGGCGTTTTCCCAGGGGCCTTCGCGGTGCTCCCACAGGCTGGCAAACAGGACCTTCGGGTTTTTGGGGTCGAATTCGACCTGAATGGCCCCGGTGTTGTGGTTGATGTACAGGACCTTTTCCCAGGTTCGGCCGCCGTTCGTCGTGCGGAAAACACCCCGTTCTTCATTGGCGCCGTACGGATGCCCCAATCCGGCTACAAAGAGGATGTCCGGATTGGTCGGGTGGATGGCCATCCCGCCGATCTGCTGGACGTCGAACAGGCCGGTATGCTGCCAGGTCTTGCCGCCGTCCGTTGTTTTGAACACGCCGTCCCCGACACTCAGATCCGGCCGGTGGAGCCCTTCGCCGGTACCGACGTAGATCACCTTGGGGTTGGAAGGAGACACGGCAATATCACCGACCGAACCGGTAGGCGCCTGGTCGAAGATGGGGTTCCAGGTCCGGCCGTAGTCGTCCGTTTTCCAAACCCCGCCGTTGTTGACACCGATGTAAAACACGTTCGGTTGGGAGGGAATCCCCATAGCGCCGACCGTGCGGCCTGCGCGGAAGGGGCCGATCATGCGGTATGCCAGTTCCTGAGAAAAAGAAGAAGGGACGGCCTGGCTTTCGGCTTCGATCGCGGCAAAAAGCAGGAAGGCCAGCATTGGGATGAGGTACCTGGACATGATTGCGGATTTTACCCGGCAATCTACTAATCCTGATGTTTTGAACAAAATTATTTGCCAGGTTTTATCCATGGCATTCCGTGCGGAACGGGACGCTGCAACGCCGGATTTTATGGAGAATCGTTTTTTTTTAAATCACATGGTCAAACCCCAGGTATCCTTTTTCCGGACCGGCAAATAAACCCTATGAAGCCGGCCGGTTCCAAAGGAAATTAACGATCGGCAGAAATATTGTTAAACAATTCCTAATTCTATGTCTTCGACCAACCCTACCGACCGCTCAGAGAGTATTTATGAACAAAACAATCTACCTGTTCATACACCAAAGCGTTTGACCATGAAAACCGCAAGCCTCCTGTTCCTGATGATCGTCGTACTGTTATCCGCCTGCAAGAACGATATTGATATAGATCCCATTTGCAACCTTGAGGCCGGACCTTCGATGCGGTTTTTCGAGTTCGAGCATGTCGCCAGCGGAAAGACCTTTATCGCCTGGACCAACCAGGACGGCTTGTTGGCTGTGGTGGACCAGCAGCTATCCCTGCCGCTCGAACAACGGACCATGCATATCAACGGCCCGATCATCCGATTGTCAGCCGGTTGCGGCGACCTCAACCGGGGCTGGCGCTGGGTCCATAAACCCAACGCCTGGACCCTGGCGGACGTCTCCATTGAATTGTGCGACGGAAATCCCCAATACGTGGAGGACCATCTGGATGAATACGTGGATGTGGTGGGCGCATACTGCCCCTGGAGCTCCCGGCTGAAGGCGGAGATCTCTTCACCGTTTTGAATGGAAAATCCTATTGATTACCCTTTAAATAACCTGGTATGAAAAATGTACTCCTCTGCTGCATGGTAATAACTACTCTCTTTTTCGGTAAATCCGTTTCAAGGCAAGGCAATCAATCCCTTCGACGGGCGAGAATACGAATTGCATAGCACGATCGGGGTCACCTTCGCTTTTGAACCGCCTCTCACGTCCGCCGAAGCCTTGAGTGAAGGCGGACGCTTACGCTCTCACCTTTCTCATCCGCAGAAGCCTTTGGCGAAGGCGGGCTCACCCTCTCACCCCCTCCTCCACCGTCCGCTGCCCCCGCAACCGCCTCATGCCGTACTGCACCGCCAGCAATACCGCCAGGCCGATGACATAGGATGCGACAAACATCAGCCATTCGTACTGGTCCTTTTTCAGGGCCTCCCGGCGCGCCGTCAAGCCCCAGAGGTTGACCAGCCCGCGTTTGACAAAAAACCGGGAAACGAGGTTGGACGCCATGAGCCCGGCCAGGTAGCCGACCGAGAGGTTGAGGGCCTCCTGGGTGAGGAAGTTCGTTAGTTTGTTCATAAACGATTTTTGGACGGAAGATATAGAGAAAATGATCTTAGGGGAACGATCGGCTTCCTTTTTTGGTTGGAAAGTCGGATCTTTCATCATCCATAAATCCGGGCCTGTTGAAACCGCTCAGTCCAACGCAGATCGACCAATTTATCACCAAGGGCTTCGTCAAGCTCGAGAACGCTTTTCCGACAGAAACGGCCGATGCCTGCCGCAATATGCTCTGGAAGGCCACCCAATGCGATCCCGACAATCCCGCTACCTGGACAAAGCCTGTGATCCGAATCGGTGAATTGGGGCTGGAACCTTTCAGGGCAGCGGCGAATACGCCCATTTTACACGACGCCTTCGACCAATTGGCTGGAAAAGGCAACTGGCTACCCAAACAAATGCTGGGTTCTTTCCCCATCCGTTTTCCTTCTGACGAGCCCCCGGGCGATACAGGCTGGCATGTGGATGCGAGTTTTCCCGGTACAGAACCCGGTAATTACTTCGAATGGCGGATCAATGTCCGTTCCAAGGGGCGGGCACTGTTGATGTTGTTCCTGTTTTCCGATGTCACCGAACAGGATGCTCCGACCCGTATCAAAACCGGTTCTCATCTGGACGTGGCCAGGATACTGGCGCCGGAAGGAGAGAATGGCTTGTCGTTTATGGAACTGGCCCGAAAACTCGACACCTTGCCGGAATATGAAGAAGTCCTGGCTACCGGAAAGGCCGGCACGGTTTATCTCTGCCATCCGTTTATCGTACATGCAGCGCAACCCCATCGGGGAAAAAACCCTAAATTCATGGCGCAGCCGCCCCTGCATACCCGAATCGACTTCGATATTCAACAATCAGAGCAAACAGCAGGTCCCGTAGAAAGGGCCATTATCGTTGGATTAAACAGGTAATCGGAAAAATGTTAAATCCGGTTCACCAGGAACCAAATTCCTTCCATTTGCCATTACAACTATTAAGACAGAAACTGCATCTGATCTTAAGTGCCTGATTTTTCAACCTACCAAAATAAAATTATGAAAACCAGCATGAATTTCCTTGTATTGACCCTGCTTGCAGCAGCATCCCTTTTTCCGGTCTCACTCTCTGCACAAGACCGGATACCGGTTGCCCAACCGGTGGATAAAGAAAACCCGGTTACAACCCTTAAATTTGAAGAAACCGTCTACGATTTTGGAAAAGTGGTGGAAGGACGCAAAGTTACCCAGGTGTTTACCTTTACGAATACAGGTCAGGAGCCGCTTGTTCTGACAAATGCGTTGGGCAGTTGCGGGTGCACTGTCCCGAAATGGCCCCGTGAACCAATCCGGCCGGGTGAAACGGCTTCCATTACGGTGGAATTCAATTCAAAAAACAAGATCGGACAGCGCAATCAGAAGGTCACCATCACAGCCAACACGGAGCCGCCGCAAACCTACCTCTATCTGACCGGAGAGGTCCTTCCCTCAGAAGAAAATGATATTTCAAACCCCGATGAAAAAGGTTTCGAAAAGGTGGAGAGAAACCCGGATTGCTTTGTTATTTCACCCAATCCGACCGCAGAAACCCTCAAACTGGAAATGGAAAAAGAAGCAATCGGTCAACGGGCGGTCATTGCCATTTACAACCAATTCGGCCAGGTCATGGCCAGGCGGGAAATACCGGTTGTTGAGGGAGCAATCGAGTTCAATGTCAGCCATTACCCGGCCGGAACCTACACCGCCAATGTCCGGATTGGTGATCGCAAGCCTGAATCGCGCTGTTTTGTGGTAGTGAAATAATGGGATTCCGGCCAGGATTCTTAAGCCCGCAGGCCTGCCGACCGGTAGGCAGGGATTGAGAAGCCTAAGGGATAAAACCGACCATATTCACCCAGGAATTTAACCTCAATCTGTAACATTCCGGCACTTCCCGTATCTAAACCATAAAAGCCTTCAACCGCTTTAATGCCGGAAATGGATTTTGATAACCTCTATAACGAATATTCACCCAAAATTTTCAGGGTTTGCCTGAGTTACCTCAATGACGTTGAACAGGCGCATGACCTGACCCAGGAAACCTTTATTTCCGTCTGGCAGAACCTGCACACTTTTCAGCATAAGTCCGATATCGGGACCTGGATCTACCGGATTGCCTGCAACAAATGCCTGCGACAGATCCAGCGGGATGCCCGAATGCAAAAGGCCCCGCTGCCGGCCCGGTTGCCTGATGTTGAAACAACGGATGTTGCGCAACAGCAACGCCTTTTCCTTCGCAATTGCATCTCGGAATTACCCGAACTGGATAGGATCATCATCGGCCTTTTCCTGGAAGATATTCCTCAGGAAAAAATTGCGGAGATCACGGGCCTGAGCCATTCGAACGTCCGGGTTAAAATCCACAGGATAAAGGAAAAGCTGACGAAAAAATTCAATGACCATGGATCGTTTTGATGAAATAAAAAATATATGGCAAAGCCGCCCCGCCGGCATGCAGCCCTCTCTTTCCGGGTTTAATGAGGCCGTCAGATCCTTTCAGTCGGCCCAAAGAAGAAACATCCTCCTCCTGATTTTGCTGTCGGTGATCTGCCTGACCGCCATGGTCTGGGTCATGATCGATTACCGGTCCTCCCTGTGGACCACCCGTGCCGGAGAGCTTATTTTTCTATTGATGGGCCTTTACCTGTTTTTCACCAAAATGGACCTGCTCCGGAAAAATAACCGGGAAGAGTGGCTGAGCGCCAGTGATTTTCTGGATAACCTGATGGAAAAGTTCAGGAAAGAAGCAACCGACGGAACCCGTATCCTGATCTTTTTTATCCTGTCGGTTGCCTTTATTCTATACCTGTACGAAATGCTGGCTGACAACCCGGTGAAACTGATGACCGGATACGGTGGTTTGACCCTATTCCTGTTGTTGGTGTGGTTTGTTTACCGACCCGCCATGATCCGCCGCCAACAAAAAAAGATAAGCAATCTGCTCAGCAAAATTGAAGACCTTAAAAATCAAACCGATGAAAAAAACTGATGCCAAATATATCAGACTGATTGCCGCCGGGATCCTGGTGATGAATATCGGGACGGTGATCAACTACTTTGTCCGGATCAATATAGACATCGTCGACTTTTTCAAGGGCTTCGGGATCGCCCTTGCGCTCGGCGCCTTTTGGCTGGCGGCAAAACAGCGGAGAACCAACCAATTCTGAAAAGATGAGTTCCCCGAACCGGTACCTTACTTTCCAATAATCCCCTATCTTCCGCCCGAAAATCAACCGATTCCGCCGCATGAAAGTTCTTTTTTTCTCAGCAAAACCCTACGACAAATTATTTTTTGACCGCTTCAATCAATCGTACGGGTTTGAACTGGAATACTACGAAACCCACCTCGGGCCGCATAGTCTCGGGCTCATTCAGGATGCGGAGGCGGTTTGCGTATTCGTTAATGACAAACTGAATGCGGAAGTAATGGCTGCTCTTCATGCAAAGGGGGTTAAAATAGTAGCGTTGCGGTGCGCCGGATTCAACAATGTCGATCTGGAAGCGGCGAAAAGATTCGGCATTGCCGTTTGTCGCGTTCCGGCCTATTCTCCGGAAGCGGTGGCCGAACACGCGGTGGCCATGATCCTGACCGTCAACCGCAAAACCCATAAGGCGTACAACCGGGTCCGCGAACAAAATTTCTCGCTGAACGGACTGCTTGGGTACAACCTGTCGGGTAAAACGGTGGGCGTGATCGGCGCCGGCAAGATCGGCAAGGCCTTCATCCGCATCATGCTGGGCTTCGGCTGCAAAATACTCGCACATGACCTTTATCCTGATGCTGAACTGACCGGTAAAGGGGTTGCCTACGTATCGTTGCCGGAGCTGTTCCAACAGTCAGATATCGTTTCCCTGCACTGCCCGCTGACCAAAGACAACCGCTATCTGATCAACCGCGAGGCCCTCAGCCGGATGAAACCGGGCGTGACGATCGTCAATACCAGCCGCGGCGCACTCATCAATACAGCCGATATCATTCACGCCCTGAAGACCAAACAAGTCGGCGCGCTTTGCATCGACGTCTACGAGCAGGAAGAAAAACTCTTCTTCCGGGACCTCTCCTCCAGCATCATCGACGACGACCAGATCCAGCGGCTGATGAGTTTTCCCAATGTGCTCATCACCGCGCATCAGGCCTTCTTTACGGAGGAAGCCCTGACGGAAATCGCGCAGATCACGCTGGATAATATGGCCAGACTCAGTGAAAACCGGATGCCGGCGGATGCGCCTTCTATGTTGACATGAGGTATGAATCCTTCCGATGGTTAATCCAGCTGCAAGTCTGTTTATTTTTACAGTTATAGCTGATTTGATCGATCAAATCAGCTATAACTGTAAATAATTCGAATGCACTATTTTAAACTCACCCCCAAATCCCCACCCGCCAAAACTTCCGTCGCGCCCGGATCAGGGTGAAATGCTCCTTTTCTTTTTGTTCAGCCCTTGGAAACAGCAAACCCAGATGAAAAACATCAATAGATACCCGGAAGGCCGGATGTTGCTGCAGCGTTTTCCACGCCTCGGCCATATCTTCCGACCAATAGATATCGCCCAGGATGATGACCCCGTCCGGAGCGAGGTGGGGGAGGCATTGCTCCACATATTCCAGCGTCCGGAAGCCGTTGTGGTCCCCGTCGATATAAACGAGGTCAAGCGGCGCCAGGTGGGGCAGGACCTGGGGTAAGGCTTCCTTGAAATTGCCATGTACGATCCTTATATTGACCAGACCGGCTTCATGGCAATGAGCGGCCGCCAATTCTGCCGCTTCACGCCAGCCCTCTACGGAAAGGAAGCCCGCCCGGGGGGCAGCTGCTCCCAGGTAAAGGGTAGAGATCCCCAGCGAACTGCCCAGTTCAAGCATCGATTTTGGTTTTGCCCACAACGCGGTTTTGAACAACCATTGCCCCACATACGGCGGCACAGCCACCCGGTTGGCCAGATATCGGAGCGATGGGCCACCCGGCGGCGTGCTGAAATAACCGGCCCCCCCGGGGCTACCCGCCAACCGCTTACCCGACCGGCTCAGTTTTTGCCGCAACCCTCCAATGCTGAAAAAAGCGTAATAGTCCCGCGTATCCTCCAAAACGTTCGCCACCCAATCTGCCACAAACGGCGAATGGACGCCGTATTTTGTGTCGGCCCTGAAATAATAGCGGAGGTAGCGGGCCAGGAGGCCCAGCCAAGCATTCAGTTTATTCATAATCGGAAGAACTGAAGAATCGGGGAGCTGAGTATTCGATTCATCGATTCCTCAGTTCCTCGGGTCCTCAATTTTATCGTTTCATCTCATCCACCATCGCCCGGAAACAACCGGCCTGATCCCCGCGCTCGGGCGCCTGTTCCTGTTTGCGGCCGTAGTACAGGTCCATGAAATTCTCGGCGCTGGTCCAGACGGTCTGCAGGACGCCGTAGTAATTTTCCTTCATGGCCTCCGGGGATTGCGACCGGTAGAACAGCATGGATTTTACCTGTTCGCGCGCCACATCGCCCTTGCGCCAGGGGCAGGACAGGATCCGAAAACCCTTCATCGCGAAATAGGGCGCGGTCGGTACGGCTTGTTCGTAGTGCCAGTCGCAGATCACCACGTCTTTCGGGATCATATCTATGGCCCGGTAGGTGTTGTTCATGCTGGCTTCCCACATGCCGATCCCGGTGGTCTTTCCGTCGATGAGGCGGTCGCCCCAGATCCAGAGCTCCTTGCCTTTGGCGGCGAGATGGTTGCGCAGTGCAGTGACCTCGCCGGCAAACAATTCAGCCGGGTCCTTACCGCCGCAGCGCGGGCATTTGTCGTCGGCGATATAGAAGACCTCGTCCAGACCGGCGTGAAAGGCGTCTGTTTCAAAGGCTGCCGTAATCTCATCCATGATGTCGAACACAACCTGGTGTACGTCCGGGTGGAGCGGGCAATAACTCTTGCAATAAAGGCCGTCGTCATTCGGCCACTCGTATTTTTCGGGCAATTCCACATGCGGGGTTTCGTCGAATTGGGGATATACTTTCAGCAGGTTGCCCAGCGTGGAGGCCCAGGATTGGTGCCCCAGCAGATTCACCTGCGGAATAACCCGGATACCTGCCTTTTTGCAAGCCTGTACCAACCGGCTGACCTGTTGTTTGGTCAGTGCATTCTCCGACCGCAACTCCGGGTGTGTGTTGTACTGATAACGGTAATCCACCCGCAGGATCAGCGTATTGATGCCGTTGGGCCCCAGTTCCTTTTCAATAAAGCCGATGAATTCGTCCAGCCCTTCCGGGTTCGGCGCAGCAATGCAAAACCCGCGTACGGGCAATTGATCGGCGGCAGGCGACTGTGCCGCAATCGGGTTGATCCGGCATAAACCGGCAATAAGCAAGGCGGTTAAAAGTCGGTATTCCATGTTCATCTCGTTTTGTTCTGCACTGTATAAAGAATTTTTTCTCCCTCCTGCAAAGGAAACAAGATGAAATGAATCCCAATAATTTAACTCGCTTTTTATCCCTCTCACCCTCTCACCCCATCTGGCTCATAATGATCCGGTCGAACATCCGGTCGCCCAGATAAACGCGCAACCAGACCAGCAGTTTGGCGTATTTTCCGGCCCTGTACCTGGTTTTGGGTTTTCGGGCGGCAATGGCCCTGGAAATGGCGTTGGCAATTACAGACGGTGGAGAAGAGGTACTGGATTTAGAATAGCTGTCCAGGGTGGCCTTGGCTACTTTTTGGGCCATCCCGGTGTAAGGGCCCTTACCGGAATTTTTGAGGATGGGATCGGTCATCACATCGCCGAATTCGGTGGCGATCGCGCCGGGCTCGACAATGACGACCTGGACTTTGAACGGCGCAAGTTCCAGCCGGAGGCAATCGCTCCAGCCTTCAAGCGCGTGTTTGGTAGCGTGATACCAGGCGCCCAGCGGTGTGTAGATCTTGCCGCCCATTGAAGAGATATTGATGATCTTACCGGATCTGCGTTCGCGCATTTGCGGCAACACCTCTTTTGTGATCCGGGCCAGGCCGAAGATATTGACCTCGAATTGCCGCCGGGCTGCCTCCAGAGGAAGGTCCTCTACAGAACCGTACAGGCCGTAACCGGCGTTGTTGATGAGCACGTCAATCTTTCCCTGTTCGTCCATGACCTGCCGCACGCCTTTGACAATTTGTTCCTCGTCCAGCACGTCCATTTTGAGGGCATGCCCCCCGGCCTGTGCAAGGTCCTCCATTTGGTCCACCCTGCGGGCGGCTCCGTACACGGTATGTCCTTCTTTGATCAATTGCAGGGCGGTAGCCTTTCCGATCCCGGAGGAAGCGCCCGTGATTAGGATTACCTTTTTCATTTAAATGGTTTGAATTATATGCGGCAAAGGTCGGCTTGTCTGTCTTGCCTTGCAATCATAAATCCCGGTCTTATAAACACATTTTCCGGATCTTTCACACGACAACTAATTCTTACTCCGGAAAACCACCGGCGTCATCCCGGTCCTTGCCCGGAACAACCGGCTGAAATAATGCGGATAATTGAAACCAAGGTCATAGGCGATCTCACTGACAGACCGGTTGGTATTCAGCAGGAGGTCTTTGGCTTTTTCTACCAGGAAATCGTTGATATGGTCCTTTGCGCTGCGGCCGGTTTCCTTTTTGAGCAGATCGCTCAGATAGTTAGGAGAGAGATGGATCTCCGATGCGAAATAACCAATGGACGGCAATCCGTTTTCAGCAAGTTTCCCAGCCTGAAAATATTGGTTGAGGATATGCTGAAACCGGGTGACGATATATTTGTTCTGGTTGGTCCGGGTGTTGAATTGCCGCTCATAAAACCGGGAGCAGTAATTCAGCAACAATTCTAGACTGGAAACAATCACGCGCTGACTATGGCTGTCGATCCGTTGTTCATACTCCCCTTTGATCAGGTGGACGATATCCCCAAGGGTCTTTTTTTCCTGGTCGGATAAATGCAGGGCTTCGTGTGCTTCATAGGAGAAAAAGGTGAAATGATCAATGATTTGCCCGAGGGAGGAGGTGCGGATCAGGTCCGGATGGAAAAACAGCATCCAGCCTTCAACCTGGTTCTCAGCAATTTCTTCAGTAGGCGAAACGACCTGATCAGGGGCGGTGAAAACCATCACGCCTTCCTGAAAATCGTATTGATTCCGGCCATACTGCATGCCGCATTCCGAGCTTTTCAAACCGATATAGTATAAACCCATGGCAACCCTGATACCGACCATTTCCTTGTCGATGTTCAGTTCGGCGGCATTGATCACGCTGATCAACGGGTGGGTGGGTTTGGGAAAACCAAGCGCAAGATGCAACTCGGAAATGGACCGTATTTTCAAAATCTCTTCAGCCATAGCGCATTTTATTTGTTGGCGCCAACAAAGATCCGTTAAATCCAACCTTTTCAAAAACACAATTCCCGGATCGGATAACACAATTCTCACCAATTCGCCATAAATTGGACCCGCATTAGCCTAAATCATATGTCATTATTTGAATTACGAGGTAAACTCACCTCCACCCAAAACCTGGTTTGGGGGATATTCGGACTGGTGTTCCTGATCGCCCTTTGGTGGGGATTGGCCGAGCTGCTTTCGAGGCCGTCCGTCGGCGAGAACTTTGACGCGCCGCCTGCATCCGATTCCCTGGGCATTGAGCAAAACGTTTCGCCCGTAACGGTCGATCCGTCCAGGCGGGTATACCCGCTGCTGCCCCGTCCGGATCAGGTCGTGAAGGCATTTCCCCGGCTGGTATCCGATGACGATTTGATGTCGAATACCTGGCGGTCGGTCTGGTTGAACCTGCAAGGGTATTTCTGGGCCATCTTCGTTTCCATTCCCATCGGCTTCCTGATCGGCCTTTTCCCGATCTTCCGCAGTATGTTCGGCAAACAGGTGGACGCCCTTCGCTATCTGCCGCTGACCGCGCTGACCGGCTTGTTCATCATCTGGTTCGGGATCGAAGACCGGATGAAGATCGCCTTCCTGGCCTTCGGCATCATCGTGTACCTGCTTCCGGTAGTGGTTCAGCGGATCGATGAAGTGGAGGACGTTTACATCAAGACCGTGTTCACCCTGGGGGCCAAAACCTGGCAAACCATCCGGTCGGTCTACCTGCCCTCGGTCATGTCGCGCCTCATCGACGATATCCGCGTATTGACAGCCATTTCCTGGACTTATATCATCATCGCGGAATTGCTGAACCGGCAAGGCGGTCTCGGCGGCCTGATCTACCTGAAGCAGCGCCAGGGACAAGTGGACAAACTGTTTGCCATCCTCATCATCATCGTAGCGATCGGCTATATCCAGGACCGGCTTTTTGTCTATTTCGACAAGCGCCTGTTCCCGCATAAATACTATAAATCAGCGCTGAAAGGCCTGACGGAGGTTGAATACGGCCTGTTGATCTTCTTCGGCTCCCTGGCCCTGGCGATCCTGCTGCCGGCCTTCATCCCGGCACTTGCCGGAAAACTGGGCGTTCCGGTACTCCTGGTGGTCATCACCAGTGTGATCCTCATCCTTTTCGGGGAATTCAAGATTCAGAAAAACTACGTAGAACAGGACTAATGAGCAGCATATTCAAAGACTCCGAACTGACCAACCTGATCGAATTGCGGAACATCAGCCAAAGTTACGACGGCGGTGAATCCTATGTTATACAGGACCTCCATTTCCTGGTGGAGGATAAGCCGGCGCAGGGCCAGTTTGTGGTGATCCTGGGCATGTCCGGCTGCGGCAAATCCACCCTCCTGCGCTATATTGCCGGCTTGCAGAAACCGACCAAGGGCGAGGTCCTGATCCATGGAAAGCCGTTGCAACCCGACATGCGGGCAGGCATGGTCTTCCAGCAATACTCCTCCCTGCCCTGGCTGACCGTCCTGGAAAATGTAGCGCTGGCGCTGGAATTCCAGGGGATGCCCGATAAGGAACGCAAGGAAAAGGCCATGGAAATGATCGAAATGGTCGGCCTGGCCGGACACGAGAACAAGTTCGCCCAATATCCGACCCTCTCCGGCGGTCAGCTCCAACGGGTGGCCATAGCCCGAAGCCTGCTCTCCAACCCCGAGATCCTGCTGATGGACGAACCCTTCGGCGCCCTCGACATCAATACCCGCATGCAGATGCAGGAATTGCTGGCCAAGATCTGGCTGGAATTCCACCCCACAGTCATCTTCGTCACCCACGATATCTCCGAAGCCGTCTACCTCGGCGACGATATTTACATCATGAAATCCCCCCCGTCCAATTTTGTCGAACATATCCCCGTCGACCTGCCCTTCCACCGCACCTGGGAAACCAAGCGGCTCCCGCACTTCATGGAGCTGGTCCATGAAGTGGAAGACCGGATGGTGAAGGTGGGAAAGATGGGGTGATGCTTGATTCTGGATACCAGCATCCGGCCCCTCATTTCATTCGCATCCCAGATCCGCTCGCCCTTCCGGGTCATTCACCGGAAAACACTGGCCGGACAGCACCGCACCGGGCTGGAAACGCAGCAGTTCCGGGTCCCGCAGGCTTTGTTCCAGGAAAAAGGTGATCTGATCGATCTCTTCTTCCGTTAAGCCGAGCGGACGGAAATTTGGAGCCAGCTGAACTTTGGGGACTTCCGGGTTTTCCGGCTGTCCGGCGTTCAGGTATGCTACGACTTCCCGTACGGACCGGAAACTGCTGCCATGACCATAGAACGGTGAATCCGACAGGTTGTAAAGTTGCGGGACCTTGAATTTATAATTATCAGCATTATTGCGGGTAAAACTGCCCCTGCCGAAGCGGGCCGGATCGTCTTTCGGAGCCCGAAATACAGGCTCGGGGCAGGCGGACAGATCATTCATTCCCATGGCGTAAAAATCCATGTTGGCCAGGCTGGGGCCGTTGTGGCAGGTCGCGCAGCCGGCCGAACCGAAGAACAGGATGGCGCCCAGTTTCTCTTTGTCGCTCATAGCTGCAATATTGCCGCCGAGCCATTCCTGGAAAGGCGCGCGGTTGGCCAACAAGGTTCGTTCGTAGGCTGCAATGGCCAGCCCTGCCTTCTCCCGTGTATAGCGTTCGCCTGCGGGCGCCCCCGGAAATGCCGCATCGAACAAGGGTATATAGCCTTTGTCCCGCAAAAAATCCCGATTGATCTCCATGCGATGGACCTTAAGACCGGCGATTGCCTGGGTTTCAAGCCCCTGGAATCCGAGGTGGTTATCCTCCTTAGGCGTTCCGTATTCCCACTCGGTCTCCGTGCCAGCATTGGGGCCGGTAGCACCGAACTGCCCGTTCCAAAGGGTGACTTCCTGGTAGGCGGCATTCAGTGCGGCGGGGGTTCGTACCGGTTGGCAATCGACGTCCGGTTCGTCGTAGGCATCCAGTTTTTTCCTGTCTTCTCCGTTCAATCCGAATCCGTGCCCACCTTCCGACAGGCCCTGGAACCTGCCGGCCTGGAATCCGGCTGAGGCAAAGTGGCAGGACGCGCAGGCATAGGTGCCGGTTGCCGTAGATTTGACCGGCGCCAATGCCAAACCGGTCTCGTGAAATAGCAACTGCCCGAGCAGCACCTTTTCCGAGGTCAGCGGGTTGTTCGGGTCTTGAGGGATCTTGTCGTATTCGTGGCTCTTGGGTAGTTGATAAAAGGTTTTTCCGATCCCGCCTGAAGCCTGTTTGAGGGTTTCTTCAAGCGTTAAATCCAGCTCATAGTCTGTATTTTCGGGTTGGCAACCGGCCAGAAGGATGGCTGCCATCAGCAAAAAGTGGAACCTGTGTTTCATATCTGTTTGGATTAATGACATGTTCGCCTTGCCCTGGGCCGATCCCGGGAAGGATAAATAGGTCAGAATCAGGTGAATGAAGCACGGTGAATTGCATGCATCAAAGCATGCCGGGCTGGTTTATGAAGATGGGAAGTACCGATGGATCAAAGATGAGCATCCGGAATTCTTATACGAAATCCGAATATTTAGGTTGCCTGAGGAGCAAAAAAAAATCCTCCCGGAGATTACCCGGGAGGATTTTTCCAAAGGCGTAAAGCCGTTTATTTCGCGATAGAAGCTACGACCGCTTTGAAGGTCTCCGGGTGGTTCATCGCCAGATCCGCGAGCACCTTGCGGTTGAGTTGAATGTCGCTTTCTGATAATTGGTGGATCAACTTGCTGTAAGTCGTACCGTTGATACGGGCAGCGGCGTTGATACGAGCGATCCAGAGACGGCGGAAGGCCCGTTTTTTGTTTCTGCGGTCGCGGTATGCATATTGCAAACCTTTTTCAACCGTGTTCTTGGCAACGGTATAGACCGTACGCCTGGCCAGGAAATATCCTTTGGCCATTTTCAAGATCTTCTTGCGCCTTCTTCTGGACGCAACCGCGTTAACGGAACGTGGCATGGTATGGTTGTTTTTAGTTCAGCACAGAGGCCCTTGAACAGGGCGCTTTGACCTGTACTCTCGTTAAAAAATAAAAATTAACCGACGAGCAGCATGCGTTTTACGCGTGCCTCATCTGCGGGGCTCACCAGCGTTGCATCACGCAGGCGGAGCTTGGCTTTCTTGGTCTTGTTCCTCATCCGGTGAGAGGTCTTGGCCTGAAAGCGCTTCACTTTTCCCGATCCAGTCACCTTGAAGCGTTTCTTGGCGCTGGAATGCGTTTTCATCTTAGGCATTGTCGTACATTTTTGAAACGGACTGCAAAGATAGGTTTAATTCTTGTTTCCGCAAGGAAAAATTTAAAATTGTTTCCTAGCCTTTCACCTGGTCCTGACGGCGTAAAGCGAGGCGCCGGCCGGGCGATTAACCTTTAAATGCGGAGCATCACATACCGGGCCGACAGGCCGGAAAACCCATATTTAAACCGATTGTTACAGATTTTGCGTGACGGACCGCGCGACCGCTATATCGGCGGGTAGGGATTTCCTGTTCGCCTAATTTGGAAACAGCCCTTCCAACCGCGAAAAGAGGTTTTTCTTACGCAAAAGCTCAGTCGTAAGTCGTAAGCAGGATCCCGACTTATAACTTAAGACTTACGACTTACGACCTACGACTTAAGACTTAAGCCTTACGACTTATAACTTATAACTTATAACTTAAGCCTATATCAGGCTTTCTTACCGGCGACCTTGCGGGGGGAGAGTACCACGATCATCCGGCGGCCTTCCAGTTTGGGGAGGGCTTCGGCGGCGCCGAGTTCTTCCAGTTCTTTGATGAACTTCAGCAGCAGCAGTTCACCGCGTTCCTTGAAGACGATGGTACGGCCGCGGAAATGGACGTAAGCCTTGACCTTGGAGCCTTCTTCCAGGAATTTCTTGGCGTGGCGAACCTTGAATTCGAAATCGTGATCGTCCGTATTGGGGCCAAAACGGATCTCTTTGACAACCGTCTTGGCGGCCTTGGCCTTGATCTCTTTTTCTTTTTTCTTCTTGTCGTAAAGGAATTTACGGAAGTCGATGATCCGGACGACCGGAGGTTTGGCGTTAGGAGAAATCTCAACCAGGTCCATTTCCAGCATTTGGGCCCATTCCCGGACCCTCCGGGTCGGATAGATACCGGGTTCAACGGGCTGGCCGGCGGCCTGACTGATTTCTTCAAGATTATCGCCTACGAGGCGAACTTCAGGAATGCGGATCTGGTCGTTGATCCTGAATTGCGGATCCTTATCTGCGTTATTTCTCCTTGGATCGTTACCAAAAGTCTTTGCCAAAAGTTATTTTTTTAGTTAATAATTAGATTGTTTAGGTGCGAATATCAGTCATGAGTCGCCAGTCATAAGTCGTAAGTTTGGTAAGTATCCACTTACGACTTACAACTTATGACTTACGACTAAAATTCGATTTATTCCTCCACGTCCGTATTTACCGGTTTGGAAATGACGATGCTGAGCTCGGTATTGTCCTCGTTCATCACAGCTTCCAGGACGCTGTTTTCGGGCGGCGATTCGCTGAGGATGAACTCGGCCAGCGGGTCTTCCAGATATTTCTGGATGGCCCTGTGCAGCGGCCGCGCGCCGAATTGCGGGTCGAAGCCTTTGTCAGCGACAAACCTTTTGGCTTCTTCCGACAGGGTCAGCGTATAGGTCATTTCAGCCAACCGCTTGTGCAACTGGCTGAGGGAGATATCGATGATCTTGAAGATCTCTTCCTGGCCCAGTGCATTGAAGATCACCACATCGTCGATCCGGTTGAGGAATTCCGGAGAGAACGTCCGCTTGAGGGCGTTCTGGATCACGGTCTTGGACACATCCTCGGCGGCTTCCTGGCGCGCTTTGGTGGCAAAACCGACGCCCTGGCCGAAGTCCTTCAACTGGCGAACGCCGATGTTGGAGGTCATAATGACGAGGGTATTCTTGAAATCCACTTTTCTGCCGAGGCTGTCGGTCAACTGACCGTCGTCGAGCACCTGCAGCAGGATGTTGTACACATCGGGGTGGGCCTTTTCGATCTCGTCGAGCAGGACAACCGAGTAGGGTTTGCGGCGGACTTTTTCCGTCAGCTGGCCGCCTTCCTCATAACCGATGTATCCCGGAGGCGCGCCGATGAGGCGGCTCACGGAGAATTTCTCCATATATTCGCTCATATCGATCCGGATCAACGCATCGTCCGAATCAAACAGATAACGCGCCAGGGCCTTTGCAAGTTCCGTCTTACCTACGCCCGTCGGGCCCAGGAAGATGAAAGAGCCGATCGGTTTGGTCGGATCCTTGAGGCCGACGCGGTTCCGCTGGATGGCTTTGGTGATCTTTTCGATGGCTTCGTTCTGGCCGATAATGACATGCTGGAGGTCTTTGCCCATGGTGACCAGTTTCTTGCTTTCGCTTTGGGCCACCCGTTTCACGGGGATGCCGGTCATCATGGAAACCACTTCTGCGATATCCTCTTCCTCTACCGGGTAGCGCTTGGTCTTGGCTTCCTCTTCCCATTGCACCTTGGCGAATTCAAGCTGGCGCTGGAGTTTGGATTCCTTGTCGCGCAGGTCGGCTGCTTTTTCGTACTGCTGATCTTTGACGGCCTGGTTTTTCTTTTCTTTCAGGTCCTCGATCTGTTTTTCCAGTTCTTCGATATGTTCGGGGACGTGGATGTTCTTGAGGTGAACGCGGGCGCCCACTTCATCCAGCACGTCGATGGCCTTGTCCGGCAGGAAGCGGTCGGTGATGTACCGGTCGCTCAGCTTGACGCAGGCCTGGATCGCCTCATCCGAGTAGTTCACGTTGTGGAATTCCTCGTATTTGGGCTTGATGTTGTAAAGGATATGGACGGCTTCTTCGGCTGAAGGCGGATCGACCATCACTTTCTGGAACCGGCGGTCGAGGGCGCCGTCCTTTTCGATGTGCTGGCGGTATTCGTCGAGTGTTGAAGCGCCGATGCACTGGAGCTCGCCGCGGGCCAGGGCCGGTTTGAAGATATTGGAAGCGTCGAGGGAGCCGGTAGCGCCGCCCGCACCCACGATGGTATGGATTTCATCGATAAAGAGGATGACATCGCGGGATTTTTCCAATTCGTTCATAATGGCTTTCATTCGTTCCTCGAACTGGCCGCGGTATTTGGTGCCGGCTACGAGGGCAGCCAGGTCCAGCATAACGATGCGCTTGTTGAACAAGGTGCGGGAAACCTTTTTCTGGATGATCCGGAGGGCGAGGCCTTCGACGATGGCGGTTTTGCCTACGCCGGGTTCACCGATGAGGATCGGGTTGTTCTTTTTGCGGCGGCTGAGGATCTGGGACACCCTTTCGATCTCGTTTTCACGGCCGATGATGGGGTCCAGTTTACTTTCCTCTGCCAGTTTGGTGATGTCCCTGCCGAAGTTGTCGAGGACCGGGGTACGGGATTTGGCGGCGCCTTTCCGTTGCTGGTAGCCCCGGGATTGAGGATCGTCCTCTTCGTAGGGTTCGTCCGGCTCGGAAGAGGCCTGTGACTGAAGGTCCATGCCCGAGCTGAAGTCCTGCTCCTGGCGGGCGTATTCCAATTCTGCTTTGAAAATATCGTAGTCCACGTCGAATTGATTCAGGATTTTGGCCGCCTTGCTGTCTTTGTCCTTGAGGATGGAGAGCAGCAGGTGTTCCGGATTAATTTCTTCATGTTTCAGGGATTTGGCTTCCAGGAAGATGATCTTCAGCGCTTTGGCTGCCTGCCGGTCCAGCGGGTACTGGCCGAGGGTAAAGCCGGGCGCAACGCTGGTTGCGGGCCGCTGTACGGCATCTTCAAGGGTCTGGCGCAATTCGCCGGCATCGACTTCCAGGGATTCAAGCACACGCACGGCAAGGTTATCTTTTTCTGCGATCAGAGCGAGCAAAAGATGTTCTGTGCCGATATAGTCATGTCCCAACCTGGAGGCTTCTTCCTTACTCCTGTTGATGACTTTCTTTACTTTTGGTGAAAATTGCCTATCCATGTTTTAGACTGCAATGTCTATTTAGAGAGCAAAATAGCTCGGGTCAAACAATATTACAACGAACTTGAGAATTAAACAAGCCGCCTTTCAAGAAGTTGAACAGTTCAACATGCAATTTTGCACAATATCTTTTGAACTGTCAAGTGCTAACGCAAAAATAGTACAGGAAAAACCGGGCCACAAATAAATTTAACGCAATTTTAGGACGTTTTGTCAGTTTTGAAGTCACCCGGCGCGGTTTTTGACATACAAAGATTCGTCAATTTGATATTAATTGGAAAATCTTCCTACTTTTGCGGAAAGAACAAATTTTCGTCAATCCATCTATGAAGTTTTCGGTCGATAAACAGGATGCCTACACCATTTTTCACCTGGATGAAGAGAATCTGAATTCCCTGGTGGCTCCTGACCTCAAGTCTGAATTCGTACTGTTATCCAACGAAGGGATAACCAGCCTGATATTTGATCTTGGAAATGTCAAATACGTTGACTCCTCCGGGCTTAGCGCCATTTTGACAGCCAATCGCCTCTGGAAAAAGCTGGGATCTTTTGTCCTGACGGGTGTTGTGCACCCGAGCGTCAAACGCCTGATCGAGATTTCCAGGCTTGATTCCGTGCTGGCCATCATTCCCACTGTCAAGGAATCCATCGAATACGTTCACATGGAAATTCTGGAGCGGGAGCTGAACGGGCAGGAAGAGGAGTGAGGGAAGGGTAAAGCGCCAAGGTTAAAGGTTAAAGGTTAAAGTGAAGCCCGCAATGGGCTTTGCGGTTTCTTTTGTCGAATCTTTCACCGTGTTATTTGCCTCATTTTTGTGCAACCATCGCCGGGCGACGGCGATATCGTGTTGAACCTGCCTGTTTGTCTGCATTTTGACGGTACTTCCACTTTTGACGGCACTATGAACGGCACACTGCAAGTTATTGATTAAATTTCAGTGTGTGATGAAAAAGAAGTTCCTCTTTGCGCAATTGCTGTCATGGGCATCCCTGACAACAATGACGGGGCAGTTGTCGATCGACTCTTCCTTTGCAAACCCTGAAACGGTCTGCGTGCTGCCCCTGAATCCGGTCTCAGAACCGATGTATGTCCCGCCGCCTTTTTCGGAAGGCCAGCGCCTGCTCACCCCTGCGAGCATTTCGGTCAATTTTCTGCCGGCCGGGCAAACCTTGTACGGTTATGCCTGCAGTACCTGGCCGGCACAGGCCCAGACGGCCGCTCAATTTGCGGCAGACATCTGGGCTGCGGCGCTGACCACCAACCAATCCGTCACCATTGACGCCTGTTGGTCGTCGGGGCTGGAAGCGAATACCCTGGGTTCGGCCGGGCCTTCCAATTTCTACCAGGCATCGAATCCGCCGTTCTGGGGCGCTACCTGGTTTCCGGTCGCCTTGCTGGAAGCGTTGGTCGACGCCAATATCAACGGCGCCGCCCCGGAAGGACAGGCTGTGTTCAATGCCGGCCGGTCGGATTGGTATTACGGCACCGACGGCGCCACGCCTTTCAACAAGATTGATTTCGCATCGGTCTTCCTCCACGAACTCGGCCACGCGCTCGGTTTCCTGGGGGCAACGGAAATTGACAACGGCAGCGGTCCCCAGGAGTGCGACGGCGTCAACGGCCATGGTTGTGTCGGATTTTTGAGTTCAGGCAACTGGAACCCGACCATCTTTACTCGTCTGGTCGAACTCGGCGGCGGCAGCGAGATCCTGGATCAAGCCAACCCATCCGCCGCGCTGGCCACCCTGTTCAAAGGCGGTACGGTCGGCGGAGAAACGGGGTTGTACCTGGCGGGCGATCTCACCATGTCTTCCAACGGCGGGCTGCCGGCCAAATTGTACACACCCACCACCTTCAGCAGCGGTTCCACCTACAGCCACTGGGATCAGAATTCCTTTTCCAGCCAGTTAATGAAACCTTTTTTGAGTTACGGCCAGGCGATCCACAATCCGGGCCTGGCCCTGCAGGCGCTTTATGACATAGGCTGGAACGGCTTTGTTCCATTGCCCGTAACCCTTTCAGCCTGGTCGGCCAGAGCCGTATCCGGGCAAGTGGCGCTGCAATGGACTACAGCCAGCGAACACAATAATATGGGCTTCAACGTGCAGCGCAGTAAGAACGGCAGCGACTGGGAAACCGTCGGCTGGGTGCGCGGCGCCGGAGAATCCGTTTCGGACCAACATTACCGGCTGGCCGACCCGACCCCATACGCCGGGGTCAATTTCTACCGGCTGGAACAACTGGACCTGGACGGAAAGCGGAATTTTTCGTCAGTCCGGACCGTGACGACCGGCGAAAAGAACCCGACCGTTGAGGTTTATCCCAACCCGGTGGGCGACCAGCTCCATTTCCGGCTTCCGCCTGCTTTTGAAGGCGGGATCACCGTTGAATTGTTCGACCTCCTGGGCCGCCGGGTCTCCATGCAAAATATACAAAACGATGCTGATGCCATCCGGATGGACGGCTTGCCGGCAGGTCAATATTTGGTCAGGGGCCGCTCGGAAAGGACGGGGGAAATGGTTATTTTTGTGGTTGTAAGTTGTAAGTCGTAAGTTGTAAGTTGTAAGTTGTAAGTCGTAAGTTGTAAGTCGTAAGTGGGGCGGGCGGATTACTAAGCGAGCCTGGCCCTGAGGACAGGCCGATTGGTAAGCCTGGTAAGCCTGGTAAGTCGTAAGTTGTAAGTCGTAAGTGGGGCGGGCGGATTACTAAGCGAGCCTGGCCCTGAGGACAGGCCGATTGGTAAGCCGGATCGGAATCCCGCAAAGGCTTCTCAATCCCTGCCTGCCGCGGGCAGGCTTAGGGCTTAAGAATCCGGGCGTACGACCAACATAAACCTATGATATCGGGCCGGAAGATCATCCATATTGACATGGACGCGTTTTACGCCTCTATCGAACAGCGGGATTTCCCTGAGCTGAAGGGGAAGCCTGTTGCCGTCGGCGGATCGGGCATGCGCGGCGTGGTGGCTTCGGCCAGTTATGAGGCCCGGCAATTCGGCGTCCGTTCGGCGATGCCCAGCGTGACGGCGCGGCGGCTTTGCCCGGACCTGGTTTTTGTGAAATCCCGTTTTGACGTATACCGGGAAGTATCCCATCAGATCCGGGACATCTTTTTTGAATACTCCGATCTGGTGGAACCTCTTTCCCTGGACGAGGCCTATCTGGACGTGACGGCGCCGAAGACCGGCCCGTTGTCGGCAACGCTGATCGCGGAGGAGATCCGGAAGCGCATTCACGAGACGACCGGATTGACCGCTTCGGCCGGCGTGTCCTTCAATAAATTCCTGGCCAAGGTGGCGTCCGACATCAACAAGCCGAACGGCATCAAGGTGATCCTGCCGGAGGACGCCCTTGAATTCCTGGAAAAACTGCCCATTGAGAAGTTCCACGGCATCGGCAAGGTAACCGCCGACCGGATGCGGAAGCTCGGCATTTTTTCGGGCAAGGAGCTGAAAACCTGGACCGAGATCGACCTGGTGAAGCGGTTCGGAAAGGCCGGGCGGCATTATTTCCGGATCGTGCGGGCGGAAGAGGACCGGCCGGTGAACCCCAACCGGATCCGCAAATCGATCGGCGCCGAGCGCACTTTTCGCGAAGACCTGACGGAACTGGCCGCCATGAAAGAAAGGCTGTCCTCATTGTCGGAGATCGTTTACGACTACATGAAAAAGACCGACAATTTCGGGCGGACGATCACGGTGAAGATCAAATCTGCGGATTTCCGGCAATACACGCGGAGCAAGTCGTTCCCGTCGGAAGTCCGCGAGCTCGCCCTGATCGAAGCGACGGCCTTTGAATTGCTGGAGAGCAATTTTGAGGAGATCGGCCCCGTGCGCCTGTTGGGGGTGACGGCTTCCAATCTGCTGAAGGAGCATGAGGGGGAGGGGGTGCAGTTGCGGTTTGAGTTTTAAGTTTAATCCTCATATCTTCCCATTCTCCGGCTTTTGAGGGTTCTTTATTGGTTTAAATGGGTTATTATTGTTTGTGTTGGTTTTGCAAGCCGTCTTCGTAAAGTGCGTTTTGGGTAGTTGACAGGCGTCCGTAAGGCGTTGCGTTTGGTCTTTTGTGAGGTTGTCAAGGGGCAACTTCCCGTTGCCCCTTGACTTGTGATCTCAAACAGAACCACTACAAACCTTTTTTCCCGATACAGCCTTGATTATCAGTGCCCTGGCGTGTAAGTGTTAAAAAAAGTGATAGTATTGCTTGTTTATTTGGCGGAAAGGAACTTATCTTTGCAGCGCTTTTTAAAAAAGGGATGATTCGGTAGCTCAGCTGGTAGAGCAATACACTTTTAATGTATGGGCCCTGGGTTCGAATCCCAGCCGAATCACTTGGAATTTCGCGGAAATTCGTTCAAGAACTGCAAAAGCCTTTGGTATTCAATACCGAAGGCTTTTTTGTTTTTCCAACTTTCTACCCGGACGGCATCAAGATCCGGGAAAAGAACTTGGTCTTGTCCATTCAGGATTCACAAAAATACGGTCAACTTTTGTTAAAGGTCGGCGTTCAAGCCCGCTACCGCCGAGCGTAGGCCGTGCATAAAACATACATCAAACAACCATTGGGTCATAGAAAGTGATCTTCCCCCCATTATCAGGACAGCAAAGTTGAATTTCATCGCACTGTACATGCTAAAAATCGGGTTGAAACAAAATGCTGAACGGTCTCATCGGGATATGGCGATAAGCCGCCCTTACAACAAGCGCTTCCCGTTATAAATCAAATCCCGACAGCTATGAACGAAGCCGGAATCACCCTCTCACCCTCTCACCCTCTCACATCCTCCCCACCTTCACCGCCCGCTTCTGCGCCGTCAAAGCCAGTTCCGTGGCCAGAAAACAATGGGCCTGCGTCATGGCCGTTTCCGTGCGGTTGACCACATCGCTGACCAGTTGTTCGCCGTAGGGCATATAGACCTGGCTGCAATCAAAGTATTTGGTTTCCTGCTGATTGACCAGGAACAGGTGATTTTCGCCCTGGCGGCCGGCGATGTCGATGTATTTCCGCATTTCGATATAGCCCTCGGTACCCAGGATGAAGGTGCGGCCGTCGCCCCAGGTGGCCAGGCCTTCCGGGGTGAACCAGTCGATCCGGATATAGCCCGTTGCATGAGGGCTGCGCACGCTCATATCGCCGAAATCCTGGTAGGCGGGGTATTGGGCGTTGTTGAAATTGGCGATCTGGGAAAAATTGACGCTGCCCTCTTGTGAATTGGTGTAAAATAGAAACTGGTCGCATTGGTGGGAGCCGATATCGCAGAGGATGCCGCCCGCCTTGTTGGGATCAAAGAACCAGTCGGGGCGGGTTTTTGGGCGCATCCGGTGCGGGCCCAGCCCGACGGTTTGCACCACCTTGCCGATGGCCCCGGCCTTGATCAATTCACCGGCCTGGACGGAAGCGCGGTTACCTAGGCGCTCGCTGTACATGATGGAATAAATGCGGTTGGTTTCCTTTTGGACCTTTTTCACCTCCTTGAACTGCTTGAAAGTGACGATACCGGGTTTGTCGGACATATAATCCTTGCCGGCTTTCATGACGCGGATGCCGAGCGGCGCGCGTTCAACCGGTATGCCGGCGCTGGCGACGAGTTGAATGGACTTGTCCTCCAGGATCTCCGCTTCGCTGGCGGCTACCTTGGCATCGGGGTAGCGCCTGGTAAATCCCTTGAGCAGATCGGGTTCCTTGGCATAAACCGCGACCATCGTCCCGCCGCCGGTCAGCAAGGCATCCACCATGCCGTAAATATGGCCGTGGTTGATGCCGATGACGGCAAACCGGATGGACTCCTTGGGTTTGGAGCGTTTTTCCGGTCGTACAATGACTTCTTCCGGCATGGAAGTGGCGTGCAGGCCTTGTCCGGACAAGTCGTAAGGCAGCATGGATGCGGCGCCCAGTCCGGCAAGCGAAGAAAGGGATTGTCTGAGAAATTTTCGTCTGTTGGATTCCATGGTTTTTGTTTTGTTCCTATAGATATTTCCTGAATTCAGCGATCATAGCCCTGACTTTGACCGCCGGGTCCCCCTCACCCAACGTCTCAATCGGGAGATAACCCCGGTAGCAGCCGGCCTTGATGATATCCAGCAACTTTTTAAGGTCGGTCACGGTCTCCTCCCGGCGGATGAAGAGCTTTTCCTTGACCTGCCAGTTGACGGCGTATTGAATGGTATCGGCGATATCGGCATAAGCATCGCCTTCGCGATAGCTGCCGATATCCAGGATGAGCCCGAACCAGGGGTGATCCACCTTTTTCATCAGGTAATGCACGTGTTCGGGGGTGCGGATGAAATCGTTGTGGTTCTGGACCGCCACAGTAACACCGTGTTTCTTGCCGAACTCCGCGCATTCCCGAAAGTCTTCCACCATCCATTCGGCGGTTTGCTCCCAGGTATAACCCTCCGGTACGCCGGCGCCCGCGAATACCCGGATCACGGGCGCGCCCAGCTTTTCGGTTACGCCGATCCAGTTCTTGACCAGTTGGATATGCTCATTTCGCCGGGTTTTGTCCGGGTTGGTAAAATCATTGCGGACACCGGTGCCGCTGATCTCCAACCCGCGGGAAAAGGCCTTTTGCTTGACCCGGTAGATGAATTCATCGTCGGGCACTTTGGGATATTCCGGGAAATAATAGGCGGTGATGTCCACAGCGTCAAAGTCGTTTTCCGCGCAGAACGCTATGAGTTGGAACAGGTCCATGTCGCCATTGCTCAAGGGCCCGTTGAAGGAATAGGCGTTAAGGCTGGTCCGCAGGTGATAACAGCCGCGGGGCCTGCCCATGAGGCCGGAAAGCGGACTGAGCAAGGGCAGTACGGCCAGGGATTTCAGGAGATCTCTGCGGTTGAGCATAGGTTGTTGTTTATGTTGGTTTTGTCTGCCTTGGGCGTTTGGGTGATGGTATGATGGTTTTTTATGATGGGTTATTTTTGTTTATGGTGGTTTATGATGGTTTATGGTGGTTTATGGTGGTTTATGATGGGGTTTGAGGTTTGGAGACTTCGCCGTCCGGGGCAGTTTTTCAATTCCTCAGTTCCTCAATTCCTCAGTTCCTCAGTTCCTCAGTTCCTCAGTTCCTCAGTTCCTCAATTCCTCAATTCCTCAATTCCTCAATTCCTCCTCCCCCCAAGCGAACCATGTAAAGTTAAACATTAGGCACCAGAATACCTTGATTGGTGGATTTGAGGTGATTATTTTTGTAATCGGCTCAAAAATTGCCTATTTTTGAGCCGATTAATCGAACTAATCGGCTCATGCAGTACAATTGGCAATTAAATGACTGGCCTGATTTTCGATATGACCTGACCGGAATGGAAAAGGATTTGTTGGCGTTCGCTCAAAGCTCGGGACATGTGAAAGGCCTTTTCAAAGCATTGCCTGAACCATTGGAAGAACAGGCTCGAATCGATATAATGGTGGCGGAAGCTGTAAAAACCTCAGAAATTGAGGGGGAAATCATCAGCCGGGAGGATGTCCTTTCTTCTTTGCGTAATAATTTGGGATTGAATCGTGTACCGGAGCATATCAAAGATAAAAGAGCGGAAGGAATAGCCAAATTGATGGTGGATGTCCGTAAGACTTATGGGTCCAACCTGACCATCGATACGCTTTTTAATTGGCATTTAATGGTTATGGAGCCTTTTCTTCATATTAATAAAGGGAAATGGCGTTCAGGTAAAGAGCCGATGCAGATTATTTCGGGAGCAATCGGCAAGGAAATCGTTCATTTCGAAGCGCCGCCGTCCGATCGGGTACCGGAAGAAATGGAGCATTTTATTCAATGGTTTAACAAGACGGCTCCGGGGCAACCCGAGGCCATTTTACACCCTGCTGTTCGATCAGCTGTCGCCCACTTATATTTTGAAAGTATTCACCCCTTTGAAGATGGAAACGGGCGAATTGGCAGAGCGGTTGCCGAAAAAGCGATTTCCCAGGGGATAAATGGGCCTGCAATTCTTAGTATTTCCAATACGCTTGAAAAAAACAGGCAAGCATATTATGAGGCATTAAAAAAAGCCCAGAGATCCAATGAAATTACCCCATGGATTCGATATTTCCTGGACGTTTTATTGCAAGCGCAACATCAAACTGAAGCTGTAATCACGTTTACAATCGCAAAAGTCCGTTTTTTTGAACACCTCAAAGAGCAGCTAAATGAGCGTCAGGAAAAAGTGCTGCGCCGGATGCTCGACGCCGGACCTGATGGTTTCCAGGGAGGGATAAACGCAAGAAAATACGTCTCCATTACAAGGACCTCCAAAGCTACGGCGACCCGTGATCTTCAGAACCTGGTTGCATTGGGCGCTTTGGCGCCTTTAGGCTCAGGCCGCAATGCCCGTTATGAGATTCGGTTGCCCTGAACTGCAATACAGCCTTAAAATGCCTAAATTAGCCCAAAATCCGGCTTACCATGCGACCAACTTTACCATCTTTTCTGGTGCTCATTTTCCTTTTTGAGCTTTCCGGCCTGAATGCCCAACAAGCGATGTCGGGATCGCCTGTGTACAGGCTGCAGAATCCCATTTCCGTTGATTTCCTGAAAAAACACCTGCGCAAAAAAAGCCCGAGACTGTTTCTGACACCGGATATCGAGAAAGCGTTAAAGGAAAAGATCCAATCCGATCCGGTGGTTGGGAATGTTTACAGGACCATGCAGCTCAACGCCAAAACCATTCAGCAGCAACCGTTGCTGGAAAGGGTATTGGAAGGCCGCCGTTTATTGGGCGTTTCCCGGGAGATGCTGTTCCGCATGAATATCCTGAATATGTTGTATCGGGTGGATAAAGACCCGGCAATACTGGACCGGATCAACCGGGAGGTACTGGCGGTCTGCCATTTCTTGGACTGGAATCCTTCGCACTATCTAGATGTGGCGGAAATGGCGCTGGCTGTGGCTATTGCAGTGGACTGGTCCGGCCGCGACCTGCCGAAAACTACCGTGGAACTGGCCAAAAAGTCGCTCATTGAAAAGGCGATCCTGCCCAGTTTTGATACGACCCAAACCTGGTCGTGGTGGGTCAACGGCGATAACAACTGGAACCAGGTTTGCCATACCGGTATGGTAGCGGCCGCGCTCGTAACGGCGGATCAGGATATGGACCTGGCGACCAAAACCATCAGTCGCGCACTGGAAGGCATGCCCCACGCGCTGGCGCAATACGGGCCCGACGGCGTTTATCCGGAAGGCGCAACCTATTGGGATTACGGCACTTCCTTCACCGTCATGACGGCTTCCATGTTCGAGAGCGCCTTCGGAACGGATTTCGGCCTTTCGCAATACCCCGCGCTGATGGAAAGCGCCTTGTTCAGTGTAATGAGCGTTGCACCTTCGGGCTGGTATTACAATTTTGCCGATTGCGGCGACAAACGCGATCGGAAAGGGGACCTGACCCTGGCCTGGTTCGCGGTCAAAACAGGCAACCTGAATTATTTCGAAAAGGACCGCTTTTTGATACCTCCGGATCAACTGGGGCGGCTGCAACGTATCGCCGGACCTGGATTGATCTGGTTATCCCAATTCGGGGGGACGGAAGAAACCCCGCTGCCGAACGCCTGGAAAGGAGACGGCGCCAACCCGGTGGTCATTTTCACCGGTGACAACGGGTACTACTTCGGTGGAAAGGGCGGACGCGGTTCCACCAACCACGGCAATATGGATGCCGGATCCTTTATTTTTGAACTGGACGGCGTCCGCTGGGTCGTCGACCCCGGCAACCAGAATTACAACGACCTCGAAAAGACGGGATTCGACCTGTGGGGCCGATGCCAGGAATGCCAGCGATGGACACTCCTGACCAAGAACAACTACGGCCATAGCACCCTGACCGTCAACGACGCCCTGCACCATGTCGACGGATTCGCACCCATAACCGGTTTCAAGCCGGGCGATCACCCGGAAGCGACCATCGACCTGACCGCGGTTTTCGGCGATGACCTCAAGTCGATAGAGCGCCGGTTTGTCAAAGACAGCGGGTCCTCCCTCCTGATAGAGGACGAGATCCAAATCAATGAGAACACCCGTTCGGTAACCTGGCAACTGATGACAACAGCCGATGTGGAGATCGTAAAGGGCGGCGCCATCCTCAAACAGGACGGAAAGCTGTTGCGGCTGGAAAACCTATCACACCCCGATATGACTGTTTCGGTCATTTCCCTGGACCCTGCGCCTTTAAAGCTGGACCGGCAGATCAAAGGATTGAAACGGATCGAATTGCGTTTTCCGGCCTACCTTTTTGAGGATGGCAAGGAGGCGATCCGGGTGCGGCTGCTTCCGGTATTTTGATTATCATTGTTCCGGCACACTTAAAAATTTAAATGTATGGACCCGGGAATCTCAAGATCATTCCTGTTTTTTTGCCTGATCATGCTGGTTGTTTCCTGTAAACAGGCCGTCGTTCAGGAAGAAGGGCCGGGTAAGCCCAATATCATCTACATCATGGCCGACGACCTGGGGTACGGCGATGTGGGCGTGTACGGCCAAACCCGGATCAAAACCCCCAATATCGACCGGCTGGCTGCAGAAGGCATGCGGTTTACCCGGCATTATGCCGGCAGCACGGTCTGCGCACCGTCTCGTTGTGTCCTGATGACGGGACTGTATACCGGCCATGCCAGGATCCGCGGAAACGCCCGGGTTCCCCTTCAGCCGGAAGATACGACGGTGGCAGAGGTCTTGAAATCGGTCGGTTACCGGACGGCCCTGATCGGGAAATGGGGACTGGGTGAGCCGGAAAGTACCGGTATCCCCAACCGGCAGGGGTTCGACTATTTTTACGGCTACCTCAACCAGGCCCACGCCCATAATTCCTATCCGGAATACCTTTGGGAAAACGAAACCCGCGACTCCCTGGACAATATCGTTGAACTCTTCAAAAGGGGGGATGTCGTCGGCCCCGGCGGCGTTGCAACCGTCAAGAAGACGCATTCCCACGATGCTTTCATGGCCAAAGCCCTGGATTTTATCCGGGAGAACAAGGACACCAGCTTTTTCCTTTACCTGCCGTTCACCCTGCCGCACGCCAATAACGAGGCCCGGCATTGGGATTCGATCGGCATGGAAGTACCCGACCTGGGGATCTATGCCGGTGAAGACTGGCCCAGGACCCAAAAAGCGCACGCCGCCATGATCACCTACCTGGACAAAGGGGTAGGGGAGATCATCGAAGCCCTGAAAGCCAACGGCCTGGGTAAGAATACCCTGGTCATTTTCACCAGCGATAACGGGCCCCACGACGAAGGCGGCGCCGATCACGCTTTCTTTGACAGCAACGGACCGCTTCGGGGCCTGAAAAGGGATCTGTATGAAGGCGGCATCCGGGTACCGATGATCGCCTGGTGGCCCGGCAGGATCACAGCCGGACAGGTCAGCGACCACATCTCAGCCTTCTGGGACGTCCTGCCGACCCTGTGCGAACTGACCGGCGCAAAGACACCCCAGGGCCTCGACGGCATTTCTTACCTGCCGACCTTGTTCGGCCGTCCTCAACCGGCGCATGAGTTCATGTATTGGGAATTCTATGAACAAGGCGGAAAGAAAGCGGTCCTCTTCGGCAACTGGAAACTGATCGCGCTGAATGTCAACAAACCGGAAGAAATGACCTGGGAGCTGTACGACCTGACCAACGACCTGGGTGAAGCGCACAATTTAGCCGACCAGCATCCCGACCTGGTGAAAAAAGGACAGGAAATGATGGACCGGTCGCATGTTTATTCGGCGGATTTTCATTTTGAGGGGGAGTAGGATTGTTGTTTATTGTTGTTGGCGTCCATAACAAGAACAAACCACCATAAACCACCATGAACCCGCCTACGCTCAAGGCTATGGCGGACGGGGCCATCATGAACCCGCCTACGCTCAAGGCTATGGCGGACGGGGCCATCATAAACTACCATAAACTACCATAAACCACCATAAACTACCATAAACCATCATATCCAGTTCCTTATTTTCGGCTTACAGCTTTCAAATCAGCATAACTGATCACCTCGATCCCCAATTCCGAGATCGCAGCTTTCACCCGGGGATCCGTCAGCATGGCGAGCACACCGGCGCGGTCGGTTGCGACGTGCTCATAACCCGGGTGGCCGATGGCTTGTTGTTCGGGCAGATCATGCGCGGGATGCTCGACAAACAGCCAGTTTCCGGGGGTTAGTCCGCGGAGGTTTTCAATGAATTTTTCAACCCGTTTTTCGGCCGGCAGGGTATTGTCGCCCAGCCCGGGCATGCCCTGTACCTGGTAGTCTTCCAGAAAAACATCCAATCCGTATTCCTTACCCAGTTTTTGGAACAGGGCTTTGGTTTCGTCGTTCATGTTGAGACAACCCATATGGGAGGACAGGTGGCTGAGTTGCGGGATCTCGCGCTTGGCGAGTTCGATCTGGGCCCGCAGTTCTTTTTCCACCTCCTTAATGTCCCACGGATGCTCCTGCAGGGCTGAGCCGGCTGGGAAGCGGTCATTCGGCCAGATCATGGGGTAGAAATAGCCCCAATCGTTCACCAGGCTGGGCGCCTGGGTCAGGGGCCGCCATTTCACGTTGGTCCATTCGCTGGTCAGCACCAGGTGGACGCCCGCATCCAGGCCCGGCATCTCTTTCAGCATGCTGACGGCCTCCGGAAACCAGGGCGTCGGAACCATCACTTCCACGGATTTGCCGATCCCTTCCTTGTAGGCTTCGCGGATACCTGTGTTGGTGGCGTGTGAGCAGCCCATGTCATCGATGCGGATGATGAGGCGTACTTTTTGGGCCTGGCCGGATTGGCATTGGACGGTCAGCGGGGCAAACGCGGCCGCAAAAACAAAAAACAGCAGGAAATTCCGGTTTTTCATTGGATCGATTTTTTGCAAGGAAGTGTGAATTTCGGCATTTCTCCGGACTTTTGAACAATTCATTTACAGCGCGTCGCTCAGGGCGAAAAAGGCACCTCTCACTCTCTCCCTAATCCCCCTCTGCTCTTTTTATCCGGCAGGATGGCCTTGAAACCGGCGACCTATCCGGTGCAGAAAATAAAATTTCCGTTTTCAAAGGAGGAATCAAAACAGCACACTTTGTATCTTGACGATTCTCAAGAAAACACCGGAACATGAGCAAACATTCAACCAGAAGAGAATTTATCCGGCAAACCGCCGCTGTAGCTGCCGGGTCGGCTTTATTGACCACTTTCCCGGGCAGCCTTCCTGCAGCGCCCCGGTTTGCACCCAGCGACCAGCTCAATATCGGCCTGATCGGTTGCCGCAACCGGGGCTTTGACGTTTTACGCGAACACCTGGCAGCCGGCGGGGTCAATTGCGCAGCCTTGTGCGACGTGGATGAGAACGTGCTGAACCAAAGATCCGCCGAATTGCGGGAAAAATACGGTCAGAAACCGGCTTTGTACCCGGATTTCCGCAAATTGCTGGACGACAAGAATGTGGATGCCGTCATCATCGGCACCCCCGACCACTGGCATTGCCTGCCCGCTGTTTACGCCTGCGAAGCCGGTAAAGATGTGTATGTGGAAAAGCCGCTGGCCAACACCATTGCCGAATGCAACCTTATGGCAGCGGCAGCCAATAGATACAACCGGGTGGTGCAGGTCGGCCAGCAGCAGCGCAGCGGCCGGGTGTGGCGGGATGTCATGGCTTACCTGAAATCGGGTGAACTGGGGACCCTCCGGAAGACGGACATCTGGGCCAACTTCAATTACGGCGCCGGTACCCAAGAAGTGCCGGATTCGGGTGTTCCCGCCGGCGTAGATTATGAAATGTGGCTGGGCCCTGCGCCGGAACGGCCGTTCAACCAGGCTCGCTTTCACGGCAGCTGGCGGCATTTTTGGGATTACGGCGGCGGACTGATGACCGATTGGGGCGTCCACCTGCTGGATATGGCCTTCTGGGCGAAAGATATAACCGCACCGCCGCCGACCGTCCTGGCCTTCGGCGATAATCGCGGAAGGGAAGACATGGCACGAGAGACCTTCCTGACCATGTCGGTTGTCTTCCCTTTTGACGGATATACCATTCAGTGGAACCACAACGGCGGCATCCAGAAAGGCCCTTTCAACCGCAATTACGGCCTTGCTTTCATTTGCGATAAAGGCACGCTGGTCGCAAACCGCGAAGGCTGGGAAGTGATCCCGGAATGGGACGGTGAAGCGAAAGCCGATAAAACCGCCCGTAAGACCTTTGAGGAAACCAACAACGAAAGCTCCCTCAACCACGCCCGAAACTTCATAGCCTGCGTGAAGGATCGCAAAACGCCGGCCTGTTCGGTCGAAACCGGCAGAGCTGTGGCCGTCGCTACCCATATGGCCAATATCGCCGCCCGGACGGGCGCCTACAAACTGGACTGGGACGCTGCCAAGGGGCGTTTCGCACATTCAAAAGCGGCCAATCAACTGGTCAGGCCCGATTACCGTTCGCCCTGGAAACTCCCCAATGTCTGACGGTTCAAACCTGGGTTGCCGGTAGCGACAAATATTTTTCATTTTGATTTACAGATTCCATTCCAGGTATTATATTTGCAATATCCGGATAGTATCTTAAGTCCGGAAAGATTACCGTGCTTAAACTTAAGTATAGGCCCGCTCGGGCTTGTACAATCGTGTATTTAATGAAACTCTTTTTAATCGGTGGTTTTCTTGGAAGCGGAAAAACCACTGCGATCTTAAAAGCCTCCCAGTTGCTCGAATCGGAAGGCATTCCGATGGCGGTTGTCACCAATGATCAGGGTGATCAACAGGTTGATGCCGCTTTTTTCAGGAGTCAGGGCGTCCAGGCAGAAGAAGTGTCCAACGGTTGTTTCTGCTGTAATTTTGACCGGCTGGATCACCATATCGGGAGGATGCAGGAAGATTTCAACGCAGAAGTCGTATTCGCTGAATCCGTAGGCTCCTGTACGGATCTCATTGCCACTATCGCCAAACCAATGGCCCGCCTCCGGCCCGACCTCCGGATGATCATTTCCGTTTTTACAGACGCCGATCTGCTGGCTTCCCTCATCGAAGGCAATGCAAGGTTCACCAGTGATGATCTTCGTTACATATACAAAAAGCAATTGGAAGAAGCCGATATCCTGGTCGTCAATAAAATTGATCTGATCCCGCCTTCCCGCCTCGAGCTCGTCCGACAAACCGTTGCCGGGGAATATCCCGGAAAGATGCTGCTGTTCCAGAATTCGCTCAAGGATGAGGACGTCAGGGTCTGGCTCGATACCCTCAACGAGTGGCCCATAGGCGGACACCGGAATTCCCTGGAACTGGATTACGACCGGTACGGCGACGGTGAAGCCCAATTGGCCTGGCTGGATAAAAGCCTGGTCATTTCATCCCCATACGGCGAAGCCGTCAGGGTTGCCGACCGGATCATTCACGGGATTTACTCCAGCCTGATGAGCCTGCAACTGGCTATCGGTCACCTGAAATTCTTTGTTGAGGGTGAAAACTGGAACAAAAAGATCAGCTTTACCATGACGGACAGCGGTTCGGAGCAACTTTCCGGGTCCCAAAAGGAAACTAATCTTAAAATGCTCATCAACGCCCGGGTTCAGACGGACCCCGAACAGCTCACACAGATCGTCCATGATGTGCTCAACAATGTAGTGGCCATGTACGCCTGCAAAATTGAAGTGGAGCGCTGGAGCGCTTTTTCGCCCGCTTATCCCAGGCCGACCTACAGGATTTGATTATATCGGAACCTCCTTACCGGAAACAAAGACTTTTGTAACCGGAATTTCACCAAGAGCGACTTTGACCGCCGGTTTGCCGCCCCGCAGGCTGACCGTCCCGAATCCCTTCTCAGTGGAAATAAAGGAGGTGAAATCCCCGATCTTTGAGTCGATGTGCAAATGCTGGTCAACCGCGTCGTATCGCATGCCGGTGAGACCTTCCATCAGACCGTAGCTGGACAGGGCCCGCGCGTACCAGTTACCGCATTCATACTCATTGAACGGATTGCGGATGACGCCGTCGTAGCGATCCCGGCACGCCCTCACGATCTCGAGGCCTTCCCGGACCTTTCCCATCAACATCAGGTGAGAAGCTACCTGGTACTCAATGCCCGTCCACACTTCATCACTGTACACGAACGGCAGCGATAATTTGCCGCCTTTGGGCCAGGAACAAAGCAGCAAACCGCCTTCTTCGCCCAGGGCATACGACGGTCGCTGGGGATTGGCGTGGTCGCTCAGGTCGGTTTTGAGGTTGTAACGATGCACGGCCAGCAAATGGCTCGTGATCTTTTCGGAATCCACCGGATCTTCCAGCCCGCACATCCGCGCGATCCAGGCGCCCAGTATGCCGTCGGACAGGCAACCCGCGCCGTATTGGTATTTGGGGCCTTCTTGTTCCAGGAGCCGGCGGGCTTCGTCGGAATAATCGCCGCCGTACGACTTTTTTGAGGCTTCCACCGGGTTGGCGGCATTCAACCCGTCCATCTGGATCTTCTGGAAAAAATACTCGCCGTCAAACAGCTCCGTTTCCATGAACTTCCGGCCTTTGGCGGCCAGTTGGTCGTATTCCGACACGTTCTTGCCCAGGTGTTTACCCATCCGGCTGATGGCCTGCAGGGCCCCCAGATAGAAGCTGGTGCACATGCCGTCGGGGCCCCAGAATTCGATGTCATAGGTGTTGTGATGGGGTTCTTCCAGGACGCCTTTCTTACGCGGATCCCAGGTGCGGATGCAATAATCCATGCTGGCTTTGACCATGGGGTACATCTTCCTGAGCCAGTCGTTGTCGCCGCTGATGCGCCATTCCCGGTACACCTTCATGATGCCGCCGAGCTGACCGTCGGAGGCAGCGTGGAAATCATGGGTAGTGGGTCGTATCGGCAGATTGGACCTGAAGTTCTGGTGCCCCTCCGAATTCTGACTTTCGCAAAATTCGGTGTTCCTCAGGCTCCTTTCCAGGGATGGGAACAGGTGGGCGGCGGCCTGCGCGTAGTTCCAAACGTGGGTGCAGGAACCATGGCAACACCCCCAATTATCGCCGCATCCCTCAAAATTCCAGAGCCGTCCGTCGTATTGCCGGAGTACGGTAGGCGATTTGAGAATGCTCAGGTTGGCTGCAACTGCTTCGATCACCTCTCCGGGCAGGGTAGAGGCGTAGAAGGCATCGCGGAATAAGGCGGATTTTTGGCGCAGATCCTGATAATGCTGAAGCCAGTAATCGGCTGTCTCCCCGATCCCGCCAAACCGGTTGCTGTACCACGGTTTGTAAAATTCGGCATTGAAATCCTTGTCGTATGGATCCAGCGCAAGTTCGGAAGGGGAGGGGCAACAACCGTTCTCCGGTTTGCAGTCCTCCGTCTCCGGTGTTCCGCCGTATTTTTTATCCGATTCCGGAACGTACCAGGCGGTCATCACCCGGATGGTTTTTTCCTGGCCCGGCAACAACTGGAAAGGGGCGTAAATTGTCGCTCCGGGTGCTCCGCTGTCAACGGGAGCAACCGCCTTGACCTCTCCGGCTTTAATAGCATTCCAGGCCATGGTCAGGGGATCGAACCAACCGCCGCGAAACCAGCAATGATCAATAACCGCGTCGGATTGATCGGTAAATACGGCAAAATCGCCCTTCAGAAATGGTTTTTCAGCGGTTCCGGCCTCTGTCAGGACGAATCCGTTTTTCATGCCCGTAATGGCGTTCTTCCCGCCTTCTACCGACATGAAATTTTTGGCGTTGAAGGAAAAAACGCCTTCCAGCGCGGTGCTGCCTGTATTGACGAACCGGTATTCCAGCGCACCGGCGGGCAGGCTGGAGTTGTCCGGATCGGTGGGGATGAACGGGCTCCATCCGGTGATCTGAACCCTTAAAGGCAGGTCGGCATCCGACAGTTCGATCTCTGCGAAGGGGAAGGCCGTTTTGAAAGCTGCCTCGTGAAACCGCGGCAAGCCGTAGGTATTCCCGCCCGAGCCGTTGCCTGCTCCGCGCTCCCCGAATTTCTTCCAGTCGGGTACAGGCCCTTCCAGGATCCTGGCGCCTTTGTCCAGGCCCTTTACCGAAACGGCGGCGAAAACGGTAGGGCTGTTGAACATATCCGGAAAATTGCGGACCGACATATGGGAAATGGCCCCGGTGCCTTCCAGGCAGAACATGCCTGCTCCGATCCCGCCGATGGGAAAGGCGATCCTGTTGAGGTATTTTCCGGTATAAATTCCGTTGTATTGACGACCGCCGGCCGGTGTCGGTTTGAAACCTGGTTTATTTTCCGTTTGCAATCCGGTTTCCCGGGCGGTGAGGGTTACCGGCAACAGGCCGGCGGTCAGTCCGGTAAGGCCTATATTCTGGATGAATTTCCGGCGGTTGGATTTGTTTTTCATAACCAGATGCTTTTGTAAAACACTTAATGCCTAAATGGTTTATACTGCGCTGAAATAGGTTTTGTGCATTGAGGGCAGGTTTCCCTCTTTAGGGGTCAGGGGCGGGCGCGGGCAAATGCACAAAACCTATTGCCGTTGAGAATAGGTAGCCGATTGCCCTGGGTTTTTACCCGTTCACTCCTTAACTGCCGCAGCGGCATCAACCAGCCCGGCCCCTTGTTCCACACCGTTATCCACGGCCATGTCCGGGCGTTTTTTTTGCAGAACTTCAACACCCTCTTTCGTGGTTTGGGTCTGCCAGAGGTACAGCCGTTTCAGGGCCGGAAAATTTTCCACCTGGGCAATGCCGGCATCCGTAACGCCGGTCCCGTATAAATTCAGCGATTCCAGGTGTCTCAGATGGGATAAATGGGAAATGTCCTCGTCCGTGACGCTTGATTGTTGCAGGCGCAATTGTACGAGATTGGGCAATTTTCCAATGATCTCCATGGCGTTTTCCGGTAATTCGGCTCCTTCGAGATCAAGCCAGACGACGTTTTCTGCAAGCGGTTCCAGCGATTGAAAAGCGGCATCAGACAGTTCTTTTCCCGGCATTATACCCAGCCGGATGGCGCCCGAATTTTGCGCGACGGCGTGCACCTTCCAGCCCGTTTCTTCCAGTTTTTTCAAATCCCCCGGATTGGCAGCGGCAACCTGAAGCCGTTCTGCGTAGGGCCTTTTCCGGGTGTCGAATTTATAATCCCGCATCAGCAGGGCCTTGATGTCGTCCGGTACAGGGAGCTTTCCCACGCATGTGTCGGGGTCGGCGCCCTGGTCGATCCACCAGGCCAGCAGCCGCACCTCGGCATAGGAAAGGGGCTCGCCGGAAGGCGGCATGGCTTTGGCATTGGACCGCGGCAAGGTCACCCGGTGCAACCACTCGCTTTCCATAGCCTGCCCGGCGGCGTACAGCGGGCCGCTTTCACCGCCTTTTTGGATGTATTCGAGGCTGTCCAGCCGCAAACCGCCGTTCTGCTTGTCGGCGCTGTGGCATTGCACGCATTTTCGATCCAGTACAGGGCGGATGAACGCAGCGTATACAACGACCGAATCGGGATCGGCCAGGGAAAGATCAGGCTTGTCATCCTCACCGGTATCGGCGCCGGCCAGCTTTTGAATAAAGGAAGGCGCGTATTGCCAGAGGTATTGATCGCCGTGGGTGAGTTTGCCCCCGAGGTGGCCCGTCAAGGTGACCAGAATAAGGGTCGCCAGTCCATACCAACGGGCTTTATCCGGAAACCGGCCCGTAAACCAGACGCCACCCAACCCCAAAACCATGGTGACAACCCCTAACCAGCGATGCCAGCCCAGCCCGGCGCCGTATCCGCCTCCGCCGGCGAGGAGCCAGCCGCAAATGACGGCAATCGCCGCTGTGATGCCGCCGGTTATCCAGCCCAGGCGGGCTGCGGGACCAAAACGGGCTTTCGGCGCCCATTCCAGTACGGCAGCCAGCAACAGCAGGCCGATCGGCAAATGGACGACCAACGGATGGAACCGACCGAGAAATAATCCCCAATCAGCGGACAAAAGAAGTGGCATTTTTTCGCTTTGTTCTGATTGAGCAAATATAATGAAATCGCGAAATTATCGTACCTTTGATAGTTGAATTGCAAAACGCATAATCCCATGCCGAACAAATATACCTCCATTTGCCTGTCAGGGCTGATGTTGATCATTAGCGCCTGTCTGCTTACGGCTCAAAACGATTTGCCGCCTTCCTTCGACAAACGCTTTAGCTCATTTTTGCCTTCCCAGACCGTTCCTGTCGTTTCCATGCCCGCTATCAACTGGGCAGCCGTCCGTCAGGAAGACGAACGCGGACCGGGCACCCGGTTCTCCAAGTCCATGCCCGCTGATATCAATCCGCTGGCCTCCGGCGAGTGGACGGAGCTGCCCAACGGCGACCGGGTATGGCGCATGGCCGTTCGCAGCGGAGGCGCCTTGTCCCTGGCGGTTTTCTTCGATCAGGTCAACCTGCCGAGGGGCGGGCGGCTTTACCTTTACAAATCGGAAAATTGGCAGCTTTTCGGGCCGTATACGCCGGAAAATATGCCCGCCGGTAAACGGACCTGGATCGGGCTTGTCGACGGGGATCAGGCCGTTTTGGAATATTACGAACCGCAATCCGCCCGGGGAACGCTGCCCTTCCATATTTACCGCATAGACCACGGCTATCGCCAGGATGAAAGCGGCCCAAGGTCGCCGGCATTCGACTTCGGTACTTCGCTGGCCTGCCACGACAACGCCGTATGCGCGCCGGGCGACCGCCTGCCGGATCAACGGCGCGGCATCTGCCGCATCATTGTCGTAGTGGCGGAAGGTATGGGGCGTTGCACCGGCAACCTGATGAATAACGTCCGCCAGGATCTTACGCCCTATATCTATACCGGCTTTCACTGTATGGACGGCTACACCCCGGAATACGACCTTTGGCGGTTTGATTTCAATTATGAATCCGCAGCCTGCCCTGATCCGGCGGTTGAACCGGATTACGACTCCATGATGGGCAGCATCTACCGGGCAGGGCGCCGGGAAAATGACTTCCTGCTGGTGGAATTGATGAATGACGTTCCATCCCAATATATGACGTACTACCTGGGCTGGAACCGGAACGGGGTCGGCCCGGACACGAGCTACATTTTCCACCACCCGAGGGGGGACATCAAAAAGATCGGCGCCAGCTACCAGGCAGCTACGGTCTACAACAACTCGATCAATTGGGACAACGGGGTGACCACGCCTCCGCAGAACCATTTCAACGTCATTTATTCGGTCGGCGGCTTTGAGGTCGGCTCTTCCGGCGCCGCGCTGCTCAACAAGACCGGCAAAATGGTGGGGCACCTGCACGGCGGTAATCCCAACCTGACCGATTGCACGGGCTCACAAGCCTGGTTCGGTCGATTGAGCAGGGCCTGGGACGGCGGCGGCACGCCCGCAACCCGGCTAAAAGACTGGCTCGATCCCGATAATACAGGCGTCATGGAGATCAACGGGACTTATTTTGCAGGCGGCTCGGCCGGCGTGGGCTTCCTGGGCACCGAGGACGGCGATCCCATTTCCGGCGCCAAGATCCACTTCGTGGCCGGAAACGATACCATTGTTTATCCGAATTATGCGGACGGCACCTTCCCGCTGGTCAACGTACCCGCAGGCACGCATTTCAAAGTCTGGGTGGAAAAGGACACCAATGCCACCAACGGCGTATCGACCCTCGATATCATCGCATTGCGCAAGCATATCCTGGGCATCCAGGTGATCACCAGCCCGTACACCAAGATTGCTGCTGATGTAAATGCCTCCGGCAACGTCTCAACCCTCGACCTGATCCAGATCCAGAAGGTGATCCTGCACATCAATGAGAGTTTCGGGACGGTACCGTCCTGGCAATTCATCCCGCAAGGGTACCAGTTCACCGATCCCAACCAACCGTTTCTGGATGATTGGCCGACGTTTATTGAAGGTACCAATTTTCCCTCCGTAACCGATTTTGATTTCATCGGCATCAAATCAGGGGATTTGAACGGATCCGCCCACGGCGACCAGTAGAGACGCAAGATGTTGCGTCTGGAAATTTCGATCCACGGCGGCCGGAGACGCAAGATGTTGCGTCTGGAAATTTCGATCCACGGCGGCCGGAGACGCAAG
>CALMYQ010000164.1 GCA_937873655.1 uncultured Lewinella sp. | reverse complement strand
GGTTGAATTTTACGTTTCCGGCCTGTAGGGCCGGTATGTGATGGCGCAGGCCAGGAAATCCCGGTGCGACCGATTCCGAATCGCCGGGCAGCGGCAGGCCGGCAGGCAGGTGATCAAATGGGATTCGGTCCCGGGTTTGGGAATGGCCGGGTTTAAAACAAATTTAACTTTTTATCAAATAATAACCCATTAGAATATCCCAAAATATGTTACTTTTGCCGAAGCAAATCACAATCTCCATTGCACCGGCAACCTGCGTTGCAGTTATCCGCAATTCCAAAATCCGATAAAATCCGGACAGCTGATCCCTTTTTACACACCGGAACAACTGCGAAATCCGCCTAATGGCCTTCGGGCTGCCCTTCGAGACGACACATATGGGAAATCACCGGGTTAATCCGGCGAGGAAAATTTTTTTTAGTAGGCTTGTACACTACAACCATCTACCTGCGTCCCAATTGGTGAGAAACAAAACAACAATGGTTTTTAGAACCCGGTCGAATTGCAGAGACGACAAACCCGGATTGCGGTTTAGCGGTGGCCAGGGACCGGGATTGCGGTTAATGGCCATACTCCTCCTGGCATTCCTCTCCTTTCAGATCAGGGCTCAATCGGTCATCACGCTTGAAAATTGCGGCTTTTCCTACATTGACCCGCAGGACCAGGCCACCCATACCTCCCCCGCCCATGATACCCTGGTTTACACCTCCTATTTCACGGATGCCGGCAAAAGCAGGGCTTTTTATGTGGATTTGAACGCATTCGGCGGCCAGCAGGTCGACCGGGGCCGGGTTTGGGCCATCCTCCCGGATCAGACGCTGAAGGACCTTGGCGCCATAGCCTTCGGCAACTGCGTGGATTGCATTGACGGTTTCGCATTGGTGCATGAGGGTGCTCTTCAGGTATCGGGTGTAACGGATAAAAATGCCATGAATATGTGGCTGGAATCTTTCAATCAACCGCCGTTCGCCTTGCCCGGCAACCTGCAGACCCTTACCGGTGTCGGCCGGATCAGCGGCCGGATCCCGCTTTGCGCCGTTGGGTTCAAGGTTGAGTTCATTGTGTACAGCAACCCGGCCAGCACCCCCCCCGAATTTTCCTGCCATATCCTTTGTCCCGAGGTCATTGCCGATTGCGCCGTTGCCAAATCGGGTCGGATCGATTGCCAGAAAGACAGCCTGTTCCTGGAAGCCGTCATCCCGGCGGGCTGTTTCCCGGCGGACGCCAAAGCGACCTGGCGCCATTCAGACGGTTGGTCATCGGAGGGGCCCGCCGCCGCCCGGTCGCTGGCGGGGCACCTGGGCTGGTACTACCTCGAAGTAGAAGACGAATGCTGCATTGTGCGGGATTCCGTCTTGCTGGAGTCGCCGCCGTTTGCCGATGCCGGCCCAGATCTGGATGTCTGCGACGGCGATGCGCTTAACCTGGCGGGCTCAGGCGGCCTCAACCACCATTGGACGCTGCCGGACGGCTCTGCATTCAACGATTCCATACTGGTCTTCAACCCGCTTTCAGCAACCCAATCGGGCATTTACATCTTAAACGCGACAAACGCGGAAGGATGCCCGGATACCGATACCCTGGAATTGGCCGTTCATACCCCGCTCCCGCCCGGGGTTGAATACGAACCGCCATGCATCGGCGATACCCTGGAGCTGAAGTTGGTCAATGCCCCCGATTATCAAACCTTCAGCTGGGCAGGCCCCCAAGGCGGCACCTTACCCCAAAATCCGGTAATTGCCGATTTCCGGGAAGCGGATGCGGGCATTTACACCCTGACCTTAACCGACGGCTTCGGCTGCCAGAAGTCCGTTCCCTACGACATTTCCGGGAAGGAGCCGCCCGGCCTGGAAACCGATATCCGGGAAAGCTGCGACAGCGTCCGGGTAACGCTTTCACCGCCGGACTATGCATACCAATGGAGCAACGGCACGCCCGGGCCTGAATTCGCCTCCGCTACCGGCGGTGAATTTGCCGTAACAGTCACCGACCCGGCGGGTTGCAGCGCCGTCAGACAAGTCCTCTTGCCCGAGCCGGAAGGGCCCGAGGTGAATTTAACCGTGAACCAGCCCAAATGCCCGGGCGATACGGGCGAACTGGATATCGAACTCGAAAACCCGGATCAGCCCGCAGTATTTTCCATCGACGGCGGCCAATCGTTCTTTGCGCAACAGGAAGTCAAAAACCTGGCTGCCGGAAATTATACCCTGACAGTGATGGACGACCTGGGTTGCATCCAGGAATTCCCCGTTGAGGTGGTTGCGCCGGACACGTTGTTTGTCAACCTGCCGCTGGAAGAACTGCTCGTCCGGCCGCTGACCCCCGTCAGCCTGAGCGCAGAAACCTACGGTCAGATCAGCCGGATCCAGTGGTTGCCGGGCAGTATCGACACCGGTGAGCCGAATACGGAATTCACGGCGGTCAACAATATGGATATCCGGATAATTGTGGAAGATGAACGAGGCTGCCTGGCCACAGACGGGTTTCCGCTGACCATCGAGCTGGGCGAAATTTACATCCCCAACGCTTTCTCGCCGGACGGCGACGGCCTGAACGACCGTTTCACCTTTTACAGCGATGGTGGGTCCGGCGAACGAATTGCCCAACTGTTCATATTTGACCGCTGGGGCGCACTGGTCTTTCAGACCGGCGATATTGACCTGAATGTGGAATCTTTGGGTTGGGACGGCAACCTTGGCGGCAGGCGCCTGCCCCAGGGTGTATACGCCTATTATGGAACGGTCCGGTTCGGGAACGGCGTTATCAAGGCTTACAAAGGCGATGTCACCCTTTTGCGAAAACAATAATCAGAATGTTGAGAATTATTTTCTTTTGCTCCTTACTTTGTTTCACTGCCGGATTGCAGGCCCAGCGCTTCGAATTCGGGGTAGAGACCTACACCGGCATCGCCTTTTCGACATTCAAGGGTAATTTGCCCAAAATGGTGGGTTTTTCCGAACTCGAGATCTCCAAAGGCCAATTGGACACCGCTTTTGCCAATTTCAACCTGGATGCACCCAAATGGCTGCGCGACCTTTACCCCGGCATCCGGATCGAGGTAAAAGGCGACGTGATCAAACGCGTAACCCGCCCTGTGCAGACCGTCCGGTTCTTCGGCAGAACAGCCTGGTTCGGCGGCAGTTTTTCCATATCTGATCCCCGGCTGGCCGAGCAACCCGAATCCCAAAAATTCAAGAACCAATTCAAAGCCATCCGGCTTTCATTGTCCGGCAAGGCCGAAGAACTCGCCGTGCACCTGGCTGTAGTCGCTGCGGCGGACGCGACCAAGGTAAAGCCGTTCTTTTCCAAACGTTACGACCTGGAGGGCTTTATCGATGCCAAACAAATCCTGCTCGGCCCCGACCCTTTCCTGGAATGGGGGAACAAAGGCAACAATTCCCTGGACGCCGAATTGATCGGTGGGGTGCGCTTCACGGCCGACCCCTCCCCTGTCGTGGATCTGGGCAGCGTGCTATTCATTCGCGACAAACTGGACAGCCTGATGGAAGGCGGCATCCTTTCAACGGTGGAAAACCTGACCGATAAAATCGCGGAAGGCCTGCAGAATGTCATTTTCGGCCGGTTTAGAGACCCCAGGGTCGTACCGTCGGTTGGCTGGTATGCGCGGCCGACGATCCACGCCAGGTTCGGCGGACGGTTTTCGCTGGGGCTGGGCGCCGAACTGAGCCTGCAGCAACACACGTCCATCAAAGGAACCAACCCCATGTTTTCGGCTTACGGCTTTGCCGGATTGAAAATAGATTTCATCAAGCAACAGTCTCGATAATATTCAAAACCATCGCATATGATCCGGAAATATTTACTTCTTATCCTGGCAGTGATCATCACAGGGCTGTTTACGGAAGCTCTGTCCCAACAAGGATACACAAAACACCGGTATCTGGCAATCCTTGACGATGCGCAATTGGGCCTGGGCCTTAAAACTACTTCCGTTTTTGCACTCGACGACCGGGCGCCGTTATCCGCGAATCCGCATTTTCAGGCGATGTGGAACCTGATCCAGCTGGGCGCCAAACTGGAATCGCTGCTCCACGGCACAGAGGAGCCGCTCAGCAATCTCAGCCTGAATCAGGAATTCGGAAGAAACGGCTACAACAAGACCCTGCTGACGTTCTTCGCCTGGTACGGGTTCGGCGAGTCGACCGATACCAAGATACAGCGGCATTTCATCGAATTCGTCATCAGCAGCGGCTATTTCAAACAAAGCCGGAAGGGTACCAACCTGCAATTGAACTACAGGATGAACCTGCTAAAAACCAATTACGGCGCCGGCGGCAACAGCCTTCAGCGAACCTTCGACTATGAGATCTATGCCGGTGCGCGGGCTGGATTTGACTGGAGCTTCCGCAAATCAGAAGGGGATGCCGGTTTCTTCAATTACCTCAACAGCGAGGTCGAACGGATCGCCTATGAGAATGAATTCACGGCCTCCCAACTCATCGCGCTTGAAGACCTGGTTGAAACCAGCAAGATCCTGTTGCCCGAAGATGTAGGCGGACGCGCATTCTTTATCGGTCCCACGGTCGGAGCCCGGCTTTCAAAGCCCATCATGAAAAACTTCAGGGTCTTCGCAGATCTTCAGGGTTTTTATGACATCATGGATCTTGTGGACGGCAGGCAAGGCGAGGAGAACCGGAGAAGCCAGCACCAGATCAACCTCTCGCTCGGCGCCAGTCTGATGATCGGCTCCGAAGGGGAGATGAATGTCCGCAGCTTTTATTGAAACCGTAACCCGGCAACAGCGGGCTATTGCGGCATCGCTTCCGGTCCCAATACCCGGTAATGGCTCGTATCCCTGAAATGAAAATACGGACTCGTCCTGAACCATTCATAGGGCATGGCGCCGAAGGGTTGAAAAAAAGCATTGTTTAGAGGCAGGAATTTGTCCATCGGCACATTCGGGTCGTAAATAATGACCGTTCGGGTCGAATCCGGGGAGCGACGGGCTGAAAGGTAAAGGGTTTCGAAGGAGGAGCCCCAGCTCAGTTGCAGTAAACCCATCGGTACGTTTTGCTGATCAACGGCAAACTTGGTTCCGGGATAGGCCCGGGTTTTCTCCAGTAATCGTTCGTACCAATCAATGCGCTTGCGGTATTCAGGGCTGATGGCCGCAATATGGACCAGCCTGACGACAATCAGTGCAAAGACCGCTGGCCAGAACCACCGTTTAAGCTGCCAGCCCGGGGCCAGGTCATACAAAAAAGGAACAAAAACAAATAATAATCCGAAAACAGGTATCCGCCGAACAAGCGGGTGCTCCGCCAGGAGAAAAAACCCGGGACAAAACCGTCAACCCGGCAAAAACAAATATCCCCGCCAGCATCGCCTTTGTTGGATTAAGTCTGCCTTTGTTCAGTATTTCCAACGCCATAGAACGAGCAATAATTGAGGAATCGAACAATCAATTTTTATCCGGATACTGAGCCTGGATCTTCGACAACTTGTCCAGCACCTTTTCGTATACGCGCTCCAACCGGTCGGGGTCTTCCCGCAATATGATCATGGTCTGGTCAAAGTCTTCCCGATTGACGCCGTAATGCTCCATAATGAGCTGATAAAGCGATTTGCCGAGCGTATCCCGGTCGCTCATATTGACCGTTTCCATTTCGCCTTCCGCCATATGGACTTCTGCCAGGATGTTCACCAGCTTATCCTCGTCGATCAGCAGTTTTTCCTGCTTTTCCCCGCAACCTGCTGTCAATACGGCGCCGAAGAGTATCAGGATGAATATTTTGGGATGCATTTACAGGTAATTGCAGTTTGTTCAATTAAATCATTCCCTCCTTCGCTGACGCCGTCTGCCGTAGGCGGTCCGGAAGCTGAAGCTTCGGCCACCGGGCGACAAAGCTTTCAACAAAGGTGCCGGGCGGTGGAATCAATCGAATCAATCGGATCAATCGAATCAATCGAAATCTTCATTTAAAAAGTTTCGGATACCAGATTCCCGCTACCATGGCCCTGCTTGACGACCATTCCGACCATCGGCTCAATTGCCCGTCGATGCGGACGATACCGCAGGTCGGCAGATTATCCAGGCGGGCTGAGAACTGGTTGGCCACCGAGGTAAAGGTAGGGTTATGCCCGAATATCAGGACCGTTTGCCAGTCATCTGGAAATGCCCGGATCAGGTCGATGATCGTTTGCGTGAAGGCTTCGTATATGGCGGGTTCTTCACGGATTTCCTTTTCATCAATACCGAAGGCCTCGGCGAAATAACCGGCTGTCGTAAGGGCCCGGTTAGCCGTGCTCGATACCAGCGCATCGGGCCGTACGCCGGTGCCGGCCAGCCAGGCCGCCATTTTCGGCGCATCCTTGATACCCCGGTCGCCCAGGGGCCGGTCGAAATCCCGCAATCCGGGGTGATCCCAGCTCGATTTGGCGTGTCTGACCAAAAAAACAGTTTTCATAGGCAGCGGTTTACGTTTTAGTTAACGACCTTTGCGCCCGAAATATATCGAACTTTCAATGGATTTTAAAAACAAAGTTGTCTGGATCACCGGGGCTTCCTCCGGGATCGGTGAGTATCTCGCCTACGCCTTTGCCGAAAAAGGCGCCCGCCTGATCCTGTCGGCCAGGAACGCGCAGGAGCTGGAACGGGTGAAAAACCAGTGTGCCGACCCCGGATCGGTGATGACGCTGCCGCTGGATGTTGCGGATTTCAACCGGATTCCAGGCGCTGCGGATGAAGCCGTTGCCCGCTTCGGCCGGCTGGACCTCCTGATCAACAACGCCGGCATCTCCCAGCGGGACTCCGCCATGAACACCGGCCTGGATGTAGTGCGGAAGATCATGGATGTCAACTTCACCGGAACGGTTGCCGTCACCCACGAGGTACTGCCCCATATGCTCGCTCAAAAAAGCGGACAGATCGTCGTGATGAGCAGCGTTATGGGCAAATTCGGCACGCCCTGGCGCTCCAGCTATTCCGCCTCCAAACACGCTCTCCAGGGTTATTTCGATTCTTTGCGCGCCGAACTGGTTGAGGCCGGCATTCCGGTCACCATCATTTGCCCGGGATTTGTGCGGACCAACGTCACCATAAATGCGTTGAGAGGCGATGGTACACCCAATAATGTCATGGCTGATACCACTGCCAACGGCATCCCGCCGGATGTCTTCGCACAGAAAGTGCTGCGTACCATTGCCGCCAAAAAGGAAGAAGCATATATCGGCGGCTTCCGGGAAGTGCTCGGGGTTTATCTCAAACGATGGTTACCGGGGGTGTTTTCGCAAATGATTGCAAGGGTAAAGGTGAAATGAGACTTAGGTCTGAATTTGACCAAAGGTTAATCGAATAGTTTAAGGAAATAAATTAATTGCTTGATAAACCGAACGGCGACCGCATTTTCCATTTTGAGGAAATAAACGCCCTTAGGCAGTGATCAGATGGACGACCATATCCTTGTTGACCATTGCAGGAGGGTTTTCATTCACAGCCGTTTCCCAGTCCTTGAAATCCAGTGATTCCAAATCACCCCGGGGAATGTGAACTGGTAACCTATCTGACATATTTTGAAAAACGGGATACCTCGACCCTAATTAAGTGGTATCAATAGGATGTACCAGTCTCGGCAAACCTATTCACCATCCTTGCTTCCCACAATCCCATTTTTTCTTTAGCTTTGGGGCGAGAACAATGCCCATATTTATGAACCGGTTCCTCCTCGCGGCGCTTACCGCCCTTTTGCTCGCCTTGAACGCCTGTGCGCCCAAAAAGGAAACAGCTGACGTCCTTTTCACCAATGGCAATATCTATACGCAGGATGCGGAAAACCCTACCGCCCAGGCCATCGCAGTCAAAGCCGGAAGGGTGATCTGGGTCGGCAGCCAGGCTGAGGCCGATTCCTGGAAAGGCGAACAAACCGAAGTCGTGGATCTCGGCGGGCAGTTTGTCATGCCGGGGTTCATCGAAGGGCACGGCCACTTTTCCAGCTTGGGGTCCAGCCTGATGAACCTGAATTTCATGAAGTCGAAGAGCTGGGCCGAAATTGTGGATATGGTTGCGGAAAAGGTCAAAACCGCCAAACCGGGCGAATGGATCATCGGCCGGGGCTGGCACCAGGAAAAATGGACCGAAGCACCGGAAAGGCAGGTGCTCGGCTACCCCTACCACGATGACCTGAGCGCCGTTTCACCCGACAACCCGGTCCTGCTCAGCCATGCCAGCGGACACGGGCTTTTTGCCAACGCCAAAGCCATGGAACTGGCCGGTGTTTCACCTGAAACACCCAATCCTTCCGGCGGCGAGATTGTCCGGGACAGCCGTGGGGAAGCCATCGGCATGTTTGAAGAAAGAGCGCAAAGCCTCATCTACCGGGCGTACGAATCGTACCTGGCAACCTTGTCTCAAAAGGACCTCCACGACAACTGGCTCAAAGGCATTGAACTGGCCCAGGAGGATTGCCTCAGAAAAGGGATCACTTCCTTCCAGGATGCAGGATCCGATTTCCAGGAACTCCGGGACTACCGGCAGCTCGCCGAAGACGGCAAACTCGACCTTCGCCTCTGGGTCATGATGCGCCGGCCGTACGAAGAAATGAAGGACAGCTTGGCAGGCTACCCCATGATCGATGCCGGCAACCGCTTTTTTACCTGCCGCGCCATCAAATCGGAAGTCGACGGCGCACTGGGCTCCTACGGCGCCTGGTTGCTGGCCCCTTATGAGGACAAGCCCGGATTTACCGGTCAGAATACCACCCCGCTCGAAACCGTCCAGCATATAGCAGACCTCTGCATTGAAAACGGCATGCAACTCTGCGTACATGCCATCGGGGACCGCGCCAACCGGGAAGTGCTCAACATCTTTGAGCATACCTTCAACACCCATCCTGACAAAAAGGACCTGCGCTGGCGCATAGAACATTCCCAGCACCTCGACCCGGCCGATATCCCGCGGTACAGCCAACTGGGGGTCATCGCCTCCATGCAGGCGATACACTGCACCTCCGATGCGCCGTTTGTGGCCAAGCGGCTTGGCGAAAAAAGAGCGCGGGAAGGCGCTTACGCCTGGCGATCCCTGGTCGATGCGGGCGCGGTGGTCACCAACGGTACCGATACCCCGGTGGAAGACGTTGACCCGATTGCCTGTTACTACGCCTCCGTCACCCGCCGGCGGCCGGATACCGGGCTGGAATTTTTCCCGGAACAGCGATTGACCCGGAAAGAAGCCCTCTATTCCTATACGCAGGCCAATGCCTATGCCGCTTTCGAGGAAAATGACAAAGGCTCCATTCAAAAAGGCAAACTGGCGGATTTTACGGTTCTTTCAAAAGACCTGATCAATTGCACCGACGACGAGATCCTTCAGACAGCGGTATTAATGACCATTGTGGACGGCAAAGTCCGATTCCGGAAAGCACAATAAGCCAATTTCAACCGAGCAACCGATGGAGATCACACCAGAGACCTTGTGGCAGGACATCACCGATTTTTTCCGAAACCTGGAACCGGAACACTGGGGAATCGGCGGAATTTCCCTGCTGCTGATTATCATCCTGTTCCGGTTTACCCGCCGAAAAAAGAAGGATAAACCCATTGCAGCGGCGCCCTCCGGCGGCTTGCAGATAAACGTCTTTCAAATTGCCCCTCTGGGCAGGGACGCCTTCCTTAAACTATTTAATCCGGGCCCTCCGGTGACCCTCAGCAAACTTGACATCGTAGGACGGCAGGATATCGCGGTCAAAAATGCCCTGGCCGGCCACCTGATCGAAACCGGCGCCCTGTATAGTTTGCTCATGGAGGCCACCGGCGCAGCCAGGCTCGATACCAATTTCACCATGGCCATTACCTATATCGACGCCTCGGGTACGGCCTGGAAACAAACCCTGGATCCTGCAACCCAGCTGCAAAAAGCCCCCAAGATTGTAAAAAAATAATCTGCTGCCGATATTCATTCCGGCAGTAATCGCATACCAAAACCGATTCTCTGCTCATGCCGCGCCTGAGTCTCCAGATAGCATTTATCGCACTTCAGTTGCTTGCCCTGGCCACGCCGTCCGGCGGACAAACCACCAGGGTGATCCCCCAACCGGATACCCTTTTCCTTCAGGCATTCGAGTACCGCTGCATCGGCCCCACCCGGGGCGGCAGGGTAACCGCCGTAACCGGCGTCGCGTCTCAACCCTCTGTTTTTTATATGGGCAGTACGGGCGGGGGCGTCTGGAAGACCGATGATTACGGGACGACCTGGAAAAATATCTCCGACGGCTATTTCGCATCCCCATCCATAGGCGCCATACGGGTAGCGCCCTCCAATCCTTCGATCATATACGCCGGAACGGGCTCCGACGGCATCCGCAGCAACGTGATCGCCGGTAAAGGCGTTTATAAATCCGAAAATGCCGGCAAAACCTGGAAATTTACCGGCCTGCGCGAAACCGGCCATATCGGTGCAATTGAAATCCATCCTGAAAACCCGGATATCGCATTTGCCGCTGCTATTGGTCAGGCCTTTCTGCCCAATCCGGAGCGCGGCCTGTATCGCACCAAGGACGGCGGCAATACCTGGCAGCAAGTCCTCTACATCGCAGATACGGTAGGTATAGTCGATGTTGAATTCGCTCCGGACAATCCGGATATCCTCTACGCAGCGGCCTGGCGGGTGGAGCGAAAACCATGGACCATTATTTCAGGTGGTGAGAACGGTGGCGTTTACAGATCGGAGGACGGCGGCGACACCTGGAAAAAACTGTACGGCGGACTGCCCCAGGCCCAGATCGGTAAAATCGACCTGGCCGTTTCAAAAGCCGCACCCTCCAGGTTGTACGCGCTGGTAGAGGCGCCCGAAGGGGAAGGCGGACTTTACCGGTCAGATGACCGCGGCGCGAATTTCGAATTGGTCAGCACCAAAAAAGAGCTGTTGTACCGCCCCTTCTATTATTGCAATGTGGATGCCGATCCGCAGGACGCCGATGTCGTTTACGTTTCCGCTGAAGGTTTCTTCAAGTCTTTGAACGGCGGAAAAGGCTGGTCGTCCCAGCGCACGCCGCATGGCGACAATCACGACCTTTGGATCAATCCGGCCGACAGCAAGGTCTTCATCCAATCCAATGACGGCGGGGCCAATATTACGACCAACGGCGGCCAAACCTGGTCGACCCAGGACAATCAACCTACCGCCGAGCTCTACCAGGTGGAATTCGACGACCGGTTTCCATACCGGGTTTACGCCGGCCAGCAGGACAATACTACCATCGCCGTACCTTATCTGCCGCCCTACCCTTCTCCCGGGGGGCCGCAGGGCTACTGGGAAGAAATCGGCGGCTGCGAAACCGGCCCCGCCGTACCCAAACCCGGCGACCCTGACATCGTTTATTCCAACTGCAAGGGCCGGTTCGGGGTTTACGATCGCCGGACGGGGCAGGAATTGCAATACTATATCGGAGCCTCCAACATATACGGCCATGATCCGGACGATCTGGAATTCCGGTTCCAGCGGGTAGCGCCGATCCATGTTTCTCCACACGACCCGAATGTCGTTTATCAGGGTTCTCAATACCTCCATAAGACCACTGACGGGGGCAAAAACTGGGAAATCATCTCCCCTGATCTCACCGCTCGCGATCCCGCAACGCAGGTCGTATCCGGCGGACCGATCACCCGCGATGTCACAGGCGAGGAATATTACAGTACGCTGTATTCCATCCGGGAATCCCCCCTCCGGAAAGGCCTGATCTGGACGGGCGCCAACGACGGCCCCGTATACGTCACCCGCGACGGGGGCAAAAAATGGGAGAATGTCACGCCGCCCATGGCCGGCGGCGGCCGGGTGGATTGCGTGGAACCCTCCCCGCACCAGGAGGGTAAAGCCTATGCTGCGATTTTGCGTTACCAACTCGGCGATTGGAGGCCCTACATTTACAAAACGGAGAACTACGGAAAAAGCTGGACCTTGCTCACGACCGGCAAAAACGGTATTCCCGCCGATTACCCGACCCGGGTCGTCCGGGAGGATCCCCAACGGGAAGGCCTCCTGTATGCAGGTACTGAATATGGGCTCTATATCTCCATGGATGACGGTCTGAACTGGATGGCCTTCCAGCAAAACCTCCCCATTACGCCGGTAACCGACCTGAAGACCAACCGGGGGGACCTCCTGATATCCACCATGGGGCGCTCCTTCTGGATACTGGATGACCTTTCCGGCCTGAGGCAGTTCTCCCAACCGGTTGCGGAATCCAAAGCCTGGTTATTTCAACCCAGGAATGCTGTCCGCATGCGGTACCAGGGTTCGAGAAAAGGCTCCATTCCCGAATACCCCGAGCCGGCTGCCGTTATCGATTATTACCTCAAGGACCCTGCCGAAGGGGAAATCGTCCTGGAGATCTTTAATGCAAAGAAGGAATTGATCCGGTCGTTCAGCAGCCATAAAAAACCCGGAGAAACCCGGGATGAAGAACCCGATATGGCCACGGGCATCCGGACCATCCAGGTTGCAGGGCAACTGTCCACTTCACCCGGCCTTCACCGGTTCCACTGGGATATGCGGCACCAGGGGCCCTGGGATAAGGACGCTAAAGAATCGGATAAAAGCGGCCCGGTGGCGGCGCCGGGGCTGTATGCGATCAGCCTGACCGTCAACGGCCAAACATTGGTTCAAACCCTGAGAATACTCCCTGACCCGAGGGTAATAGCCACCGGGGTCACTGAAGAAGAGCTGGCTGCGCAGGAAAATCTCGCCATCCGCATCCGCGACCTCGAAAGCCGGGCGAAAATCCTGGCGGACAACATCGCTAAAAAATCAGAAAAATTGAAGGAACGCGGCGAAAACAGCCAATCCAGACCGGGCGCTGTTTTATCCGAAATCGAAACGAGGCTCGTTTCTTCAACGGTCCGTTATACCCAACCGATGCTGATTGATCAGATCAAATACCTCGCCTATATGGTTGATCAGGCGGATCAGTTGCCGGGCAAGGACGCCTATAACCGGTACAATGAATTGAAAACCGAATTGGAAAATTTAAATCTGAGGGCAGAGCAATGGCTAAAAGCCGATGAGACAAGCCGGGATTGATTATTTTCCGGAGGCGGAATCGGAAGGAGGCGAAGGGTTTTGCGCCTTATAGGGAGACGTGGAAGAACCTAATTTCTTTCCTAAAAATATGAAGGCCAGGGCAATGACCATGAGAGTAGTAGCAGGCATAGGAGTTGTATTTTGACCAGTTTAAAATCCTGACCTATTAATTACGCAGGAATTGATTTTTCATTGTGTCCGGTACCAGATATTTTAAAAGAAAAAAGCCCCCCGGGTATCCGGGAGGCGGCAATTAAGGTAATTCACAGTGTTTATTGACGGATCAGACGGCGTACGCCGACACCTTGGTCCGTTTGTAAGCGAAGCATATAAATTCCTGGTACCAGATCCGCTGTTTGCAGCAGCTCCGAGTGGCGTCCCTGGGCTGTTTTTCCCGACAGGGTACGGATCACTTTCCCGTTGAGGTCCATCAGTTGCAGCTGGTAAGCGCCCGCTTGTCCGGCCTGCCATTCCACATAGGTTTCAGCGGAAGCCGGGTTGGGATAAACCGTCCAATCGAGGTCTTCAATGGTATCCGATGTACCTGTTGAAAGGGTGAAGCCCGGCCTGCCGGTCACATTATTTTCAATCAGGTCGACTGTAGCGCTGAAGGTGCTCGTACAGCCGTCAGGGCTGGTCATGGTCATGGTGACCACGTACACTCCCGGCTCACTGTACACGTGGAGCGGCATAAATTCAGAGCTGGTCGTACCGTCGCCGAAATCCCATTCGAATTCGGCTCCGGGCGGTATGGAGAGATTCAGGAAGAACACGCCGCCCGCAACGCTGTCCTGTTCGATGAACGGCAGGAATAACGCCTGACAGCTCGAATCGGGGTAGATCACATTGCTGCCCGCCGCCAGGATCATGGACATGGTGCTGGAACAGCCGTTTGCCGTGACGATGGTCAGGCTGACGATGTACAAGCCGTCATTGCTGAAGGTATGCACCGGATTTTGCTGCTGGCTGGCCGTGCCGTCGCCGAAGCTCCAGAACCAGTTCACCGGATTGCCCACCGAAATGTCCGTAAACTGGAAGGTATAGAGGCTGACCGCCGTTTGAGAGAGGTTGAACATTGCCTGGCAATCCGGTCCCTGGAAGATGTCGCCGTTGCCCACGCAAATATGTTCGCTATGGCTGCTGGTGCAACCGTTTTCCGTTGTGATCGTCAGCGTAACCTCATAAATGCCCGCCGCCTGGTATTCGTGCACCGGCGTCCATTCATCGCTGCTGGTTCCGTCGCCGAAACTCCAGACATAGGTTGCCTGCCCGCCCGGAATATAGGATTGATCCACAAACTGTACGGTCAAACCGACCGGGTTGAGGACGTCGGCAAAGAACCAGGCCTGGCAACCGGTGGAGTCGCCCGGGTTGCCGTCGCAATTGAACAGCTGATCCGGGCCGAACCCGGCACAAACGGCATAGCAGGAGTTGGGGAAGGTAAGAAACCCTCCGTTCGGCGTAAATACGCAAACCGGATCGTAGGTTTGCGGACAGGCGTCGCAGCCCGCAGGATTTCCGCAAGAGAATACCTGATCCTCCCCGAAACCGGCGCAAAGGGCATAACAGATGTTACCGAAAGTAATGGTGTCTCCCGTCGCACTGACCGCGCAAACCGGGTCGTAGTAGTTCGGACAGAAACAACCGCTGTTGTTGCAATCCACAAAGGAATCCGGTCCGTAGCCCGCACAGGCGGCAAAACAGTCATTCGGGAATTCAACAATGGTAGAATCCACCATCACGCATACCGGCGCATAGATCTCATAACATTGGCAGCCGCCGCCGGGATTGCCATCGCAGGAGAAGTAGGCATCAGGTCCGAAACCCGCGCATTCCGCAAAGCAGCTGTTGGTAAACGTCAGGGTATCGCCGATAAGCGAAATCACGCAAACCGGGTCATAAACCTGCGGGCAGTTGCAACCGGTTGAATCGCAAGAGTAATACATGTCCGGTGTGAAACCGGCGCATTCTGCTTCGCATGGGTTTGAAAAGGACAGGATGCCGCCGCCCGGCGTAGCTACGCAAACCGGATCCCATTCATCGGTGCACTGGCAGTCGCCGTCGCAGGATACATACTGATCCGCCCCGTAACCTGCGCACTCGGCATAACAACTGTTCGGGAAAGTGATCGTTTGCCCGTCCGGCGTGGTTACGCAAACCGGGTCGTAAACCTGCGGACAAATGCAGGGATCCGTTTCGCAGGTCGTGATCTGACCGGGACCATATCCGGCGCATTGCGCTTCACAGACATTCGGAAACTGCAACAGCGTGCCGTCGGGGAGGATGGCGCAAACCGGATCATAAATGGCCGGACAGTTGCATCCCAACGTATCCCCTACAACAACCTGCAGCGACAAACTGGCCGAACAATCAGCCGTCGAAACGGTGAGGGTCACGGGGTAAGCCCCTGGGCCGACAAAGGTATGTTGAGGTTCGTATTCCGTGCTGCCGGTCCCGTCGCCGAACGACCAACTCCAGGTATCTCCGGCCGACAGGTTGTAAAAGGCAACCACGTAAGGGTCGACGCTGATCTGCTCGTAGGTGAAGTAAGCCGCACACGTACTGTCAATCGGCGGATCGACAATGTCGGCGCAAATATGGAAATTGGCCGTGTATCCCCCAATGGCTGTGGGCAGGTATTGGGTAAGGATCTGCCCCGAACACCAATCCACCGCGCTGGCCTGAATAATGCTGTTAGGATTGACATTCTCCAGCGTGACCTCATAGTGGCCGCTGTCATCGGTAATCGCTTCAAGCGTGGCGCCTCCATGCTGGATATCGACCGGAAATCCGGGCAGGGGCGTCATCTGCTCCCCGAAAACCACCTGGCCGGATACGACAATATCCTGTGCCAGGGCCTGCCCGGCCCCAAACAGCACAAAGCCGATAAAGGGCAGCAGCCTTGTCAGAATCTTTTTTAACTTTACCTTCATTTTAATATCATTTAAAGTGAAACCATCAAGACCGGAAGTGCCTTTCCGGTCTTGTTTTCTTTACAATTTCATGAGTTTGCGGGTAATCCAACCCATTTGGGTTTCGACCCGCAGCAGCCAGACCCCCGGGGGCAGATCCGCCACATCAATGCTGACCTGTTTGGTGCGATCGACCGGCCATTCGGCGTACAACTGTCCGGAAGAATGGAAAATATCCGCCCGGAGCATTAAAGCGCTCGATTGAACCCATATCCTGCCGGTTGCCGGATTGGGAAATACGTTTAAGGCAGGCTCCTTGCCGGGCCCAGCCGGTAATCCCACAAATTTATCCGGATTGAAGATGCTGATGTTGATCCCGCCGTTGATGAGCGGCATGACATGGAAAAGGGAATCGCGACCGATAACGTCCTCCAGTTCGATCACGGTATGCAGCGAATCCGGGCCGTTGAGCAAATCGATCAGGTTGTCTTCCACCACAATGGAAAGCACCCCGATAATGCCGTCCCCGGAAACGGGGTCTTCCCCGAAACGGGTGACGGCCGCCTCCAGTTTCCCCCCCGGAAGCAGCCGTTGATAGATAAATGCCTGATTGTCCTGGCTCATCCACCCCCCGCTGAAGTCGATGAACGCGCCTGCAATGATATCCGGGTCGTAATTCAGAGAGAACGCAAGGCCGTTAATGCCTTCAACCGGCAGTTGGTCGCTGCCGAAGAAAACAGGGATTTGCAGGACGGTTCCCTGCGGCGCCGAAAGGCTGCCTGCCGGGTTTTCGATGCCCAGGCTCAGCGCGGGATGGAAGCCGGGCAATCCGATGATGTATTGTTCGGGGAATAAAGAGCCGGTTTCCAGCCCGTAATTGTTGCTCACGGCAAACAGGTCGCTGACATCAACGAGGCCGTTGCCGTTGGCGTCAGCGTAGGCGTAATTCGGCCCGCCGGGAAAAGACTGGCTCCAGAAGAAGGCGGCGTCCTGCGGGGTAAATTCGCCCGACGGATTGATCCTGGCCGGTCCGACCGTGCCGTAGGCATAGCCGATATACAGCACATCGGCATTGTTGACCCGCCCGTTGTTGTTGGCATCGCCGGGATATATTTGTGCCTGAAGCCATACCGGAACGGCCAGCAAACAGCATAAAATGAGGCATTTGACGCTTTTAAAGTGCATGGGCGAATTAGTTGCCATTTAATTACAGGGCAAAGGTACAGCAGCCGGCCAGTCCGAAACAACTACATTTTATCGCATTTATCAAAATAAAATTCAGTTTAAAACGATCAATATTAACAATAATATACTGTTTATCAACAAAATAAATTACAGATAAAGTGATACTTTATCAAATATTTTTCGATTCCAATCCATTGTTTTCTCGGGATTCCGTATTTATTTTGCAATCCAGGTTGCAAGCAGAAGGCCTCCTGGTGGACAGTTATTATTTCAGCGATCCTTAAAAAGCCGGATACAAATGCATCACAGTAAGTTGATACTTCTCCTTCAGCGCCTCGACAAAAGCGAAATCCGGGCTTTCAGCGATTTTGCATGTTCACCCTATTTCAATAAAAATGAAGCGTTGGTACGTTTTTTTGACCTGCTGAAACCGTTTGGCGAACAAGCATTCAGGCATTCCGATCTGACCAGGGAAGTCATTTGGGGCAGATTCTGCCCGGATCGTTCCTATGATGAAAAAGAACTAAACTACCTGATGAGCCAGCTTACCAAACTGCTTGAACGGTTCCTGGGACAACGGCAATTCGAACAGGACGGGGTGCAACAGGAGATTTATCAGCTGGAAGCCCACCTCGAACGCGGGTTGGATAAAGGATACCGCTTTCTGGCCCGGCAAACCAGCGCCAGGCTCCGGGATCAGGCCGATCAGACAACCTCAGCCCTCAGGCAGGCCTTCGACCTGGCCCGGCTCGAAGAAATAGCCTTCTCCAATCAGGGTATCCGGAAATCCAACCCCAGCCTGCAGACGGCTTCCGACCGGTTTGACGAATATTTCCTTTCCAGAAAACTGACCTATCTGTGTGCCTTGCTGGATTATCGGAAACAGTTTCCGGGTCAATACAATATCGCTATGCTGCCCGAGATCCGGTCTGCCCTGCAGTCCGGTCAATACGACCATAACCCGCAGATCGCCATCCACAGCAGGCTCCTTGAAATGCAGATCGACCCGGGCAATACCAAACTTTTTCATGAATTCAGGCAATTGCTGTCGGAATTCAAAAACCGGTTTATCCAAAAAGATGCAACGGATTTGTACCTGCACGGCATCAACTACTGCATCCAGCAGGTCCGGCATGGACAGGCTGCTTTTGCGGAAACGCTCCTGGGCTTGTACGAAGAAGCCCTTCAGGAAGGATTCCTGCTCCAGGACGGCCACATATCCCCCTGGACCTACAAAAATGTGGTCAAACTAGGCCTGGGGTTGAACCAGTTCGACCGGGTGGAGCAATTCATTGTTGAGTACACCGACTTGCTGCCGGAAAACCAAAAGACCGACGCCTTCCAGTTCAATATGGCCGACCTGCATTACCACCGAAAAGACTACGATCAGGCCCTGGACCACCTGAAAAATGTGGAATTCACTGACATCCACTACAAGCTCGACGCCAGGGTGATCCTGTGCAAGGTCTATTTTGAAACCGGCGAATCCGAGGCGCTTTCGTCTTTGTTGTCCGCTTTCCGCATTTTCCTGATGCGATCCGGGAATATCTCCAGACAGGTCAAGGAACCCTATTTGAATTTCATTTCCATAATCGGCAAGCTCCAGCGCGGCAACCGTGCGCATCCGGAAAAACTGGAGGTCCGGATCCGGAAAACGGCTATGCTGTCCAACAGGAACTGGCTTCTTCGGCAAATTATGCTTGCCAACCCTAAAATGGGTTGAATTGTTTAATTTTGCGTTTCGATTCAAAAATAGCTGAAATGATCCTGAAGGAGGACCGGTATTTTTTTGAAGGCGGCATCGACCCGCTGGACCTCGCGGGCAAATACGACTGCCCGCTCTATGTTTACGACGGAGCCGTCATCGAACGCCAGTACCGCAGGATGGTCAACGCGTTCCAGGTACCCCGGCTCAGAATCAATTACGCCTGCAAAGCCCTGACCAATATCAGCGTGCTGCGCCTGTTCAAAAGCCTCGGCGCCTGCCTGGATGCTGTTTCCATTCAGGAAGTGCAACTCGGCCTCAAGGCCGGGTTTGAACCCAGAGAGATCTCCTTTACGCCCAACGGCGTCAACATCGACGAGATCATGGAAGGCGCCGAACTGGGCGTAAAGATCCATATCGATAATATTTCCATCCTGGAGCAATTCGGCCACCTGCGCCCCGATTATCCCATCGGGATCCGGATCAACCCCCATATCCTGGCCGGCGGCAATGCCAAGATCTCCACCGGCCACCTCGATTCCAAGTTCGGCATCTCCGTCCACCAATTGCCCCATGTGCTGCGGCTGGCTGAAACCCTTAAATTGAAGGTGGAAGGCATCCATATGCATACGGGCTCCGACATCCTCGACGCGGAGGCCTTTCTGCAGGCTGCGGAGATCCTGCTCAACGCCGCCTACCAGTTTGAAGACCTCGACTATGTGGATTTCGGCAGCGGATTCAAAGTCCCCTACCGCCCCGGCGATATTTCGACCGATATTGAAGAATTCGGCGGCCGGATCAGCGCACGTTTCAACCAGTTCTGCAAGGATTACGAAAAAGACTTGTGCCTCGTATTTGAACCCGGTAAATTCCTGGTGAGTGAAGCCGGTTATTTTCTGGTGAAGGTTAATGTGGTCAAGCCGACTCCGGCCACGGTTTTTGCCGGTGTGGACTCGGGGCTCAATCACCTGATCCGGCCGATGTTCTACAATTCCTACCACCACATGACCAACCTGAGCAATCCCTCGGGCAAGCCCCGGATCTATACGGTGGTCGGTTATATCTGCGAGACCGATACCTTCGGCGTCAACCGGCAGATACCCGAAATCCGGGAAGGCGATATTTTATGCTTCCACAATGCAGGAGCGTACTGTTACACCATGTCATCCAATTACAATTCCAGGTTCCGGCCCGCCGAGATCCTGCTCTACCAGGGCAGGGATCACCTGATCCGGAAACGGGAGACCATGGAGGATTTGTTGCGCAACCAGGTGGATATCGGCGTCCTCTCAAAAGCGATGGCTTAGCCGCCCAGCTCAATTATGGTGATGCGGTGAGGTTTCATAATGGCGCTTGAGCAGGTCTTCACCGAAATCATTCCGCAGATCCCGCCAGACCGTATGAATATGGTTGGCGTTGTTTTGCGTGTTATCGTATTCGATCAGGATACCCGGTCCCTGGATCCGGTAATAATGACCCTGCCCTTTCTCAAACCCGCCGGCCCAGGCGAAGGTCAGGTTTTCGACCCCGTCTTCCAGGATCTGGGCCCATTGTTTGGCGGCAATATGGGATTCCATGTTGTTGAGGTAAACCTTGACCAATTCGACCAGCGCGGTTTGTTGCAACGGCGTCATATCGGGATACCCCAATCCTTCGTGGCTGTCCAGAGAGGCTTTGCGGTTGTTGCCGGTGATGATGTCTCCCGGGGCCTTTTCAGCAATGACCGCAGACTTTCGCTGCGACTCATTGAAAGACATCAGCAATGCCCTGCCCTTCTCTTCCTCCTGGCGCAGAACGTCATTGCCGGGATAATCGCCACGCGGTAAAGTAGCCGGGTTAGAGCCGAAAAATGCCGGAGTCGAGGTTATTTCTCCGGTTACGGAAGAAAAATTCAGGGACAAATGATGCCCCTCCAGTCGCCAGCCCCAGGGCTCTCCGCCGGCCGGATCACCGAAAAGGCTCAGGTAATACCGCTCAGGATGGCGATAACGGTCGTCGCTCCCTCTTCCTTCCAGTTCCCGCAGCACATTTTCAAGCTGCATGATCGCCCTGGCTTTTTCCATACCCTGATCACTCAGGCCTGTCCTCAGCAAGGTCATGGTCAGTTGGCGTTGATCCTGGTTCATTTCCTCGATGGTCAGCCCCTTTCTTTCCAGGGGTACATAATTCCAATTTGTCCGTTCCTCACTGTCAAAAGGCATTTGCAATTTGGCCAACTGACTTTGATCCAAACTCGCGGCCAGGTTGACAGCCGATTTTGCCATCGCGGTCAGCTGTACCGGATTTTTTGCAATAACAGCCTGAGCCGCAACTTGATTTTCAACATTAGGATGATTGGCCTGACAGCCTGACAGACAGGCGATAACGACAGTTACCAGGCAATAGTTCAGCGTTGGTTTTCTCCACATGGTCGGCTATTTGACCTGAAGTTAGGCAAAAAATGCGGTTTTGAAAATTTCGTATATTGCAAAGCAAAAAACTGCATGAAATCACTCCAATCCGCCCTCCTGGGATTGCTGGTCTTTTTGACTGTCCCGGCAATCTCCCAGACCGCCTATCAAATGCCGCCCAAGGTGATTGCCGACATGATCGACGCGCCGCCGACCCCATCCGTCAACCTCAGCCCTGATCTCGATTGGATGCTCCTGATGGAACGTTCCAGTTATCCGTCGATTGAAGACCTGGCGCAGGATGAACTCCGGCTGGCCGGCCTGCGGATCAACCCGAACACCAGCGGCCCGAGCCGGAGCGCTTATATCACCGGGCTGAAACTCCGCAACCTGTCCAACAACAAGGAAGTCCCCATCAAGGGACTGCCCGAAAATCCGAAACTCAGCGACCTCAGCTGGTCGCCGGACGGCGCCAAAATAGCCTTTACCCATACGACCCCGGACGGCATTGAGCTGTGGATGGCCGACCTGGCCGGAGCTACTGCAAAAGCGCTCACCCGGGCGGAAGTGAACGACGTGACCAGCGGAAACGCCTACACCTGGATGCCCGACAGCCAATCCATCCTGTACGCCGCCAACCCGGCCGGCCGTGAAGACATGCCTAAGAAACCCAAGGTACCGACCGGGCCGGTCATCCAGGAAAACATGGGCCGGGCCGCTCCGGTGAGGACCTATCAGGACCTGCTTGAAAATTCATACGATGAAGCGGTATTTGCCTACCTGGCCACCGTCCAGTTAAAAATGCTGGACCTCGCTTCGGGACAAGCCAGGGAATTCGGCCAGCCGGCCATTTATACGGGATACAGCCCTTCTCCCGACGGATCGTACGTGATGCTGACCGCGGTACACCAACCTTTCTCCTATATCGTGCCCTATTATCTGTTTCCGCAAACGGTGGCCATATTCGACCGCCAGGGCGCCAAGGTCCACACCATCGCCGAGATCCCGCTGGCCGACAATATCCCAAAGGGATTCGACGCCACCCGTCCCGGCAGGAGGAATTTCACCTGGCGCGCCGATGCGCCGGCTGCATTATACTGGGTTGAAGCCCAGGATGAAGGAGACCCCAAAAAGGAGGCCGATGTGCGAGACCGCGTTTATTCGCTGAATGCGCCTTTTACCGGCGATCCCAAGCCGGCGGCAGACCTCCAACTGCGTTATGCCGGGATCACCTGGGGCAACGACGGCCTGGCCCTGATAACGGAACGCTGGCGCCAGAACCGCCGGATGATCACCAGCAAATGGACGCCCGCCGACCCCGGCGCCGGAAAAACCCCGGTATTCGACCGGTCATACGAAGACCGGTACAACGATCCCGGCGATTTTATCACCGCTCCGAACAAATCCGGCCGTTCGGTACTGCTGACCGGCGGCGACGGCCATCTCTTATACCTGACCGGCCAGGGCGCTTCGCCCGAAGGGAACCGTCCGTTCATTGATGAATTCAACCTGGCAACAGGAAAAGCCCGGCGCCTTTGGCGTTCGGAGGCCCCGTATTATGAGATCCCGGTGGAGCTTGACCTGAAGAAAAATCGCGCCGTAACCCGCCGGGAATCGGTCAATGAGCCGCCGAATTATTTCATCCGGGACCTGAAGTCGGGCAAACTGACCCAGCTCACCTCATTTGACAATCCGTACAAAGCCCTGGAGGGCGTGACCAAAGAACTGGTCAAATACCAGCGGGACGACGGCATCGAACTGACGGGCAACCTGTACCTGCCGGCCGGATACAACAAGGAAAAAGACGGGCCGCTGCCCGTATTCATGTGGGCCTATCCCAGGGAGTACAAAAGCGCAGATGCCGCCAGCCAGGTCACCGGATCGCCGTACGAGTTTATCCGGCCGAGTTGGGGATCGCCCATTTTCTGGGTTGCCCGCGGATACGCCGTTTTTGACAATTTTGCCATGCCCATCATCGGAGAGGGCGAAGAAGAGCCCAATGAGACCTTCGTACCGCAATTGCAGGCCGGCGCCGAAGCCGCGGTCAACAAGATCGTTGAGATGGGCGTTGCCGACCGCAACCGGCTGGCGGTCGGCGGCCATTCCTACGGCGCGTTCATGACCGCCAACCTGCTGGCCCACACCGACCTGTTCGCTGCCGGTATCGCACGCAGCGGCGCCTACAACCGGACCCTGACGCCGTTCGGATTCCAGAGCGAAGAACGGACTTACTGGGAGGCGCCCGAGGTGTATTACGAAATGTCGCCGTTCAATTTTGCCGACAAGATCAAGGAGCCCCTGTTGATGATCCACGGGGAAGCGGACAACAATTCAGGTACATTTCCCATCCAAAGCGAAAGGTTCTATGCAGCCTTGAAAGGACACGGCGCCACCGTCAGGTTGGTGAAGCTGCCCGCGGAAAGCCACGGCTATCAGGCCAGGGAATCGATCATGCATATGTTCTATGAGATGGACACCTGGCTGGATAAATTTGTGAAGAACAAGGGAAAGGAGGCGGTGAAACCGTAGGGCAGTCTTCAGTTGGCAGTCTTCAGTTGGCAGTCTTCAGTTGGCAGTCTTCAGT
>CALMYQ010000163.1 GCA_937873655.1 uncultured Lewinella sp. | reverse complement strand
CGATTGGTTCCACCGCCCGCCGAAGCTTCAGCGAAGGTGGGGATTGATTCGATTGATTCCACCGCCCGCCGAAGCTTCAGCGAAGGTGGGGATTGATTCGATTGTTCGATTGGTTCCACCGCCCGCCGAAGCTTCAGCGAAGGTGGGGATTGATTCGATTGGTCGATTTTGAACGTCCGCCGACTGGTCAGTTTAATCGAAACATTCGAATCATTCCAAGAATCTTTTCAATTTATCATCCCATGCCTGATTCACCTGATTCGGATATCTTCTTCGGACCGGCCGGAAGTGAACAGGATCTGCATCAGATCCTGGCGCTCCAGCAACTCAATTTACCCGGGAATATCAGCAGGGAAGAGGCCCTGAGCCAGGGGTTTGTCACCGTCGAGCACGATCTGGGGCTATTGACCGAAATGTATCGGTCGGCGCCCCAGATCGTTGCTATGCACAAGGGCCGGGTGGTCGGTTACGCCCTGTCTATGCTTCCCTCGTTTTCAGACCGCGTCCCGGTTCTCGTCCCCATGTTCGAGCGGATCAACGGCCTGTCCTGGGATGGCCGCAACCTTGCAGACTGGCGCTACTACACCATGGGGCAGGTCTGCGTCGCCAAGGAATACCGCGGAATGGGCATTTTCGACGGGCTTTATGCAGGCCACCGTCGTTTTTTATACCCGAAATACGAGGCCGTCATCACGGAAGTCGCTACCCGGAATACCCGGTCAATCCGGGCCCACGAGCGCGTCGGTTTTGAAACCCTGGAGATCTATACGGTGCCGGAGGGAGAAGAGTGGGCTTTGATCGGGATGAGGCTAGATGCTGGGGGCTAATATCAAGCATCAAGCATCAAGTCCCCATCTAAACAAGTTCATCATCCCGCCAGCGGGGTTGCGGCCGTTTTTCGAGTTCCTTCAGGTCGAGGCGCTCGGGTTTTTCGTCCTTGCGGTGTTTTTTTATCTTGTGCAGCTCCCGTTGAATTTCTTCTTCTTCCCATTCTTTGGAATAGTTCTGGGTACCCGGAAAGCCGAAGGTATTGACATAATGGGCGAACAGGCCTATCCCCCACCCCAGTGTCGGATAGATAAACCACCAATGGTACGGACCTGTCACCATGTTGAGCATAAACAGGCCGAAACAAACGACCAGATAGGTAGACAGGTGGCCGTAAAATTCCTTCTTTTCGAGCACTTTCTTTTTGGCTCTTGCATAGTCATCGGGGTGGTATTCCATTTTAAGGGCTTTTAAAGTAGTATAACGCTGACATTTCGATTAAAATACAAAAAAAATCTCATTCGGGATGAATTTTATCCGGTTGGGCGACAAAATCTCCTTACCGGCTTCAATTTTTTTTATAATCCGGCATGAATCTTTCTATTTTTGGCAACAGAACCATCCAATTTATGAAAAAACTTCTACTTTTCTCATCGCTCATCATTTGCTGCGCGCCCATCCGGAGCCAGGTCACCTTCACCGATTCCAACCTGCCGATCATGGTCATCAATACCCTCGGCGGTACGATAGTGGACGAACCCAAGATCAAGGCCGAACTCGGCGTTATCGATAACGGTCCGGGGCAGCGAAACCACCTGACCGATCCGCATAACGGTTATGACGGCTTTATCGGGATCGAAATCAGGGGCTCGAGTTCTCAGGGCTTTCCCAAAAAGGGTTACGGCCTGGAAACCAGGGACGCCGCCGGCGAGGACCTTGACGTTGCCCTGCTGGGCTTACCAGAAGAAAGCGACTGGGTGCTGCACGGCCCGTACAGCGATAAATCCCTGATCCGGAACGCGCTGGCGTATATACTGGCCGGAGAGATCATGGAATATGCACCCCGCGTCAAAATGGTAGAACTCGTCATCAACGACGAATACCAGGGCGTTTACCTCTTTACCGAAAAGATCAAACGCGACAAAAACCGGATAGACATCAACAAACTCGACCCGGATGAGAATGAAGGCGACGACCTGACGGGCGGCTACATCCTTAAACTGGATAAAACCACCGGCGACCCTCCCGGGTTCCCGCTGTTTTTTGTTTCGAATTACCCCGCCAATACGCCAAACATGCAGGAGATCTGGTTCCTGTACGAATACCCCGACCCGGAAGATATTACCAATCAACAAAGAGCCTATGTCCAGGGCAGCATAAACGATTTCGAGGACGTGCTCCACGGGGAGGACTACCTGGATCCGCAACACGGCTATAAAAAATACATAGACCTGCAATCCTTCGTCGATTTCCTGATCATCAATGAGGTTTCCAAAAATGTCGACGGATACCGCCTGAGCACTTTTTTCTACAAGGATAAGGACAGCAAAAATCCGCGCTGGAAAATGGGCCCGGTATGGGATTTCAACCTCGGGTTCGGCAATGCCGATTATTGTGAAGGCGGCATCACTTCGGGGTGGGCCTATGACTTCAACGAATATTGTCCGGACGATTTCTGGGTGATCAATTTCTGGTGGGACCGGATGCTGACCGACCCGGCGTTCCGGCTGGCGCTCCGGGACCGGTGGCTGGCCCTTCGCCAGGGCCAATTCTCCAATGTCGCGATCATGCAGAAGATCGACTCCCTGACGACCATGCTCGGGGAATCCCAGTTCCGCAACTTCCAGCGCTGGGATATCCTTTCAGAATGGGTGTGGCCGAATAACTTTGTCGGTAACAATTACCCTGCAGAGGTCCAATACCTGAAGAACTGGACGACCGCCCGGCTGGCGTGGCTGGATCAGGCCATTGACGAACTCACACCGGTCAGCACGCCCGCCCCGGGCGCCGACTGGCAGATCTATCCCAATCCCGCCGGCTCTTTTGCCGAAATCCTGCTGGACCACCCCAGGTCATTGCCCGTTTCGGTGGATATTTTCGACAATATCGGCAGGAAGGTCCGTTCCATGCCCTGGCCCGGGCAGGAAATGCGCTGCCGGATCTCAACAGAGGGCCTTGCCAACGGTTTATGGACGGTTTCTGTGCGGGGTGGCGACGGGCGTGCCGGGAGCAGGCGGATTGCGGTGGTGAGGTGAAAAGAGGGTGAGGTGAAAAGAGGGTGAGAGGGTGAGAGGGTGAGAGGGTGAGAGGAGTTAGCATTTGAAGACCAGCAAACCTTTTTCGACCATTCGGTCCTGGGTTTTGTCTACGGAGACGGGGATATGGGGTTTGAGTTGTTTGAGCAGGTCGAGCGCGTCGACGGCTTTGCTCTACCGCACGTATTCCGTTTCATGCAAAAGCAGGGTATCGGCAAATGCCGTGAATTTTTGGAGCTTGTTCCGCATACTGGAAATTTTCAGATCGCTAAGCCGCCGTCAATGCTGACGGTCGTTCCGGTGATAAAAGCCGCTTCATCCGAAGCCAGGAAGCTGTACAGGGCCGCTACTTCACCGGGTTGCCCCAGCCGGCCGAGCGGGGTTTTATGCCGGAATTCGTTCAGGGCTTTTTCGGGGATGGTATCCATCATTTCCGTTTGAATGAAACCGGGCGCCACGGCGTTGACGGTTATGCCCTTGCGGCCGAATTCGCGGGCCCATACCTTGGTCATGCCGATCACACCGGCCTTGGCGGCAGCGTAGTTGGTTTGTCCGAAATTGCCATGCAGCCCCACCACTGACGAAGCGTTGACGATCCGGCCGTACCCCTGTTCAGCCATAAAGGGATAAACCGCTTTGGTGCAATGAAATACGCCGCTGAGGTTCACATCGATCACCTTTTGCCAGTCTGATGCGGACATATTCCTGAACGCGGCGTCCCGGGTAATGCCCGCGTTGTTCAGGAGGATATCGATCCGGCCGAACCGGTCGACAACGGACCGGGCGGCCTGTTCCGTCGCTGCCGGGTCCGAAACGTCCACAGCCCAGAAGCCCAGCCGGTGACCTTGTTGTTCAAAATGCGCCACTGCATCGGCGCCTTTTTCGGGATCAATGTCCCAAATAGCGACGACCGCTCCTTCTTCGAGGAATTTACGGGTGGTAGCCAGACCGATCCCCCGGGCGCCTCCGGTGATGACGGCAATTTTGCCTTTCAATCGCATGGCAATAGGTTCAATTGGTTGTAATAAAGGCAGTCACGACAATTTGTCGCGCCATTGCCGTTGAAAATCAGACCAGGTTGACTTAAACCATTTTTAATATTTTTAAATGAAATAAATATTTGAAAATCAGAACTTTATTTCTCATAATCAAATACCTTGACTTTTACAAAGATAAACTTTACAGGCTAAATTGTTGTATTTTTGAGGCGTGGTTTCGCGGGGTCATTCACCGCCGGCGCCCGCTCTATCCATCAAAACCAAAAAAATGAAAGAAGTCTATATCGTATCCGCCGTTCGCACCCCTATCGGAAGTTTCGGCGGCGTATTGTCCGGATTATCCGCTACCCAACTCGGCAGTGAAGCCATCAAGGCTGCTCTTGAACGGGCGGGCGTAGAAGCCGGTCTTGTCGAAGAAGTTTTCATGGGCAATGTCTGTTCCGCCAACCTGGGGCAAGCCCCCGCCCGGCAGGCCGCACTCGGCGCCGGGTTGGGAACAAACGTCCCCTGCACCACCGTCAACAAGGTTTGCGCATCCGGCGCCAAGTCGATCATGTTCGGCGCGCAGAGCATCATGCTTGGACAGAACGACATCGTAGTTGCCGGCGGTATGGAGAGCATGTCCAATATCCCGTATTACCTGCCCAACGCGCGGTGGGGTTATAAATACGGAAACGCCGAACTGGTGGACGGCCTGGCCAGGGACGGTCTGGTCGACGCCTACAACCACCAGGCTATGGGCGTTTGCGCGGATAATACGGCCAAAAAATACAATATCAGCCGGGAAGACCAGGATGCCTATGCCATTCGCAGTTATCAGCGATCGGCAGCCAGTACCCAAAGCGGGAAATTTGCCGCAGAGATCGCGCCTGTCGCTGTACCGCAGCGGAAAGGCGATCCGGTCCTGGTCAGGGAAGATGAGGAATTCAAGAACGTCATTTTCGACAAGATCCCTTCCCTTCGGCCTGCCTTCAGCAAAGACGGCACCGTAACCGCCGCCAATGCTTCCACGATCAATGACGGCGCTTCGGCCCTGGTACTGGTTTCCAAAGAGAAAATGAAGGAACTCGGCCTCAAACCGCTGGCCAGGATCCTCGGATTTGCCGATGCAGCCCAGGAACCGGAATGGTTCACGACCGCCCCGACCCTGGCTACCCCCAAAGCCCTGAAAGCTGCCGGCATCAGTCTGTCGGATGTAGATTATTTCGAGGTCAATGAAGCCTTTTCTGTGGTCGCGCTGGCCTACAATCAATTGATGGGCCTCGACGCCGATAAGGTAAACGTATTCGGCGGCGCGGTTTCGCTGGGTCACCCGCTCGGTGCATCCGGCGCCCGCATCGTGACCACGCTGACCAATGTCCTTCATCAGGAAGACGGCCGGATCGGCCTGGCGGCCATTTGCAACGGCGGCGGGGGCGCTTCGGCTATTGTCCTTGAGCGCGTGTGATCCGGTTACCAAACGTGCAATCGTCCGTCTAAACAAGGAGGGACACCCCTTGGACAACCAATGAAAATGTTTTTGAATATGAGAAGATCTGCACTGCTCCTTGCTTTGTTAACAGGTATAGTTTCCATGCAAGGCCAACCGGAAATAGTAAGCGGCACGCCGACGGTATCCTACGACTATCCGTATCCCATTCAGAAGATCCAATTGGACAATGAAACGGAAATGGCCTATATGGAAGTCGGGCAAGGAGAAAAGACCCTGCTGCTGATCCACGGTTTGGGGAGTTATGCGCCGGCCTGGAAGAAGAATATTGAAAGCTGGAGCAAGGATTACCGGTGCATCGCCGTCGACCTGCCGGGATACGGGTATTCCAGCAAGGGAGCCTATCCGTATTCCATGACCTATTTTTCGGAAACCCTCAAGCGGTTCATCCGGAAAATGAAGCTGAAGAACATCACGCTTGTCGGGCATTCCATGGGCGGGCAGATTGCCATGACGATGGTACTCGACCAGCCCAGGCTCGCCGACAAGCTGATCCTCATTGCGCCTGCCGGTTTTGAGACCTTTTCCCACCAGGAAAAACTGTGGCTGGAGCAGGTTTATGCGCCTGCCCTCATCAAATCCGCTACGCTGGATCAGATAAAGAACAATTTCAACCTGAATTTCGCCGGGAACAAGCTCCCTGAAGACGCGGAGTTCATGTACCTGGACCGGCTGAAGCTCAAACAAAACAGTTTTGCTTTCGACCAATACGCAGCGATGATCCCTCAATGCGTAAACGGTATGCTGAAAGAACCCGTTTTCGACCGGTTATCCGAAATTAAGGTCCCTACCCTGATCCTGTTCGGCGCCAACGACTTCCTGATTCCCAACAAGTATTTGCATCCTTCCCTGACAACGGAAGCCGTTGCCAAGAGCGGTCAGGAGAAAATTGCGGGCAGCCGGCTGGAGATCCTTTCCGGCGGCGGTCACTTTGTTCAATGGGACCGGGCGGATGCCGTCAACAAGCTTGTGGCGGAATTCGTACAATAGCGTCTGCCTTTGCTATCCGCAAAATTCCAGTCGACCCGTTATCAGCGGAAAAACCATCCCATTCCGCTCTTTAAAAAACGGCACGCCAGAGAGGCGGCCATCTGCCAGGGGCACGTCATGACCGAAATAGGCCCTAATCTGACTTCGCTGCACCAGGACGACGCCATCCGAAAAATAAGTGGTCATCCTTTCGCAATGGTTCATTTTCATTGAACCGCATATGGATCATAATAGCACATCAGTTTTTACCTTTCAATTGTGTTGATCGCGCAATTGAAACCGCTACGCTTACCTGGTACATTCTGGCCGGATGGTGGAGCCCGATTAAGCCGGAACAAAACGATAGGATGGTCTGCAACCGGTGGGTCCGATTGGAGGCGGCCGGCGGCCCGGCAGTCTTTAGTAATAGGTATATTGGTAATTACGGGTGGGGAAAAAACAGCCCGCCCTTCCACCACCACTCACGGGTATGCGTACAAAGCTCCTTAAAGAGCCTTGGTTCTTTATTTTTAGCGCGCTAAACAGAATTTTCCTCAGCTAAAAGCTGTTAAGGGAATTTTGAACTACAATGCAAATATACACTTTTAGTATTAAAAATAAAAATTTTTAAACAAAATTTTTAATCGGTATCAATTTTATCCGTCCGGCGCTCAAAAGGTCCGCCAGAAACCCAGCCCCACGGCAGAAGTCGCAGACTGGAAGACAATACTCCCCGGCGTTTTCCATACCTTTGCGCAATGCCTTCAGATGCACTCCATACCGAAACCATTGTAGCCCTGGCCACCCCGCCGGGAGTAGGCGCCATCGGGCTGATCCGCCTGTCCGGCAAAGATGCGGTTGCCATTGCCGACAAAGCCTTTTGGGGTAAAAAACTGACCGGTCAACCCTCGCATACCATCCATTTCGGTACCATCCGGGATGAGACCGGCAAGGACCTGGATGAAGTATTGGTTTCCCTGTTCATCGCCCCGAAATCGTATACCGGAGAGGATGTGGTGGAGGTTTCGTGCCACGGGTCGCCCTACATCCTCCAGGAGGTCATCCAGCTGTTTATCCGGCTGGGGGCGCGGCTGGCCCAACCCGGCGAATTCACGCTGCGCGCCTTTCTCAACGGAAAGATGGACCTCAGCCAGGCCGAAGCCGTTGCCGACCTGATCGCTTCCGAATCCTCGGCGGCCCATTCCGTAGCCATGCAGCAGATGCGGGGCGGTTTTTCGCAGGAGATCCAACGACTGCGGCAGGAACTCATCCAATTTGCGAGTCTGATCGAACTGGAGCTCGACTTCAGCGAGGAAGACGTCGAATTTGCCAATCGCGGAGAACTGCGTCAACTTGTGGAAAAGATCCGGACGGTCATCCGCGCCCTGATCCGTTCGTTCCAACTCGGCAATGTGATCAAGAACGGCGTGAATACGGTCATCGCTGGCCGGCCCAACGCCGGAAAAAGCACCCTGCTCAACGCGCTGCTCAACGAAGAGCGCGCCATTGTCAGCGAGATCGCCGGCACCACCCGCGACACCATCGAAGAGGTCCTCAATATCAACGGCATCCCCTTCCGCATCATTGATACGGCCGGCATCCGTGAGGCCCGCGACGCCATTGAGGCCATCGGTGTGGAACGCACCCTGGAAAAAGTCCGCCAGGGCAGCCTGCTCGTCTACGTATTCGACGTCATTCTCACCCAGCCCGCCGACGTGCATGCCGACCTGGAGCGGCTGGCCCGTCCCGGCGTCCCCCTGCTGATCGTAGCCAATAAAATGGACCTGAATCCGCATACGCGGTTTGAACACTATTTTTCAGTTGGCAGTTCGACAGTTGGCAGTCCGGCAGTTGGCAGTCAGGCAGTTGGCAGTTTGCAGTCCGGCAGTGGGCAGTCTGAAGGGAGCAAAGGCCAGGCCCCGGCCGATACACCTTCTCGCCCTCTCACATCCTCTCACCCTCTCACATCCTCTCACCCTCTCACATCTTCTCTCTCTCTCTCCCTCTCACAAAAAGCCTGGGTCCCCATCTCCGCCAAAGCCCAGATGAACATCGAGTTCCTCAAAGAAAAGCTCTACGAAGCGGCCGTCGGCCAGGAATTGCTGGGCGAGAGTACCATCGTCAGCAATGTCCGCCACCTGGAGGCCCTGCAACATACCGATGAAAGCCTCACCGCCGTCCTGACGGGCATGGACAACGCCGTCACTTCCGATTTCATCGCCATGGATATCCGGCGCGCGCTCCATTACCTGGGTGAGATCACCGGCGAGATCACGACGGAGGATTTGTTGGACCATATTTTTTCGAAGTTTTGTATTGGGAAGTGATGGGCGAAACTCACCGTATCCAGATGATAATTCCTGTTTTGTTATTAACTGTTATTTAGCTATTTATGTAAATTTTTTCCGCATTTTAACTCCATCTGATTGCTCCCGTTTCCGTCAAATTTGTACCTTTGTTGTACCTGATCGATCGGGTCTGGTCTTCCGGCATCCCGGTTAAGGTATTTGGCGAAATTATGGCAGTTCATGTCAGTTCAAGACAGCTTATGTCAATTCCAGGCAGGATAGATTATGGAGCTGATTCCCATCTTTCGACACACCTCTGAAACGCCCGTCCCCTGCTCCGCCCGACGCAACGCTAACGTGATTTGTGCTTCAGTAAATTTCGACTTTTTCATCTCTTTCGTTTGTTGTTCGTAAGTTAATGGTTTTGTCGAAATTCCCTAGTTTTGACTGGTCTCGCTTTTTAGGGAAGAGGTCAGACACAGCCTTCCTGTATAGCCTTGTTCTTTTAACTGCTTTTTTGCAACATAAGGCGATTTTACTCGTAAACGGTATATAATCAATATTTTCCGGTATCAAAAGATTAAAAAGCGGCAGGCTGATATCCTGGTTAACCTCCTGCAGGTATGAGAAAAACAACAATTTTTAATCGACTAATTCCCACGTGGTTCTCTGGCAAACCGTCGTCCGGCAGCCAGAACGGGACAGTTACTCCAAGGCATAAAGGCGATGAAATTGTCGCACTGGAATATCAGTGGATCAACAATGAACAATTGCTAAGGGAAGAGGGCGCTGTCTATGGCATTCTTGGCTATGGGCAGGATGAAAAGTTAGATGTAATCCAAAAATATTTCAATAAAGTCCTTGCCTCCCTGCGGGTGCAAATTTTAAATACGGAACATTCGTTAACAGCATATAGAGAACGAGAGCAAGCGCTACTCCAAACGCTGGAAAACAGCCGTTCGACACTTGACCATTTTCCGGAAAGGCCCCATCGAAGCGACCATCATTTCTGGCGTACCTTTACAGGGCTTCTGGTGTATCAAGTCATTATTGCCGCCACTTTTTATGCAACCTGTTTGTGGCTGACTCCCGCATTCGGGGTGAATACCGTATGGGTGACCCTTGGTGTATTTCTCTTTGGGGCCCTGAGTTTATTTGGACATTTCCCAGTCCTTTTGCATCATGAGCATGCCGTACAATCCGGAGATAAACGCGAAAATTGGAAGCTACTATTGGAAGAAATAGGTATTCCTGTAGTTGCTACCCTATTTATTATTTGTTATGGTGGGCCTTACCACCCCTGGATGCATGGAATTGCTATGGCATTATTCCTGTTTTTTGTTTTCATTTTTGCGGGTAAAGGGTTGCTGGCATGCATAACGGCTATTGTCCCCCAATGGCGAACTATGCAAAGCAATCATCTTCAGGATCGAACTTATAACGGCAATTTAAAAAAAGTAAAATCAGAGATAAAAGGTACCGAAGACGATCTTGGGGATACAAAAAATAACATCCAGGATAAAGAGTCTTTGCTGGCAGCTTTGCACCAGGAATTTGCCGGTGTACAGGTTGAGTGTGAGGCGCGAAAGGCTTATTTCATGAGTGAATTTACGCTTGCCGAAAACGCCCGGCTTCGAAATAGCCTTTTTGATTGATAAAAGATAAAATGCCATGAACATGGAAAACTTGGAACCTTTCGACCCTATACAGGATTCGTATGAAAACTCGGCAGAAGGAGCGCGGCAGCCAGGTGTTGAAAGTACAGTCAATCAGGAGCCAGTGCGCTACAGGTTGCCCAATCTGCATTTCCGGCATGCCGAATTCATCAGTAAAAGAGGATTCAGCAATGGTTTGCTGCGTATCCCACAGGAAATCTTTGAGCGTTATATCGCAGCCTACGAAGAAACGAAACGACTAGGGTTGGTCATCAGTAAAATGGAAAAGGAAGCGGATCAGAAAGACAAAAAAATCAAAGACATTGAGGAGGACCGCGATAAACTGATGACCGAAATTATTCAACAAAAGCAGGAAAGTGCGCATCAAGATACCCAAAAAGCCAGGTATTCCGGTTTGCTTCAACAGTTGCAACACCGGTTGCAGGATATAAAGGCGCAGTTTCAGAATAACTACCCTGTGTATGGATGGATCGGAACCCTGCTGTTTTTGGGAGCAGGTTTCATTTTTATCAAAACCGATATTAGCATTATCAACACCATTGCCTTCAATGGGCTGGATATGAAACCGGCTGAAGCCTCTATTTTTGCGCTAGGTTTTGCTCTGTTGGCAATTATTCTAAAACCCTTGGTGGACCGGATATTTGAAAAACCGTATCAAAACGGGAAAACTTATTGGATGCATGGGCTTTTGATTTCTGTGGGTTTAATTACCATATCTGCCCTTTGGATAATGGGCGCTTATCGAAACCAGGCTTTTGTAGCGTCAAAGGACAAGGAAGTCATTGAAAGCCGGCTGGAACACCTGAATGATGAATTAAACCGTGGCCTTCGAGCAAGCCCCGATCCGGAAATCATTGACTTGGAGAAAGAGCTGAAACGAGTAACTGCCAGTTTCAGCAGTCCCCTGGTTAAATGGCTATTCATCTCCAGTAGTATTTTATTTGCTATTGCCGGCGCGATTTGTTTCAGTATTGGAGTTCCTTCTTTTCGAATGCATGCCAACCGGGTGTCAGGGAAAGCTGCCTGTTATTTTCAAAAATGGTATTTTCAGAGGCGATGGAAAAGGTCTGATGAATACTGGCGCCGGGCAGAAAACGGATGGAAAATTGCCGAGCAAAGATTAGCAGTGTTACCCAATTTGGCTATCCTTCAAGCTGAATTCAAAAGGATAATCCTGGATATACAGATTGCCCATGCCGCACAGCATCAAGCCCATACTGATTCCGTTCTGGCCATTTATCAGGATAATTACGAAAGAGGGCAACGATATATTCCTTCTGAAGAAGAATTGGCAAAATTTGAATTACTGCTGGCTGAGCAAAGCGGAATAATAAAACCTAATTATCAACTCAACCGGCAATTCAGTGGAAGCAACCTTTTCAACAGCCAGTATCTGCACGAATATATCCGGCAGAAAATTCACCTGGAAAATAAACAGAAAAACTCCGGAAATGTATAAATCAATATTTCGAATGATTCCAGCCAAGTCCTGCCTTATTATTTTCTTAACGATGGGATTGTGCCTTTTTGGGGGCTGCGGAAACAATACCACCCCAGGGCCGGAGTCAGCAACCGCATCCGAAGCGATTCCTCCTGATAGCCTCGTTCTGATTTTATTGGATAAAACCTTAAGCCTTGGCGACAAGGACGTTCAACTCAAATTTGAGCAACCCATTCGCAGTCGTCTTGTTGACCTAATTCGGAAGAAAGACCATCAGGTCATGGTTTATTTTATACACGGTAATACAAGCGGAGCCCAGGCTGCATTCAAGGGCGCAATAACGGCTGATAAGCCTTCGGATCAAGAGCTGAATGAATTGGGCGGTCAAAGCAGAACGGACAGGAAAAATAAATACCGACAAGATATCAATCAGCAACGCAGCCAAATTGCCGACAAAGTAAAGGAAGCGTTGATGGCTCCCAATCCGGAGCCCACCAACCGTCAAACCGATCTTTGGGCTTCTTTGGAAATAATGAGCCGCGCTTTTTCTACCTCCCGGCCTGAAGATAAAAAGTATGTTTTCTTTGTTAGCGACATGGAAGAATCCGTCATCGGCGCCAATCGCAGGGATTTCACCCGCATGCCCCCGAAAGATAAAACGGAAGCCGAGGCGTGGGCCGGCCAGGACATGGAAGTAATCAAGCAATTGTACAAATTGCAGCCTGATGTTCTGCAGGGTATATCGGCTACCATTTTCCTCCCCAAAGCGGCATTTGAGAACAGCGGGTTCCAAACCATTCGCTATTATTGGGAAGCGCTGTTTGGTTCCTTTGGGATAAATCTTGGTGAAGTCAGGGGGATTGAATTGGAGTGAGGGTGTTAAAAGAACGAAATCTGGGCTCGTGAACAAGTACCCTTTCTGCAATTCTCAAAAAGAAAAGCATTCCAAAAGCCAGGTCAACTCTTAGCGGCAGTGATCAACTTGTAAAGATGACCGCTTGATTTTGTAATCGGCCCAAATTGGTAAAATTAAATTGATGGAAATAATATCGGATGGCCAGAAAGTGATTGCAATCTACTTTTGAGAAAGTCACATTTTCTCTGACTTGCCAGGACACTCTGGCCTTCATTCCGGTCCAAAATCCTTCAACGATGTAGGTTAACTCTTTACCCATAAAATTATCTTTTTTTAAGTTTCTTGGCTTCAAAAATAATGACATCTTCGGGTTGCCAGATTTTTCAGGTCCTTATCCTTACATATTTATTACCGCCAATATTTCATTCTCGCCTTGCATAAATGACTTTAAGATCTGAAACAAGGTCAAATAGTTCCGGGATTAATATCAGGTGTTTATCTTCAGGTATATCATCCTTTGAATAGTTTTTTTTAAGTTCGCCTTTTAATTTGGCAATCTTAGCGATTACTTCATTTAAAATAGGTTTAGGATAATTAGTCTGTCCACTTGACTTTTCTTTGGACAACAAGGCGGTTAAGAAATCCTGCATGACTCCAAGATCTTCCCAATGATTCTTGAATAGTATAATAGGCTCTTTAGCCCCCCTAAGGAGTCTTCCGAAAATAACTTCCTCATTTGTAATTATTGAGGCTTGATCATGTAATTCCAATCTCCGTGAAATTCATTTCGGATAATATTCAGTTTATTCATCTCATCATCAGAGATTTTCACACCAGTTGGATATTTATTTTGATCGACAATTGCCGTTACTTTTAAACCTTTTTTGGTTGTTGTGTTTGAAAGCAGTTCAATAATTGTTTCCATTGAAGTCAGAGGTTTGCCTCTCCAATTGATTGAAATATAGGAAAAGAGTCGATGTTCAATTTTGTTCCATTTACTTGTTGCGGGAGGAAGATGTGTTACGGTAATTGAGAGCCCGCTTTCATTGGCAAATTGCTGTAGTTCTTTTTTCCATAACCTGTTCCTGACTCCATTTGACCCTCCCCCATCGGAAGTGATCAATAATTCTGTTTTATTGGGGTACAATTTTTCTCCAATCGTATTCCACCACCGTCTGATTGATTCAACTGCAAAGCAGGCAGTATCATGATCAATACCTACATTGATAAATCCAGTATTTTTGATGATGTCATATACGCCATAGGGTACTGCTTTTCCATCAGATAGATTCTTAAAATCATACACGTTCACTTCCGTGTTTTTCCCTTTTGCACACCATTGCTCTCCATTATTTTTAAAATTACCGATGAGTTCTTTTTTCTTGCAATCCACTGATATAATCGGACTGGCTCGAGACTCAAAGTCCTCGCAAGTCTTTTTTATGTGCTGAAATTGAAGGTCGCGATCAGGATGGGATACCCCTTCTATATTTTTTTTATTGGCCTTTAATGAAAAACCAAGACGGGACAATACATCTGCCAGTGCTGATTTTTTAATGTTGTGGTTTTTCTTTGCTAAACCCTCTACCAGGGTCGACAGGGATTGGGTTGTCCATCGTATCATGGACATCGGGTCGCCTTTGGGTTCAAGTATGGATTCCAGATCTGGTATTAATGACGGATCTTTGCCTGTAATTTTTTTCCTTCCTCCTCCTTCTTTCCTAACTCTTGCACCTGAAAAGGTCTGGTCCATTTCTGCCTTGCCTCTACGTATGGTTTTTCTGTCCGACCCCGATTCTCTGGCAACTTGGCTGATTCCTCCAAAGCCTATTTTTTCAGCTTCGGTGGCCAGAAAAATTCTCCACTGCTGTTCGCTAAGTTTGGGACGAAGTATTGCATATTGCTCCCTGCTTGTCATGGCATTGCTCTTTGAGATAAATTTACGGCCTTTTCATTCTATCTTTTTACTATTGCCGATATTTTTTCCCTAATTCGAGTAACCAGCTTTTTTTGACACTAATTTAGATTAATGACCGGTATCGTTTCAACTCAACCGAACAACTAAATCGAGGAAGTTATTTTCGGATGAGCCCTAAGAAAAATATTAGCCCATTTTCCAAACTCCTCTGAAATTTTTGAGTTGGATAATGACTTAACATTTTTTTTAGAAAGTGTTGCCACGGAAGGTATATAAATGAAAAAAGAGAACTGAGGTGTCAATTATGGAGGGGGTCCGGCAGTTCGTGCTCTTCTGCAGTATCAATAACTTTTTCCAGAGTCAGAAAAATTTTCTTTAAATTTAAATTCGCGTCCAATAATAAGAGTCTAAAATGCTCTCGCATTTCCATATTATCATTAAATGCCTTTTTTAGAATTTGAAGACATTCTCCCGTCTTCTCATGCAAACTTTCAAGTGAATCAAAAACGAAAAAAGAAAGTTCATCAGATTCCAGTGAATTGAAATAATCAAATTCAGTAATGGATAATTGGGACACAACTTGTTGATGAATTGATTTGGTATTTGTAAATAGATATTCGCTGGTGAGCACATAATCATCAAATTGTGCTACCAAAACATCTACTTCTGTAAGAATTCCATATACCGTATGCAATTTTTGTTCACAGACACTTTTAATTGTCCATTTATCCATATGCACAGGTATTGCAAATCTATCCAGCATAAGCTGGCAACTCATTCGTAGACTTTTCTCCAACATAATCAAAGTTTTAAGGGTGATAGAAGGAATAATAGTATGTATAGATGGATCCACTCTATAATGAGGCAAAGGTTCTATTAACTCTATGCCTTGAGGTTGGATTATTTTTGAAGGGGGTTCGGTTTTCCTGGGCCAAAACACATATTGGCCCCGTTTATGTCTTATACTTTGCAGTTCACCCCCTTGTCCCAATTGGGCATTATTTATTTCAAATGCGGATTTAACGATCCAATCAATCAGAAATCCGACATTTATGCGCGAGGATTTATGAGTCTCGAAAAATTCCAGAAGAGATTTAGCAAATGGCGTATGAAGTCCTGCATAACCGTCTGTCGCAAGCTGGTTTTCATCTGCTGAACAAAGCACCCAACGCGAACCTTTCGCTTCATACCTTTCAGTCAGTTCTTCATTTAGATCCGGATAATCCACCACTGACCTGGTTCGCAGAAAGGTTCCTGAATGACAGGAGTCAGAAATTAAAAAGATGTGTTTTGCCGGACATTTTTCCAATAACTCTTTAACCGCCTCATTACCCAGTAAGGTACTTGGATCACCTGTATCTGCATCGAAAGGAGCCCAATAAGGATATTCTGTATCTTTTAGTTTTTTAATTTCCCCATGACCTGCAAAATAGATCAGTAACTTGTCTTGGTTATCTAGTTTTCCCGTGTAGGAAAACAGCGTATTATAAATTTGAGATCGGGTGGCAGCATCATTAATGAGCAATGTCGGTTCTTCATCAAATTCGAAATACTCGTATAATTTATCACTGATTTCCTTGACATCAAAAACGGCATTACTAAGAGTTGCAAATTGATGAGGGTTTTTATACTTATCAATCCCAATCCCCAAGAAATAAGATTTCCCTTTAGGAATTGCTTCCGAAGCTTTCTGCCTTGAAGCAGGTCCCCTCTCTACCTGTTTTCCCTTCGCCATAACCCCAAATTATAGACGATCCGGAAAACCGGCCGGCAGTGAACAATAAGATGCTGGATTGACAACCGGCAGAATCGCCGGCATGGGAGGCACCGGGGTAAAAGTAAGCCATTGGCCCCCACCGTCTGATGGGCGATCAAAGTACATCCTGCTGCTTTTTATGAGTTTTGGTCTATGATTACGAACACTGAACCGCATTTCCCGCGGTCTACTACTTCGCACCTTTGGCTGGATTGTTACACCCAACCCTCCGGTGCGAAGTATAAATATATGACATTCAATTCAAAAAGAAAAGCAAGATGTCAAAGAACGTCTCTCCAAGGCCGTCCGATGGCACGGATGAGGGTTCACAAGGTAAGGAGTTATTGTTGTTTTTATATTTTTTTATAAATTTTTTGTTTAATTATTGCGATTATCAGAATTTATATTTACCTTTGAGGTAAACAAAATTAAACCAACTGGTGAATGTTACGTTTAAAAACAAGCGCCTCGAAACAGCCATAACGGACCCAAAGGAACTGGTCAAAACTTACGGAATACAACGCGCCAAAAAGATCAAACAACGATACCAGGAAATGCTGGCCAGTGCAACCCTTCAGGATTTGGGCAAAATTCCGGCAACGGACTTGCACCAACTCACAGGTGACCGCACCGGTCAGTGGGCGGTTAAGGTTACCGGCAACGAACGGCTTTGTTTTATCATCACACATGACCCAGTTCCCTCCTTACCAGATAACAGCGTTGATCGATCCCAGGTAACCGATGTTTGCATTGTTTTCATCGGCGACTATCATTGAATCTAATACAACCGGAAAATGACCTCTGAACAAATCAAAGAAGCCTTGCTCACCTGCCCCGGTGATACCATTCAGGAAACAATCGATTCCATAGGCATGCCCCAGCGGGAACTGGCCGAACGGCTGGGATACCCGAGCAATAAACTGAATCAGCTCATCAAAGGGGATATATCCCTGACCCGCGATATGGCGGCCAAACTGGAAAATGTTTTGGGAATTCCTGCCGGCACCTGGCTTGAACTGGAGCGAATGTACCAGGAGGAAAAGCTTGAGTTGGAAGAAACCGCACGAAGGGAACACCAATGGACCTGGTTGCAGAATTTCCCCCTCAAGCAAATGGGCGAATTGGGAGTAATTAATAATAGCGGCGGAAAGAGCCAACAAGTCCGGGAAGTGCTTTCCTTTTTCCAGGTCGCCTCTTCCACAGAATGGGAGCAGATCTATCTGGCAGAACAGGTATCAGTGGCCTTCAAGATCAGTCTGGCGCATACGCAAAATCCATTTTCGCTTTCCGTTTGGCTCCGAATGGGGGAAATACAGGCCGAGCATCTGTCACTTGAGCCCTATGCCCCTGAAGCCTTTGCCAATTGCCTGGAAGCAGCCCGTCAGATCGCTTTTCACCAGCCTGCTGATTTCCTGGAACAGCTGCAAACACTTTGCGCCAAGTGCGGGGTTGCCGTAGTATATACTCCGATGCTGCCAAAGGCGCCGGTCAACGGCGCTACCCGGTGGCTGAAAAAACGCTCCCATCCCTTATTGCAGCTTTCAGATCGCTATAAAACGGCAGATCATTTCTGGTTTGCCTTTTTCCATGAGGCGGCCCATATCCTCAAACACGGCAAAACGGCCGTTTTTCTGGACGGAGTGGATGGCATTCAACAAGATGAGGAAAAAGAAGCTGAAGCCGACCGGTTTGCACTGCATCAGCTATTGGGACAATTTTCCTTGGCATCCGTAAAAACCCGACGAAAGCCTTGGAGCGAAACCGAGGTTGTCCAGACCGCTCAAACCTTCGGTATTCATCCAGGAATTTTGGTAGCTCAATTGCAACGGATCGGTTCTTTGCCCAAGGCAAATTTAAATGGGTTGAAAGTGCGGATTGGGTTTTGATCGCCAATGGATCTATCCTGATCAGCATTTTTATAAAAGACGGGGATACTGGAATGTGATCAAAGACAAGTTGCGCCTTACCATCGGAACTTTGGCATTCATTTCACTTTTTGCGGATAGCATTCAAATTGTTGAATTCTTTGAACAATTCGTCGAGATGATTAAAGAACCGATTAAATGGGTCGGCATTGCGATTTGCTTCGCAATGATTTACTACCCAATTAGTTCAAAGGGCCTGGCAACCTACGCGGGGTGAATGCCGGATCCGATTGAAAGCGAGGGAATTTGTTTAGATTCATTTCGGTCCGTGTGTAGGTTTGGGGGGGGGGGAGAGCCCCCCCACCCCGCCAAGGTAGAATCTTAAAACAGTTTTTATTTTAGACTTGAATTCCACCCATTTCGTGATGATGAATCCATTCTGCTTTACAAGAGCCAAATTGCGATTTGGATGGAATCATTTCACCAGGGATATCAACATTCTAAATATATATTCTTGTCAAAGGTCTATATAAAATCCAATATTAAACTCAAGGCCGTCTAAAACAAAAACTGCAACTGTTTCTTTGTCTTGTTTTTGTTTAAACCTTTCATAATTGTAAGCCAAGCTGGTACTTAACCTTACTTTAGGGTTAGAGCTATTCTGATAGCCTATCCCAATATTGAAGTACAAATCGCTCGCATTGTAGGTTGAAAGATTATTCTTCAAAGGATTGGAATAACCTACATCCCCAATACCAAAAAAAGTATGTTTTTTAGGGATACGTTCACCCATATTGTTTCTTGGAAATTCAAAAGAGCTATTATTCAGAATAGCCCTGAAAGAAACATATACAGGAATGGTAGAAAGTTTAATGGTATGGTTATCATTGAAGCCCAGACCCAAGCCGATGAATAGTTTTTTATCCACATCAAAGGTAGTACCTCCAATCAGGTGAAAAGTAAATCCGGCATTATTTTTGCCTCCTGTTTCCAAGAAATATAAAAGATCTTCAAGGGTTCCTCCTTTATTTCGATCATAATTTTGTAGGGTCTTCAAAAGTTTATCTGCCCTAGCTTTTTCCAATATCGTTTGTTTATTTTGGGCTTCAAGATCTTCAGTCAAAGAGGATATATAGTCCTGATTAAGCCTAACTTGCTCATCGAGTAATAATTTTGTACTATCAAGATCGTTTAACTTTCTTTTTATGGTACTGTCTTGCTCGGACAAGATCTTAAGGTCATTCGACAGCCTGAGGATTTCTCCATCTTTTTTATTGAGTTCAGTCTCCGTTTCGACAAGCTTTTGAAAGTTACGCGCCAGGATTTTATCTTTTTTATTAGCATCCTCCATATAAGTATCAATCCGGCGTTGAAGTTTTTCCGTTTTTGTTTTTTCTGAATTCAGGTCCTTTTTCAGGTTCTGTATCCTGGCGTTGACCAAGTCAATAAATTCAGTACTTTCTTGTGTAAAGGCCATGTGTGAATAAATTGAACTGATCACTAATAGAAAATAAAAATTTCGTTTATTCATACATCAAAGGTTTATGATTAAAAACAATATTGGTTTCGCTTTGGTAATAAATATCATTCAAATTCTTTAGCTTTAGAAATGCTCTTGCTAATTTCAATTTTGTCTTCCACTATAAAGGAACAATCATACTTGGAAATCCCCTGTAATCTATCCCTCCAAAACATGATATTTATTAATAAATCTGTATCTCTTGTGATTTGTTCCTTTTTAGACAACTTATGTATTAAAGAATCGACTTGTCGTTTTACAGTACTACAGTATTCTACATCAGGAACGACAGAAGGAGCATTTGGCGTGTAGTTCCGAGTAGTTTCATAAAAATTCTTTAATTTTGACACTAGATCCTTTTCCAATTCATCTAACTGGTCATTACTTAATGATTTGGATTTAATAATTTGAAGTTTTGTACAAATATCATTTACCAAAGCATTGTAGTTTTCAACATAATGATCATCATATTTTATTTCTCCGAATGTATATTGATGGGCTAATTCATCAATTGCAGGAGATATTTTAGCATTTATTTCTCCTTCTCCTATTTTCTTAAAATAGGCTTTAAGCTTTGCGTTAATGTCCGCATCAAACTTCAAACGTTCCTCACTTGATGCATTAGATTTTTTATAATCCCATTCAATTTCCTTAAGGGGGCAAATAAATTTTTGCTTGCAGGAAAATACAAGCATACCGCAGCTTAACAATAAGATGAAATTTATTTCTTTTTTCACTTAAATCCGGATTTAAGTTTATGTAATTAGCTGACCTAAAGAAAAGTAATTATACTTTCCACTTCGTTAAATTTTCAGATTGAATACTTACCGAATTCCAATAGCAAAAGTCAGCTACATATATACAGCAGTTCTAATAAATTAGTTCCTTTCACTGTAAAATTTTATAACAACACCGGATTACGAATTTGCTCTGATTCACCTTCTCGCTCATTTTATTAGTTTCCCTTTCTCCTCATTTTGTCAAAGAGTCTACCTTCTTACGCTATTTAGCACCCTCTTTACAAAATACAAGGTCAAAAAACTATCCACCACAATCCCAATACCGAACAAGATCAGAACGCTATCAAAGCTAGGTATCCAAAACTTGCCCAGGTATAGAAAGTAAGCTATCAGTATCCGCCCACCTCACCCCACCTTTCCTAATCCCTAAAAGTATTGAGAAGATGTTGGTCGAGCCGGTGAGGGAGCCAGTTGACGGCATCGGGGGTGACCTTGTTTTGAGCTACCTGGCACAGCAACCAGGTGAGGTATCGCTGAGCGTTGAGTCCGTGCAGGTCGCAGGTTCCGACAATGGAGTAAAGGCAGGCCAGGTTTCGGGCGGCGTCATCCGAACCGGCAAACAAGTAGTTTTTGCGGCCCAGGGCCACAGGCCGGATGGTGTTTTCTACCAGGTTATTGTCGATTTCCAAGGCTCCGTTATGGGCGTAGGCGCACAGGCCTTTCCAGCGGCGCAGGGTGTAGGCCAGTGCCTTGCCGATCGGACTTTGGGGTAAAACGCCGGAAGTGGTATATTGTTCTTCCAGCCATCGGCCCAACTGTTCCAATATGGGGATGGCCTCTTGCTGTCGCAAAAGGAGTCGCTGCTGGTCGTCCAGGTGTTGTTGGCGGGCCTGTCGTTCAATCAAATACAGTTTTTGGACCTGTTCCAGAAAATAACCGGCCCGGGGAGGGTCCGTATTCTGAGCTTCTGCAAATTTGCGCCGGGCGTGGGCCATGCAATGGATTAATTGTATGGCCTGTTTGCTTTCCACCGCTTCATATACGCTATAACCGTCGCTCTGCAGGATTCCCGTGAAGCCTTCCAGCAAGCTACGGCCCGCTTTTGTACTCCGGCTCGGGTCGTATTGGAAGAGTACCGCCCTGAGTTTGGGGTTGTTCAACACCCAGAAGTACCCCTGGTGGGTCGCTCCCGGTTTATTCTTGCTCAATACCGGAATGCGGGTTTCATCCGCCTGGTTGTAGTGCTGCCTGAGCAGGTCTTCGTGCAATAAATAATACAGGGGCAACAAGTTGTGGGCTGCGCTGTGAAGCCAGTTGTGCAGGTTGTTTTCGGAAATAAAATCCACGCCGGCCTGCTTCAGTTTTTTGCGGAAGCGG
>CALMYQ010000162.1 GCA_937873655.1 uncultured Lewinella sp. | reverse complement strand
AACGCCCCCAGCGAGGGTTCCGGCATCAGCAGATGGGCCGTTAAAAAATTGGCCGGAATGTAATGGCCGCACAGAATACTGTTTGAGCCACACCCGTCAAATTTTTATCCCAAACCCATATTCCCCGGAACCCACCACGACCTCCGTCATCCGGCCGCCGGAGTTGACGCTGTAGGACAAACCCGTCGAGATCAGGGATTTCCCGCCTTCGGTCATCTGTTGAATATCGGCGCCGGGCAACCGGATCCGGGCGGTGGTATTCACCGGGACCGTTACCTCCAGGTAAATTTGATCCGGCGTCCTGGTCCAGGAAGAACGCACCGTGCCATACGGCGTTTCAAAACCGGCTTCCGCGTGACCGATCGCGCCGACCATTTGCGGTTCTATGGTGATCTCCTTGTAGGCTGAGGAGGCCGCAGACTGGTCAATGCCGGCAAGGCCGTTGTAGAACCATTCCATGAGGTGGCCGAGCATCAGGTGGTTGTTCGATACTTCCTCCAGGGCCTGCCAGGATTCGGTCAGGGCCGTGGCGCCCTTTTTCAATTGATACCCGTATCCCGGAACATCATCCCGGGCGTTCATTTTGAAGATGACTTCCCCGTTTCCGGAATCCTGCAGGGCTTTTACCAGGAAGTGGAACCCGATATCGCCGGCGGTCAGCGCGTAACCGGATTGCTGAATGGAGGCGATCAGCGTCCTGATCACAGCCTCCCGGTCCTGTTCTTCTACCAGGCCCACCACCAGCGGCATGGCAATGGCCGTCTGGCTTCCGGTGGAATAGACCTTCGTTTCCGGGTTGAAGAATTCCCGGTTAAAGGCGTACTTGATCTCCTTCATCCAGGCCGCGTATTTTTGCCGGTCGGCTTCCTTACCCAGCAGTGCGGCCATTTCGCTCAACAGCCGGACGTCGTAAAAATAAATGGCCGTGGCGGTCAGGGCTTTGGGCGTCAGTTGCGCGTATCCGGGGCGTTCGGGCCCCAGGTCGTACCAGTCGCCGAGACCGTGGGAAACAATCTGGCGGTCGGACTTGCTTTGCAGGTAGGAGACATAGGCTTCCATCATCGGCCAGGCCTCTTCGATTGCCGACAGGTCGCCGTACCATTTGTAGATCAGCCAGGGCACGATCACGGCAGCGCTTCCCCATTCCGGAGAATCCGTGAAATCGCCGCCGAAGCGCACGTATTCGGGCACAATGGCCGGCACCAGCCCGTCGGCCGTTTGCGCCGTCCTCATGTCGTCGACCAGTTTTTTATACAGTCCGTACACATCGTAGTTGTAGTGAATGCTGCCGCCCATCAGGTAGGTTTGCTCCAGCCACCCCAGTTTTTCGCGGTGCGGGCAATCCGTCATTACGCTCTGCATGTTGCTTTTGATGGCCCATTTGATGAGTGAATTAACCCGGTTGAAGAGCTGGTCGGACGTTTCAAACTGCCCGGTTTCCGGCATGGAATTCCGGATATGGAGCATCTTCAGGTCGTGTACCACCGGCAGGCTGGCGGGATTCTCCTTTCCGGCCGGGACCGCCCCGTCAACCTGGATATAGCGAAACCCGTAATAGGTGAATCGGGGTTGCCAGGTCTCCGGTCCGCCGCCTTTCAATACGTAGATATAATCGTGGGTCCGCCCCGTCGCCTTCTGGTTGACGGCATAGCTGTCGAAGATCAATTCACCGGGCGTTATCCGGACGGTATCACCCCGGTTCCCCTGGACGGTGATGCGAAACATGCCCGAGGCATTCTGGCCGAAGTCGTAAATCCAGGAATGTCCGGCTTCCCGGTTTTGATGGATTTCTTTTTGGGTCAGCTCTTCCATGATCTCCACCGGGTAATCCCGTTCCGGCTTCAGGCTGCGGCAGACCGGCTCCACTTCGATGGCCTGATCCCAGCCGTCGTCGTCTAACCCCGCTTCCATCCAGTGGTCGGGTTCCAGCCGGGCGTCGAAATGCTCGCCGCTGTAGATGCTGGAGTAGGTGATGGGGCCGGGCGTGGTTTTCCAACTCGTGTCCGAAACGATATTTTCTTCCCGGCCGTCCTCGTATATCAAGGTGAGCCGGCATTTGAGCATGGGGTTGGCGTAGCCCGTCATGACTTTCCGGTAGCCGCTGTTGGGGACCACCAGGAAACCGTTGCCCAGCATCATGGCCAGCGCGTTTTTGCCTTCTTTTACGGCGTCCGTACAATCGTAGGTGTTGTACAGGGCTTCCGCGTCGTAGTGGGTCCAGCCCGGCGCCAACTCGCTGTTGCCGATCTTTTTGCCGTTGAGGTACAGGGTATAATGCCCCAGGCCGGTGACAAACGCGAGGGCCTTTTTCAATTTCTGGCCGCCGGCAAATTCCTTCCGGAAAATGGGCAGTTTGTGGAATCCCAGGTCCTTGCCCCGGTAGGCTTTCCCGGGGAGGTGGATGCCCGGCACCAGGCGGTTTTCGGGCGGCATTTTATCGTAGGCGATCCATTGGGCTCCTTTCCAGTCCGCCGTTTCAAACAAGCCGGTGGTGAATTGACTGACCGGGCTCCAACCGGAGTTTTTCCCTTTATTTGACCACGACCTCACCTTCCAGAAATAGGTTTTGCCGGGTTCGAGTCTTTTGCCGCCGTAGGGGACCAGGATGCTTTCTTCCCGGGCCGATTTGCCGCTGTCCCAGATCAGGTGCTCTTTTGAAAAATCCGCGCTTGCCGAAAGGAGGATCCGGTAGGCCGATTGTTTGACATTGCGCCGGGCGGATTGCAATTTCCAGCCGAAGAAAAACGACTGCAGGTCAACGCCCGTGGGATTTTCCCTATAATCCACGGACGTACGAATGACGGCATACTCTTTTTTGGGAGCGGCGATTCCGGTCAGGACGGCTAAAAGGCTGAGTAAGGTAATGGCTTTCATGGCTTTGCGGAGCAGATGTTGGTTTGGGCGGCAAATAAAACAAACGCGTGTACATTTCAAAGATATAGGGGGAAAATCAGGCGGTAACGGGAGGTTGTTGCTTAAGTTTGTACAGCGAGAGAGGGTGAGAGGGTGAGAGGGTGAAGCGATATGCCTTTGCAGTTGTCGTTGTCCTGTGGGTTACCCCTACCTGTCTTTGCCTCTTTTGCAAAAATGTCCGGTGGTATGGTTTTTGGGTTAATTTCGGCGAATCATAACAGTCAATAAAAAAAACATGAAAATCTCAATTTGCCTGTTTTCTTTAGCATTCATTTTTTCATCCTGCTCACACAAACACCTTACCATTGTCAAGAATGTGGATGTTTTTGACGGAGAACAAGTTTTAAAAAATGTTGATTTTGCTTTTTCGGCCGCAGGAATAGAATACATTTCAGGAAAGAAGAAAAGAAGGCGAAACGCGACGGTCATTGACGGGAAAGGCAAGACCATATTGCCTCCCCTGGTCAATGCCCATGTACACGTCAGGAATTCCGACAATTTAAAAGAATCCTTGAAGGTGGGTATTTTCGGCATGCTGGATATGTTCAGCACCGACGCACGGGCCAATAGTTTGAGAGCGTATAACGATTCCCTTGCCTATTCCAGATTCTTTTCTTCAAATGTCGGCGCCACCCCGCCGGGAGGTCACGGTACTCAATTCGGCGTCAATATTCCTACCATCAACGATACGGTTTCGCCCCGGCAATTTGTGATGGACAGAGTAGCCCAAAACGCCGATTATATCAAAATAACCCAGGAATATTCCATGTCAAGATTAGCTGCGCCTCAGCTCAGGGAACTTATTGCTGAAGCGCACCATCAGCATAAACTAACCATAGTCCATGTTTCTGATTTGCAGGACGCTATAGATGTTGCCAAACAAAACGCAGATGGTTTGGCGCATATTTGGTACCGGAAAGGGTCGGTTTCAAAGGAACAAGATTTAAAATTAATGAGGGAGAAAAATATCTTTATAATCCCTACCATTTCAGTGATTGAGAAAGTAATCAAACAGGCTGAGGAGACCGGGCTCGAAGAAAATTATCTGAGCTTTGAAGCCTTAAAGCATGAAGTCCGGAAACTTCACGAACAGGGGATCTGCCTCCTTGCGGGAACGGATTCTCCGAATTTCGGAATGGATTACAGCTCCCAATATTTCAAAGAATTATTGTTTCTGAAGGAATGCGGATTGTCTGAAATCGAAATACTGAAATGTGCAACAGTCAATATTTATGAGAAGTTTAATTTACAGGGTTTTGCCCGGTTGCAAACCAACGGTGAAGCAAGTTTTCTTCTGGTAACCGGTAAACCATTTTTAAAAATCGAAGACATAAAGAATGAAAAGAGGATTTGGAAAAATGGGGTAGAGATCAGTTAACCGGTTCGGACAATTACAACGAATGATGCCCGGGTGCAGTAAGCGGATGATGACAACGCAACTTCGGGAATTAGAAGCTGAAGGTTTGGTGGATCGTGAAGTTTTTGCCGAAGTGCCGCCGTAGGTCATTTATACCTTGACCGCAAAAGGTGAAAGCTTACGGCCGCTTTTCCGGAAACTGAGCAAATGGGGGATTGAACAGGTGTTAGAACCGAGGCTGGAAGCAAAAAATAGGTAAAAAGCCTGGACAGGTCTTATTGCCTCAGGCAGGTGTCGGACGCTTCTGAAGCGTCCGACACCTTATACCCGGGCTAAAATCCCCCTCAAAACCCAAACCCAAACCGCACCACCCCCCGCTTCACCCCCGAAACATACTGCGGCTTCGAAGAAGGCCCGATCAGGTCTGTGGTATTGACCTTGTTCCTGACGGCGGGGATGACATCCAATACCGATATGCCCGACTCCGGGAAGGTGTACAGCAGGGCGTCCCGGCCGTCGCGCGGGGTGTAGATGCCCAGGTAACTATCGTATCCCTCGGTGGCCATCCTGATCCGGCCTTCGGCGGTGGTCAGTTCCGCCCAATGCCAGTGGCCGAAATAGCCTTTGAATTCCGGGTACTCGAACGTTTCGCCGGGAACCGGGTCGTTGTAGTCGTTCTCCCAGACGTCCAGCCGGGTGCCTTGCGTGCGGTTTTGCCATACGCGGTACGGCCCTTCTCCGAGCCATTTTTTGGACCTGACCAGCTCTTCCGGGTAGTCGAACCGGATGCCCATCAATTCAACCACGCCGTCGTAGCGGTATTCGTATTCCATTTTGATGTCTTCTCCTGAGGCGATCTCCCACCGGACCTCCTTCAACGGACCGGAATATTCAGCCGTGATGACGGCCTTGTCCCCCTCCATTGCGGCGTGGAACCCGGTCAGCTTCGATTCGCCGGAAACGTCGTTGTAGGTCCTGTCAACGCCCTTGGGCAGGTTCTCGGCTACCCAGCCGTCAACGCTGCGGTCGGCGCGGCGGAAAGCCACAAAGCGGGGGCCGTTGCCGAAACTCAGCTTTTTCTTTCCCTCGGTTATGCCCGTCAATTCACCGGTTTTCCGGCTGAAATGCAGTTTTTGATCGCCCACCTCCACGGTCGTCATCCCTGCTTCCGCCACAAGTTTGACCGACCCCGTTTTCGGGGCGGCAAGATCGGCCTTTTCAAACAGATTCCACGACCAGGTCCAAAGCTCCTTGCCGTTGTGCATGGCTTTCAGATAGAGCGCTTCCGCTTCCTTCAGGTCGGGCAGCGCGATCTTCAATACTCCGGTTTCGTGCGGATCGAGGTCGGGGCCGGCCTGTTTCCCTGCTTTCAGGATCCTTTTTTCGCCGTCCGGGCCGAACCGGCATACCTGCCACTCGAAAGTGCACGCATTCAGGTTGGTAAAATCGTAGCGGTTCTCCACCGTGAACCCGCCGGTGAAGTCCTTGCCGATATGCCGGTCCATGACCATCACCGGCGACCAGACTTCCTTAACGGTAAAGAAACTGCCTTCTTTCTCATGGTGCGGTCCGACCAGCCCGTCCGCCCCGTGGTTGCCGTCGTTGTCGATGCGGCCGCCCTGGTCGGTTCGCACCACGCCTTCATCCGCCAGTACCCAAAGCAATCCGCCGCCGCACAGGGGGTGATTGCGCATCATTTCCCAGTAATCGTACAAACCGCCGCCGTGGCCGCCGTCGTACAGGCCGTGCAGCATTTCCGTGGGGAAGAACAGGTCGTTGCCGCGCAGGTATTCCTGGGTTTCTCCGTACGATCGGTAGTGCATGGTTTCCACCCCGTTCAGGTCCTGCTGCGGGTGGAGCACCGGCCGGTTTCGCGGGTCCCAATCCGCAAATTCGCCGTCCAGTTCGGTATTCCAGCCGCCTTCGTTGCCGTTGTCCCAAAACAGGATGCACGGGTGATTGACATCGCGTACCACCAGCTCTTTCACCAGGTTTTTGCCCACGCCGGTATCGTATTTCCCGTGCCAGCCGCCCAGTTCATCCAGCACGTACAGGCCCAGCTCGTCGCAAGCTGCCAGGAATTCCGGGTTGGGCGGGTAGTGCGACATGCGCACGGTATTCATGTTCATTTCCCTGATCAGCCGGACATCTTCATAATTCTGTTCCTTACTGAGGGTGCGCCCCGTCTCCGGCCGGAAACTGTGGCGGTTCACGCCTTTCAGCAAGATGCGGCGGCCGTTCAGGTAAAAACCGTCTTTTTCCCGGATCTCAAACGTGCGGAAGCCGACCCGGTCCGATACGTTGTGTACGGTTTGGTCTCCTTTTTTCAGTGAGATTTTCACCTCGTACAGGTTAGGCGTTTCGGCGGTCCACAAAGCGGGATTTTCGACCCTGGCATTCAACACGGCCTTGTCGCTGCCCGGCGGGATCTCCTTTTCGACCGGTTCGCTTACGGGGTTCCCGTTCCGGTCAAAAATGCGGGCCGATACCTTGTAGCCGTTGCCCGGCGCATACCCGAGGAAGACCTCGGCCAGAAAACTGCCGTCGGCCCGGGCATCCGTGGCCACGCGGTCGATGTACTGCGCCGGTTTCAACTCCAGATAGACCGGCCGGAAAATGCCGCCGAAATTCCAGTAGTCGGCGCGCCGTTCGGCCAGGTTCACGCTGGCGTCCTCCGACTCTTTGCTGACGGTCACCTCCAGCAGGTTCTTTTCCCCGTATTTCACCAGGTTGGAAATATTGTAGCCGAAGGTATAGAAACCGCCCTGGTGCAGGCTCCCGGCTTTCTGGTAGTTCACGAGCACGCGAGTATCCGTCATCACGCCTTCGAAAACCAGCTGGACGGTTCTCCCGCGCCAGCTTGCCGGAATCCCGAATTCGTATTTGTACAACCCCTGTTCGGTCGGGATCCCGGGGTCGGTCTTTTTACCGTAGAAATTGACCCCGTAGTTATATTCGCCGAACCCTTCCTGCTCCCAGCACGACGGCACCCGGATCCGGGTCCATTCACCGCTTTTCCGGCCGGCCGTGCAGAAAAAATCCCACTCAACGCCGTCATCAGGGCTTTTGCCGGAGAGGTAAACTCTTGTTGTTTCAGCCGGTTCCTGGGCCTGAGCGACTACTGCGAGGAACAGGACTGCAAAAAGGGTAATTGTTATGCTTGACTTCATGGTTATTAATTTTACGTGTCGGACACATCCGAAGCATCTGACCCGTAATTTCACATTGCATACCTACGGCATGCTGAACGCCGTTTAACCCATTCGTCTACCGAGATTCAATCCCTACGGGATCTTTTTCATGGGTCGGACACTTCCGAGGTGTCTGGCACCACACTATTGGACATTTTTGCAAAAAGGCAAAGACGGGGAGAGAGAGGGAGTGGGAGAGAGGGTGAAGGCAATGCTTTTCACCCTCTCTCCCACTCTCTAAGTCCCCCACTCTGCCCATTTTGTCCAGTAGTATGGTCCGGCACTTGTCATTACGGCACCGCGATTTTCAGGATTCCGGTCTGCCCGTCCACAGCGTAATGTACCAGGTACAGGCCCGGCAAAAAGCCTTCCAGGGAAATGATCCGTTCGGTTGAATCCCGGATAAGCGCCCGCCCGAAGGTGTCATAAACGGAGGCTTTTGTCCGGACGCCGTCCAGGTGCAATTGCCGTCCGGCGGCGTAGACCTTCGCCGGTTCGGAGGCCTCTCCCGCGGCGGTCCCGATGTCTACCATCAGCTCACCACCCCCAACAAAGAACTGTGGATGGGTAGTGGCATTATAAATCCCCGCCGGCAGTCCGAAAGCATTGATCACGGCCTGTTTTACCCGAACGAGGGTATTCAATTGAATTCTTCCGTTCTCCAAAAGGGTAACATTCAATGCTTCGCCGACACAGTTTTCATGGCTCAGGACGACCCGGTTGTTGGCGCCCACCTGGATCAGGCCCTGCCCGAAAGCGTTAGCGCTTGTCCCTTCAAATGCCGTAATGCTATTGGGATTACCGCCGGCTTGGAGGAGTTTCCAGGTACCGGTAAAACCCTGATTATCCCCTGACAGTACAACGGTTCCTGTATTTTCCGTATCGGTACGGGTATTTAGCGCGGTGATAATGGATTCACCGCTGATATTCCCGCCGAGTCGCATGGCATGATCAGGCGTTGCGGCGCTGTTCATAAGGAAACTGACATTGCCCAACACAACAATGGGCGCATCCAGGGTGAATCCCTGGCCGGAGGTGGCGTAGCTCAGGCTGGATCCTGGTTCCATGTAGATCGTTCCTGTAGCGCTGTGCACCCCGCGCAAGCGAATGCGCCCGCTTGGTTGTACGATGATATCCGCCGGAAAGATAAAAGGGGTGGTTTCCATTTCAATGGCCGTGTAAACGGTATCTCCCGCTTCCGGCAGGAAGGCAGGCAGGAAGTGGGCCGGGTTATCCCAGTTCCCATTGGCCCCGCCTACAAACGTAAAATTACCGGACCAATCTACCTGTATAGCCCCTGCGCCGCTGATGACTCCGGGGTTTGTAGCTGCGGTATAAATGCCGGAGGGTTGTATGACGCCGTTCAGATAAAATTCTTGTAAAACAATGTCAGCGTTCAGCGCGATCCGGCCGCCGTCCTGGATATGCAGAGGCGTTTGGAAAAAATAGGCGGCACTGGAGTCAATGGTGAGCATGGCGAGGTTATCGATCGTTACCGATTGCGCTTTTCCCAGGGCTGCGGCTGCTGCGGCGGACAGGTTACCGGCTGAAATTTTCCAGTAGCCGGCAAATTCCGGGTTGCCTTCCCGGAGTTTCAGGTTCCCATCGCCGTTTTTCCGGATGTTTCCCCTGCCGGTGAGTTGGGCATCCAGCTCAAGGGTATCGGAAATGATTTCAAAATTGAGGGTGTCCTTGACGCGGATCCGCCCTTTCAGGCTGACATCGGTCTGACTCCGGATGGCCGCGTCTTCCATGGATAAATAAGTAACTTCGCTGGAATCCGCAATCTCCAGTGTGGCGCCGTCAGACAGGGAGAGGTCGGCTGCAAAATGGCCGCCGTCGGCAACGACGCTGTACGGCCCTTCTGCATAAGCGGACTGAAAGGTGTCAGGCACTTCCTGGGGTTCCCAATTGCCGGGCAGCATCCAGTAGGGGAGGGGGGCGGCGCCGGTCCACCGGTAGGTCGTCACCAGGGGGGCTATAGCTGTAGGGTCCCAGTTATCGTTACCCGCCAGGACCCCTGTCACCGTATAACCGGCTGCTTCCTCATCGGTCAGGGCCCGGATGCCCACCCAATCGGCGCGCCCGCTCATATCGGCGCCCGGGCCGGTATTGTGGTATTCGTACAAATGAAGATCAGGGCTGGTGGCGGCATAAGACATATCCCAGGTCGTCGGCCAGCCCAGCGGGTGGATCTTTTCGGTCATGTTGCAATAGAGCCAGGCTACTTTGGGATAGTCGTTCCACGGGCGCCCCAGGGCCACGAGGGCGCCGTCGTCGCCGTTCCTGGGGCTGTTCCAGGCATAGGTCACGTCGCATTCGTTGAAGACGAACCCGTAGTTGGCCGACAGGGGAGTGGACGGCGCAGTGATCCAGCCGCCGCCCCAGCTGCGGATCTCGCAGGCCTGGAAAAAGACGGTCCCGCCGCCGTAGATATAGTCTGTGCGCCCGACGACCAGGCAATTTTCAAAATAGGAGCGCTTGCCGTTGCTCCAGAAGTAAATGGTATCCTGGTAGCCGGTGATGTTGCAATTCCGGAAAATGACCCGGTCGGAACGGACAGTTAGCGCCTGGGCCTGCCCGACCGGACCGGCCGTATTCTGAACGGTCAGGTTTTCAGCCCGGAAATCATCCCCCAGGATGGTCAGCGTCGCGGCGGAAGTGAGGTTGTCGGTCGTCCACAATTGGGCGTCTTCCGCCGGACAGCGCCCCGCGTAGCCGTTGGAACATACATACAGGTGGTAGCTGATGATGGTCTCATCGCGGCTTTCCCCGACAAATACCACTTTCTTTTTATTGGTCCGCACAATCAGTTTTTCCGAGTTGTACAACCCCCGCTTGATGAAAATGATGGTCGGGGTCGCACTGTTGTCGGGCACCGCATCGATCGCATCCTGTATCCTGGTGAAATCGCCGGAACCGTCCAGCGCCACAATGATATCCGGCGTGAAATCCTGACTGAAAAGTTCGGCCCGGAAACCCGCGGCGATCAGCAAGAAACACATGATCACTCTTGAAACCCGGCGTATTGCAATTGTCATGACATGTAAGTTTAATTGAATTGCAAAATTATAGCCTCAGCCCGGCTGTCAGCCGCCAATAACTCACAAATGAAAGGCTATTATTCACCTTTTGAATCGATTCAATTGTTCGATTGATTCGATTGATCCGAATTTGAGCGTCCGTCGGTTGGTCAGCAAAATCGATTCATTCGGATCATTCCAAAAATCGATTCAATTGTTCAATTGTCCGATTGTTCGATTGATTCGATTGTTCGATTGATTCGAATTTGAGCATCCGTCGGTTGGTCAGCATAATCGATTCATTCGGATCATTCCAAAAATCGATTCAATTGTTCGATTGATTCAAAAATCACCACCTCTTCAATGTCCGTTAAAAAAAACATACAACCCGATCATCACTGCGATCAGGGCCGTCCACATGATCCGGACGATTCGGTCGGGCCTGGGTAAATGGTCAAAGGTCAGGGCGTTTTCGCGGGTCGGCGCGTTCTTGTCCAGCACAACGACCAGCCAGGTCAACACGGCCAGGACCACAAAAATGATAAAGGACAGCAGCAGAAAATGCGGCCAGAAATCGTATTGTTCCTTGGGGAAGATCCACAGGTAAAAAATGCCGGTCCCGAGGCTCAGAACGGTGCCGAAGGAAAGGGCGAAATTGGCTGCCCGGGTGGTCGTCCGCTTCCACAACACCCCGAAGAGGAATACCACCGACATAGGCGGGGCGATAAAGCCCAGTACCGCCTGAAAAACGTCGAACAGGTTCAACCCCTTGATGCTGTCGATGGCCAGGGTCAGCAAAATGGCCAGCAGGGCCCCGCCGAAGGTCACCAGGCGGCCGATGGAAACGATCTGCCGCTGGGTCGCTTCGGGGCGGTATTTTTTCACGTAAATATCCATGGTGAAAACCGTGCTCAGGGAGTTCAAGGCCGAATCGATGGTGCTGATCAGGGCGGCAATCAACACCGCCATGACCAGGCCGATCATGCCCGTCGGGAACAGGCCGGTCACCAGCGTCATGTAGGCCTCATCCGGATTTTTCAGGTCGGGGAACAACAGGAAACAAACTATGCCGGGAATGATGAACAGCGAAACGTCGAGGATCTTCAGCCAGCCCGTAAAATTGGCGCCCAACTGACCCTGCCGCAAATTTTTGGCCCCCAACACGGATTGTACCATGGATTGATCGGTACACCAGAACCAGACGCCCATCACAGGATATCCCAGCACAATGGCCAGCCACGGGTAATTGGGGTCGTCCATCGGCCGCAGCAGGTTCCAGAAATCAGAAGGCGTATGCTGGTAAATAGCGGTCAATCCGCCGGCTTTGTTTACGCCCGCTATGGTTAAAATGAGCGATACCGCGATCAGCAGCGACATTTGAAAGACGTTGGTGTAGGCCACAGCCTTCAAGCCCCCCGCAATGGTGAAAAATGCCGAGATTAGCACCAGGACGATCACCGACAACCACATCGGCAGATTGAGGATCTGTTTGACCAGTATCCCGCCGGCAAAAAGCGTGAGGGCCAGCCAGGAGATCAGGACGGTGGCCAGCGTGTACCAGGCCAGGATCGTCCGGGTTGACGGACCAAAGCGTTTCCCCATGAATTCGGGCAGGGTCATCACTTTGGCGTCCAGGTAACGCGGCGCAAAAACCACAGCCAGCAAAAAGATGAAGACAAAGGCGTACCACGCAAAATTGCCCGCAACGATCCCGGTGGTATAGCCGATGCTGGCCGAAGCGATCAGCATGGACGGCCCGACGTTGGTACCCCACATGGTCAGCCCGATGCTGCCCCAACCCAGCGAATGGCCGGCCAGGAACAGGTTCTCATTTTCGGCTCTTTTTTTGCCAAAACTCACCCAGTATCCGATCCCGATCAAGACCAGGAGATAAAGGCCGACAACGGCAAAATCCAGCGGTCGCAGCTGTTCGTAAATGTTTTCCATATTTACAGATCATATTCATTCAAAATCTCCCTGATCCGTACCGGCTTGCCCGTTTCCAGGGACCTCTCCATGGCCTTCAGCAGGGCAATGGTGCCGATACCCTCCTTCAGGTCCGGATAGGCGATCTCCCCGTTTTGAATGCAGGCAACAAAGTATTCCAGGTAATTCTGGTACTCCCCGGCATGGTGGCTATGCCCCTCAAACCGGAAATAGTGGTTTTCCCTGGCGGTGAAAGTGATCATTTTTTCTTCACCCGTGCGATCGGTGATCGCATAGCGCAACAAAGGGTAATCACCCTGGCTGCAGCCTTCGGCGCCCCGCAGAATGCAGCTCATCTCACTGTCCCGGACGCCCGGCTGCACCGGTGAGGAATAGGTCCCGCTGACCCTGGCCGAACGGCCGTCTTCGGCTTTGAAGATGAAATGCATCGTATCGTGGTTTTTCAACCCGCCGGCCCGGCCGTTGGGGCTGAGCATGCCGTAACCCATCACTTCTTCCACATTGGGCAGATACCAGCGAATAAAGTCGACCGGATGGCTCAACCCGCCGTACAGCCATTTGAACCGTTTATCCAACGACCAGCCTTTGCCCAGAAACCAGCGGTGGTCGGCATTGTAGTGCGATTCCACGGTGATCAGCTCCCCGATCAGGCCCTGTTCGTAATCGGATCGCTGCCGTTTCATGGGTTCAAAGAACCGGCTGCTTTGCCCGACAAATACGTGTTTGCCGCTTTTTTGCTGGGCATCGATCAGGTCTTTTGCGTACTTCAGGTCATCGATGAACGGTTTGGTGCAGATCACGTGCTTGCCGTGCATCAGCGCCTGCTTTACGTGTTCGGCATGCAGGAAATCCGGCGTATAAATGGCGATGAGGTCGATCTCCGGATCGGTCAGCAAATCATTGTAATCGGTGGTGAAATGCTCAAATCCAAATTCCCTGGCCCTATGCAGGCAGAGGTCCCGGTTGATGTCGCAGATCGTTTTCAGTTCGACCAGAGGGCTGGCCAGGGCAGCCGAGATCGTGCTTCGGCCTTCACCCAGGCCCAGGATGCCTATTTTCATACCATTTGTTTTCTTAATCCAGGGGCAGCCAGACCGACATTTCCGATACGCCGCGATTGTCCCAGGCGAAGTAGGGAACCAGCTTCAGCCGGACCTTTTGCGCATTTTCCGGGTCGATTTCCCGGTAAAGCGCACCTTGCCAGTCGGTTCGCTTTCGCCAGATAAAATCGCCTTCCAGCGCTACGAGTCCGGCGCCGGCGATCGTCGTTTTTACGGGCTGCAGGTCGATGTCCTTGGGCACGCTGATGTCGAACAGGTTGCAGCCCTCCGGGAGGTCGACGCCCTCCAGGCAATAGACGACCGGTCCGTATTGCACGGCCACCTGGTTTCGGGCCTCTTCCACCAGCGGATTGGCCTCGATCAGCCTGGCTTTCATCGGCAGGTGGAGTTTTACCACATCGCCTTTGCGCAAGCCTTCCAGGGGCGCATACCGGCCGCCGGAGAGGTTTTTACCGGTCGTTTTGCCGTTGACGGACAGTGAAGCGCCCGAAACCCAGGCCGGGACCCGCAGGAACATCCTGTAATCCTTCGGGAATTCCGCGACCTCGATGGTGATTTCCCCGTCAAAGGGATAATCGGTTTTTTGTGAAAGCGCGATCTTTTTTCCGTTGCTTAAAACGGTATTCAGTTCGTTGGCGCCGTACAGATTGACATAAAGTCCGCCGGCCGAGACATTGTAAATGTAATTCTGCAATTCGGCGATCGTCCGGATGGTATTCGGCGGGCAGCAGTTGCAGTAACTGATATACGGCTCCCGGTCCTTGGACCAGCGAAGGTCGCCGCTCAGGTCGGTGGTGCTGACGCAAAGCGGGTTGGTATAGAAGTACCCCTTGCCGTCGAGGCTGACCCCGGCCAGCAGGCTGTTGTACATCACCCGTTCCATCAGGTCCGCGTATTTCTCGTCGGCGGTGATCTGCAGCATGCGCCAGTTCCACAACAGGTTGCCGATATTGGCGCAGGATTCGTTGTGCGCCGTAAGATTGGGCAATTGATAAGGCCTGCCGTACGCCTGATGCACCTGCTGGATATCGCCTTGCTTATAGGTGGTGCCGTCGGGGGATACCCCGTCGTACAAGGCACCGCAGGCCCCTGTGATATAGAGCTTGTGCTGTACCAGGTCCTGCCAGATCAGGTCGAGCGCATGAAAAAGGGAATCGTCCCCCGTTTCGGCATAGACATCCGCTACGCCTGCGTAAAGGTAGTTGGCCCTGACCGCGTGGCCGACCGCTTCGGTTTGTCGGGTGAACGGGATCCTGTCCTGGTTGTGGTCCGTGCCGTTTTCCACCTGGCTTCTGATGTCGATCAGGCTTTTGGCCAGTTCCAGGTATTTGGGATCGCCGGTAGTCCGGTACATTTCCACCACGCCCATATAATGCGACGGGCAAATGGCGTTCCGCGCCAGCTCAGCGGATGCGGTTTTGTAGAAGTTGTATAAAAAATCCGTCGCTTTGATCGCTATGTTCAGCAGGTTGGTCTTACCGGTGATGCGGTAGTGGAGGCAGGCGGCCGTCATCAGGTGTCCCATATTGTAGGTCTCAAAATCCAGCCGGTCGATAAAGTCGTGTTTTTGATCCGGATGGTTTTTGGCGTTGATCAGGGCTTTGGTATGGATATAGCCGTCCGGTCGCTGGCATTTGCCGATCACCTCAATGATCCGGTCGATCCGCTCCCGCAACGCCTGGTCTTCCGAAACGGACAGGGTCATGATGGCGGCCTCCAGCATTTTATAGAAATCCCCGTCGTGAAAAGCCGGGCCTTTGAAATTCCCCTCCTTCATGCCCGCAGCGATCTCAAAATTGGTAAAGGCATGGCTGATCTCCTCGTCCATATAATTGCCCAGCATATGCGGGATCATGGACTGCTCGCAGACGTCAAACCGGTCCGCCCAGAACCCGGTAGTCCAATGTACATCCCCGATGTCAACACCCTGCAACCTGGCGAAGGGGCTGTTCCGCGTGTCGGTAATGGCCTTGTCCTGGGCGGTTGCCCGAAAGCCCGTCAGACTAAACAGGAACACCAGTGGAGACAGCCGGATAAGTTTCAGCAGATATTGATTCATTTTAGTTATTGGTTTTTATGATCTCTCGCCGGGCCGCCGGGTTCAATCGCTCAAAATGACCGCCTTTCCCAACAATCCAAAGGGTACCTGGTAATAGGTGTCCGTCCAGATCGCCAGGTCCGTTTTTTTCTTTCTGAGGTCATACCAGTCCGGTTCTCCGCGGCCGTCCGGAAATCCGCCGGCGCCGGTAAAGCTGTCCGGCCCGACCTTGATGAGTTCCGCGCCTTTGTGGTGGTGCGGGCCCAGCAGATTCCGCAAGGAATTCACCAGATTCAGCTGAAGCCTGTTGGTTCCTTTCTTGAGGTATTTTGTAATGTCGACTACGTATGGCGCCCAGCAAAGGGTGTCTGCCCGCTGGTCGTTGACGATCACCTCGATAACGGTGGCCTCGCAGGCGGATAGGTCCAGAAAATACCTTTTCCCGCTGTCCGGCGATGGAAATTCGAACGAATTGCTCAACGCCATACCGCCCGCGTAAAAGGGATAACCCGACAGCGTGGCGTTCCCGTCGAAACGGTCCTTTTCCCGGTTTATGAAGAAGCTTTCAAAAGCGTAAGCCGGCCTTTTGACCAGGTCTTCCGATAAGTTCCGCTGGGTGTTTTCGATGGTTTGGACCTGATCGGAAAACACCCCGAAGTCGCCGGTCAGGTAAATGGTTTCCAATTCCGTTTCGTAGCGTTTGACCGGATCGGAATTCAGCGGGTCACAGGCGGTGAACGGTATTTGCAGCTCGATTTCATTCCGGCCCTCCCGGAGCAGTCCGCTGATATCCCGGGTTTTTATCGACGGATCGATATAGTAGCGGTCGCCGCTGAACCGGACCGGCGTATGGTTGATGGAAATTTGCCGGAAGGCGCCGGGTTGCTCCATGGCCAGAGCGCAATGTCCGGGAACCTGCCTGATCGTCGCGGAGAATCTCAGCCGCAGATCGCCGTTGTATTGCGCATCGTTCAACCGGCTCCAGATGCCGATGACCGGCTCGGGCGCGCTGTAGGTCCTGCCGCCGTCGGTAGAATATTCGGCAAAGTCGAGTACCAGTGTGTTCGGGGCATTTCGTTTTCCTTGCCAGGGGGCGTCAATCGTCATCAGCGGTTTCAGCCCGGGCGGTTGCGGCAGCGGTTTGGCGGGGATCCCTTCACTTAGTTTGCCGGTGGTGACCCAATAAAATCCGGCGGGCGCCAGGGTGATGTCAACTCCTCCGTTTTTATCAACCGGCAATTGGAAGACGCCGGGTTTGGCCGGATCCCAGAGTACCGGGTTTTGGCTGCCGGCCGGCAATTGGAGGGTGACGCTTAGCGGAGCGATATCCGAAGTGTTGTAGAGCAGGTAAAATGACGCCTCTTTTATTTTCCGGCGCTGTACCCAGACCTCATCCGCATGCGGGCCTGTGATCCGCACGCCGGGCGGTATGTACTTTTCCGGGGCTGCTTTAAATTCGGCAATCCGGAGGGAGATAACGGCTTGCTTCAGTTCGTTCAGGGCCGCCGGGTCCGATTTTGCGTCGATGTATTGAGGCAGCCGCCCCATGCTGTAGAGGACCCCTCCGTTTTTATGGAACCGGAGCAACAGCGACAGCGTGCTTTGCCGGATGGTGAGCATATCCGGCAGGATGACGTACCGGTACCGCATGGCGCCGATCACGAATTGACTGTCTGCCACGGCCGCCTTCTCCAGGATGACCTCTTCGTCGCCCAGGTTGAAATCGATATGGTTATTTTGCAGGGCCTCCAGGATCTGCACCATGCCGCTGGTGAATTCTCCTTCGCGGTCGCCTTTTACATATTCGCTTTCAAGCGGACTGACGACCAGGGCCTGCGGATCAAAATGCCCGACGGTTGCGGCGTAACTGATGCGGCCGAGATAATCCTCCATCCGCTTGTTGTACGTCCAGTAGGGCTGATGGTAGGAGAAAGTGGGCGGATAATCCCTTTTTCTGGCCCCCTTGAGGCTGTAGGCCGTCAGGTGCGGGCAGAAATGGTTGACGCCCAGGATCGCGTGCCAGCCGGCTACCCATTTCCGTTCCTGGAAATTGACATTCTGACCGCTGATGCCGAATAACTCGCTCAACCGCCTGGGTTTGTCGTATTGATCGGCGACACTGGTCATGTATTTGGGCGTAAAGAGCCGGTGTGCGATGGAAAGCCCCAGGTGATCGATCCCCGGTTGCTGCATGCTGCGGTAGTGCAGGGCCGAGTTGCCGATCCGGTCCCTGACTTTCTTTAAATCGTCTTCACCCAGGTAATGGCCGGTCAATTGGGCGCCGTATTGATCGCAAAAATCCGCAATTTGCCGGGTATAGCTCTCTTCGAAGAGGAGCGCTTTTGCCAGGTAATAATGCCACCTGACCTCCCGCCAGTTGCCCTTTTCTTCGTAAAGCTGTCCGAGGTGATCGCGAAGCGAATAGCCGTAGAGTTCCTGGAATTTCTCTTCCAGATAGGGCGAATAGGACAGCAGCCCGTGGTGTTTGGTCCTGGCGTCAAAATAACGGGCGTGGATATGGGGTTCATCGGTGAAGATGAACAGTGCGTTGTCCGCTACCTTATGGCTGTATTTTTCAAAATAAGGCTGATGCGTACTTTCAATGAATTTCCGGACCGCATTGGGGTTGAACAGGTCTGCGTAGCAGGCGCCGTTGAAGATATCGTAGCCGTATTGGGCGGTATATTGGATGTATTGGTAAAGGCTGTCCTTTTTTAATAATCTGCCGCCTTCAGGGATCGCGGTTTGCAGGTCGAGCCGCGCCAGGCATTTTGCCCGGAAATCTTCTCCCAGACCGGGGATCAGTCCGCCGGCAAATCCGCTGGGCCATTTATCCTCATCGTAAAACATGCACTGGAGCCCCGCTTCCTCGGCTGCATCCACGGCCGCGTCCATCATTTCCCACCATTCCGCACCGAGGTATTCGGTGATCAACCCGGCCCGGCTGTGCAGATAAAAACCGCCGAACCCCGCCTGCTTGAAGTCCTTGATCTGCCGGCGCAGTTCGTCTTTCTCCAATCGGTCGTTCAGGCTGTAGAACGGATGGGACCTGTATGCGTCAGGCGGATTCAGGAATCCCTGATAATCCAGTCCGGCTTCCTGATGCGCTGGATTTGGGTCCGGCAGAACAGGCCCCTGCGACCTGGTACCCTGACAGCCGGAGAAGCCGGCCGAAACGGAAAAAACAAGGAGTATATGAAAGCTGGTATATGCAATAAACCTCACGCTGACGCTTCTTTTCGATCTCAAAAAAGATACCTGAATCCAAATATAGAGACAAAACTTCCAATAAAAGGTCCATTTGGGGGTACAATCGCAAATAATTGATATTCATGCAAAATGTAAACGATTTCATTTTAGGTCGTTCCGAAATTTTGTTTCTATGTTTAGCTTTTTATTCACTGCGCACCTTTTGAAATGAGATGGATCAGGCTTTTTCCGGCACTCTGCCTATGGCTGATTTTCGTATCCGGATGCAGTCATCAGAATGCGATTTATATTGTCACGGGTGAAGACCTTTCACCCCGGATTGAATACGGCAAGGCCCGCCTGGCGGAGGCGCTAAGGGAACAGGGGTACGCGGTCCGTTTTACTGTTGACCCCGATTCGGCGGCTTCCCGAAATGCGATCTTCATCGGCCTTCATTCCGATGCGCTTTTCAGCCGGCAGACCGGGCCGGCGAAAAATACCCATAAGGAAGGTTACAATATTCAACAGCAGGGCAGGCTGACCTTTATCGCCGGGCAGGATGAGAGCGGCGTTCTTTACGGTTGCCTGGACCTGGCCGACCGGATCAAAGCCGGGAAAAAGATGCCCGCGGACCTGCAGGTGGCGGATCAACCGGAGATGGTGCTGAGGGGTACCTGCATCGGTTTGCAGAAAACAGATTACCTCCCGGGTCGACAGGTGTATGAATACCCCTATACACCCGAGAATTTCCCCTGGTTTTACGACAAGGAACTGTGGATCAAATACCTGGATATGATGGTCGACAACAGGCTTAATTCCCTGTATTTGTGGAACGGCCATCCTTTTGCCTCCCTCGTCAGGGTCCCGGACTACCCTTATGCCGTCGAGGTGGATGACGCCACTTATGCCAGGAATGAAGAGATCTTCGGTTTTCTGACCCGGGAAGCGGACAAGCGGGGCATATGGGTCATCCAGATGTTTTACAACATCATCGTGTCCAAACCCTTTGCCGAACACCAGGGGATCGAAACCCAGGACCGATCGCGCCCCATCATCCCGGTCATTGCGGATTATACCCGCAAGTCCGTTGCCGCCTTTATCGAAAAATATCCGCACGTGGGGCTGATGGTATGCCTGGGAGAGGCCATGAACACCATCGACGACGACGTGGCGTGGTTTACCCAAACCATCCTTCCCGGGGTCAAGGACGGCTTGCAGCGCCTGCATATCGGGGAGGAGCCGCCGATCGTGTTGCGGGCCCATGACACTGACGCCAAACGGGTTATGGACGAAGCGCTGAAAACCTACAAAAACCTGTATACGACCGCCAAGTACAACGGGGAGTCGCTCACCACCTACGAGCCGAGAAATTCATGGGTGGAAATGCACCGGGCTTTGAGCTCACTGGGCTCCGTGCATATTGCGAATGTGCATATTCTGGCCAACCTGGAGCCCTTCCGGTACGGCTCTCCCGATTTTATCCGGAAATGCGTACAGGCCATGCACGACCTCCAGGGCGCCAACGGCTTGCACCTTTACCCGCAGGCCTCCTATTGGGACTGGCCTTATACCGCCGACAAGACCGATCCGCGCCTGCTGGAAATGGACCGCGACTGGATCTGGTACGCCGCCTGGGCGAGGTATGCCTGGAATTGCCGGCAGGACAAAGCCGGGGAGGACCTTTACTGGTCGGACCGGTTGGGTGATTATTACAACTGCGGTGAGAACGGACCGGAAATTTTAACGGCCTACCAGCAGATGGGCGAGATCGCCCCCAAATTGCTGCGCCGGTTCGGCATTTCCGACGGCAACCGGCAAACCCTGTTGCTGGGCATGTTCATGAGTCAGTTGGTCAATCCCGATAAGTGGAATGTCTACCAGAATTTTTACGCCAGCAATGGACCGGAGGGGGAAACGCTGGTTGATTTTGCCCGCAAGGAAGCCGCCGGAGAACAACACGCCGGCGAGTTGCCGCTCCAAACGGCTGCCGAAGTGAAAATGCACGCCGAAAAAGCGGTTGAATCCATCGAAAAGGCCGCGCCCGGCGTGCGGGCCAACCGGGATGAATTCGCCCGCCTGAAGAACGACCTGTATTGCTATCGGGCCATTGCCCGTTTTTTTTACGAAAAAGTGCACGCCGCCCATAAAGTGCTGGCGTATAAATACAGCGGCGATGTCGCTGAACTGGATCAGGCAAAAGACCATCTGGAAAAAAGCCTGTCCTGGTATTCGGACCTGGTAGACCTGACCCGGGACAGCTATCTGTATGCCAACAGCATGCAAACCCAGCAGCGGCGGATCCCGATTTCGGGCCGGGACGGCGCCAATAAGACCTGGGCGGAACTGCTCGTCCATTATCAGAACGAATTCGAGAATTTTAAAAGAAATATCGCGACGCTGCACAATAAGGGAGGCGATAATGCTGCAGTCCAGTCCCCACCGTTGCTCGAACCCGCTCCAATTGAGGTCCGTAGTAAATTCGGCGGCCGTTTTTCCCTGAAGCCCGGCGAAAGGATCTATTCGGACAATGACAGCAAAATTGTGGACGTCGCCCCTGAATTGAGCAAGCTCCAGGGTTTCCGCTTCAGCGATCAGCAACAGCAGGAACAGGGCACCGTGTTCAGCTTTGCCAACCAGGACACCGTGAAAATTGTGGTCGGCTATTTCAATACCAACAGTTACACCATCCTGCAACCGCCCACCCTGGAGACCAACGCCACCGCCAATGACCGGGGCCAGGCCGATATCAAGATCGCCAACGCCCTGCGCCTGGACGGGCTGTACCCGGTCAACGTATACACGTACACCTACGAACCGGGAGAACACGAACTCAACCTGGGCAAAGGCCGGGTGCTGATCCTGGGCGTCATCAGCGGCCGTACCGGAATCCGGATGCACGATGCCGGCATTACCGATAATGAAGACGGAGCGCCGGTGGATTGGCTGTTTTATTGAAGAATCTGGAAGTGGAGGAAATGCAAAATGTAAAAGTGGAGGCAGCCATGAATTTTGGGATCGCCGTTGTAAGGAAACTCCGGGAATATCCGGCATCAATTTACAAGAAACACCCCAGCGAGGGTTCCGGCATCAGCAGATGGGCCGTTAAAAAATTGGCCGGAATGGAGTGGCCGCACAGAATACTGTTTGAGCCCGACCTAAAAACCAAGGCAAAGAGGGCTGTCAGGCAATCAAAAAACCCGGGCTTGGACCAAACCCTGA
>CALMYQ010000161.1 GCA_937873655.1 uncultured Lewinella sp. | reverse complement strand
CAACTGAAGACTGCCAACTGCCAACTGAAGACTGCCAACTGAAGACTGCCAACTGTCAACTGCCATACCGCTCCCGCCAAAGGTCCTTCATCCAGGCATTCACTTCCCATAGATCCGCTACCGGTTGCCGGGTATAGGGTAGGGCGGGCATATAATTGGGCGGGCCGAATTCGGTGGTCATGGTGAGGGCGCCGCCCGTTTGTATTTTGGTCTCCACCACCTTATCCCACCAGGCCAGGTGGGCATCGAGGGCATTTTTCCATTCCGGCGCCCGCGGTTCGTTGATTTGGGGGCCTTCTTCGAAACCCACTCTGGAATGGATATGGTCTGTGCGGCTCAGCGCCAGTTGAACGGTTTCGGCCTGGTCCTGCAACAAGGACTCGTGGACGTTGCACCAGTGGGAGATGTCCAGGGTAAGGCGCAGATCGGGGATCTTTTCGATGAACTGCCGGGCGATATGGGCCGCAAAAAGGATGCGCGACCGGTGGGTTTCGTGGTAAATGGGGACTCCGGTCGAATGCGTAAGAGCGGTCGTGAAATCGATGAAGGCCTTGTTCTGTTCAAATGAGAAATGGTCGCGCCCGGAATGGCAGTTGATGAACAACGGTTTGTGGGCTGCGGCGGCTTCGACGGATTTGGTGAATTGGGCAAAATGTTCCGGGTATTGCGGCGAACTGCCGGCGGCCAGAAAGCCGTATTGCAGTCCGTGTTTGGCAGTAGCTTCGAAAAAGGCCTGACGTTGCGCCTCGGGACCGGGCAGCCAGATCTCTACGCCGTCATAACCGGAGGCTTTTGCACTGGCGCAAAATTCGTCATGCGTTCCCTGGAACCCCCAATTGGTGGCCAGAATGATGACTTTGAAGGCTGCTGGGATTGGAAAACCGGGTTTGTCGGTCGCCATGGTCTGCATGTTTTGTGAGCCGAGCGCCAGTGCGCTGCCGGCAAGAGTGGTGTTGCGGATAAAATCGCGGCGGTTGGTCGGCATATCAGCAGGTTGAATTCAGAATAACCTCAATTGCGGGTTTTTGGCCTGCTCGTGGAGCTCCAGGTTGTAGGCAGGCCATTCCTTTCCCGCAAAGTACTGCTTTTTGGCCAGTTTCGCCTGGTTGTGGATAACGTTTGCGATTTCGCCCTCTCCGCGCATGCGCTTGCCGAACCGGCTTTCGTTGAGGTTCCCGCCGTGGCAATCCCGGATCCTGTTGAGAACCCGGTCGGCCCGGTCCGGCATATTCTTGCGGATCCAGTCTTCAAAAATGGCGGCGACATCGCCGTTCAGGCGGACTACCGAGTGCCCGAAGGACAAGGCGCCGTGGTCGGCCGCTGCTTTGGCCATGGGCAGGATCTCATGGTCGGTCAATCCGGGAATAATCGGGGAAAGCATGACGTTGACCGGTACGCCCGCATTGGATAGGGATTCGACGGCCTTGAGCCGTTGGACGACGCTTGAGGTGCGCGGTTCCAGCATGCGCCGCAGGTCTTCGTTCAACGTGGTCAGGCTGATGCTGACGTGGACAAGCCGTTGTTCGGCCATAGGCGCCAGAATATCCAGATCGCGGAGCACCAGGCTGTTCTTGGTGATCAGTCCGGCGGGGTGTTTATACCGCCACAAGACTTCCAGAATGGCGCGGGTGATCCGGTATTGCCGTTCAGCCGGCTGGTAGATATCGGTATTTCCGGCGAGCATGATGGGGGAGGCATTCCACGCTTTTTTGCGGATCTCGGCTTCCAGGAGCTCAGCCGCATTTTTCTTGATTAAAACTTTTTGTTCAAAATCAAGGCCTGCGCTGTAGCCCCAGTACGGGTGCGTATTCCGGGCATAACAATAGACGCAGCCGTGCTCGCATCCCTGGTAGGGGTTCATGCTGTAATCCCCTGGAATGTCCGGGCTGGTGACTTTATTCAGGATGCTTTTCGGATGAACCTCAATGTATTCAGTCCGCAATTCCTTTTCCGGATCGGGGATCTCGTCATAGCGAAGGTTGTGGTAAGGGTTGGGCGGATTGATCTGCGCGCCGCGCCCCTTGCGGTATTGATCCGGTCGTTCTTCCACCAGTTGAAATTTTCACAAATTTAAAATTTTTCTAAAAATAAAACAAAAAATTTTATCAATAGATTCAAGCCCTCTTCAATTCCTCAGTTCCTCAATTCCTCAGTTCCTCACTTCCTCAGTTCCTCAGTTCCTCACTTCCTCCATTTCTTCCTATCTTTGCCCCAAGCAACCCAACTTTCGATGTACAAAGGAAAAAAAGTAATTGTCGTACTGCCCGCGTACAATGCCGCGCTCACCCTGGAGAAGACTTACCAGGAGATCCCCTTTGACCTGGTGGATGAGGTCATTTTATGCGATGATGCCAGCAGGGACAACACTTCGGACCTGGCCAGGTCCATCGGCATCCGGCATGTTATTGTCCACCCTGTTAACAAGGGATACGGCGGCAACCAGAAATCGCTGTACAATAAAGCCCTCGAACTGGGCGGGGATATCATCATCATGCTGCACCCCGACTACCAGTATACGCCCAAACTGATTCCCGCCATGGTGAACATTATCGGCGAAGACCTCTACCCCGTTGTCCTGGGCTCCAGGATACTGGGCAAGGGCGCCCTGAACGGCGGCATGCCGCTGTACAAGTATGTTTCCAACCGGTTCCTGACATTTGTGCAAAACCTGCTGGTCAATTACAAGTTGTCGGAATATCATACCGGCTACCGGGCATTCAGCCGTAAGGTGTTGGAAACCATTAATTTCAACAGCAATTCGGATGACTTTGTCTTTGACAACGAAATGCTGTCGCAGATCATCTTCAACAAGTTCCATATTGCCGAAGTGACCTGTCCGACCAAGTATTTCGAAGAGGCTTCTTCCATCAATTTCACCCGCAGCATGCGGTACGGGCTCGGCGTTCTGCGCGTTTCCCTCAACCACCTGCTGCAACGCTGGAAACTGACCAATCTGGATATGTATAAACGCATGGAACCCGCCGCCAACAAGACCGGCGCCGCTGTGTCCCACTCCGAATAAGCCCGGCACATGGCAGATGCTTTAAAAACGCTGCTGGATGAGTGCGTCGACAGGTTTAACCGGCCCTCTTTCATTCCGGATGACCCGATCAGCATCCCCCGCCGGTTCAGCCGGCTCCAGGATATCGAGATTATGGGGTTCTGGACGGCCATGCTAGCCTGGGGCCAACGCCCCGTTATTCTGAAAAGTGCGGAAGAGCTGTTGCGGCTGATGGAAGGGCAGCCCTACGAATTTGTCCTTCACCATCATGAAGAGGACAGGGCCCGTTTTCAGCATTTCAAACACCGGACCTTTCAATATACCGATACGCTTTATTTCCTGGAATTCCTGCAGCGGTTTTACAGGGGAAATGAATCGCTCGAATCGGCATTTACCCGGTATTTGCCCGGCGATGCAGCGCATACGGGGCCAGCCCTGAGCGGATTTCACCGTTTTTTCTTTTCCTTGCCCGATGCGCCGGCCAGAACGGTCAAACACGTTGCCACTCCGGACCGGGGGTCTACCTGCAAACGACTGAACATGTTCCTGCGTTGGATGGTCAGATCTGATGATCGCGGTGTGGATATCGGCCGTTGGGCAGCCATCAGCCCTGCGCAACTGCTCATGCCCCTCGACGTGCATGTCGACAGGGTCGCCCGCCGCCTTGGGCTGATTTCCCGAAAGCAGTCGGATTGGCTTGCCGTAGTGGAATTGACTGAAAACCTGAAGCGCTTTGATCCGGAGGACCCGGTGAAGTATGATTTTGCGCTGTTTGGACTGGGTGTCCTTGAAAAAAGTAAGTCAGTGGTCAGTGGTCAGTGGTCAGTATCGCCTGACAACTGACCACTGACCACTGACACCTGGAAGTTATTCCTTATCAAAACGGATTTCCTGAATTTTAGCATCCGCCCCCAACGTTTGCAGGTACAGATAAACGCGGAAAGTACCGTTATCGGTTGTCAGGTTTCCGATGGCGTATTGGGCGTTGGATTTATTACCCTGGTGGACCTGGCTGAACCCTGTAGGCTTGTATTTGGCAAAAAAGTCCTTTACAACTTTTATGGCATTCACTTTGGTATAGACCTCCTCCTTGTCCAGTACAGATACCTCGACGGATTCGTCGAAATACTGACCCAGGGTTTCGGCATTTCCATCGCTGATCGCTTTGCTGATTCCGGCCAGGCTTTGGTTCAAAGCCGGGGTAAGCGGCGCGAGCATCAGAACAAAAATTAACTGTTTCATGGCATACTGTTTTTGGAACTATTGTTCTTGAATTTGGACGGTTGTACGGCAAAAAGTAACACTTTTCGGAATTCACACGGTTATTTTGCCCAATTCATTATCCTAATGCAGAAAGCGCCAATAAGTAACGTTTCAAGGGCGAAAAAATTGTCGGGGTGATTTTTATCACCTAAAATATTGAAGGCCGTTTTATCACAATGTGAAGGCGAATACTTACTTTTGCCTCGCCATCTATCCGACACCTTTTACAAGTCTCCCTTACCATTATTAATTCGATTCAGGTTTATTGCACCCCTTGAATCGCTAATTTCCCATGATCTCAAAAGTATTCGGCCTATGTACAGAAGATCTTTACTCTCATTCCTGACTTTTTGCGCCGCTTTTACACTTTCCGCCCAAACGACAGACGTCCAGCATTTCCGGACCATCGACGGTAAGTTCAACAACCTCCAGCATCCAGATTGGGGCGCTGCCGGATCCGATCTGCTGATCGCTTCCGGGCTTTATTACGGCGATCAGGTTTCCAGCCCCGCCGGCGCTTCCCGGCCCAATCCCCGACAGATCAGCAATTCCCTGTTCGCTCAGGAAGGGTTGATCAATGACCCGCTGAACCTGAGCGATTTTTGTTGGGTGTGGGGGCAGTTCATCGACCATGATTTCGGCCTGACCCCCGACGGCGTCGAACCGGCCATGATCCAGGTCCCCACCGGCGACCTCTATTTCGACCCCGCAGGTACGGGGCAGGTCGTTATCCCGATGACCCGCAATGCCTTCGACCCCGGCACGGGAACCGGCGTTGATAATCCGCGCAGGCACCCGAATGTCATTACCTCCTTCATTGACGGCTCAGGAGTATACGGATCCGACGAAACCCGCGCCGGCTGGTTGCGGTCCTTTTCCGGCGGCAAGCTCAAGGTCTCTGCCGGGAATATGCCGCCGTTCAATACCGTCAGCGGCCTCTTTAACGACGCCATCGACCAGGCGGCCCCGCCCATGGCCAACCCGACCGGCATCAGCAGCAAATATTACGTATGCGGCGATGAAAGGGCCAATGAAAATCCCCTGTTGCTCTCCTTTCATACCCTGTTCCTGAGAGAGCATAACCGCCAATGTGCCATCCTGGCGAAACAGCACCCGGACTGGACCGACGAGCAACTGTACCAGCACGCCAGAAAGATGGTGAGCGGCCTCATTCAATCCATTGTATACGATGAATGGCTGCCTGTGATGGGCGTCGTCCTTTCGGAATACGCCGGATACAATCCCGATATCAATCCCGGCCTGGACAACCTGTTCACCGCCGCCGCTTTCCGGCTCGGGCATACCCTGCTGAACGGCACCCTCAGGCGGATGGACAATAACGGAGAAGTGATGGCGCTGGGGAACGTCCAGCTTCGCGACGCGTTCTTCAATCCTTATGTCATGATCGAAACGGGCGGCATCGAACCCTTTTTCAAGGGAATGGCCACCCAGACCCAGCAACGCCTCGACCCGAGGGTGATCGACGACGTCCGCAATTTCCTGTTCGGCCCTCCGGGGGCGGGCGGGCTCGACCTGGCGGCCATCAACATCAATCGGGGGCGCGACCGGGGATTGCCGGATTTCAATACCGTTCGGGCCTTTTACGGCCTGACGCCTTATTCCTACTTCCAGCAATTTACGCCGGATGCGGCGATCTTCACCAGATTGCTTTCCCTGTATGTGGATATCAATAACGTAGATCCATGGGTCGGTTTCCTCGCCGAAAAGCCCAAACCGGGTTCGCTTTTCGGTGAAACGCTGCTCGCCGCCATGACCAGGCAGTTTCAGGCCCTTCGCGACGGCGACCGATTCTTTTTCCTGAACGACCCGGTATTGACCGCGGAGGAAAAGGACTGGATTACCCGCACGACGCTTCGCGATATCATCATGTACAATACCGGGATCTCGCTGATGCAGGACAATGTGTTTGACGCCATGCCGCACAGCGAGATCTGCGATCATATGACGGGGTCGCTCATCGGCCATATCCGGACCGAGGACGGCCTGCCGGTTCCCGGCGTTTCGGCCGGCGTTACGTTTACCGACGATGTCAGCATCAGCTACCAGACGGTGGCCGACGGCCTGTATTCCTTTGAGGACCTCCCGTCCTGCAAAGTGGAAAACCTGGGATTCTCCAAGGGCGGATCCGTGATTCAGGGGGTGACCACTTTCGACATCATTCTGCTGCAGAAACACATCCTGGGGGTCGAACACCTGGATTCGCCGTACAAGATCATTGCTGCCGACATCGACAACAGCAAATCGATCACAACCCTGGATATCATCCGGTTGCGAAAGGTCATCCTCGGGATCGATATCGCTTTCCCCAACAACCAATCCTGGCGATTTGTAGCGGCAACCTACGAATTTGAGCATCCGGATAATCCCCTCAGTGAAGATTTTCCCGAGATCCTCAATTTTGGCGGATCGCTTGCGGGGTTGAACAACCTGGACTTTGTTGCGATCAAAGTGGGTGACCTGAACAACAGCTACACGCCGGTCAATGCCGGGCCCGGCGACCCCTCAGCAGCAGAGCGGACGGACAGCAGGTCCCTGGCCCTTTCTGTCGAAGACCTGAATCTGGAACAGGGGCAATCTTACGAGATCCCGCTTACTGCCGGCAGCGGAGCCGATGCGGTAGGCTGCCAGTTTACACTGCGCATAGATCCGTCAAAGTTGAAGATTACAGCTGTAAGACCCGGTGTTTCGGCCGGTTTGAGTGCCGACAACTTTGCCCTCTTTGCCGAAAGCGGGTTGGTTGCCGCCAGCTGGAACAGCCCTGGTGGGCGGGAATCCCTGCAACCGGGGGCAGCCCTGGCCTATGTAACGGTAGAAGCCCTGGAAGAACGGGTAGATCTTCATGACGCCGTTGCCATCGTTGACGACATTACCGCATCCGAAGCTTATGACAGCGGTTTGAATGCCAGGCCGGTTACGCTTCAGTTTGAGGCGGCGTCGGCTGCGGCGCAACCTTTTGCGCTGTATCAAAACCGGCCTAACCCATTTGCGGAGCAGACGGTTATCCCTTTCGATCTTGATCAGACCGGACAGGTTGAACTGAGTGTGTTTGATGCCGCCGGCCGATTGGTCGTTTACAGAAAAGCCGCACTGGAAAAAGGCCGGAATGAGCTCCTGATTGCCCGGGACGAACTTGGCGAAACAGGCGTTTTCTATTACCAGTTGAAGACGGACGCCCATTTGGTCAGCAGGAAAATGATCATGGTCGATCCAGCCAGATAAACAGCACCTGTTTTATGTGCTCGATCCTTCCCGCGCTTACGGTGACCGGCCGTAAGCGCGGGTTGTTTTTTGGGGAGGAGAATGAGCTGTTGCATCAACATTATCCGCCGTTTCGGATCGGCTGTAAATTTTTGATTTAAAATAACTTGTCGGAAAATTACACTTTTATTCGCCGGAAAATATGGGCGAAATTCGTCAACAAATCCAGGTGAAATTCCCTGACAATTCCAAGGGAAATTCAGAAAGAAATCCGGGGAAAATTGAAAAAAAATCCGGAAAAATTTGCCTTTGTTCTTCAAAATGGATTACATTTGCCCGGGCAAATATGCGCAATCAATGATTTCAATGCCTGTCAAAAAACTCTTCATGTTCTCTAAGGTATCCTTCTTTTGCCTTGAAAGCGCCAAATCAGAAATACGTATAATGTATCCTTACCGCCGTCGTGCGGTATGTTCTCTATAATCGACGACCTGGTATAGACCTCGCGCAACGGCGTGAATCCGTGTCTTGAAATACTTGAATTTGCATCCCATCAGTTTGCTTTGGGCGGATAAGACCTGGTCTTTTCCATCCAATCAATTTTGACGACAAAACGCGGTTTGACGACAACCGCCATGACAACGACCTAACTGAAAACGGTTTTGTGCCGTTTGATCCGCTTGCCTTGACCTGAGGTCTCCGGCAGGCATTATTATTTTGGAATTTTTTTATCATCTTAACAAATTGTAATCTTATGGGAAAAACGAATTCTACTTTCGTTTACCCGGGATGGACAAAAGCATTCGGCCTAATGCTTGCGGCTATCCTATGGGGAGGATTGCAAAGCGCAACAGCGCAGTGTAATTCTTTAGTTTCCGTTTCTGCGGGCGGTATTACCGACGACGCAGCGACGATCACCTGGACGTCTGCCAACGGCGACCCAGATCATGCCTACCAGCTGATCCTTCGGCAAGAAGCCGATAATGACGGCTTGGGCGACGGCCCCTGGGCTTTCATCTCCGACGTTTACTATCCGAACGGCGGCGGCCCACTGAGCTACACCTTCACCGGCTTGGTTCCCAGCGCCTGGCATCAGGTATGCGTCCGGGAATTCTGCGACGACGACCAGGGGGTAACCTCCTTCCTGTGCACGACGTTCCAGACCTACGCTACGCCGTTCAGCAAATGGATCGAGGACGTCAACCGTCCTTCCTGTCCGTTTGTCAGCCCGGGGTATGTAGCCAACGGGGACTTCACCATTGAAGTTCAGGACGGCAGCTGCACGGGCACTTACACCGTTAGCGCTACGCCTGTAGCCGGCTCCGGCCCGCAGGGCTCTACGCCTCCGTTTACCACTATCACCTCTTATATCAATTTCCCTGACGGCCAGTTCTTCTTCGGCAATGCCGGCGCCGGTCAGTACACCGTAACGGTGACAGAGACCA
>CALMYQ010000160.1 GCA_937873655.1 uncultured Lewinella sp. | reverse complement strand
GATCAACAAGTCAAGAAGCAACGGGAAGTTGCCCCTTAACACCCTTACAAAAACCCAACGCAACGCCTTACTGACGCTCGTCAATTATCAAAAACGCACTTGACGGAGACGGCGAGCGTGGCCGGACAGCAGTGACCGAATGGAATGAGTTTGCTGTCCTAGCGTTTTTTTGGTTCCTTTTTTGGGGCAATGCCAAAAAAGGAACAAAGACCATAAGCAAAGATAAGAAAACCAATACCTTATCAATCCAAAAATCAAACGCAACCAATGATTTTGAAAGTCAAGGGGCAACGGAAAGTTGCCCCTTGACACCAAAACCAGACTGCTTTTTTCCTTTTTTATTCCGAAGACAAATCGCAACTGCGGCCATGGCCTGCGAGGGCGTTTAGATCAGGAGCTAAAATGCACAGGATGAAATCGGTATCAAATTGAACAGCCTACTCCATAAGCCCGGTCTCCCTCCAAAAGTCGATCCGCAACCGCCAACCGTCGACTTCCTTGCAGAGATCCCGCCTGCAATCCTTATCTTTGCCCGCGTATGATCGAGATCGTAAAAGGGAATAAAACCGCATTGCTGTTCGGCGCATCCGGCCTGGTCGGCAGTTTCTGTTTGCAGCAGTTACTGGCGCACCCCGCTTATTCCCGCGTGATCGCTTTCACCCGCAGGCCGCTCAAGGTAAAGCATGCCAAACTGGAGGAGCGGATCGTCAATTTCGACCAACCCAATACCTTCTCCAACCTCATCAAAGGCGACGACCTTTATATCTGCATCGGCACCACCATGGCCAAAGCCGGCAGCAAGGCAGCCTTTTACAAGGTAGACTTCACCTACTGCTTCCAGGTCGCAAAGGCCGCTTCCATCAACAAGGTCAACCAACTGCTGCTCGTCACCGCTGTGGGCGCCGACCGGGATTCCTTTTTCTTCTACAACCGCGTCAAGGGCGACCTGGAAGAGGCCGTCAAAGCCCTACCCTTCTGGGCAACCCATATCTTCCAGCCCTCCGCTTTGCTGGGCGAACGCAACGAAAACCGCTGGGGCGAAGAGATCGCCGGCGCCATCGGCAAGGTATTCGACCGGCTCACCGGCGGACTCCTGACCAAATACCGGCCCGTGGAAGCGGAAGTGGTCGCTCAGGCCATGATCTCGGCTGCGCAGGGCCTTCAGGGCGGTACGCGGGTTTATCCTTCCCATTACTTGCAGGACCTGGCGAATGATGCGGAATTAAAACGGTTGATCTAGGATTGCATTCTATTTTTTAATGGCCGCAATATTAACCACATAAATAATAAAGCCGTTAACAATGCGACCGGATATTGGACATATAATGGTTGTGCTTCAGGTTTGAAAATGAGTATTTTCCATCCAAGGACCTGCAAAGCGCCCAATCCACCCATATACATCATTGCCAGCGCTTCGAAGGATGCGTCACTCATATTCCCTTGGGAAAGTTTAGTAAAAAGTAATAAGAAGCTGGAAAGGCCTATAAAAGTAATTGAAAGAATCAGGTCGAACATAATTCTCAATCCTTTTCTTATGTTAAAAAATTTTAATACCTTTATCAAAGGTAAGGTATAGTGCTTTGTCATCCTAATTATTATAAATAAAATCCATATCCGTATGAAACGTTTACTCATTCCAACAGCCGTTCTGTTTTTATTTATCAGTGGAAAACTCGTCGCCCAGACCTGCAATTGCATGTCCCTACAGTCCATTGCATCCGGCGCTTCCTACGTGCAGGCCGGCAATGACTTCAACTGCCACATGTATGTAAAGGCCTATTTCAAAGATGGGCATTATGGAGACTGGATTCCCTCGATTTATTACAATTTTTCGCCCCACAACAGTTCATCCATTGTTTATGATCCTTCTTTTATAGAGGTCACCGATCCTACACAGGCCAATGCGATCTATTATCCCTGCGACCACTCTGCCGTCGTCCGGTCGAGCGGATGTCTGATCTCAAAAGCAAATTTCGGTTCCGATCTTTACCGGCACGGTTTGAATAATATCGGTTGCAGTAATACGGGGATCCGTTATTTCAAATATGTTTCAGCCAGTTCAGCCCATGCCAAGGGGATCGACCAATCCTGCCTGCCCGCTGAACCCAGCTGTAACGTTTCCTGCAGTATCAGCGGTACGTACAACGGAAGCAACCCAATGTACACCGTTAACCCCACCACCAGCTACTATAATACGGCAACGGTCACCTGCAGCGATGCCCACCACTTCACCTGGACCAAAACAGCCGGCTCAGCGGTTTATTACGCATGCTCCAACTCAAATTGTTCCGGGTTTTATTTTTATTTGAACAACGGGCAATCCGTTACTTTCAACGTCAAATCATACGATTCCTGCAACAATCAACTGGACAGCAAGAACTATACCTTTACCAGAGGATCCTATTATTTCCGCCCGGAAGCTCAACCTGAAATCGCGCAGGAACTGAACGTTTTCCCGAATCCTTCGGACGGACACCTCAATCTGGTATTCCCGGAAGGATTCGAAGGCGGCTACCTGGTAAGGGACCTTCAGGGGCGGGAAATTCATAAATCCGGGATTATTTCCGGTTCGGGGCCGTTTGAAGCGGATCTGCACGAGCTTAGATCCGGCGTTTATTTCATCCAGGCATTTGACGAGGTTACCGGAAAAACATATTCGGCGAAATTCCTGATCAAATAGGATTGTCGGGATTGCTTGCCCCCAAATCGATTATTTCCTAACTTTGCCGGTCATTATTACAAGCCCGAATGTGGAATCAAACCCATTCGGGCTTTAAACAATGCGATTCGGTAATGAAAAAAACTTCCAAGATCACCATACAAGTCGGCCTCGACGAAGGCAACGTCCCCGAAACCATCACGTGGCAATCCGAAGATGGGCCCAACGGCGACAAGCCCAACGACGCACGAGGGATGCTGCTCTCTTTTTTTGACGGCGAGGCGCTGGAAACCCTCAAGATCGACCTGTGGACCAAGGAAATGAAAGTGGAGGAAATGGACCGTTTCATGTTCCAGACCTTGCGTGCGCTGGCGGACACCTATTACCGCGCCACCCAGAATGCGCAATTGGCGAGCGACATGCAGCGCTTTGTCCATTATTTCGGTGAGAAGACCGAAATCATTCCAAAAACCCAGGAGTAAATTTTTTGTAAACTCGCAAATGTTTTTACCTTTGCCCCCCGGTGGGCGGCGTACAGCCAGCTCCTGCTGAACCCCCCCAGGGCGGAAACGCAGCAAGGGTAGGCAGTTGAGCGGTTGGTGCGTCCGTTCACCCCATTTTTCTCTCCTTTTCGGCTTTCGTTTTCCATTTTTTTCGCACATTTGCCTGACGACTAACTTTCAAAACGAAGAGCCAATGTCAACTTTAGATCGCAAACGGTACTGGCGGACGAACCTCCGCTACGTCGCCGTTCTCCTCGCCATTTGGTTTCTGGTTTCCTATGTATGCGGCATTTTTCTGGCTGACTATCTCAATCAGTTCCGGATTGGGAACGCCCGCCTCGGCTTCTGGTTTGCCCAGCAGGGAGCCATTTACGTATTTGTCGCCCTGATCTTTGTTTATGTCTACCTTATGAACAAGCTGGACAAGAAGTACCACGTCAACGAAGATTGACCTATTCATCACCCTTTACCTATAACCTGACGAAATGGATACTCAAATCTGGTGGACCCTGGGGATCGTTTGCGCAACCTTCGCGCTGTATATCGGGATCGCCGTTTGGTCAAGAGCGCGGTCTACCGCTCAGTTTTACGTCGCAGGGGGCGGGGTATCTCCGCTCGCTAACGGCATGGCCACGGCAGCCGACTGGATGTCAGCGGCTTCTTTTATTTCCATGGCCGGCCTCATCAGCTTTATGGGCCGCGACGGCGGTGTTTATCTCATGGGCTGGACCGGCGGCTACGTCCTCCTGGCGCTCCTGCTGGCGCCTTATCTCCGGAAATTCGGCAAATTCACGGTCCCTGACTTTATCGGCGACCGGTATTATTCCAATGTAGCGCGCACCGTGGCGGTCATTTGTGCCATCATTGTCTCCTTTACTTATGTTGCGGGGCAGATGCAAGGTGTCGGTCTGGTTTTCAGCCGCTTCCTGGAAGTAAAGATCGAAACAGGGGTTTATATCGGCATGGGCATCGTTTTCTTTTATGCCGTGTTGGGGGGTATGAAGGGGATTACCTACACCCAGGTAGCGCAGTATTGCGTGCTGATCTTTGCCTATATGGTACCGGCTTTCTTCATTTCATTCAAGATCACCGGTACCCCCATTCCGCAACTCGGCTTGCTGGGGCATATCAATGACGGCAGCGGCATGGGTTTCCTGGACAAACTCGACCAGTTGAACCGCGACCTGGGTTTTGCAGCTTATACGGACGGCACCAAATCCAACATCGACGTATTTGCCATCACCTTTGCGCTTATGGTCGGAACGGCGGGCCTGCCCCACGTGATCATCCGGTTTTTCACGGTGCCCAAGGTGAAAGATGCCCGCTTGTCGGCCGGCTGGGCACTGATCTTCATCGCCGTATTGTATACCACGGCGCCGGCCATCGCTGCGTTTGCGCGGACCAACCTCATCAATACGGTTTCCGAACAACCCTACACCGAAATGCCTAACTGGTTCAAGAAATGGGAAGCAACCGGCTTGCTCACTTTTGAGGATAAAAACCAGGACGGCAAGGTGCAATACGTGGCCGACGCCGCTAAAAACGAGCTCAAGATCAACAACGACATCATGGTACTGGCCAACCCGGAGATCGCCCGGTTGCCGCAATGGGTGATCGCGCTCGTGGCTGCCGGCGGCCTGGCAGCGGCCCTGTCCACCGCGGCCGGTTTGCTGCTGGTGATCTCCACCGCTATTTCCCGCGACCTGATCAAAATGCAGATCAACCCGAAGATCAGCGAAAAAGGAGAACTGCTCTGGGCCCGCATCGGAGCCGCAGGCGCCGTTCTGGTGGCCGGTTATTTCGGCATTCACCCGCCGGGATTTGTGGCCGCAGTGGTTGCGCTGGCTTTCGGTCTGGCAGCGGCCTCCTTCTTCCCGGCCATCCTGTTGGGCATTTTCGACAAGCGAATGAACAAGGAAGGCGCCGTTACCGGCATGATCGTCGGTATTTCCCTGATGATCTTTTATATGCTGAAATTCAAATTCAACCTGTTCGGACCGACCACGTCCGCCGATTGGTGGTTCGGCATTTCCCCGGAAGGGTTCGGCACGGTGGCTATGCTGGTCAACCTGATCTTTGCGCTGGTCATTTCCCGGGTAACGGCCGCTCCGCCCGAAGAAGTGCAACACATCGTGGAAGAGATCCGTATACCCCGGGGAGCGGGAAGCGCGGTTGATCATTGATTCGATTGATTCCTCCGGCCGCCGTAGCCCCAAGGCGAAGGTGGCGATTGATTCGATTGATTCCTCCGGCCGCCGTAGCCCCAAGGCGAAGGTGGCGATTGATTCGATTGTAGTCGTCCATTGGTTGGTCAGCCCAATCGATCCATTCGAAGAATCGGAACAATCGGATCATTCTTCAAGTTGACCAAAATCATATCGTATTTTTTTCAAAACAAGGCAAGTCCTTTTATTTTTGTCTAAAACGAGGAACATGAGCATGCAAATTCGAACTTTCGAAGAATACAAAGCCGTATACCAACGCAGCGTCGAAGATCCGGAAGGCTTCTGGGCCGAACAAGCGGGTTCATTCACCTGGCGCAAACCCTGGGACAAAGTCCTCGACTGGAATTTCCGCAACCTGGATGTGAAATGGTTCATCGGCGGCAAGCTCAATATCACCGAAAACTGCCTCGACCGGCACCTGGCCGAACGCGGCGATCAGACCGCCATCATCTTTGAGCCCAACGATCCGAACGGAGAAACAACCACCTATACTTACCGGCAACTCTACGAAGCGGTTTGCAAAACGGCCAACGCCCTCCACGCCATGGGCATCCGCAAAGGCGACCGGATCTGTTTTTATATGCCGATGATCCCGCAACTGGCCATCGGCGTGTTGGCATGCGCCCGGATCGGCGCCGTCCATTCGGTCGTGTTTGCAGGGTTTTCGGCCAGTTCCCTTTCCGACCGGATCAAGGACGCAAGTTGCAAAATGGTGATCTGCTCCGACTACAACCGGCGCGGGGCCAAAAATATCCCCGTAAAAGCGATTGTGGATGAAGCGGTTGCCATGGGTTGCGACAGCATAGAAACCGTTCTCGTCCATCAAAATACCGGCGAGGCGATCAACTGGGTAGAAGGCCGCGACAAATGGTGGCACGAACAGGTGGACGTCCAAAAGCCGGAATGCCCGGCCGAAGAAATGGACAGCGAGGACATGTTGTTCATCCTTTATACCTCCGGATCAACCGGCAAGCCCAAAGGCGTCGTGCACACCTGCGGCGGCTATATGGTCTATACCTGTTATTCATTTGCCAATGTATTCCAATACCAGCCGGGTGATATCTATTGGTGTACGGCCGATATCGGCTGGATCACCGGACATTCTTATATCGTATACGGACCGCTGCTCGCCGGCGCCACCACCGTCATGTTCGAAGGCGTTCCCACTTATCCGGACGCCGGCCGCTTCTGGCAGATCGTCGAAAAACTGAAGGTCAACCAGTTTTATACCGCGCCGACCGCCATTCGGGCACTGATGGCCTTCGGGGATGACCCCGTTAACAAATACGACCTGAGCAGCATCAAACTGCTCGGTACCGTCGGCGAACCCATCAATGAAGAGGCGTGGGAATGGTACCACAAGGTGGTCGGCAAGGAAAAATGCCCGATCGTGGATACCTGGTGGCAAACCGAAACCGGCGGTATCATGATCTCCGGACTGGGCGGACTCAGCCCGATGAAGCCTTCCTTTGCGGGTTATCCGCTGCCTGGAATCCAGCCCTGCCTGCTCGATGGCAGCGGCAAGGAGATCGACGGCAACAATGTGGAAGGCGTGCTGTGCATGAAATATCCCTGGCCGTCCATGATCCGGACGACCTACGGCGATCACGAACGCTGCCGGCAAACCTACTTCTCGAGTTACGACAATATGTACTTCACCGGCGACGGCGCCCGCCGCGACGAAAACGGCATGTACCGCATTATCGGCCGGATCGACGACGTCATCAACGTCAGCGGCCACCGCATGGGTACCGCCGAAGTCGAGAACGCCATCAACGAGCACCCCAAGGTAGTTGAATCCGCCGTGGTCGGGTATCCCCACGATATCAAAGGTCAGGGGATTTACGCCTACGTCATCACCCTCGAGCCGGTCAATGACCTCGAAACTTTCCGCAAGGAATTGCTGGCTGTCGTCACCCGGGAGATCGGCCCGATCGCCAAACCGGACAAGATCCAGGTGGTCTCCGGGTTGCCGAAAACCCGCTCGGGCAAGATCATGCGCCGGATACTCCGCAAGGTAGCTTCCGGAGAAACCGACAGCCTCGGAGATATCTCCACGCTGCTCAACCCCGAGGTGGTGGAAGAGATCAAGGACGGGGCGCTTTGAAGAGGGCGAGAGGGTGAGAGGAGGTGAGCGGATGGCCGGTTGCCCTGGATCGGGTTTGCAGCCATGCGCTCACCTTTTGCCAATATTGCTACCAACGGTCGCCGAACAAACGTTTCCAGAAACCGGGCTTTTTATCTTCCGGCGGCCTGACCTCATGTTCCTGACCCTGTTCCGGGGTTTCTCCCGCGGGCGCCGCCTGGTTTTCCTTGAGCGCCACCAGTTTTTCAAGGCTGCCTGCCAGCATTTTCGCCATAGGGTGGGCGCTCAGGGAAGGATCGAATACGAGCCCGAAGAATTCACCCTTGGCGTTGATCCCCACCGGATAGCGGGTCCGGTCAAGCCAGTCGGGGGTCTGCAATTCGGCAATCGGCGGTTCGTCCCAACAAGTATAGAACCGTTCCCTGCCTTTGGTGATCACCTGCTGTTCAAGATTGATTTGTGCTGAGCGGAACAGTTCCACCCCTTCTTCCGGGATCTGCAGCAACAATACCTGCATTTTGCCGCCTTCCCGGATAACGTCCAGCACCTTGAAAAAAGCATTGACATTGATCACATGGAGCCCCCATTTTTTGACCTCGGGATTGATGGCCGAAAGCGGTATGGCCTTGGTTGAAGCGACCAGGAAGCGGGTATTCTGCCCGATGCCGCCGCCCATATTGGTGACATCCAGGAAAAATCCGTTGCGCAGGATCTGACCGGGTTGGTACATTCCGGCGACCGGCTGCTCCAGATCGGCATCCCGGTAATACAGGGTCAGCCCCGGAAAAGTCTGATTGACCATCTTTTCGATGAACGCGTTGGTGAATTCCATTTTCTTTATCAGGTTTTAAGGTGAAAAATTCATTTTCAAAGCTCTGTCAGAAAAATCTCAACGACCACATTGCCTTCGGCATCAACGGCGTCTGTTTTGAAATTCGTGACCTGAAATTCGGATTTGCTTTTGAAGAGGACTTCAAATTCGTCCTGCCCCGAACCGTTGGGACCATAATGGGAAATGTTTTCAATTTCTTTTCCTTTCGCGCCCTCAATATGGAAAAAGACCTTCACTTGTTTGTCGGGCAATGCCGGGTCGAGTACAGCGGAAAGGTCCTCTGAATCTACACCCTGAAATTTTTGTGCGATGATAATGCTCTTGCTGGTAGAGGTAAAGGCGTCTTCGGTGATCGGGGTCCCGTTTTCAAAAGCGGCTTTGTATTTGTTCAGGACGGTCTGAATATCAACCGAAGTCCCCCGGAATGACATCCCGGGATGTCCGGACAACTTGGAAAGTCCGTTGTTGATCAAGGTCTCCAAAGCCAGGTCAAGCGCGCTTGGATTACCGCTTCTCAGGGCTTCATTCAGGGGCTCGTAACCCATCAGGGTATAATGCCGGATCGCGGTGAGCTCTTCGATCGGAATATCCGGATAAATCTCATCGATGCCGTAACCCAGGATCTTGTTCCGGGCGGAAAGAACGACATAGTCATTGAACAGTTCAAGGGTGTGCAGGTCAGTCCGGTAAGGCCCGTCCTCAAGCAATTGCCAGGCGCCGAACAGGATCGGGTTTTGCCGGATTCCATGGGCCAGATCCGGATTTGCAGCCAGATCGCTCCAGAATTTGGTTTGGCCCGCATGATCCAGTTCCAGGTAAAATTTGTAGGCGTCATCCGCTTCAATGGCGTACCAGACATCGGTCAGCTGGGGTTTACCGTTGAAGACGGCCTTCATGGGGAGGTTGGCTTCCAGTTGCCAGTAAAGCTCCGTTTCTTCCCGGAAGGCCATCTCGCGGGTGCGCATGCGCATGCCCTCCGAGAAGCCGAAATAAGCGGAGGTCTGTTCCCTGGCCGGTTCCAGCGCCCGTTCTACGTCGGCGGCGGCAATGCCGATCTGATCCGGTATTTCTTCGCCGGCCCGCCTCAGGGCGCTTTCCGTGCCAAGGAACCTGACCGCATCGCCCAGGTCGAGCATGCCCGCTATATTGGTCCCCGCCGAATTGATCAGATTGATGACCTGGAGGTTGTTGTAATACACCAGGCCCTGATCTCCGTAGGTCTCTGTCAGGTAATCCCGGAATCCTTCATTGGTGACCAGGAGGCCGGCGGACTCGGAAAGCAGGGTCCAGCCGGCCAGCAATTTCCGGGCCAGGCTGCCGGTATGGATCGCGGCGTTCAACTCCCCTACCCCGACGGCAAATCCCACCGCGTCCAGCGTGGCTACCCCGCTGTTGAACAGGTCGTCGTCCGATTTCTTCTCGATGATCCAGGCCAGGGCAAACGCCGGAAACAGCAAGGTCCGGTTGTGGCATCCGTTGACCGGGTCGGCTGCGCACAAACCGAGGAAAGAGGCCTTTTCGGCAAAGGTGAGCGCTACCAGCTCAAACGGCGAAAAATCAAAATCATGGGTCTCGAATTCCGCGCACTGACAATGCTCCACCTCCCGCGGTTCGTGCATCCACCCGTCGGGATAGCAGAACGTACGGATGCAATTCCGCTCGACGATACCCACCCTTCCGTTGTATCCGATTTCCTTTTCGTAGGTATTGTATCCGTTGGTGAGTTCCTGGTACCACGGCGGTACTTTCCAGATAAAGGTCTTGTCGCCGTAGTCCGTCACAAACCGGGTGACCGACGCTTCGCCGGGTTCGTATCCTTCCGCCTTCAAAGACAACCTGCTGATGAGGTTAACCAGTCCTTCTTCCCGGTCGTTTGCCGTAAACAGGTTATCCGCCACCTCATATAACCGGTTGACCATGCCCGGCGACGATGCCAGAAAATTCAGGAACTGGCGGATCTCCTCCGGCGTGTTACCCTCCAGTACGCCGGTCATCACCCGTTGGGGCATGTACAAATAGGTTACGGGCATCCATTCCGGGCTCAGGATCTGGACGGCATTCAACCCTGCGATGTAGAGCGGAAATCCCTGACCCCAATAATTGTTGTACAGGGTCATCAGTTTCTTCTTCCGCTCCAGGCTCAGGTTCCGGTAATCGTCGTCGGAAGCCCACCGGATCCAAAGCCCCAGTTCGGCGATACTGGCGCTTTCATCGATCCGGGACGCCAGAAAGGCCTTCCAGCCCAGAAACTGATCGATATTGTCCTGGTAGAGGTCCAGGTAATTTTGAACGGTCAGGTTGGTCAGGTTATCCAGGTTGGATACGTCCATATCTTCGATCCAGGGGCCGAGCAGGTCCAGGTATTGGGCTATGGCGAATACGTATTTTTTGACCTCCGGGGTCCCCTGGATGGCTTCGCACCAGAGGTCGACATAATCCCGTGCGATCTGCCGGGTGAGCGAGGCGTTCAGCTCGGCGCAGGATTCATCGCCGCTCAGGTTGTCCGGATCGGCAAAGAATTCCAGTGCGGAATGGATGAAATCGTGGATATACCGGGCGCCGGCGTTCATGCCTTCCGGGTAATCCGTCCGCGTATCCAGCCGGGATTCCACAAATTCGCTGAGGTTGGCTTCAACCTGATGAATAAAGACGCCGTGGGTCCGGCAAGCCCGGGTGATGCGCCGCTTCCACTGGTCCCGGTTCCGGAAGCGGTATTCGCCCACCAGCACGATCACCCTTTCAGGCTGGGTGAACACATCGCTTTTCAGCTGTTCGTCCACCTGCCTCGAGAGGTCGTTCAGGTAATCGTTGTAGGTTGCAAACTCGGCTTCCGACCGGTTTTTAAGAAAATCCAGGATCTTGTCCGACGATTTTACCGCTTGCGGTATGCCGGAACGGATGGCCAGATCCGGAAAGCGGATATAAATGGCGTAGATCTGAATTTTCCTGAGGTTGCCTTCAAAGTCCTCATTGAAGGGCAGGAGCAGGTTATTGAGTTCCTGCCGGTTGGAAATGGCCGGGGCCGAAGCATTGCCTTCGCCGCTGTCATCCTTTTCGACCACCCATTCGTTCCCGACGGATTTCAAGGTACTGACGGTAAAATCCATCAGATAGGTTCCGCCTTTCAAACCTGAGCTCCTTTTCTGTTCGTTTTCCCGAACGGTCCGGATCACCTCCGAAAGCACCGGATCTCCGAAGCAGAAGCCGGTGCTTTCTTGTAAAAAAAGGAATAGAAAAATCAATGGAGCTTTAATCAAATAATGTCCCATTGAAACTGTCGAAACAGTTTGTAGTAGAGCGCGCATAGTTTAAGGGTTTTAGGATTTCTGAATCCTTTAGTTATAAATCACTTTTGAAAACGGTCATTCTGCCAATATTCAATCGTACCCCATACCCACCAGCACTCCGCTCACCCGCCGCTTCAACTCCTCCCCCACCGCCGTCACGATGGCTTCAACCGGCTGCCCTCCTTGAAGCAACGGCGCTGCGAAATCCACCAGGTTGAAGCCCGTTTCCAGCAAAACCTGAGCCAGTGCCGTAAGCGATGCCGCATCAACTACTTCAACCTTCAGTTTGCCGAATGCCGTGCACGTCATGTACTGTTCCTCCACCTGATAGTAGCTGTTGGACAACCCCGTCAATTCCGGCGAAAATGACGTAGAATCCGCATCCGTATCGCTGACGAACTGTTGCAGCGCATTGAAATCATCAATTCCGTCGCCGCCCAACGCCGCTACCCCGGACCATTGTTGCTGAAGATAATGATCAATTTCTGCAACCGCTGCGTTAAATCCCGTTTCGAGCCCCGACTGCTCCGGACAAGCAACCGTTATCCCGGCAATGGCCTGCGTAACAATCCCCAACAGATCTGACATGATTTTATCCAGCGCCTCCTGGAAAGCTCCGTTAGCCGCCTTCACCTGGTCCAAGGCCTGCTGAAGCGCCTGACCAGCCTGGGCGATGGCAGTGGAATCACCGCTTGCTACGGCCGCTTCGTATTGCTGCTGGGCGGCCAGCAGGGCCGATTGCGCGTCCTGGAGATCCTGGCTCACCGAATCGGGCAGGTTGGGGCCCATTTCGATCAGGATCTCGTTGACGGCCCCCAGGATCTCTTCCGTTGCCCCCAGGATTTCTTCCAGCGTGGACAGGGTGTTCAGCACATCCGTCAACACACCGGCCCATTGATCCCCGATCAGGTTAAGCCCCGCACCCGTCACCTCCATATGGCCCGCCGACATGCGGCAATGCTCATTCACCTGGATGCCGACCAGCTTCACCGCAACATGGGCCATATTGAAATACGGCACCTCGATATACCCCTCTCCGTAAAATGACCCGGCGCCGGTGACCTGTTTCACGATCACGAGATAATCTCCCGCCCAAACAGAATCGCCCGATGCAATGGAAGTCAGCAAGGGTGCGTCATCGGGGAAAGCCGTTCCGGTTGAATCGCCGCAGGCGTATCCGTATTCTACCGGGCCGACCTCGCACCCCGGCTTCAGGGTCCTCAGGTCGATGCTGTCGCAGGTCGCAAATCCCGACGGGCAAATGAAACAAACCCGAACCCGGTAATCTGTCGACGGCATCAGATCAAGGAGCTTCACCCGGTCCGATTTTACCGCCAAAACCTGTTCAGCTGCCGGTTCACCGATTGGCTTCCAACTGACGGCAACCGAATCTCCCGGCGCCATGACCCACTGCAGATCCGCACTCCTGGCGCCGGCCCGCTCCACCATCAGGTTCAGCGGCTGGTCGGGCAAACAGTCCGGGATCTGGCTGTTTGGGAATACGAATTCAATATCCGAACAAACAATCGTCCCGTCAGCGCAGGCCGAACAAACCCGGAAAGCGTAGGCCATCCCCAGAACAAGACTGTCCACCGCGTAGCTCCCGGCGTCCGCCGCCAGTTCCACTCCGATGGCCAGGCTGTTTCTGCTGCCGGTAAAGACCGCGACCGAATCGCGGCTGATCCATTGTTTCCGGGCGCCGGGGGCCGGAGTCCAGGTCAGGAGCGCCGATTGCGGTCCGCTGACCGTCCAGTTCAGGTTGTCCGGCGGGAGGCATTCCACGGCATTTTCCAGGGTAAAGGCATACACCTCGCTCCATCCGCCGTTGATGAATGCCGACCGCCCCGATGGGTCTTCCGCCTTGATCCTCACCAGATATTCCTGCCCGGGGTTCAACGCCGGATCGGCGGGACCATACAGATAAAAAGGCGAGAAAGTCCGGGTGGAAAAAACCGGTGCGGAAGCATTCAGGGTTGCATCATATCCAAAACCGGTCAACTGGTTTTCATACAATTCAAGGGTATATTCAGCTGCAATGCCGGCATGCTGCGGTTGCCAGACAAACCTGAGTTGCTGCGGTACGGAAACCGGCGCCTGTCCGACAGGCTCCAGCAACACCGGCGGACGGTGAAGCACAATAATGCCCTGGGCGCACCCCGTGTTGGAAACCGGCGGATCAAAAAACCGCTGATAATCGTACACCTCCACGCACAAGGCAACCGGCCCTTCGGGAAGTTGCCCCCAGCGGGCAGGCAGGTCGCCCGGCGTCAGGCCGCTGAATTCAAGGTTATCCGGATGAAAATAGCCGGCGAGTTGGGGCCCGGTCAGCACCAAAGGCTGGTTGCGATGCAGGATAACCGGAGCCGGCAGATAATCCTCCCGGGTCCGGATCTGGAACCCGTTTCCCGAAAACCGGATCCGGATCAGGGCGGGGTATTCTTCGCGAATGTCCGTGGAGATCAGGGTTATGACCAGTCGCCCGGGATCGGCGTAATCCTCCGGATAAGGGCTGAAGCCGGTTGCCTGCACAATAGAGGTGACCGGAAAGGGCTGTGCCGCCGCATTGGGCGGAAAGAACTGGATCAAACAACAAAAAAAGACGGAAAAGAACCTGAGCGGATCGGAAAAGAGGACCCGCAAACGAAGCGGACCGGAAAGATTTTTTTTGATTGCCGGATACCGGTTCAGACTCCGGTACAGGGAGGCAACCCCGGAACCTTTGGCCCCGGCAGAGATTTCAGCGCGCATTTTTCAGAGTTTTAGGTATAAAGCTGCCCCGGTTTCCGGGACGGCCCGCAACAAATATATTACAAAAACGAAGTCAATGCAAATAAAAATTACACCTTGGGTAAAATCCGGTGACAATCGGGGCTGTAATCCCGCGCCATTGCATAGCCTTCCTCCCACCAACCGAACATCTGTTCCGGATCAAAAATGAAGGAATTATCCGTAAGCACCCGCGGGGTGTAATACGTAAAAATGGACACATCGTGTACCTGGCAGGCGAGGTTCCCGATCGTCACATCGTCCTGGCCGATCTGGTTCATCATAAAATCCAGCGCCTTCAGCAACAGCATGAACGCATTGCGCGACGGCGGGGTCAGAATGATCTTTTGTTTGGCCTGCAGGATGATCACATCGATCTCTTTGGCGCCCATATTGATGGATTGCTGGATGGGGATGAGCGCTCCGAACCCGCCGTCGCCATATTCAAATTTATCCTTTTCGGCCAGGCTCATGAACGGTACCAGGTTGCAGGACAGCCACATCCAGTCGCAAAAATCCTCGTATGAGCACTCATCCGCCATTTTGTACTCCACCCGGTTCAGTGTGAAATTGGAAACCGTAACAGCCACTTTTTTCCCCGAGTCCTTGAGGCGCTGATGGTCTTCCGGAAAATAACTTTCCCGGATCATCCTCCGCAGGTGACGGCTTTCTCCAAAGGTTTTCCGGCCTTTGAGGAACATCCGGAGGGTATTGAAGTGGTTGATTTTCGTCAGGTATTGCCCGTTTTCTTTCTTCCGGATGATAAACGGGTTGATATTGAAGACATCGGACTGCCGGACAGCTGTGTAAACCTTTTTCAATCGCTCCACTTCTCCCAATGCCAGCAACGGCACCAGCAGGCTGCCCGTAGAGGTGCCCACGAGGACCCCGTAATCCGTACCGCAATCCCGGATTAGGTGCTCAGCGATACCGCCGGCAAAGGCGCCTTTACTCCCGCCGCCGGATATGACCAGGCCTTTCATCTACTAATTTTTTTTCAGCAAAGAAAATGTTCGTCAAGCAATGTCGGATGGGCAAGATAAAGAAAATCGCCCATTCCAAGTGAACCAAGCGCATGCCATTTTGCCTATATTTACCCCCTCATGATCAACCGCAAGCCGGATTCAAATGAAAAAAATCAGTTTTGCCGTCGCCGTTCTCCTGCTGACCTTTTCCTGCCGGAACACCGACACAGCGGCCGAAGAAAAAAAAGTTGACAGCCCGTTGCACTATGACCTGACCGGAACGGGAGATGTCACGCTCGTTTTCATCCATGGCTGGTGCATCAACGGCAGTTATTGGGACAACCAGGTTGCGGCATTCAAGGATCGCTATCAGATCCTGACCCTGGACCTGGCCGGCCACGGGCAATCCAAAATGCCCAAACCGGAATATACCATCGAAGAACACGGCCGGGACGTGGCCGACCTCATTACCCAACTGGGATTGAAGAAAATCATCCTGATCGGGCATTCCATGAGCGGCGACGTGGCCCTCCATGTATATAACATCCTCCGCAACAGGGTAATGGGGTTTATCGGCATCGACAACCTGCAGCAGCTCGGCGTCATCCCAACGGATGAAGAAAACGAACAATACGCCGCTTTCTTTCTGGCCATGCGCAAGGATTTCGCCAATCTCGTTACGGAATTTGCAAAAGCCAACCTATTTTCTGAAAACACCCCGGATAGCATAAAGGCCCGGGTAATCCATGACTTTGTTTCCCCAGATGTCGATTTTGCCATATCCAATATCGTATCCCTGCAATTCGAAGGCTCCAACGAACGCATTCTTGCGCCCAAACTGATGGTCCCGCTGTATCTGATCCTGAGCGATAACGGCAGGGATCCGTTGTACGACAATGCTTCCCTTTCGGAATATTGCGGTGCAGGATACAAGGTCTGGACCATTAAGGGCACGGGCCATTATCCGATGCTGGAAGCGCCTGAAGAGTTCAACCGTTTATTGGCGGAAGTGCTGAAAAATATTCTTTAACCTGAGACAAAACCTTCGTTTTCTCATGTACAAGTGGTTATTGATCCTTTCAATGCTGTCTGTTCAGACCCTGGCTTCCGGGCAGAAACCCGCTTTTCACGCCAATATGCGGATCGTTTTTGAAAGTCTTGAAGAGGCCGCTGGCGATCTCACCAATGTCTACCACCTCAAACTCGAAGGGAAAAACCTTCGTGAGGTGCCCGAAGAAATATCGCTGATGCCCAATTTGGTCAGCCTTTACCTGTCGGATAACGAACTTACGGACCTTGGAGACCGATTTGACCATTTGAAAAATCTGGAATTCCTTGAGTTGAGCGGTAACCGATTCCAAAAAATACCAGCCATGCAACTGCGTCATTGTACAGGTCTTCGGGAGCTCTATATCCGGGATAACCTGATCGGGGAAATATCCGAGGACATCAATGAGTTGAAATACCTTTCGACACTTGACGCAGGGAGCAATCAGATTCGCCAGGTTGCAGAGGGCATCAACCTCAGCTACCTTAAAAAGATCCGTTTAGACAACAATTATCTTGCCCAAACTCCCGCGTTTCTGGCAAAAAGCAGCAAGCTGGAATACCTTAACCTAAATAATAATGACATCTCGGACATCAGCATCCTGGCCGGTATGTACAGGCTGCAAACCCTCAACCTGGGTGACAATCCGGTGCAGTCCGTACTACCGGTTAAAAATTTAAAAAAACTGGAGTACCTGGTATTGGACTGGATCGACCTTAGCGGAGTTGATCCTGAATTCCTAAAGGGATTAAGCGCTTTGCGGGTTCTGTCCCTGGAACATTGCAGTTTGGATGATTTTTCCGCTTTCACAGGCAACTGGCCTTCATTGGAAGAACTCAGCCTGATCGGCAATGAGTTCCAAATGCTTCCTGCACCCTTCCGCCGGATCAAATCCTTAAAAAAAATTTGGTTGAAAGGAAATCCTATTCCCGAGAGCGAAATATCCGTTCTGGCGGAAGCCTTACCGGATTGCCAGGTTTTCAAATAGGACTTTAATATTTTGTTAAATTTTCAACAAATCTTGCATCCTATTTAAATGCCTTCTATATTTGTCCCGCAAATGACGACAGAAAACATATATCATCCAATCATCTCCTACACGGCAGGTCTTCCACGGCCACGCCGCGCTGCTCGTCGTCGCCCTTAGGGGCGCAATAACTTTTTCCTCCAAGGGAGGCGCATTATCTGCCCTTCCCGTTTTCAAGTCACTTTCACCGAATTTTTCACCACCAAGCATTGATAAAAAGGTCTTCAAATTGATTACCTGCTCATTGCGCCAAACAACAAATCATCAAGCAAAATGAACATTAAGATTCATGTTGCCAGTGCGGAATTCGCCCAATATGCCGAGCAAATCTGCGACCTGATCGAGATTTCTGCCAAACAGCGCGGAACCGGGATCGCGCGCCGTTCCCCGGAGTATATCCGGACCAAAATGGAGAACGGTAACGCAGTCATCGCTCTGGCCGACGACCAACTCGCGGGCTTCTGTTATGTTGAGGTTTGGAGTCACGGGAAGTACGTGGCCAATTCAGGCCTGGTTGTCCATCCCGACTTCCGGCAGCAAGGGCTGGCCAAATCCATCAAGGAGAAGGCCTTCAACCTGGCGCGCGACAAGTATCCCAGCGCCCGCGTTTTCGGCATTACCACCAGCCTCGCGGTCATGAAGATCAATTCCCAACTGGGCTACAAACCCGTAACCTTTTCGGAATTGACCCAGGACGAAGCCTTCTGGAACGGTTGTCAAAGCTGCCCTAACTTCGATATCCTCCAGCGATGCCAGCGACGCATGTGCCTGTGTACCGGCATGCTGGCGCCGTCAAAAGAGGAGGAAGAAGCGGAAAAGATGAAATTTGACCTGGCCCAGCTGATCCTGAACGGCAACCAAACCGGACAGGTAGAAGGCGCCGCCGTCTGATATAATTCCATCCCTAACCAACATATTGCCTTCTTTTGAATTTATTCATTGATGGTTGAAACAGGGTTCCGCCGGAGCTAAAGGACCTGGCATCCTCCGTCCGCCATAGTGATGCCGCAGGCATTACGACGGCATCCAGCATCCAGCATCCAGGATCAAGTATCCCGTTTCCCCATCCAACATCGTCAAAATGCCCAATAAAAAAGTTGCGCTCGCCTACAGCGGCGGGTTGGACACTTCTTTCTGCATCAAATACCTGACCATAGAAGAAGGTTGCGAAGTACACGCCATTTCGGTCAATACCGGCGGCTTTACGCCCGAAGCATTGGACGCCATGGAAAAGAAAGCCTATGAACTGGGGGCCGCCTCCTTTCACAGCGTCGATGCGGTCAGGTCGTACTACGATCAATGTCTTCGCTATTTGGTTTTCGGCAACGTACTGCGCAACAACACCTATCCGCTGAGCGTCAGTGCAGAACGCATGTTCCAGGCCCTTGAAGTCGCCCGGTTTGCCAGATCCATCGGCGCGGATGCGATCGCCCATGGCAGCACCGGCGCCGGGAACGATCAGGTCCGTTTCGACCTGGCTTTTCAGGTCATCTGTCCCGAAACCGAGATCATCACCCCCATACGCGACCACCGGTTTGCCCGCGAGGAAGAGGTTGACTATTTGCGCAAGCACGGCTTTGAATGGACCGCCCAAAAAGCCAAATATTCCATCAACCAGGGCATTTGGGGCACCAGTGTCGGCGGAGCTGAAACACTGACTTCTCACCAGGCACTCCCCGACGGCGCGTATCCGACCCCATTGAGCCAAACCGAACCCGCCACCGTCACGCTGGGCTTTCAAAAAGGGGAATTGACCTCCGTGGACGGCAAACAATACCCGCACCCGGTTGAGGCTATTCAGGCGCTCAATCAACTCGCTGCCCCCTTCGCCATCGGCCGCGACATCCATGTCGGAGATACCATCATCGGTATCAAAGGCCGGGTGGGTTTTGAGGCTGCCGCGCCGCTCATTATCATCAAGGCACACCACCTCCTTGAGAAACACGTACTCGTCAAGTGGCAGCAATACTGGAAAGAACAACTGGCCAACTGGTACGGCATGATGCTGCACGAAAGCCTGTTCCTGGATCCGGTGATGCGCAACATCGAAGCCTTCCTGACCTCCACCCAGGAATTCGTAACCGGCGACGTCATTGTCAGGCTGCTGCCCTATCGCTTCGAATTACAGGGCATTCAATCCCCCTACGACCTGATGCAGACCAAAGCCGGCCAATACGGCGAAATGAACAACAACTGGAGCGGAGAGGACGTCAAAGGATTCACAAAGATCCTGGGTAATCAATTGAAGATCTACCAGTCCCTGCATCCGGAATGGGATGGGTTGTCTTAAGTTTATTTTGGTTTATTTTGGTTTATTTTGGTTTATTTTGGTTTATTGCCGTTTCTTTTTGTTTATCCGTTCCAATTGGATTTCATTTTGAATTGAACTGTCAACAACCATAAACAACCATAAACAATCATAAACAACTATAAACAACCATAACGATCATAAACGATCATAAACAATCATAAACCCGCCTCCGCCGAGGCTACGGCGGGCGGTGCCATCATAAACGATCATAAACAACCATAAACAATCATAAACCCGCCTCCGCCGAGGCTACGGCGGGCGGTGCCATCATAAACGATCATAAACAACCGTCACAGCATGTCAGCTTCAAAAATAAAAGTTGGAATAATCGGCGCGGCGGGATACACGGCCGGCGAGTTGCTCAGGATATTGCTCGAACACCCGGACGTTGCCATTGCCTTCGCCCAGAGTTCCAGCAATGCAGGGGCGCCGGTTTGGAAGGTCCATGCCGACCTGGCCGGGGATACCGACCTCGTATTTTCGGATCGTATGCCGGAGGAGCCGGATGTATTGTTTCTGTGCTCCGGCCATGGAAAATCAAAAACCTATCTGGCCGGTGCGGGCCTTCCGGACCGGGTGAAGATCATTGACCTGAGTGCGGATTTCCGGATCGAAGGCGATGGAAATGACTTTGTATACGGGCTGCCGGAACTGAACAAGGCTGAAATTATCAGGGCGAACAAGATCGCCAATCCGGGGTGTTTTGCTACAGCCATTCAACTGGCCTTGCTCCCTTTGGCAAAGGCTGGGCTTTTACAGGACGAAGTGCATATCAACGCCATCACGGGCTCAACCGGAGCCGGGCAGGAACAAACCCTGACGTCCCATTTCAGCTGGCGCCAGAACAACATCTCCATTTACAAACCTTTTCAACACCAGCACCTGGCGGAAATCGGCCAAAGTCTGCGCCGGTTGCAGCCGGGCTTTGATAAAAATCTTAATTTTATTCCTGTCAGGGGGAATTTTGCCCGCGGCATTTTTGCCAGCGTGTATACCCGGTCCGACCTCGATGAAAATGAATTGACGGACTTGTACACGGGGTATTACCAAGATGCGGCCTTTACCGTCGTTACACCTGAAAATCCGTCGTTGAAGCAGGTGGTCAATACCAATAAGTGTATCGTTCATATCGAAAAACACGGCGACAAAATACTGATTGTCAGCGCCATTGATAACCTGTTAAAGGGCGCGTCGGGGCAAGCCGTTCAAAACATGAACCTGATGTTCGGGCTTTCGGAAGGCGCGGGGTTGCGGCTTAAGGCAATGGCGTTTTAGTTGTAAGTCGTAAGTTGTAAGTTGTAAGTTGTAAGTTGTAAGTTGTAAGT
>CALMYQ010000159.1 GCA_937873655.1 uncultured Lewinella sp. | reverse complement strand
CTGCCAACTGAAAGACTGGAGACTGGGAGCTGCCCGACTTCGCTGAGGCTTCGTCGGACGGAGGATGCTGCCATGCCGAGGCGTGGTTGATGCTGATTGCAAGGTACTGCCAACTGCCAACTGAAAGACTGGAGACTGGGAGCTGCCCGACTTCGCTGAGGCTTCGTCGGACGGAGGATGCTGCCATGCCGAGGCGTGGTTGATGCTGATTGCAAGGTACTGCCAACTGCCAACTGAAAGACTGGAGACTGGGAGCTGCCCGACTTCGCTGAGGCTTCGTCAGATGGGAGATACTGCGAGCTGATGGACCGGCCTTATTTGCCGTTCCTGAATGAATCGACCCTGGGGTGCGGGATTTACAAGCTGGCGGTAGGGGCGGAAGACGAACAGGAACCGCACCAATTGGATGAGGTGTATTACGTATTAAAAGGAAAGGGGGAATTTCGGGCAGGCGAGGCGGACACCGTGTTCAATCCGGGTGACGTATTGTTTGTCGCCGCACGGGTTGAGCATCAATTTTATGAGATCAGCGAGGACCTTGAATTGCTGGTTTTCTTTTCTACGGCCAAACCGGATTGACCGGCGGTAATGTTGCCGGTCCGAAGTGATCAGATGCCGGCCCTACAGGCCGGAAACGCGATATTCAACCGGGATGCTACCGATATTGCGGACCTGACGGCCCGCGTTTGCGTTTTACGGGTATGACAACCTAAACATGGCCCCGGAGCTTGCTGCTGCCATTTGGCATCTTTAACCTTTGTACTTTACCCTTTAACCTTGAAATGGCGGCCCGCAGAAGACCGATTTTCTTGCGTGAGCACTCCGCCGGAAGCCGGAATTTTCCGGGGTACGGACATCCGGTTTCCGGCGGATGCTACCGCTTACACTAAACGAACCGTTCCAGGTGGTAGCCGACCATGGTTTTCAGGGTGGCCATAGCGAGCGATTTGGACTGGTCGGCGGTGAACCCGCGGTCCATGAAAAAGTCTTCCAGCCGGACTTCCGACTGATAATAAACGATCTTCATGGCCAAAACGAGGTTACGGTTGATCGGATCTTTGTCGGCCCAGGCGTTGAGGCCTTCCCAAAGGTGGGTATGCCAGTCTTCAACGGCTTTGGCCTCTTCGGTCGTCAGGGCCTTTGGCGCAACAAAAAGATTGGCCCTTTTGGAGGCGTCTGAGGCCAGGCGCGCCTGATCGATCTTGGTGGAGCCGTTCATATCGGTGGCCAGGGCCTGGAGCGTGCGGATCTCCGGCCAGTCGAGGAATTGGTCGCAAGCCTGCAGTTTAAGGCTTCCGGACTTATCGCCCGCAAAGGCAGCGTGGGCTTTGGCGGTTTCCTTGGGGTGTTCTTCGTAGAGCCAGCAGGGCGCCGCGATATCGTTGCCCGGCGCCGCGTGGATATAATGCAGGTGGAGGATCAGCTGGTCGAGGTCCTGGTATGCGTAAGTGGCGTTGTAGTCGAATGCCGGCTGGTTGGCCAGTTTTTTGCCCTGGAATGCCTGGTGGATGGCCTGGTTCATCAGGTTGTTCACTTCGTTGCTCGGGCCCAGCGTGCGGAAGAGCAGGTAGGCCTGGTAGCCTTTGGCAATAGCCGACTGGGAGCGCTCGATGGATTCTGGGGCTTTGGGGTCGTCCAGCAGGTTATTCACCGCGTATTGGAGCGTATTGGCTGCTGATGCCTTTCCGGCCGGGTCGAGGTAGTCGGCCAGCAGGGAATATTTCTGCAATTCGCGATTCTGGCTGACCGCCTTTTCGTAGGCGGTTGCGGTACCCGGGCCGTAGTAGCCGTCGAGGCTGCCCGTATAGTCATTCAGGGATTTGAGCACCCTTTGCAGGTCGAGGACGGAGCGCCGTTTTACTTTCGCCCGGATGTCGGGGATCGGCACTTCATTTTTGCCTGTGCGCTGAATATTGGGTTGCGGCTCTTCCGGTTCGGAGTAGGAGGTTACTTCCGGCGATTTGGCGGTTATGCGTTCCTGCGGGATGTAATAATCATCCGGCATTTTCACCTTGCCAGTGCCTTTTGCATCCGTGGTGGCGGCTACTCCTCCCTTGGCGACCTGTTCGTCCATTTCGAAGGGGATCAGCGCTTTTTTCAGGCCGGTTTCAAATTGTCCGATCCGGATCAGGAGGGTATTGTTGATATTTTTGATAAAGGCATCGGTGAATCCTGCCTGGCGGATCCTGGGCAAAACGGTCTGAGCGTCGGCCACGCTGGGGAAAATGCCCGTCATGATCTTGATGTTCTCCCCGCTGATGCTGCCGAAAAGGTCGCCGACGGCTTCCATTTTTTCCCATTCGATCCCTTTGCGGATGTTGCGGGTGGCCAGCTGGATCACGGTAACGATCTGTCCCTGGTCCATCCGCCGTTCTTCCACGAAGGAGCTGTTGTATCCCTTCTGTTTCAGGCCCTGGAGGGCTTTATCCGCTTCGCTGCGGTTGTCATAACCGCCGAGATAGACCTGGGTCAGGTTGCCTTCCATTTGCAGGGAATAGACAAAACCTACGTTGCGGATATCGTCGAATTGGGAGGATTTGGCGTCGAGGAATGTGCCGACATTGATGGTGTAAAAGCTTTGCGCAATAAGGAAAACAGGCGCGAACAGGTAAGCCAGAATAAGTGGCTGGAATTTTCTCATCATTTTGGTTTTTTCTGATTTCCAGGCATATAAAACGGAAATCAGTGGTCAAAACGTAATTTCTTGCCCTTAACGAAATTTACCTATTCCAAATTTTTCTATATCGCGTCAAACGCAAAAATAAGGGATATTTTTAACAAAATCAGGCATTTCCGCCCGGGGGGCAACTTTTTAAGCCGGTTTTAACATCCCGGAATGTCCGTTTTTGTACGGCCTCTGTCCGTATCTGAACAGGAAAGGAGCAAGGCGTTTTTATTAATTGTCTGATATTCAAAAAAATATATCCGGGGTATGATTTTTGTTGTAAAAAACCGGAACGCCCTCCTGTTAAAAACATTAACCGAACGCCTGCGGAAGCGGCTTGTTTCAAAAATCCGTTCAACATGTTTTTCAACCACCTGAAGATCGCCTGGCGAAACCTGGCGCGCAACCGGGGATTTACCCTGGTCAACATCCTGGGGCTTACCACGGGCCTGGTCTGTTTCATGCTGATCCTGCTCTATATCCGGGACGAGATGAGCTACGACCAGTGGCACGAAAAAGGAGATCGCATCTGCCGGGTGGCGCTTGAACGGATCTACCCGGGGCGTTCGCGGTTTTACGCCATCATCCCCCCGTCTTATGCGGAGTCGATGGAACAGGATTTTTCCGAAGTGGAAGCCAGTTGCCGGTTGTTCTTCTTTCAGGGCAATAATTTCCTGATCAAAATGGGCCAGGAGACCTATGAGGAGAGCAATGTGATGTGGTCCGATTCCAACTTCTTCGACCTTTTCAGCATCGACCTGATCAAGGGAGACCCCCATGCGGTGCTGGTCAAACCCAACTCGGTGGTACTGACGGAATCCGCAGCCGAAAAGTATTTTGGGAACGAGGACCCCACGGGCAAGGTGCTGGACCTGGCCCAGACGGATAACGACCTGCTGGTGACGGGCGTTTGCCGCGATGTGCCGGGCAATTCCCATTTCAAATTTGACCTGCTGATGTCCTCTTCCTCGTTGGGATTCCTTCAGCAGCCCAATTTTATCGGCTTTTCGGCCTATACTTATCTCCTGCTGCAACCCGGAACTTCCGCCGCCGCCCTGGAAGCCAAATTCCCCGACCACGTTGTCAAGTTCGCTTCGGGCCAGATCCTCAACCAGTTTGGTGTGAATTATGAGGAATACCAGAAGCAAGGCAACGGTTACCGGTATTTTTTGCAACCGCTCCCTAGCATCTACCTCGATTCCAACCTGGAGTCGGAAATGAAGCCGCCGGGATCGCGTCAGCGGATCTATTTTTTTACCGTGATTGCCGCTTTGATCCTGATCATTGCCTGCATCAACTTCATGAATCTGGCCACGGCGCGTTCCGCGAACCGGGCCAGGGAGGTGGGCATCCGGAAGACACTGGGGTCGGACCGCAGGCAAATTGCCGGGCAGTTCTTCCTGGAGGCCCTGCTGATCACCTTGCTCAGCGCCGCGTTGGCGGCGGCGGTCAATTACTTTGTGTTGCCGTACTTCAACGGCATAACCGGCAAAAGTCTTTCTGCGGCCGATCTGTTCCGCTGGCAGTTTATGCTGGCCTTGCTGGGCGCCGCGGCAGTTACCGGGTTATTGTCCGGCGCCTATCCGGCGTTTGCCTTGTCCGCTTTTCGCCCGATCGAAGTGCTGCGGGGCAAATTCTTCCAGACCCCAAAAGGGTCCGCCCTTCGGAACCTGCTGGTGATCTTTCAATTCGGCATTTCCGTATTCCTGATCATCAGCACCATTCTGGTTTACCGGCAGATGGCCTTCACCATGAATAAGTCGCTGGGGTTTGATAAAGAAAGCGTGATCTCCCTGCAAGGGGCCGGCGGTATGACCGCCCAGCAGGAAGAGACCCTGAAAAAGGAGATCGGCCGCCTGCCCGGAGTCGTTGCCGTCAGCGGGTGCGATACCCAGCCCGGCGGGCAATACTTCGGCATGTCGTTCAAACCGCAGGGCGCTGATGAAATGACGACCGGCAGCGGGCTCATCGTGGATGAAGGATACATCGAGTGCATGAAAATGGAAATGCTCAAAGGCCGCAGTTTCGACGAGCATTTCATGGACACGCTTTCCGTGGTGGTCAATGAGGCGGCCGTCCGGGAAATGGACCTGGACGATCCGGTGGGAAAAACCCTGGTCTCGACCGATAATTTCCTCAATCCGGTTGCGGGGCAACAATCCGTTTACACGATAATCGGCGTGGTCCGGGATTTTCATTTTCAATCCCTCCACCAGGTGATCTCCCCCTTGTTTCTGGTGCATCACCAGCGTTCTTTCAGCCCGGGGGTTGATAACCTGATCACCGTCCGCCTGAGCCCTTCTGATTTTCAGCACACCCTTCAGTCGATTGAGGGCATCTGGAAAACGTTTCAGCCCGAAACACCTTTCCGGTATGCGTTTCTCGATCAGGAATGGGCCAACCTGTACGAAAAGGAAATGACCACCCGGCAGGTATTCGGGCTGTTCAGCATGCTGGCCATCTTCATTGCTTGTCTGGGATTGCTGGCATTGGCCGCCTTCACCGCCGAACGGCGCACCAAGGAAATCGGCATCCGGAAGGTGCTTGGCGCCACTACCGGCGGCATTGTGGGCCTCTTATCGCGGGATTTCCTGAAACTGGTATTGGCCGCCATCCTCATCGCCTCGCCTTTTGCCTGGTATGCGATGGACAAATGGCTGCAGGATTTTGCCTACCGGATCAAAATCGAGTGGTGGGTATTTGTACTGGCCGGCGCCGTATCCATTGCCATTGCATTCCTGACCGTCAGCTTTCAGTCGATCAGGGCTGCATTGACCAACCCGGTGGATTCCCTGAAAAGCGACTGACCGGAAATTGCGCAAATGTTCGATTTCGGACACCGTTTGTTCAATTCCGCACAGGATGAGCCGTTCCGGAACCATGATAATGGATATAAATTGCTGATTTTCAATAACTCAATAAAATGGCACGGCAATTGCCATCAGAGGAGTAGCGTTTTTCTTTCATAAAGAGTACGCCACCTTTTGAGGCGTGCTGTTTGGCCATCGCGCCGGTCCGGGATGTTGGCAAATGCTGAAAACCACAAATTCCATCCTGCGGGCCGGCGCCGATGATGCCTTGAGACTGTTCAAAATAGTGGTTTCACGCAAGGGCAAGACAAAAAGACGCAAAGTTTTGATCTTCATCATGCCCCGGCGTGCCAGCATCCAGCAACCAGCATCAAGTATCCAGCAACCAGCATCCAGTCATGACCTTCTCAAATCTGAAGCCTGCCCTGCGCCATTTCCAGCGAAACAAATTGCATGCCGCCATCAATATCCTGGGGCTTTCCCTCGGGATGGCCGCCTGTCTGGTGATCTACCTGATCACGAGCTATGAACTGGGTTTTGATACGTTCAGGGACGGTCGCGACCGGATTTTCCGGACCTACTCCCAATTCAGCGGCACGTTCGACGGCACCAACCGCGGCGTACCGGCGGCATTGGGACCCTGGGCTGCCGATCACCTTGCCGGGGTTGAAGCTGTTGCGACGTTTCACACCATGAGCTCAAAGATCAGCGTCGTACAACCCGACGGATCCCTGAAGGAATTCGACAGCCAGCCGGATATTGCCCGGGTTACGCCGGCTTATTTTCAGGTTTTCAGCGATTACGAATGGTTGTCGGGGAATCCGGAAACTTCGCTGACGGAACCTTATTCGGTGGTTCTGACCGATGAAAAGGCCGGAAAGTATTTCAATCTGGATAATCCTGCAGAGGCAGTCGGTCGTCGCCTGTTGTACGGGGATTCGCTTTATGTAACCGTTACCGGGATCGTGGCCGGAGAAAAACGGCAGACCGACCTCTATTTTTCGGATTTCATTTCGTTTTCCACGATCAATGCCTATCGAAAATTCAAGCGGAATATCCGTCTCGACGACTGGAGCAGTACCAACAGCAGTTCGCAGGTATTCTTCAAACTGCAACCCGGCATTGAACCGGCCAAAGTGCAAAACGGGTTGAAGGAAGCCGAAGAACTGTACAAAAAGGCCGGCGACCAATGGGGATTCGTAGCCTCGTATATCATGCAACCGCTCAGGGACCTCCATTTTAATGGAAAACTGGGGATCTTTGACCAGACGAAATGGTCGGCTGCCAGCAAACCGACGATGAACCTGCTGATCCTGATCGCTGTCCTGTTATTGCTGATCGCGGCTGTTAACTTCATCAATCTGGAGACGGCTCAATCCACCCTGAGGGCCCGCGAGATCGGTGTCCGGAAGGTGCTGGGCGGAACCCGCGGAGGGCTGGTCCGCCAATTCCTTGGAGAAACGCTCATGCTGACCGTCATTGCCATTGTCCTTTCGGTCATTCTCACCAAATGGGCGCTCGGTTTTTTTGATGAGTTCATCCCGGAAGGCGTCTCCTTTGAACCCCTCAGCCCGGGAAGCCTTGCTTTTCTGGGGGGGATAACCCTGGTTGTAACCCTGCTGGCCGGCGCTTATCCCGCTTTTGTATTGTCGGGTTTCAGGCCGGTTCAGGCCCTCAGGGATAAGATCATTGTGTCCATGCGGGGGTCGGGCAGCCTCAATCTGCGCCGGGCGCTGGTTGTTTTCCAATTCGTCGTAGCGCAGGTCCTCATCCTGGGCACGCTGACGGTCGGCCGGCAGATCAGTTATTTGCTGAATGCCGATATGGGTTTCGACCGGAATGCCGTCATCTACTTCAGCACGCCCTGGCAGGATACAACCGGCAGGAAGCATGTACTCTACCAGGAGTTGAAACGGATCCCGGAAGTGCTGGCGGTGAGCCTGAATGACGGCCCGCCGGCTTCAACGAGCTACAGTTCCAACATCATCCGGTACAACAACGGCAAGGAGGAGATCAGCACCAATGTCTATCAGAAATTCGGAGATACCGCGTTCATCGACTTGTATGATTTCCAGCTGCTGGCCGGCCGGAATGTACAGAACAGCGATACCCTGAAGGAACTGGTGATCAACGAGACCTATGCGCACGAGCTCGGGTTCAACAACCCGGAAGATGTAGTCGGCAAAATGGTGAAGTACAGCAGCAAGATGGTGCCCATTGTCGGGGTCGTGCGGGATTTCCACATCTTTTCCCTTCGCGACGCCATAGAGCCCACTGCAATTGCCTGTACCAACCGGGATTTCACGGAATTCGGCCTGAAGCTGCAAACCAAAGGCAACAGCGCCGGCGATTTTACTTCGATCATCAGTAAGATCACCGATAAATGGAAGAGCCTTTACCCGGATACGGAGTTCAGCTATGAATTCCTTGACGAAACGATCGCAAAATTCTATGAGGCCGAGCAGCGGACTTCCAAGCTCTCGCGAACGGCTACGTTGATGGCCATTCTGCTTTCCTGTCTGGGATTACTGGGGCTGGTTTCCTTTTCCGCCGTTCAGCGCACCAAGGAGATCGGCATCCGAAAGGTATTGGGGGCATCGGTGGCCAGTATCGTGGCCTTATTGTCCAGGGAGTTCATTACCCTGATCGGCGTGGCTTTTGTCCTGGCGGCTCCGTTGGCCTGGATTTTTGCCCGCAAATGGCTCAGCCGGTTTGCCTACCATTTCGAGCTCGACTGGACGGTGTTTGTCCTGACCGGTCTGCTGGCCGTGTTGATCGCTTTTCTGACGATGAGCCTGCAGAGCATCCGCGCTGCGCGGGCCAACCCGGCAGAGAGTTTGAAGAGCGAGTGACGAATGTAGAATGCAAAATGTAAAAGAGGTAATGTAAAAGTGAGCGCCGACGTTTAAATTTAGCATTTAAACTTTTACATTTTACATTAAAAAAGGGCCATTCCCGAAGTCATCCGGAAATGGCCCTTTCAGTTGCTAATATAGCGGCTTTCCCCATGGGATTACACCGGGCTTCCGATTGGATTTTGCGGACAAAACCCGGACGGAAACCGGAGTTGCGAAAGTTGATCCGCGATGCTGGTTACTTTTTGCCGCCTTTTTTCACACTATCCGTCTTCTTAACAGTGGCAGCCGGAGCTGCGGTAGCTTTGGCTGCTGCTTTCTTAGCAGGTGCAGCGGCCTTCTTGACCGGTTCGGCAGCAACTGCAGCCTTCTTGGCAACGGGCGCTTTTTTAGCGGCCGGGGCTTTCTTGGCAACAGGCTCCTTTTTCACGGCAGGTTCTTTTTTGGCTGCCGGCGCTTTCTTTTCCGCTTTTGCCTTGACCGCAACCGGTTCGAGGGCAACAACAGCGTTGTCTACGCCGAACGGGGTCGGGATATAACCGTCAGCTTCGCCGTCGGTGATCCAGGTGGTATTGTCGATCAGGTAGCGGAATTCGTATTGGCGACCTGCTTCCAGTTCAACAACCGCTTCGAGGGTTGATTTCTTGAAAGCCATCGGGGTGCCGGTGCTCCAGGTCCAATCGTTGAAGGTACCCAGCACGCGTACTTCCTTTGCGCCGTTAACTGCAGCTTTCGGCAGAACGAAGGTTACTTTGCATGCGGGCTTGTCTTTGAGATACTGTTTTTTAAGCATTTTTTCAGGTTTAAGTGGATGATGCTAAGTGTCTTTTTTACACTAACGACGAAATCCGGGGCAAATTTAGTATATATATTACTGATTTTCAAAGAAAAAAGTTTTATTGTACATAGTGATGCGTGGGGACTGGTTTGGGCAAATTTTGACGATTCCGAATAAAAAAGCGGAAAAATATTGTGAAATCCAATAAGCTTTTTGCGGCGGAGGGGCGGGCCAAATTTTTTGGTGCAAAAAAAAAGTGAAATTTTTTTAAAAAAATTTCACTTTTTCCTGCCGATACCCATCCTCACGGGGCAAACCGGCTTCAAAACGGCGCAAGAGCGCAGGCAGGCGCACCTGCCGTGCGATCTACCGCCCGTGGCAGTGTTTGTACTTCTTGCCGCTGCCGCAGGGGCAAAGGTCATTCCGGCCGATCTTTTCCTCTGTCCGCCTGAACGTCTCCGGTTTTGCGGAACGCTGACTGACGGATTCAGCCGCCCTGCGCGCCGCGTCTTCGGACCGGTTGGTGCGGGTGCGGCTCAGGTCGGTAGGCACTTCGCGGGCCTGCTGCACTTCCTGTCCTTCGGGAATGAACAGCGAGCCTTTGGCCAGGTAAGCCGTAACCGACTCGTTGATGTCCATGACGAGTTGTTCGAACAGGTTATAGGCTTCCATCTTGTAGATGACCAGCGGGTCCTTTTGTTCGAAGGAAGCGCCCTGAACGGAGTCCTTCAGTTCGTCCATCGAGCGGAGGTGTTCCTTCCACTTGTCGTCGATGATGGCCAGGGTAACGGCTTTTTCGATATCGCGGGTGATGGATTTCCCTTTGGTCTTGACGGCTTTTTCGATCTCGGCGGAGATGGGCAGCGGGTGAGAGCTGCCGTCGGTGAACGGAATGAGGATGCGTTTGTACCGTTCGCGCTGGGTTTCGTATACGTGGCTGATCTGGGGCATGACCAGATCGGAGATAGACTGGAATTTCCGGTGGTAGAACTCGTTGAACTGTTCCAGGATGGTATCGGCGACTTCTTCCGTTCGGCCTTCCTTGAAGTCTGCGGCGTCCATTTGCGGGTCGAAGCCGATCACGCCGAGGGCATCGCGGCGGAAGCTTTCAAAGCTGCCTTCTTTTTTATGGTTGAAGACCAGGTTTTCGATCATGGCCTCGAACATATTGTTGAGGTCGACGGCCAGACGTTCTCCCGAAACGGCGTTCTTCCTTTTCTTATAGATGGCTTCCCGCTGGATGTTCATGACGTCGTCGTATTCCAGCAGTCGCTTCCGGATACCGAAGTTGTTTTCCTCCACTTTTTTCTGGGCCCTTTCGATGGAGCGGGTCACCATGGAGTGCTGAATGACTTCGCCGTCCTTGTGGCCCATCCGGTCCATGATAGAGGCGATGCGTTCGGATTGGAAAAGGCGCATCAGTTTATCTTCCAGCGAGACGTAGAACTGCGAAGTACCGGGATCGCCCTGGCGGCCTGCGCGTCCGCGAAGCTGGCGGTCGATCCGGCGGGATTCGTGCCGTTCGGTGCCGATAATGGCGAGACCGCCGGCTGCTTTGACCTCATCGGTGATCTTGATGTCGGTACCCCGGCCGGCCATGTTGGTTGCGATCGTGACTTTACCCGGTCGGCCGGCTTCGGCGACGATCTCGGCTTCGCGCTGGTGCTGTTTGGCGTTGAGGACGTTGTGTTCGAGGCCTTTCAGTTTGAGCATGCGGCTCAGTTTCTCGGAGATGTCCACAGAGGTGGTACCGACCAGTACGGGCCGGGCCGCGTTGCTCAGGTTGACGATCTCATCGATGACGGCATTGAACTTCTCGCGTTCGGTTTTGAAGACGAGGTCTTCTTCGTCCCGGCGAATAATCGGCCTATTGGTGGGGATAACGACGACGTCGAGTTTGTAGATATCCCAGAATTCGCTGGCTTCCGTTTCAGCAGTACCCGTCATACCGGCCAGTTTGTGGTACATCCGGAAGTAGTTCTGCAGGGTGACGGTGGCGTAGGTCTGGGTAATTTCACCGACCTTGACATTTTCCTTGGCTTCGAGCGCCTGGTGCAGACCGTCGGAATAGCGGCGGCCTTCCATCATCCGGCCCGTTTGCTCGTCCACGATCTTGACCTGGCCGTCGATGACCACGTATTCATCATCGCGTTCGAACAGGGTATAGGCTTTGAGCAGCTGGCTGATGGCGTGGAGGCGTTTCGATTTGACGGCAAAATCCTGGGACAGCCGGTTCTTGGCCTCTTCTTTTTCCGCCTTGCTCAATTTGGCGTCATTGTCGATTTCCACCATTCGGGTGGCGACGTCCGGCATGACGTAGAAGCTGGGGTCCTCATTGCCTTTGGAAAGCTGTTCTACGCCGAGTTCCGTCAGTTCGACGTTGCGGTTTTTCTCATCGATCACAAAATACAGGGGCGCATCGGCGATGTGCATGTTCTTGGATTGCTCCTGCATGTAGTGATTCTCAGCTTTCTGGACGTGAACCTTCACACCCTCTTCGCTCATAAACTTGATGAGGGGGCGGTATTTGGGCAAGCCGCGGTAAGCGCGCAGCAGGGCCATGCCGGCTTCGCCTTCCTGGTAGCCGGTTTTACCCTGGTCGAACAGTTTCTTGCCTTCACTGAGGAAGCCGGTGACCAGTTTTTGCTGGGCGGCCATCAGGCGTTCCACCTGGGGTTTGAGCTCGATATAATCCTGGTCGTCGGCGCCTTGCGAGACTGGTCCGGAGATGATCAGCGGCGTCCGGGCGTCGTCGACGAGCACGGAGTCTACCTCATCGACCATGGCATAATGGTGTTTGCGTTGCACCATTTCCTCCATGGAGCGGACCATATTGTCGCGGAGGTAATCAAAGCCGAATTCGTTGTTGGTGCCGTAGGTGATGTCGCACAGGTAGGCGTTGCGGCGCTCGGTGGAGTGCGGCCGGTATTTGTCGATGCAATCCACGGTCAGGAAGAGGAATTCAAAAATGGGGCCTACCCATTCGCTGTCCCTGCGGGCGAGGTAATCGTTGACGGTGATGATGTGGACGCCTTGCCCGGAAAGCCCGTTCAGGTATGCCGGGAGGGTAGCCACAAGGGTCTTACCTTCACCGGTTGCCATTTCCGCGATCTTGCCTTCATGGAGGGCCATGCCGCCGATCAGCTGAACATCGTAGTGGACCATATTCCAGGTGATCTCACCGCCGGCTGCTACCCAGCTGTTGTGCCAGATCGCTTTGTCTCCTTCTATTTTGACGTAGGATTTGCCGGGCCGGGCGGCGAGGTTGCGGTCGTGTTCGGTGGCCGTTACGGTCAGGGTCTTGTTTTCCGTGAATCGTCTGGCGGTCTCCTTGACGACGGCGAAAGCTGCCGGAAGGATTTCCATCAGGACGACTTCGAGCTGCTTGTCCCGTTCTTCACGGAGTTTATCCAATTCGTTGAAGAGGGCTTCCTTTTCGAGGATATCCTCTTCGGCTTCGGCCTGCGCCTTGATGGAGTCGGTATCCGCGTCTATTTCCGACAGGAATTCGGCGATGCGTTCGCGGAACTCGAGGGTTTTGCTCCGCAGTTCATCGTTGCTGAGTTCGCGCAGCCGTTCGAACTGGATGTTGGCCTCATCCACGAGCGGCGTATATCCTGCAACGTCCCGTTCGTATTTTGTGCCGAATAATTTTTTAATGGAAGAACCGATAGATTTGAACATATCTTTTTTCTTTGCGAAGAATCATTCAATTGGGCCTGCAAAGATAATATATCGCTGCGGTTTATAGCGGATGAAAACAGATAATTGCAGATCCCCATTCCACCTAGCCACAACCGTACCAAATCAGCGGTTTATGACAAAATGGCGTATTTTTTAAACAACATGCAACTTTAACAGGTTTTTCCGTTTCACAATAAAATGTACTGTTTCATGCGAACTGCCATAAACCTGAGCCGGATCTGGACTGGACTGACGTTGCTCTCATTGGTCACAGCGTGCGGGGACGGCAAAAAGGATATCCGCGACTATTATTTCCCGATCCGGGACCTGAAGGAGGGGTTGGTTTACGAATACCGGGCCGTCGGGAGCGAACGGTTGGGGCCGGTTTATTGGTATTACCGTTCCTTTTTCCAGCCGGAGGGCATTTTTCTGACCGGCACTTATTATGAGCAAAGCCTTGAGCCGCTGCAGTTGGTCAGGGAAGAGGCCGTCTCCAACGGCATGTTGCTGGCGGAGCTCTACCTGTACATGCAGGATTCTACCGGTAAGGCCCAACCCCTGAAGGCGGAGGTGCTGGCGGGCAATTCGTTCCCGTTCGAGGTGAAGGATTCCAGCAGCTTGTTCCTGTACAAAGTCCGCTTCGAATTGCCGTCGGATAGCGTGAAACATTCCATTACGGTGATCAAGAACCGGTATTATATGGGCGATACGACCGTTCAGGTCATGGGCAAGACCATACCCTGCGTAAAATTCAAGGTTAAGGAGGCCATTGAAGACGAAATTGCCGACCAGGGCGTTTTAGAACCGGAAACGGACGGCTACGAGCTGTACGCCAGGGGGCTGGGGCTGGTTTATTTTGAAAAACAACTGGGCCGGCAGCGGGTAGCTTACCAATTGTACGACCGGTACGATATGGAGGAGCTGGTGAAATTGCTGGGGGATGGGCCGGCCGGTTCAACGGAATAAGCGAATTTGCAGGTACGGCGCCGTCCGGACAAAATCAATAAAGGATGAAGTTTTTCTATGTCAGGTGGATACCCCGAACAGGTTACGCCCTTGTGTTGATGCTGGCTATGGCGGCGGCGACTTCAGGGCTGAAAGCGCAAATTGCGGCGCCGGATTTTATTTGCGTCACCAATGATACGCTGGTTTGGGAATTGCCGGTGAACAATTGCGGGCCGTTTATTTCGTACCAGGTCTTTGCCAGTCAGAACCCGGGCGGGCCTTACAGCCTGATGGCCACCATCACGGACCCGGCGGAGACCCGGTATTTCAATCCTGCGGGCCAGGGCCAGACCTGGTATTACTACATGCAAAGCCAGTACGATTGTCCGGGTCAGCCGCCCTTGCAATCGGATACGCTGGACAACCTCATACCCGAGAGCAGTCCCCTGCACTACGTCACCGTAAATGCCGATAACAGCGTTGAGGTAAGCTGGGAGCTTAGCCCGTCGCCGGAAGTCATCGGCTATATCATATCCCGGCAAAATGCCTCCGGGACGACCATCCTGGACACCGTCTTTGCCGGCAATACCTTTCTGGATGCCGACCCGATGGCCAAACCCGACGAACGCCCGGAGACCTATTTTGTGACGGCCATCGACCAATGCGGCAACGCCAGCCTGGTGCCGCCGCCCCACCAGACCATTTTCCTGGAAACCGGCACGGTAAACCCCTGCGATCAGACCATGGAGCTGACCTGGACGACCTACCGCGGCTGGAATGAGGGTGTGGACCGCTACGAGGTCTGGGTGAGCGCCAACGGCGGGGCATTTGCGCTGGACGGCAGCTCGGCCAATCCATCCTATACTTTTACGGATGTCCGCGACGGCGACACTTATTGTTTTTATATCCAGGCGATCCAGCTGGGCGGTATGTACACGTCGCGGTCGAACATCGCCTGCCAGGACCTGGAGGTCTTCCAACCCGTGCGCGAACTGACCATCCTGGAAGCGACCGTGACCGGCGACAACCAGGTGGACGTGCGCTGGTTCTGGGACACCACGGCGGACCTTGCCGAAGGCTCGATCCAACGGAGCAACCCCGGCGAGGGGTTCACCTCAGCCTTTACCATTGACCCGGACGCCCCGCGGACGCCGGAAAACCTGTTCTCCGATCCGGACGCGCTGCCCGCTGCCGGTCCGGTAACCTACCAGATACAGACAGAAGACGCCTGCGGCAAATCCGTGTCGTCGAATGAAGTGAAGACCATCTTCCTGACGGGCGCCAACAACGGCAGCAGCCGCAACCAACTGGACTGGACGGCCTATACGGGCAATGTAACCCAGTACCGGCTTTACCGCATCGATGAGAACGGCTCAACGGAGGAGATCGCCTCCACGGCAGCGAACGAAAGATCATTTGAAGACCTGATCGACCTGTCGAATACGGCCTTGCGCAATGCGTGTTATTACGTAGAGGCCGAAGGCACGATCGTCCTGGAATCGGGTGCAGAACGCGTATTCGTCTCCCGGTCCAATACTGTCTGCCTGTCCCAAACGCCTGAGGTTTTCCTACCCAATGCCTTCGCCCCCGACGGCAAGAACCGCGTATTCCGGCCGGTGGTGCAGTTCGGCGTCCCGGCGTCCTATTCCCTGTCCATCTACGACCGCTGGGGCGGATTGCTGTTCGAGAGCAAGTCCCTGTCCGACGGCTGGGACGGGCGGCACAAAGGGCGGCCGTTGCCGCAAGGGGTGTATTTGTACCGCCTGCAACTGACGCAGGAGAGCGGGGCGGAGGTGGAGAAGAAGGGGGTGGTGTTTTTGTTGCGGTAGGGATTGCGAAACCTCCGGGGTTTCGTAATCCTGTCAGTTAACCTCCAAGGCTTCCTAACCCTGCTGGGCTGAGGAGGCTTACGAAACGCTCAAAGTTTCGCAAGCCGGCCGTCCAAAACCGCACACATCCTGTCCAAAATCGTACACTTTTGCGCATGGATTTTTATTTTTATTGATTGATATTCAAATAGTTGTGCAAATGGCATGATCATTGGGGCCATCTCCGAAACCGCCGACCATGTTCATCCATTCCCTCAAGATCACCCTCCGCAGCCTGATCCGGCAGGGCGGGTATACGCTCATCAACATCCTCGGCCTTACCCTGGGCTTTACCTGCTGCCTGCTCATCGGGACGTATGTGCACTTCGAACTCAGCCACGACCAGTACCACGCCAAAAAGGACCGCATCGTGCGGATGGCGGCCAAGGTGGACGGCGCTTCCTTTGAGAACGGCATCGCCAAGGTGACCTTCAATTGGGGGGAGGCGGCCAGGTCGGATATCCCGGAGGTGGAGCGGGTGTGCCGGTTTTTGTCGTACGGGGAAGCGCTGGTGCAGGTGGGCGACGAAAGGTTTTACCAGGAAGGCGGGCTGTTCGCCGATTCGACGGTATTCGATGTGTTCAGTTGGCGGCTCAGCGAGGGCGACCCCTACCAGGCGCTGACCAGGCCCAACAGCATCATCCTGACCGAGCCGCTGGCGGAGCGCTGTTTCGGCGACCGGGACCCCATGGGGCAGGTCATCCGGCTGGACAACGGGCCCCAGTACACCGTCACCGGGGTGATGCCGGCCATTCCGGAAAATTCGCATTTCAATTTCACGTTCCTGGCTTCCATGTCGTCGTACACGCATCCGGACCTGCTCGACTGGGTGCGCTGGAACCAGTTCTATACCTATTTGCTGCTGGAGCCGGGCGCCGCCCGGGAAACCGTCGCCAAAAAGATGGACCGCATCCTGGACGGCCACCTCGACGCGGAGAACGCCAGGGCCACCTACCCGCTGCTGCAACCCCTGACGAGCATCCACCTGCACTCCAACCTGTTCCGGGAATTAAGCGTCAATTCGGATATCCGCTACGTGTATATTTTCGGCTCCATCGCCTTGCTGATCCTGGTGATTGCGGCCCTCAACTTCATCAACCTGTCGACCGCAAGGGCGTCGGCCCGGGCGCGGGAAGTGGGCGTGCGGAAGGTGACGGGCGCTTCCCGGTGGAGCCTGATCGAAAAATTCATGGGCGAGGCCCTGATGGTCTGCACGATCGGCGCCGTTTTGTCGGCTGCGCTCGCCAAGTTGTTGCTGCCGTCGCTGAACCTGATCCTGGGTTCCAACCTGCGGATGAACTGGCTGGACAATGGGTGGTTGCCCGGCGGATTGCTGGCCGCCACCCTGATCACGGCCCTGTTGTCCGGGTTTTACCCCGCCTTTGTGCTGTCGTCGTTCAAACCCGAGAATGCCATCAAAGGCGAATCCGCCTATTCCGGCAATACCTGGCTGCGCAAGGGGCTGGTGGTATTCCAGTTCCTGATCGCGAGCCTGCTGATCACGGCGGCCATCACGGTGAACGACCAGTTGCAATATATCCAGCACAAGAACCTCGGATTCAACAAGGAGCAAATCCTGGTGGCGCCGATGGCGGGACCGGAAAGCCGGCGCAAAGCCGACGCCATGAAAGCGGAATTCGCGCAGGTGCCGGGTGTGCTGGACGTGTCCCTCTCCGCCAACCGGCCGGGCGGTACCGACTACGGCATACCCTACCAGGCGGTCGGTGTGGACCCCAACCAACAGCCGGCCATGCGCTGCCTGGTGGTGGACGACGACTTCCTCGGCACCTACGGCATGGAACTGGCTGCGGGGCGCGGCTTTTCGAAGGATATGCCCACCGACTCGGCCGGGTATCTGATCAACGAGGAAGCGGCCCGCCAACTGGGCTGGACGGGCGATTCCCCGGAGAACGACCCCCTGAACCAGCAAATGGCCATGCCCGCCATCGGCCGCCCGGCCGGACCCGTGCTGGGCGTGGTGAAAGATTTCCACTTCCGGTCGCTGCACGAGCAGATCTCGCCGCTGTATTTCTTCAAGCAGCCCGCGTGGTTCTCGCAGTTCTCGATCAAGCTGGACGCCGCCCAGGTGGACGAGACCCTGGCCGGGTTGACGGAAGTGTGGCGCAAATTCGAGCCCGAATTCCCGTTTGCCTGCAACTTCTTCGACGAGCAATTCGACAACCTGCACCAGCGGGAGGCCAATACGGCGCGGGTAGTGCGGTGGTTCACGCTGATCGCCATCCTGATCACCTGCCTTGGGTTATTCGGCTTGTCGACCTATATGGCGCAGCAACGCAGCAAGGAGATCGGCATCCGGAAAGTGCTGGGCGCATCGGTGCCGGGCATCATCGGGCTGTTGTCCCGGGATTTCCTGAAGCTGGTGGCCGCTGGTCTGGTGCTGGCCATCCCCGCCGCCTGGTACTTCATGGGCCGCTGGCTGGACAACTTCGCCTACCGGATCGACCTGAGCTGGTGGATCTTCGCCTTGACGGCCGCTGCGGCCCTGCTGATCGCGCTGGTCACGGTGAGCTACCAGAGCATCCGGGCGGCGCTGATGAACCCGGTGGATAGTTTGCGGGATGAGTGATTTTTTGAGGAACTGAGGAATTGAGGAATCGAGGAATCGAGGAACTGAGGAATTGAGGAATCGAGGAATCGAGGAACTGAGGAACTGAGGAATCGAGGAATCGAGGAACTGAGGAACTGAGGAATCGAGGAATCGAGGAACTGAGGAGTTGGTGATTTGAGACCTTTGTAATGCTGATGGCGTGTCTACAGGCGCTGGGAGTGATTGGAGGAGGAACTGTCTCCTTCGTCCCGCTTATGGCGGGACTATGGCGACCGGGGGAGGAATTACCTCCTTCGCTCTTGATGAGCTACGGCGGTCGGCGGAGGAATTGATGGCGCTTCGGTTGCTTTTGGATTTTTCGAACCACAAAAGGACTTTTGTGGACTTTGTGGGTTAAGAAAAAATTGCGGCTCAAAAAAAGAGGGTGTTCAAAAAAGTAGTTCTCACGCCAAGACGCTAAGACGCCAAGTTTTGATTTTTATCACGCTGCGCGCGCTAAAAATCGGGGTGACACAAAATGCTGGATGGGCTTGGGATAACTTCCCGGTGTCGCCGGAGTTTGTACCTGCAAAGTTCCGGAATGGCGCATGTTTTCCGTCCCGGTACACAGGCGGCCCGGTTTTTCCGGCGCCCGATCATTTGCAACGGCCGGGACAGCGGCAGAATTTTACCCATAAGAAGTTTTAAAATATCAGCGGAATAATTTATATTGGTCCGGTAAAACGAAGCCTATGCTATCCGGTTCCATAATTCAGGACATAAAAGGCAGTGTAGGTGACCGAGCGAATGAGACAAGAAGTGGAAAGCGAAGCCTTCACCCACGCTCTCACTCCCTCCCTCTCCCTGTCGCTAGCCTTTGTACTAAAATGTCCGGCCATGTGATCCGGTTCATAATCAACCGTCCAACGCCCACGCTTTCCGCCTTTTGGGGAGAGCGTGGGCGTTGTGGTTATGGGCAATATCCCCGCACCACCGGGTATTGCGAAGCGACGTTCCGATTTCAATACTCGTGGGTGCGGGAGTACAAGAGTTAGCGGAAATCAAAAACACAGGAATAAATGAATATAAATAAGGCAATTACTTATAGCCTTTTGGCTCATGTTAGGAATTCTGGAAAATTGATTCAAGGTCCCGTGGACGTTTTTATTCCTTTGGTGAAACGTACTCTGTACATACTCAATCAACGTGGTGTAAGTAAAGGCGAAAACATTACTGAAATCAAGAAAATATTTGACGAATCATATTCAATCGATATTCCAATTCCAGTTTTATCGGTAATCTTACAAAAAATAGCCCAAGAAACAAATAAAGTAGATGAGAACGGATTTCACATTTACCAAGACTATTCATTTTGGATTAAAGATTATGTTTTTGATGAGTTTGAAGAACAACTTCAACTCAGCAAACGAGAGGCTGAGACTGTTCAAAAGTATTTTGAGCAATTTTGTAAAATAAATAACAAAGTAATTAAAGACAAAACAAGTATTTTCGATTTTATTGACAAGAATAAATCATCACTATCAAAATATCTGTCAAACAAAGTCGAGCAAACTAAGAGAGATTTTACAATTGAAGCCCAATTTGTCGACTTTTTTAAAAAAATTCCAGTTGCCTATGATTTCATCAAGAGGGTGTATTTGGGTTCCATTTTATCATGTTATTTAGAATATCAGCCTGAAAATATAAACACAAATATTGAACTTGTTTTAGACACGAATTTTATCGTCAGTTTACTTGACTTAAATACACCAGAATCTACGCATACATGCTGCAAACTTATTGAAGTTGGAGCCAAACAAGGATATAAATTTACAGTGCTTATTGACACAATTGAAGAAACTCAATCATTGTTGAGGCACAAAGCAAATAATTTTGACCATGTTTTTTTGCAATCGAAGATTAATCCAGAAGATATATACAATGCATGTGTTAGAAGAAAATTAACAGCGACAGATTTGGAGAGAATTGGAGATAACCTGCAATCTACCTTACTCGCTAAAGGGATTTATACATTACCTAACACAACAAAATACAAAAACCTTGCAAAGGTAAGTAGCGAGTTTTCCGCTTTGCGGAATGTTCGTAATTCAGAGCGTGCAGCCTTACACGATGCAATAGCATTGCAATATGTCAAGGAAAAGAGAGGGAAAAGAATCTCTGAGTTTGAAAAAGTAAATTGCTGGTTTGTTCATAATTCAAATTCACATGAATCTGACTTCAAAGGCAAAGACAATAATCTAATGTCAGGATATCAACCTGAGACAATAAAAGGCGACGAACTTTTGAATGTGCTTTGGCTCAGCAACCCATCAATTACTAAAAATGTAGTAACCGAAGATGTGTCGGAAATTGGAATTACCTCTTTGGTAGCGTTTACCTTAAATGAAAGCCTTCCTAAAACATCTGTCATCAAGGAGTTAGAAGATAACATTCAAAAATATGCCATTGATGAAGTTTCGGATTCGGATATAGTTTTAGTATCATCTCGAATCGTAAACAGACAATTAAAAAATATTCAGGAGTTAAATAATTTGGCTAATTTGGATACTGTCGCATTTGTTGATAGGCTAAAAAAGGAAGCAGAAATTCAAAGAAAAGACGAATTAGCACAGAAAGAAGGTATCACACAATTACTAAATGCTCTTCAAAAAGAATCTGCGGCATTAAAAAATAGAGAGATAGAATATCAAAATAAAATTAAATCAATAGAAAGCGAGGAGTCAGAAAAAGAAGAAAAAAGAAAATCCGAAATCCAGCGGTTGACCGAAAAACTTAAAAAAGAAAAGTCGGAAAGGTTAAAACTCGAAAACAAAATAATTGAGGAAAAGAGAGAAAAATATATCGCTCGGAAAATAAGAAAATCAAAAATTAAAATATTGGTATTACTTGGCATTTGCATACTGATTTTCTTGTGGAGTATCATTTATCCTTTATACAAATCGGATTGGGATGTAATTAAAGCAGGCGAACTTGCAAAATCATTTAAGGACAACTATGTGGTTTCATCATTGCTTTCGATAATTAGTTTTATCATTGGAACAGTCAGTGCAATCTATGTTCTCATATTTCACAATAGTTCGAATAATGAAGCAATGAAAAGGGGAGTCAAAGTTCCAGATGACTTAAAAGAGATAAAATGAATCCGCTAACAAAGCACTCAACGCCAACCGCCCCCAAGCCCAACCCGCAAAGCCAACGCAGGCGGCGGTATGCGTGAGTGCAGCCGTTAAAAAACACAGAAACTATGAATGAATTTGGTGGAAATTGGACGGAAAATAAAATAGAAATAATTGTTGAATACGCGAAAGCATATTTAAACATAATGAATGTGTATGCAGAAAAGTATAGTTGGAAATTATTGTACTTTGATGGCTTCGCAGGCTCGGGTTTTATAATTAAAGGAAAGGATGAAGCTCAAAAAATTATTGTGGGTGCTGCCAAACGGATTTTAGAAATAGAAGATCCCAGACCTTTTGATTTATTTTACTTTGTTGAAAAGGATGAACTTAATGCCAATCACTTGGAAGAAAACACAAAAAAACTTTATCCTAACAAGAACGTACTGTTTCGGCCCCAAAATAAATCGGACACGATTACAGCCCAAAAACTGTAATTTCGAGCATGGCAAAACTCAAATTCACCACTGTTAACTTTGCTTCAGCAAGATGAATCCGACGGTTGTCACCTGTTCCCGCCCAACAGGTAGCCACGCCATTATTCACAATACAGCACAACCAAATCCAAGAAATGATCATACTTGAAATCCTAGAAATGATATTTATAGAAATCCTGTTTGAAGGAATCATCCTCAGGTTTTTCAAATGGATGGGCAATGGATTTGATAAAATAAAGCGCCTGCTCAACGGGCAAAGTACCCGCCGGAAACAATAAAATACGACCCGCCTGTAGTTTTCGGCTCCTTTCACAGACTAACCCAGTAGTCTGTTGAATCAAAAACAAGCATCATGAAAAAAGCAGAAGATAACCGCTTTTTCGCCTTTGCGGGCGCCGGGTATATACTGGGCGGCATGATTATGATCCTGACCGGCATAGCGGTCTACTGGGGTACGGAAGAGATCGACCTGGCCATTTCCGCATCTGTACCGATCGGCATCACCATGGGCATATTGTTCGAACAACGCTACCGGCAATCGGCGGTTCCGATGAGTGCCGGGGCGAAAAAGGTACTCTGGGGCCTTTTGATCGCAGGTTTGGCCGCATTTATCGGGTTACTGATCCTTACCCAATTGATTTGAGCACAACCTGACCGATGCCCGGGGAATCAGCCATAGAACAGGAATTTATCGCCAGGATCCGGCAACACCAGGGGATCCTGCACAAGATTGGTGCGGTGTACGCCCATTCCGCGGCAGACCGGGAAGACCTGCAGCAGGAGATCATCCTGCAATTGTGGAAATCCTATCCCGCTTTCCGGGGCAAGTCTGCCTTCTCCACCTGGATGTACCGGGTGGCCCTGAACACAGCCATCACCTTCACCCGTAAGGCCGCTTTTTTCCGGGAGCATACGGAAAGGCTCTCCGCCGCCGCCGATGTGGGGATCACGACGGAATATTCCGAAGACCTCAAACTGCTGTACCTGGCCATCGCCCGGCTGAACAAGGTAGAACGCGCGATCATCCTGTTGTGGCTGGAAGAAAAGCCGTACCAGGAGATCGCGGACACCCTGGGAATGACCGAAAAGAACGTAAGCGTCCGTTTGGTACGGATCAAGGCCAAACTGGCCGCCATCATCGAAACAATGCAATGAAACAGCCATGATCGACCTGGAAAAATACAAGACCGCCTGGCAACTGGAGTCGCCCCCCACCGGCCGGCCCCTGACCGATCGCGAGATCCATGCCCTTATGCGCGCCACGTCGAAGCATATCCTGGTTCGCTTCCGGAGGGGACTGGTGTTCGACCTCATCTTCAAGGCTGTTCTGCTGGTACTGGCTGTGGTGTTGGCATTCCGGATGCCGTTCACGCCCGGCCGGCCGGCGTTTTACCTGATCGCGGCGGCATTGCTGATCGGCGGGATGGGTTGGCAGCTGCGTACCCTGAGGCGCATCCCCCGGCAGGACCCCGGCGCCCTGAGCACCCTGGACTTGCTGCTGCAGTGCATCGCGTTCTATTACCGGTACTATTACCGCGTTATACCGGTAATGGCCGGCTCCGGCGCCTTCTTTTTCCTGATCGGCTCGTTGTACTATCTGTACTTCAAATACGGGGATATCCCGCCGGCCGGGTGGGACGACCTGCTTGTCCTCGGCATAGGGCTGGCGCTGAGTTTCGTATTGAGCACGGTTGCACAGGTCTGGCAGGGCAGCTTCCACATCCGGCAACTGGAAGAGCGGGTGCGGGAAATGGAGGAACACAGCCTCAGTGCGCGCAGCCTGGAAACACAACGCACCCAAATGATCCGGAATACCGTGCTGACCGGCATTGCGCTGATCATAGGCCTGCTCTTGTTCCTGTATTTGATCTATCAACAAATGTAAATATGCCATGCGTACATCAAAATTAACCTGGACCATTATCCGAACCGCTCTGTTTGTCGTGATCGGCCTGTTTAACACCGCCCTCATCCGACCCGAAGATATCGGCACCTGGAAAAACTATGCCGGTTACGGTTTTCTCCTAATGGCACTGGTGGACGGCGTTGCGCTGGTGCGCTATCTTGCCCGGACGCGGGGTACGAAATAGCCCTGTTTGTGCTTCAGACAAGTGGAATATGGAAAATGAAATAAAAAACCGGTGCAGAAAAATAAGCGCTGAATAAAGGCGTAGGCCGGTTCGCGCCAGGCAGGGAGTAAATGCAAAATGTAAAAGAATAAATGCGAAATTTAAAAGTGGAGACCGGCCCACTCTGCCATCCCCCTAATCCCCCTCATCATCCAGCACCAGTTCCGCGTCCTTCTCCCAGATCTCCATTTCGCAGGGCTTGCAGTTGAATTTCAGCTTGTATTCGACTTCGCCGTGTTTCAGGGTGAGGGGTTCCTTTACCTTTTCGCCCATGGTGGCGCGCTGGAAGCGGGGGCATTTGCCGAGTTCGTACTTCACGCAGTATTTGGTGACCATCACGCGCGATTTGCCGGGGTCCCATTGCAGTTCAAAGGCTTTTTCGATCTCGGTGACCCCGTGGCGGTGGTAAAATGCCCGGGCCAGTTTGTTGGACACGTTGTAGGTGAAGTCGAGCTCCCTGACCGGATAAGGGTGGTCGGTTTTGGCGACGGGGTGTTCCTCGCGGCGGTATTCGCGGATCCGGGTTTCGGTCAATTGCTCCAGGGCGGCTCTGCGGATCTCATTCACCCTGGAGATGGGCAAGAACCAGTTCTGGGAGAATGACACCTCCGTTTCATCCGCGACGAAGGGGGTATTTCCGGTCTTGGCGAGGTTCCTTTTGATGTTTTCAATCAGCCCGTCGGCGTTTTTGGCGGGTTCTTTGGGTGCATCGAGGTCGACGGTGCATTGATGACCGTCTTCGTCCGTTACGAGCAGCCGGAAACCGGTTTCGGTTTCGCCGAAGTGCATTTTCACGCCTATTTTCCGGACGGCGCTGTGCTCGTTCTCCAGCATCCGGTTGAATTCGGCGTCGTGGTTGCGATAGATTTCGGCGCCTTCCGGTATGGGCTTGAAGGAATTGAGCACCACGACATCGTTGACGATGATATTGACCTGCGCGCCGTCAGCCAGGCCCTGTTCGTTGATGAAGTAGAGGCCGTCGCCGTTGTTGAGCAGTTCATGATTCTCGATCCGGTAGCCGTTGGCTTTGGGTTCCAGCAATTTGCCGATGTATTGCCCTTTGGACTTGGGACTTTCCCATGAGCCGATCTTCTCGCGGCGGTGGTTGACGAAGTAATCGGTGTAGCCCCGGTTGAAGCTGCGATCCAGCGCCGGTTCGAAGTTGTAGAAAACCCGGCCAGAAGACGCCTTCTCATATTGGTCGGTGTAAGCTTCCAGGAAGGCGTCCAGTCTTTTGCGCAGGTAGGCGGTATTGTTTTTGACATAAACGATGTCCTTCAGGCGGCCTTCGATTTTAAACGACGAGATCCCCGCCTGGATCAGGTTGGGCACTTCGTCGCTCAGGTCCAGGTCCTTGATCGAGAGGAGGTGGCTGCTTTCCAGGAGCGTGTTCCCGGCGCCGTCGATCAGTTGGTACGGCAGGCGGCAATTCTGGGCGCAGGAGCCGCGGTTGGCCGAGCGTTCGCCGTTGGCAATGCTCATGTAGCAGTTGCCGCTGAAGGATACGCAGAGCGCACCGGTGACAAAGAATTCCAGTTCGACGCCGGTAGCCTCGTGGATTTCCCGGATCTGGTCCAGGTTGAGTTCGCGGGCGAGTACCACGCGTTTTATCCCGGCGTCGGCCAGGAATTTCACGTGGCCTGCATCCCGGTTGTTGGCCTGGGTGCTGGCGTGTATGGCGATGGGCGGGAGGTCCATTTCCAGGATGCCCATGTCCTGGATGATGATCGCATCTACGCCGATGCGGTACAATTCCCAGATGAGCTGCCGGCAGGTTTCCAGTTCGGTATCGTACAGGATGGTATTGAGGGTGACCAGCACCTTGACCTTGAACAGGTGGGCGTACCGGACCATTTCGGCAATGTCCTCCACCGAATTGGTGGCATTGGTGCGGGCGCCGAACACGGGGCCGCCCATGTACACGGCATCCGCACCGGCATTGACGGCGGCCATACCCTGGTACAGGTTTTTGGCGGGCGCCAGGATCTCAATTTTTTTTCTCATCCGCTGCAACTGCGTTTCTTCTGCGAATCGTTGGAAAAGCGTGCAAAAATACGAAAAATGTCGGTTTGAAATGGGCGTTTTGTTTGGGGGAAAGGGCGAAAGCATCTAAAATTCAAACTAGACAGGTATCAAGCGCTTTTTCCCTGAGTTGCAATATTTTTCTGATTTTCTTCCTTGCCTTTGGTCTTGTCACTTTCTTTTGGCGCCCAAAAGAAAGTAACCACGCTTTTGGTCCACCGGACCAAGCCAGCGCGGGCATACGGATCTGTGCCTAAAATTGCCCTTCATTCCGTTGCACGGAATAAACTCGCACTCAGATTTGGACTTCTGCCTGATGTAGGTGATTTCCCCACCGTTTGTCTTCGCACTGATCTTTTGGTTGGGCTCAAACAGTATTCCGTGCGGCCACTGCATTACGGCCAATTTCTTCACGGCCCATTTGCTGAGGCCGGAACCCTCGCAGGGTAATTGCGTTGTCTTGTCGGACCGGATAGAACCCGGATTGCCGATCGGCATCAGCCTCTTCGCAATAAGGCTTACTGCAATACTGTGAAAAGAAGTGCGGAGAATTTGACATATTTAGCATCTGTTTGCCCTGGTTTGGAAAGTGATTAGGCAAGCGAGATAGGGACGAATGACAAGGCCAATGGATCAAACTTTTTAGCAGCAAAAAGAGAGCATATTTTAACCATTATGCGTACCGCTTGGAAACAAAAAAGAACAAAAGTTTATAGCCAAAGATTTGCCGACGGCAAATCCATAGCTTTTGTGGACCTTTTGTTACTTTGTGGTTTAAAAAAAAGCAGGTTTAGCAGTGCTCACGCTCTAATGAACTGTTCTTATGTTTGACACATCGCCAATCAAACAAAATGAAATACCTTCTTTTAACACTCATAGTCCTCACCGCGGCTTGCAAGGAAACCCAAAAAAAGCAAAGCCTGGATATGACCAAAGTCTACGCGTGGTGCATCGTACCCTATGACAGCCTCAAGCGTTCGCCGGCGGAAAGGATGGCCATGCTCAAGCGGCTGGGGATCAAAAAATACGCGTACGACTGGCGGGCCGAACACCTTCCGCAGATGGCCGAAGAATTGCAACTGGCCGCCGAAAACGGCATTGAGGTCATCGCTGTCTGGATGTGGATCGACAATAATTCGGATTCAACGGAAAAACTGAGCGATGCCAACGAACAGGTTTTCAGCGTCATCGGGGAGGTCGGCTATAAAGGGCAGATCTGGGTCAGCTTCAATGCGAATTTCTTTGACGGGCTGCCGGATGAAGCGGCGGTGAGCAAAGGGGCCGAAATGATCGGGTCGCTGAGCAGGAAAGCAAATTCGCTGGGTTGCAAGGTAGCGTTGTACAACCACGGCGACTGGTTCGGAGAGCCCGCAAACCAGATCAAAATCATGAAGGCGCTCCCGGGGGAAGACCTGGGCCTGATCTACAATTTCCACCACGGACGCGGGCAAATTGACGCTTTTCCTGAATTGGTGACCGTCATGTTGCCGTACCTCTGGAGCGTAAACCTGAATGGGGTAAAGCGGGAAGGCCCTGAGATCATGACCATTGGAACGGGAGATTACGAAAAGGGAATGATCAGCTTGCTGCTGGAAAAAGGCTATACGGGTGATTTCGGGGTTTTAGGGCATGTGGAGGACCGGGATGTGGAGGAGGTTTTGAAGGCGAATCTGGAGGGGCTTGAGCGAATAATGGGGGAAAATGCCGGAAAGAATTAAGTCCAAGACGGTTCATTGAAGGGTGTTTTGCGCAAAGGGAGTTAAGTTTGGTTTTTCTTGGCGACTTAGCGTCTTGGCGCGAGGTTTTTTCCCACAAAGATTTTGATTTTCATCACGCAGCGCGGGCTAAAAATTCTGTTGACACAAAATTCTGAACGTTCGGCGCGCTGCAGGTGACCTCATATTGCGTACCTACGGCACGCTGGATCACGTTTGCCGGAACCGGCTACCGGGATTTAATCCCTACGGGATTTTCTAAATGATCATGCATGAAAAATTGTTGGCTAAGACGGCGAATATGGGTATATTCGGGCAATCCTTAACTTTAGGTTGAAGCCAAAAAATACCGCCAATACCATGCAAAAACCAACCCGCCGCCGTTTCCTGAAATCCACCGGGCTGAGCCTGGCCGCCGCCGGATTTTTACCGGCCTTGGGCGCCGCTTTCCCGGATCCAAACCAGGCTACCGGGATTTAATCCCGACGGAATTTTCTAAATAATCATGCATGAAAAATTGTTGGCTAAGACGGGGAATATGGGTATATTCGGGCAATCCTTAACTTTAGGTTGAAGCCAAAAAATACCGCCAATACCATGCAAAAACCAACCCGCCGCCGTTTCCTGAAATCCACCGGGCTGAGCCTGGCCGCCGCCGGATTTTTACCGGTCTTGGGCGCCGCTTTCCCGGATCCAAACCAGCCTGACATGCCGACCTTTTTCCCTGACGACAGCAATACCAGCCTGATCGGTCAATACGGTCCGTGGGCCGCCTCGCTCAACGGCAACCGGATACCGGCCCTCTCCTTCCGGGAGCCGAAATGGAAAAAGCCGGATAAATGGCGGAAAACGGCCCGAAAGCGGGTGCTGGATCGGATGGCGCCGCCGGAAATGCCGGGATTGCCCGACGTGAAAGTGGTCCGGCAGTTCATTTATGACGGCCTGCATATCGAGGAGCTGACCTGGCAACTGCCTTACGGACCGCCGACGGAAGCGGTATTCCTCAAACCGGCCGATGCCACCGGGAAACTGCCCGCGATCCTGGCGTTCCACGACCACGGCGGCAACAAGTATTTCGGCGCGCAAAAGATTGTGAAAACCGACCGGCAGCACCCGCTCATGATCCCGCACCAGGAGACGTATTACAGCGGCCGGGCCTGGGCCAACGAGATCGCCAAACAGGGTTACGCCGTCCTTGTACCGGATGCCTTCCCGTTTGCCAGCCGGCGGGTATTGCTCAAAGACGTGCCGCAACACCTGCGCGGCAAACTGACGGACCCGACGGACGACAACCACGACAGCATCAGCGCCTACAACCAATGGGCCGGACAACACGAACATATCATGGCCAAATCCCTGTTCTGCGCCGGCACGACCTGGCCTGGCGTGTTTTTCGCGGAAGACCAAAAGGCGCTGGATATCCTGTGTTCGCGTCCTGATGTAGACGCTGAAAGAGTAGGCTGTTGCGGCCTCTCGGGCGGCGGCATGCGCACCGTCTTCATGGGCGGCCTCGACGAGCGGATCCGCTGCGCAGTGGCCGTGGGTTTTATGACCACCTGGCAGGACTTCATGCTCAACAAGGCGCATACCCACACCTGGATGGTGTACGTGCCCATCCTGCCCAACGAACTCGATTTTCCGGAGATCCTCGGCCTGCGGGCGCCCCTGCCGACACTGGTGCTCAACGATTCGGAGGATCAGCTGTATACCCTGCCGGAGATGCAGTCGGCGGATCAGATCCTGGCGCAAGTATTTGAAAAAGCGGGGGCTGCCGACCGGTATAAATGCTCGTATTACCCGGGCCCGCACAAGTTTGATGCGGACATGCAGGCCGAAGCTTTTGCGTGGTTTGACCGGTGGTTGAAAGGGTAAGGTTGCTGAACCCCCAAATGGCTGTTTCGCCAAACAAAATCGAACCTGTCCAATCTGTGTCTTCAAAATGGATTCTGTTCGAATTCGTTTTGGGAGAGCCAGGTCTTTTAATTTTCCAAATGCCAAACCCTTTGGGTTCGGCTTGTTTTATTTAAACCACATCAGGCACATCAGGGCACATAAGTTGAAGATCAAAAACCTGGCGGTTTTTATTTTTCCGTTCAGTTCAAATCAACAGATCAACCCCCGGCGGCCGACTCCGTCAGCCATAGGCGACTTCGTCGGCCGGAGGCTGGAGCTCCAAAAGAGCGAAGGCGGCAAATCAACAAATTTACAAATCACCAACCTTGAAGCCTTGACCTGAAAACACCAGCCCTCAACTCCTCGAATCTTCAACTCCTCAGTTCCTCCGAATTTCACTGCCCCTTCACGATCCTGAACGTATGCCGCTGGTTCCAGGCCGTAACGCGGAAAAAATACACGCCGGGCGCCCAATCCTGTACGGCCATTTCGAAGTCGCTGCCGTCGGTGAAGGAGACCTCGTGGTTGCGGTAGACCCGGCGGCCGATGGCGTCAAAAACGTCGAGTTGTAGGTTGAATTCCAGGGTGTCGGTTGACGGGCGGACAAATACCGTTTCGCTTGCGGGCGAGGGGAATACCTGGAAAAAAGCCCCGGGGCCGCCGACGGGCACGCCCGGGCCACTGAGGCCGCCGCAGTTGGCGACCGTATTGAATTTATCCAGATCCACCTTATTGACGCCGGGCGCGATGGGGCCTTTGACCTTGCCGTTCTCGACATCGAGGTAGGAAACGCCGCAGATGGAAAGCGCCCAGTCGCTGGTTCGTTTCCAGGCTGCAAAAAGGTATTGCTTTCCGACCTGGAAATTGCTGATTCCCATGGTGCAGTCAGCTCCGGCGCCGTTGATAAAAAACAGGGTCTCCCCTAGCCGGTCCTCTCCATGCAGCACGCCGAGCACTTCGACGTCCATCCCGGAGTTCTTTTTATTCTTCACCTGGACGTAGTAGATCTGGAATCCTTCCCAGATCATACCGTTGGAACCGGCGATGGTCTCGCAAAATGTCCCGATATTTATACAGGAACAAGCCGAGGACCGGTTGTAGAAAAGTATGGCAGACAGCAAGATCAGTGTAATCCTTAATTTCATAGTTGTTAGTTTTTCAGCATCCGGGTAAGGACCCGTATGGTTAGACGGAAAAAACCTGCCCGGAGGTTGGCCTGACCGCCGATTTGGTATCCGTTGGATCTTAAAGTTGCCAAACATAGCATCTCTAAATCAGGATCAGCAACCTGATTGACGGGGGTCATGAGATTTTGACCAAAATTTTGTTTAATTTAATGTCCGTATTCCCGCTCCCTGATGGCAGCCATTCCCCTCCAAGGCAATGATTAACTCGGCAAAATATCAGGTTATGAAACTTTCCAGATTTGAAAGGATATTTATCCGGATCGCCAGAAACTATGTCAGATTATACAAAGATCACGCCTTCCGGTTTTACTTCGACGATGCCCGCTACCCGCTGATCGGCGACGGCCCGGAAATCGTCGAGGTGCGATTCCATCACGCTGAAGCCTTATTCAAGGCGGTCTTTACCGAAGGATCCCTCGGACTGGGCGAATCCTATTGCAAAGGCTGGATCGAAGTGGACGACCGGCTCTACAAACATTTGCTGGCCATGCTGATCCGCACGGTGTACCAATCCCGGCTTTTGCTCCGGCTTCCGGCAGCGGATATTTTTTACATCCTCAGGGCGAAATTCAACCGGCAATTCTTTACGAAGAAGGACAAATCCGAGAACATCAATTCGCATTACAGCCTCAGTGAGTGGTTTGCGGATGAAGAGGACGCCAATGCGTTTTACCTCTTCTGGCTGGATGCGCATTATATCCAGTACACCTGCGCCAAATGGGACGAGGATACCCGCACCCTGGAGGAAGCCCAGGAAAACAAGTTGGCTTTTTATGCCGACCGGATGGGGATCGACCAAAACGCCCGCGGAAAAACCATGATCGACCTGGGTTGCGGCTGGGGCGGAAGCCTTTTTTACATGGCTGAAAAATTCGGGATCAAGGCGAAAGGGATCACCCTCTCTACAGCACAAGCCGCCTATATCCGGAGAGAAGCGGCGAGAAGGGGACTGGATGACCTGGTGAGCGTTGAAGTCGAGGATGTCCATAACGCGACCGGCGTATACGACTACGTGATCAGCATCGGCCTGTTGGAGCACATCAGCGATTATCACCATCTGTACCGGAGGGTTTCCGGTATGCTGAAGAAAGGCGGTACGGCCTTGTTTCACGCTATTTTCCATACCGAGCGGTTCTACAAGGTGGACCCCTTTCTGTCCAAATATATCTTCCCAGGCGGCTCAACCCCCGGCATCAACAGCAACCTCCGCATTTTCAGGAAATACTTCAAGGTGGTCGACCGGAACAACCTGCCGGACGATTCCTACCCCAAGACCCTGGCTTGCTGGTATGACCGCTTTTGCCGGAACGAAGACGCCATCCGCAAATTACTGGCAGAGAAAAGCGCGGTAAAAGATATCGATTTTGCCGTCCGCATGTTCAAGCATTATCTGGTGCTGGCCCAATGCGGCCTCTCCGATAACCTGGGGCTGGTGGCCAATATTGCACTTAAGCATGAAGTGATCGTCGGGCCCGCAGAAACCCCGGCAGAACCCATCCGGATACCTGCGCGGTCCGGCGCCTGAAGCCGTATTTTTTTCCGGAAAAAAGTTTTCAGGTTTTATTTGCAAAAGTGAAAGATATATATTACTTTTACTTTTGTAAATGATATATGCATGCAAAGAATCCACCTTGGGGAGTTTGAAGAGCTCATACTGCTGCTCGTCGCCATTTTGCACGAGGATGCCTACGGCGTTGCCGTGATGGAAGCCCTGGAAGAACAGGCCGGCCGGTCGGTCAATATCAGCGCCGTACACGCGGCCCTGAGGCGGTTGGAATCCAAGGGATTTGTCAATTCCTACTGGAGTGAATCCACGGCCGAACGGGGTGGCAGGCGAAAGCGGATCTTCAACATCACCCAGGCCGGTCGGGTAGCGCTGGAGCAATCCAGGGATATCTACCTCAAGCTGTGGCAGCAGATCCCCGGCTTTTCACCAAGGTTATCCATTCTATGAGCGCCGCCCCGAGAAAACCGCCGCGCTGGGCCGATCAATTCCTGCAGTGGTATTGCCGGCCGGAGTTGCTGGAGGAAATCCAGGGCGATGCGTATGAACTATTCGACAAAAGGTGCCGGCGACAAGGGGCTGCGGTTGCCCGGCGGCGCTTCGTCTGGGATGTGCTCCGCTCTTTCCGGCTTTCGACCATCCGTACGTTTCACTTAAATTTATCACCCGTGTTTTCCAAAAACAATTTCAAGATTGCTTTCCGGCAACTGCTGAAGCAAAAGATGTATTCCGCCATCAAGGTCGGCGGGTTTGCGGTTGGTATCGCAGCCTGCCTGCTGATCGCCATCTTCATCCGGGATGAGCTGAGCTATGACCGGCAATGGGCCAATGCGGACCGGCTGTACCGCGTGGTGGGCCAGTTTGACGACAACGGCGACATCAGAAAAGGCGTCTCTTTTCCGGCGCCGTTCGCAGCAGCGGTCAAAGATGAATTCCCCGAGGTGGAAATGATCGGCCGCTTGAATCCCAATCCATTGTTCAGCGGGGCCGGCAGCAACCAGATCCGGTCGACCGAAACCCTGGACAATACCTATGAAGAGGGCTTTACCTACGCCGATCAGACCTTCCTGGACCTGTTCCAGATGCCGATGGTGTATGGCACCCGCGAGCACGCCCTGGACGAACCGTTTACCATGGTCATTTCCAGGAGCAAGGCCGAAAAGTTTTTCCCGGGCGAAAATCCGGTCGGCAAGACCATGATCCTGAACGACGACGAGAAAACGGTGTACAAGATAGGGGGCGTGATGGAGGATTTTCCGGCCAACTCTCATTTCAAATACAATTTTCTGCTGACCCTGACCGGCAAGGAGTTCTGGCCCGGCGAGCAGCAAACCTGGATGGCGAACAACTACCATGACTATGCCCTGCTGCGCCCGGGGACCGACCCGCAGGCCCTTGCGAAAAAGTTCAAGATCATCATCACCAAATACCTGATCCCAATCCTGCAAAAGGAAGGCAGCCAGGAAATCGACAGGATCGAGAAGGGGGGAAGTTTTATTCTGGAGCCGGTTGCGGATATCCACCTGAGATCTTACGATGTGGAGGACCGGCTTGACAAGGGCGATATCCGGTTCATCTGGCTGTTCGGCGCTGTGGCGGTGTTCATCCTGCTGATCGCCTGCGTGAATTTCATCAACCTGTCGACTGCCAAATCGGCCAACAGGGCGCTGGAAGTGGGGTTGCGGAAGGTGGTGGGCTCCGTCAAGGGGCATCTGGTCGGGCAATTCCTGGCGGAATCCATCCTGTACAGCCTGCTATCTTTCCTGCTCGGGTTGTTGCTGTCCTGGGTATTGCTCCCCTATTTCAACCAACTGGCCGACAAATCCCTGGTATTCCCCTGGCGGGAATGGTGGCTGAGCCCGTCGCTGGCCGGTTCGGCGTTGACGGTGGGCGTATTGGCGGGTTTGTATCCGGCCTTTTATCTGTCGTCTTTCCGGCCCATTCAGGTGTTGAAAGGCGACCTGAGCCGGGGCAGCAGGGGCGGGAAACTCAGGAGCGTGTTGGTCGTATTCCAGTTTACCACGTCTATTATGCTCATCATCGGCACCATCGTCATTCACCGGCAGATGAATTATATCCTGAACAAGAAACTGGGTTTTGACAAAAACCAGGTGATGATCCTTCAGGGTGTCAATACGCTGGGCGATCAGGTCTTTACACTCAAAAAGGAGTTGTTAAACCTGCCGGAAGTAGAGCACGTTTCCGTCAGCGATTACCTGCCGATATCAGGTACCAAGCGGAACAGCAACTCGATCTATAAGGAAGGCCGCAACCGGGAGGACGCCCCCGTATATGCGCAAGTCTGGAAGGTGGACCACGATTACCTCGAAACCATGGGCATGAAAATGGCGGAAGGGCGGTTTTTCCAGGAGGACATGCGGACGGATTCCCAAAGCCTGGTGGTCAACCAGAAGCTGGTGGAAGAATTCGGTTTTGAAAACCCGATAGGACAGCGGCTGAGCAACGGCGGAGATGCGTATCCGATCATCGGGGTAGTGGAGGATTTTCATTTTGAATCGATGACCGAAGATATCGGTCCGCTGGTCATGTACATCAGCAACAGCCCTTCGGTGGTTTCGGTCAAAATAAATACGGCCAACACCCAAGCCGCGGTACAGGATATTGCCGCGGTCTGGAAGTCGTTTGCCCCGCACCAGCCGATCCGGTATTCCTTTCTGGATGAGCGGTTTGCCATGATGTACGAAAATGTCAGCCGCGCGGGCAGGATCTTCAGCAGTTTTGCTGTATTTGCCATATTCGTCGCTTGCCTGGGGTTGTTTGCGCTGTCCGCCTTCATGGCCGAACAGCGCAGCAAGGAAATGGGCATCCGCAAGGTATTGGGGGCGCCGGTCCAAAGCATTTTCCGGATGTTGACCCAGAATTTCCTGGTTTTGATCCTGATCTCGCTGGTTTTAGCCGTGCCTTCGGCGTGGTATCTGATGAAAAAATGGCTGGAGGATTTTGCCTACCAGGCTGATATCGGCTGGAGCATTTTTGCGATGGCGGGTTTGCTGGCCGTTGCGATCGCCTTGCTGACGGTGAGTTATCAGGCCATCCGTACGGCGGTGACCAATCCGGTGGAGGCGTTGCGGAACGAGTAGGGGTTTTGATCCAAGTCCCCCACTCTGCTCATTTTGTCCAGCAGCGTGGATCCGAATCCTTATTTGGATCTGCGGTCTTCCGGCCCTTAAGCACGTTCCTTCAAGGGAGCAGGGACCTGATTGATGCCGTTGCAATACAGATGCAGGGAGACAGCCGGTTCCTTCCGCCTGTTTTCCACGACATGGTAGGCCAATTCATCGTGGATAAAGATCAGGTCGCCTTTGGAATATGTGAATGTTCCGGTTATTTTTTCCTGGTCATCGGGGTCGAAGCGGGTCTCTACGATCTGGCCGGAAAGTATGCGCATTAGTCCGCCGCCTTTCATATGGCCGTGTTTGGCGGTCTTGTTATGGCCGTTCCAATAGATCAGCAGGAGCTTGAAATGATCATCCATGTGCAGGACCGAGGATTGGAATTCGTTAGCCGGCGTTTTGAAATAAGATTTCCAATCCTCACCCGTATACTGATCAAAGGGCGTCAATAAATCCAGGGCATTGCAGATTCCTTTTTCTTTGGTTTCGGCATTCAGGTCTTGAATGAGCTGTTGGAGCGTTTTCATGATTTGGTTTTTTGAAATGAGCCTGCAAGATGCAGCCTGCCGGGCCCGGAAGTAAACCCCAGATGATTCGTTGGTAATGTTTTATTATCAACTGGTGGTAAGGTTTAAGCTATCCTGATCCCTTTCAAATTTCCCTTGCCGGTGGTTTTCGGCTCCTCCCCCGATTGCTGTGCGAGATGGTAATTCCTCCCTCTACCTGACGAATATCATTCCGATTTTGCCCAGGCATTTATAACTTGTGGCAAAAACCAGGTGATGAAAAAGATAGATCTGAAAAAAGAGCTTTCGGGGCTGTATGCGCCTTCTGCGAAAAAACCGGAGATGGTGGAGGTACCTGTGTTGAACTTCCTGAGGATCGACGGCAAGGGAAATCCTAATACTTCCGAGGCATACAAGGATGCGGTGGAGGCCTTGTTCACGGTATCCTATACTTTGAAATTCATGATCAAAAAGGGACCGGAAGCTATTGATTACGGGGTCATGCCGCTGGAGGGGTTGTGGTGGATAGAAGATATGGCGAATTTTGACGCCGATAAAAAAGACGACTGGCTGTGGACCATGATGATCATGCAGCCGGCATTCATTTCGCAATCACACGTTGGAAAAGCCATTGAGGCGGCAAAGGCCAAAAAAGGTCTTCCATCGTTGGACAAGATCCGGTTTGAGCCGTTTACCGAAGGATTGGCCGGGCAGGTCCTGCACATCGGCCCCTTTTCGGAGGAGGGACCTACCATTCAGGGGCTTCACCATTTTATTCATGAGCAGGGTTATGCGCTGCGGGGCAAGCACCATGAGATCTATCTGTCGGATATCCGGCGGGCGGCGCCGGAGAAGTGGCGGACGATCGTTCGGCAGCCGGCGGGGTAGCATTTCCATAAATTGCCTATATTTCGGGTGTAAACCAACTTTAACACCTGAGCATGAAGATCACACTGCGCATTCAGCTTTCCCTCATGATGTTCCTCCAGTTCTGCGTTTGGGGGGCCTGGTACGGGCAAATGAGCAAATACATGACCAACCAACTGGCCGCTTCGGGCGATCAGGTGGGTCGGGCTTACGCCGTTTTTTCCATCGCGACCATTGCGGCGCCGTTTTTCATCGGCATGCTGGCCGACCGGTTCTTCTCGGCCCAGCGCGTATTGGGCGTCCTCAATTTGCTGGGCGCGGCCACCCTGTTCTGGCTCATCCAGGTTAAGGACCCTGGGATGTTCATCTGGGTCATGTTGCTGTATAGTCTGACCTTTGCTCCGACCATCGCACTGACCAGCTCGATTGCCATGCAGAATATGGCGAACCCGGAAAAGAACTTCCCTTCCGTCCGGGTATTCGGGACGATAGCCTGGATCTTCATCACCAACCTGGTAGGCCTGATGAATGTCGGCGATACGGCGGGCATCTTTCAGATCTCCATGATCTCGGCTGCTGCCATCGGCGTTTTTTCCTTCTTTCTCCCGGATACGCCGCCGACCGCCAAGGGCCCTGCGACCTTCAGCCAGATCATCGGCAAGGACGCCTTTGTGCTGTTCAAGGACCGGTCGTTTGCCATCTTCTTTCTCTCCTCCATCGCTATTTGCATTCCGTTGTCCTTCTATTATACCTGGGCCAATCCTTCGCTGACGGACTCTTATATCGCCGCTTTCCCGGACCAGGATCCGACAACTTTCAAAATTGAGAACATGATGTCCCTGGGGCAGGTGGCGGAGGTTGTTTTCATGCTGTTGCTGCCTTTCGCCTTCAAGCGTTACGGAGTAAAGAACATCCTCATTTTCGGTTTGTTGGCCTGGATCCTGCGCTTCATCTTCTTCGGTGTCGGCGATGCGGGCAGCTCGGCCTGGATGTTGTACACCGCCATTCTGCTGCACGGCATCTGTTATGATTTCTTCTTTGTCACCGGCATGATCTATACCGATCAGAAGGCGGGCCCCCGGATCAAATCGCAGGCGCAGGGGCTCATTACGCTGGCCACCTATGGCGTGGGCATTTTCATCGGCCCCATACTGGCGGGGTGGGCCAAGGATTATTATACAACCGCCGGAACGACCAACTGGCTGGGGCTTTGGATGGCGCCTGCCGCGATTGCCGGCGTGGTGCTGGTATTGTTCCTGTTGCTGTTCAGGGACCGGAAACCGGCCGAGGCCGGGGCGTGACCCATTGTGCGGGCATTGCAGCGGATGAGAAAAATAATGGTTATTTTTACAACCTTTTCACCCATACGCGCATCTGCCTTATGATGAGATCCGGTTTATTCCTCCTTTTGTTGATGACGGTCCTGGCCGGCTGCAACCGGCCGGGGCAAACTGCCGGTACCCAGGCTTCCGAACCGCCTGGCGAGGTCGTCCTGATCTCGGTGGACCGGCCTGGAAAATGGCGCCAATACTGGCATGGAGAAGGCGGGCCTTACTCGCCCATGGAGGTCGTCCTTTCCTGGCGCGATGACGACGGCATACGCCGGGAATGGCGACCGGGCGAACGATCGGATACCCTGGTCATCCCCACGGAGCGCCCCCTGGTGGAAATCACCCATACAAATCGCGCGATTGACCCGTTGCGGTTTTATTTGGAAAGCGGGGATACCGCAGTTTTTACCTATCCGGAAAAAACGCCGGTTGCCGCGATCGTCAACCGGAAAGAATCGCCGGAGATCACCAATCTGGACCTGACCTTCAGGCGCCGGATTTACGGCGGGGATTTTCCGGACGACATCAAGCTCACCCAGCCGTTTGCCTTTGTGGATTTTTCGAAAGCCGCGCCCCCGGATTTCCAGAAGATCGTCGACCAATTTGTAGCGGAAACGGCCGGCAAGGCCTTGGACGGATTGGACCGCCAGGCTCAATTCCTGGATTCCCTGTACCAGAATGAACTGGTTTTTGATCCCGTTTACACCATCAGAAGCCGGATTCTGCGGGTGCAAAAGAATGCGCTTCTGGCAGATGAACGCATCCGTTCAATGGTACCTGAGGAGGAGGCGCCGGTAATCCTGGATTCGTACGCGATTTATTTTGAAACACTCGCAAGGGCGATATCCGCCAAAAAGGACCGTGAATTCAGGGATGGGATCCCGGTGATCAAAACCCCGAACGGCTCCTACCAGGATTTCCGGATCCTGTACGACCGGGTGGGGGAAAGTCAGGATTTCAAACCCTGGGAATTGAAGTATCTGTTGAGGGAAACGTTGGAAGGCATCGTCGTCAACTTTCCGGCTACGGACATTGAACAGTACTTTTCCAAACACCTGGCGGGGCTGAGGGATACCGTTTTTGTGGATTACCTGAAAGAAAAATACCGCATCGACCTGGCCAGCCGGGAAGACCTCGTACTGCTGGACGAACGCCAACAACCGACCACCTTCGCTGAATTGCTGGCTCAAAACAAAGCCAAGGTCATTTATGTGGACTTCTGGGCCAGTTGGTGCGCCCCCTGCCGGCAAGCCATGCCCGAAAGCCATAAAATGCAGGAAGCGTTCCGGGGAAAGGACGTCGTTTTTGTCTATCTCGCCCTCAACGACCGGTATGAAAGCTGGCAGAAAGCCGTAAAAGAAGAGGGCCTGGAGGGTTATCCGTACAGTTTCCTGATCGAAAATCCCAAAACCGCCAAAATGCTGGAAGACCTGGAGGTGAATGCCATTCCGAGGTACCTGATCTATGGGAAAGACGGCAGGCTTGCGCACAGGAACGCGCCCGGCCCGGGGGAGGAGGCGCGGCGGTTGATGCTTGGTTTGTGAAGAGAGAGGGAGGGTGAGAGGGTGAGCCCGCCTTCGCCTGGGGCTACGGCGGATGAGAGAGAGTGAGAGAGGGTAAGCATACCTTTTCAGCTGCTATTCTGTTCTTTGCCTTTTACAAAATGCCAGAAGGCTGAAAAATTTTATCTTGCGGCGGTTTTACCCTTATACCGTGAACGAGGTACTGCTCATTAAGATCATTTACGGCGCCGCTTCCATTCAGGGCGTTTTCCTGGCCTGGTTGTTGTTTCGCTCCAGGCTCAATCAGCCGGCCAACAGGATATTGGGGGCGGTTTTGGCGGTCATTTCCTTTCACCTGGTGCTGGTAGGTTTTGACGAGCGGGATTTTTTCATGGCCTTCCCGCACCTGAGCCGGATTTCCTGGGCGCTGGGGTCGCTGTACGGCCCGCTTGTATTCCTGTTCATTTGTTACCTGACGAGGGCGCAGGTCAAACCGTGGTTGAAATGGCTGATGTTTGCTCCGTTTTTGGTCATTTTCGTCGAGCTGCTTCCTTACTATTTACAAAGCGCTGAAGCCAAGCGGGCCTACCTGGATGCCTTTGACGCCGCTTCCCGGGATGATTTCGGCTGGATCAACCAGTTTTCTTCCCTGCTCCAGATCGGGTTTGTGGCGGGCAACCTGTTCTTTTACCTGCACCTGGAAAAGAAGCGCTCCGAGGAATTTTCCGCCATCGAAGCCGTCCGGGTGGGGTGGTTGCGGCAATTCCTCGTCTTCCTGGCGGCGATCACCTTTTTCGGCGTGCTGGTCTTTTTTGCCCGCCTATGGGAAATACCCATATTGTCGGCCTTTTACCGGTTCCATTTCATCGGCGTGGTTTTCCTGTTTTACTGGCTGTCGTACAAAGCCCTCACGCGGCCGGTGCTGTTCGGGATCGTGTCCGAACAGGAAGCTGAATCCCTGCCCGATCCCGGTAAAAAGTACAGCAGGTCCGGTCTGGAAGCCGGTCAGCTCAATGAGATTTTTGACAAGGTAAAGGCGGTACTTGAAGAAGGTCATTTATACCGGTCGAATGACCTCACCCTGACCCAGCTCTCCGATACGGCCGGTTTGCCGCGGCACCAGGTTTCCCAGGCCATCAACACCCTGTATAACGGCAATTTTTTCGACCTGGTCAACGATTACCGCATCGAAGAATTCATCCGCCAGGCCGGCTCGCCGGACAAAAAACACCTCAGCCAGTTGGGGATTGCGCTGGAATCGGGCTTCAGCTCGAAGGCTTCTTTTTATGCGGTGTTCAAGAAAAAGACGGGGATGACGCCGGCGGAGTATTTAGAGGGTGAGCGGGTGAGCCCGCCTTCGTAACGCCTGCGGCGTCACTACGGCGGATGAGAGAGGGTGAGAGGGTGATGCTTCGACTTCTGATTGGTTGATTTGAAGATTACATGATTGTTGATTTTTGATGGAAAGAACTCGTTGTAAAGGGGCCTGTCGATGTGACCTGGAAGCGCAATTTCGGCCTGATTTTGGCCAACGTTCGCCACAGCGTTACCTGACTTACGACTTACCGCTTACGACTTATGACTAAAAAATCAGTCCCAACGGATCGGATCGGACCTTTCAGACCCTTTTTCCGGACAGCCCGACGGGTAAATCCCTGATCTTTGCCGCAACAAAAAACATTGAAAACAATGAAATGGAAGTTTGCGGCCATTGCTTTTTTGATGGCCATTTCAATCACCCGGGCGCAGGACCTGCCCATGCGCCGCTGGATGCCAACGCACAACAGGATCGGCCTTGCGCTGGGCATCGGCACGGTTACGTACCAGGACAAGAACACCTCCCCCCTCATTTACCGGAGCCGGCCCACCAGCCTGCGGCTGTTCTATAACCTGGAGTCGGACCGGTTCCTTTTTTCTGTGGACCTTGACCTGAAACTGGGCAGTACGGCGCCGAAATACCACCCGGGCCGGATACTCTATTTCCAGGAAGCGGATTACGAGGGGAATGCCGAAGACAAGAAATTCCCGGCAGGCGGTACGCTGCTGGCCGGGCGACTGGGCCTCGGCGCGTATTACAAAGTCGCCGCTGCAAAGGAATCCGCCTTGAAATTGGCTGTCGGCGCCAGGGTGTCGAACGAACTCTTCTATCCGCAAGGTTGGACCTCTTCCGGCATGTTCAACGCCCTGAGCCTTGGGCCCGAGATGCTGACCCAATACCGGGCAAACGACCACCATTCCTTTTCCGCATCGGTCAGGCTGCCCATGACGGCCCTGCTGGCCCGGTTGCCCTACGACAACACCGTCTCCAGCCCGAACAAAACCCAGACCGGCGGATTTTTCAGTCGCAGCCAATGGGTGGGGTTGAAAAAATTTGCGGCGCCCACCCTGACCCTGGGGTATAACTACCAGTTCAATCCGCACTGGGGCGCCGGTCTGAACTACGAACTCGGATGGTACCGCATCGAACAGCCGCAAACCATGAAAGCAGTGAACAGCTCTTTCCTGGCCAATTTCTATCATCAGTTTTAAAACCCATAAAATCATGGAACGCAACTATTTCAAGGCTATCCTGCTGGCTGCTTTTGCCGGCCTGTTTATCATGGCCTCCTGCGAAAAGGACCTGATCGGCACTGAGCTGGACAATACGCCGGTCAACAATTTTGAATTGTTCTGGCGGACCTTTGATCAGCATTACGGTCTGTTTGAGGTGAAAAATATCGACTGGCAGGGAATCCACGACCAGTTCAGCGGACAGGTCAATGACCAGACCACCGATGAAGCGCTTTACAAGGTCTTTTCTGATATGATCGTCCTTTTGAACGACAACCACGTTAACCTTTACCCGACCAACGGCGACCTTCCCGTTTTCCCCGGCGGCGTGCTGAGCTACCGGAACGGCGAACTGAAGATCCTCAAAATCCAGGAAGACTACGACCTGGAAGTGGTCAAACGATATGTGACGGATTATCGGCAATTGACGCCTTTTATCGGATACGGAAAGCTGCCCGGCAATATCGGTTACCTGAGCTTCACGGGTACGGATGCCAGGAAAAAAGCACAGAAGGCCATGAATGCCGCTCTTGGCGACCTGGCGGAAACCAAAGGGCTTGTGGTGGACATCCGCGGCAATTACGGCGGTTTCGATCCGACGGCCCAATACGTAGCGGGCCGTTTCGCTGCAGAGCGAAAACTGTACATGACCTCCCGAAAGCGCAACGGACCGACACACGATAACTTCACCAGCCCGGTTGAATGGTTCGTGGAGCCGACGGGAAATGCCCAATACACCAAACCCGTTGTCCTGCTGACCTCGCGGTTTACGCAAAGCGTAGGCGAAACCTTCACGCTGGCCATGCGGCAATTGGGTCAGGTGACCATGGTTGGCGATACCACGTCGGGCTGCTTTTCCGATAACCCCAACTTCGAGCTGTACAACGGCTGGCTGTTCAGCCTTTCGGTGGGGGATTACCGCGCGGCCGACGGGCAGAGCTACGAAGGGATCGGGATTGCCCCTGACGTTTTCATCCGCAATACCCGGGAAGACCTGCTCGCCGGCAAGGACCTGACGCTGGAAAAGGCGATGGAAGTGCTGGACAGATAACAGATGGTTTTTCACCGTGCCATTAACATGAGTCATCTCTAATTTTTACACTGAAAGATTTTTAACCACATGAGAAACATCCCGTGTTTACCATGTTACAAAATCCGGGATGACTCATGTTTGTTTAGATCGTTTACAGCTTGCCGAGGGGTATTCTCTGCAACCTTGCCGGAGTTAAAGAGAAAAAAGCCGGCTCTATAGAAAATTTAATTAGCTTTACCGTTCAGAGGAAGCCGAATCGCCTTATGCACCGGCTTACGCTCAAGCTTATTCAAAAATGAAAACACAGCAGGTAACGCCTTCCTTGATAGCCAGCACTTTTAGTCTCAGCTGTTAACTAATCGATCTACCTGTTCCCCGCCACATAGATAACCGGTTCAGCTTATTTGACCTGACTGCTTCCGTACGGCCAGTGGTCAAAAGAGCGCGTATATCGTTCGGTATTCAAGATCCGCACTAACCTATTAACTTATCTGCTAAAATTGATGCAAACCGTAAAATTCAACAATGACGATCCAAAGTCAAAAGAGTTTGCCCAGGTATTAAATTTTCGTGTAAACGAATTTTTTAAACAGAATGGGATCTGCAAAAAGGGCAACGTTCAAATCCACATCAAAACGCTGATCACTTTTGCGGGCTACATCCTTCCCTTCCTGGGGATTATCCTATACCAACCGGGACCGTTGATCGCGCTGCCGTTGACTGCCGTGATGGGGCTTTCAATGGCCGGTGCATGGCTCAATGTCATCCATGATGCCATCCACGGGGCGTATTCCAGGAATAAAACTGTCAACCGGATCATTTCGTACAGCGGCAATTTTTTTGGCGTAAGCTCAAATAACTGGAAGATACAACACAACATAAAGCACCATACCCATACCAATATTGAGGATCACGATGAGGATATCGCCCCCAAGGCGCTGATCCGCTTTACCCCGCATAGCCGGCTTTTGAAAATCCATAAATTTCAATTTATCTACGCCTGGATTTTGTACGGCCTCGGCACTTTTTTCTGGGTAATAGCCAAGGATTTCGTGAAATTCAATAAGTACACAAAGGAAGGATTAGTGCAAAAATTCTCCATGGGTGTCCGCAAGGAGCTGAGCATCCTGATCCTTACCAAGATACTGTACTTTTCCCTGATTCTCGGCATCCCGCTTTTATTTACGGAATATAGCGTTCCGGAGATTCTTTCGGGCTTTGTTGTGCTGCATATTTGCGCAGGCCTGGGGCTTGCCGTTATTTTTCAGCCGGCCCACCTGCTGGAAGAAGTGGCTTATCCGCTGCCGGATCAAAACGGACAAATGGAATATTCATGGATCGTACACCAGTTATATACCTCTGTGAATTTTGCCAATAAAAACCGGCTTTTAAGCTGGTATGCAGGCGGCTTGAACTTTCAGATAGAACATCACCTGTACCCGTCAGTTTGCCATGTTCACTACCGGCATATTTCAAAGATCGTAGAAGAAACGGCTATCGAATATGGTTATCCCTATTATACCCGGGAATCCTTTTTCGGCACTTTATGGGCGCATACCATGATGTTGAAAAAACTGGGACGTTCATTTTTGCTGTAAACCCCGTTGACCGGCGCAGCAACCGGGCTTTGTTGTACTTTCACCGAATTGAAAATATAATCGCTAATTGAAATGGCGGACAAAAAAGACCTGGATTTCACGTATACCACTATCGACCGGATTTTCCGCCTGAGCATGGGGGAAACCGGGGACTATAGCGGGGCAAAATACGACGGCGACTTCTCCATGACCCTGGAGGAAGCCCAAAGGGCTAAACACAAATTTATTGCAGACAGCCTGAACATCGGGCCCGGCAAAAAAGTGCTCGACATGGCCTGCGGGTGGGGACCGTTTTTGAATTATCTCAAAAAGGAAAGGGGCGTCGCCGGACTCGGGCTAACCTTGTCGGAAGGCCAGGCCGAAGCCTGTCAGAAAAACGGCCTCAACGTCATAGTCAGGGATTGCCGCTACGTTCAACCCGAAGACTTCGGGCAGTTTGATGCCATCTCCTGCATCGGCGGGATGGAACATTTTTGTTCGATAGAGGAATGGCAGGCCGGCAAACAGGAAAAAGTATACCGCGATTTTTTTGAGACCATCCATAAACTGCTCCCTCCGGGCGGCCGGTTCTATATGCAAACGATGGTGTTCAGCAAGAACATGATCCCGTTTGAGGAAATCGATATCAATGCCGAAACAGGCTCAACGGCGCATGTCATGGCGCTGATGATCGAGGAGTTCCCGGGGTCCTGGCTGCCCTACGGCCCGGAAATGGTGATCAGGAATGCGGAGCCGCTTTTCAAATTGATCTCCAAAAGCAGCGGGCGGCTGGATTATATTGAGACCATCGGCCAATGGCGGAAAAAATTCAGAAAATTCAACCTGCAAAAATATTGGCTGTACGCGTCGCTGATTCCCAAATACCTGACGGATAAGGAATTCAGGAAACAAGTTGCTGTTTTTAAAATCAGCCCCAACCGGGTTTGTTTCCAGAATGAGACTATGGACCACTTCCGGTTGGTGTTTGAGAAGGTATAACGGCTGCCGGGTGTTTCAGCGGATAAGTGACCCGAATTGCTCGCCGGGGTTGCTCAAATCTCGTCCAGCATAAAGATCAACAATGTGGACGAAACCGGCAACCACGCGTTCATCATCACCGAAATCGACGGAAAATCCGGTACGCAAATGGACAACCGGATCGCCCTGATCACGCCCACCGATTTCCGGACCGGAAGGCGGTATGTCAAGGGGTTGGCGCGGATTGTGGTGGGGCGGGTGGAATGACCCGGCGGGAAGAACCGGATTGCCTTAATCCGGCACATAAGCATCAAAATGACCGATGGTTTGCCGGATCACAACGGTATGCCCCCCGGCCGAACCCGACCGACCGGAAATAATGGTCCCGTCATTGCCGTGCGATACGACCACGACATCAATCTGGGTTTTGAACATCGATTCGATGATACCGATGACCATTGCAGCTGTCCCGCTGTCTGCTGCGATCCACCCGCCGGAGATTTTTGCCCGGCTGACAACTTCCTTGACGATCGGGACTGCCTGTTTTTCGCTCAGGCCGGTCATGCCCATGATGATGGAATAGATAAAACACCAGGCGCCCTGACCGCCATTGGGCGCTAAATGCAAGCCGTGTTTCTTCAATAATTCATTTTCCTTATTGGCTGTGAAAAACAGCGGCGTGTTGTCTTTCAGGATATTGGGTTTTATTTGATTGGCCATGAATCCCTGCGAATTGGTATTGCCCGTGCCGGAATTGTTTTGCAGCAACGGATCTACGAACCCCTGGTTCCAATTTTTTGAAATGCTGGTCAGGTAGCCCTTCAGTTGTTGGGTCGGCACCAGGTTTTGGGGCAATTGGAGGATTTGCTGTTGGCCAGGAGGGTTGAAATTTCCCCCGGATTGCGTGTTGTTTTTTCCTTTATCGTTGCCGGGCGGTTTTTGCAGGGATCCGCTGGTCGACCCGAAAGGTTTTTGCGGCGGCAGGTTGTTTGTGCCGGACTGCGGTTGAAAACTGGTCAGGTTCTGCCAGAAGGGCTGTTTGGCGGCCCATTTGAGGGATTCCTCATTCGGCGTCTGGTAGGATTTCAGCGCATCGTGTTTCCCTTTGGTCAGCTTGAGTTTCACCCCGACCGGCGCGTGATCGCTCAGCGCTTTTTTGTTTTTCTTTTGGGGTTTGGTCCATTTATCCACTTCCCTGTGGTTGACGTCCTTGGGTTCGAGCCCGCCGTCATCTATTTTTACGATCCCGGACCCCAGCGTTTCGGTCGATTTATGGGTGACAATGATATCGGCCTGATTATACACTTTCATTCCCTTGCCCGTCCAGAGGTTGGTATCTGCCCGGGTGCCGCCGGCGATGGTCAGGTTCATCCTTTCGAAGACATCCTCGATCTTTTCCTTGTTCTCGACCGTATCGGTGGGATTGATGTACACGTCGCCGATCATGATCTCGTTGGGGTTTTTGGTTTCCGTCATTTCTTCCAGCACCGGGGAGACCTGCTGATATACCTTCTTCCGGCTTTTTCCATCGCCCGACTTGCCTTCCGTGCTCGGCGAGGTATGCACTACGTTCATTACGAGGGTCAGGTTCTTATCTTTTCTGTCATTCGAAATATAGTACCGGCGGATGGGCCTGTAACTTGAATCTTCGGTCGCCTCATTCGTCAGGACCTGGGCTACATTGTGGAGGTGGTTTTTGAGGTTCGTTATGGTCGCATCAAAGGGCACCTTCGCGGATCTGTACTGTGCCTTCAGCCAGGTCAGCACTCCTTTGATCCAGGGGTGCAATTGTTTGTAATAGGAATCATTGAGCTTGTTCTTTTTGTTTCTTCTGGACGGGATGGTAGCTATAAAGGTTTCAACGGTTTTACTCACGTTGGTCTTGCGGATGCTTTTCAGGAAATCCAGTATCGCTTCATTGCCTTCATCGACCTTTTCCGACAGTTCTTCATCGCCGCCCCAGTCGCGCCAGGTGTCGTGCAGTTCGTGATTTTTCAGCCATTTGCCGAGTTTGTTTTCGCCGCCATAATCCAGGTCTTCTTCCATTCCGATCTCCTCATCCAGGCTTTTTACGTCTTTAAGCTCTTCTTTGGAGAGTTCAGGCGGTTTTTGGGCTTCTTTCTTCGTCATTTTGGGTTTCCAGCCTTCCTGCTGCACTTTTTCGCTGCTGGGCTGTTCACCTTCCTGATCCTGGTCGACCCAGACGCCGCCATCCTCCATGGGGTAATAGGAATCCGTCCGGGTGATCTTCCACCCGCTGTTTTTCCTGATGATGATGGGATAGTCCTCTCTTTGTCCGGCCCCGCCTGTTTTTCTGAGCACGGCCAGTTGTTGCGTACTGGTGATTACTTCCAGCTCATTGGTGAATTTATTCAGCACTTCCTTGAAATAATCCAGGTTGTTGATCTCCTGAAGCACCATGATATCGAGCCAGGCATTGTTTTTAAACATATTGACAATGGCCAGGGCTTTGTTCTCGTTCTTCCCGGGATTCTTCTTATCCTTTCCGAAATGCGCTATATTCCAGGTTACGATGCCGACGGTGGCCGTACCGTCGTCCTTTTTGGTTTCCTGGCTTTTTTGCTTTTTGTTTTCCAGGTCCTGCGACAAGCTGTCTCTTCTTTTTCGCTTATTGGAGTTCCTCAATTTGGTATACCAGCCTTTTTGGCCGCCTGACATTTTATTCAGATCGACCTCGTGCTCGGTTTGCGCAGAACTGTTGGTTACGTTATTGTAATAGGCGATGGCCTCCTCGATGGTCCTTTGAATGGGGAGGTTGCCGTTGTTGTTTCGGATTGGTGTGGATGGAAGGCGATCCGTTGTTTTCTGAACGGCCGTTTGCTGCATATTCCGGGCGCTTTGATCCGCAATTACCGGTTGACCTGGGGTAGGGAGCCCGGGCAGGTCATTTTGCAGTTTTCGCTGCGCCGAAAAAGCGCTCCGGTTATCCTGGAATCGGGTACCGGATACGTCCTTTTTCACCGGATCAGGTTTCCGGTTGGCGACCGCATTGCTATGGGTGTTTGGCGATTTGTCGGCATGTGAACGCATGGTACACTGATGTGTTTTTACAATTGCTCCTGTCAATATGCAGCAAAATACGGAATATCCGCGAAGTTCCCTAAACCGGCGGAAGCCCTACTCGGTTCCCGGGATATGCGATCTGCCGGGCAGCGAATCCAGCCTGGCCTTCAAAACAGGAGACAGGTCGTTGTCTGAGACCCATACCACGGTCGAGTCCCGGCAATAATGCAAAGCCTGTTCGCCCAGCCATTGTTCATAATCTGCGGTCTTGATGGTCGTGAAAGGGATCCAGTCGCTCCATTTTCCCTCTATGCTGGATCTGAACTGACCGCAAAGCAGATAGACTTTTTCTCCGGCGGGGGAGGTCATATACCCCAGATTGGCAGTGCTGAATTGAATGGGCGTCGTTTGGTTTTGCAGGTTAAAATCGGATACGCAGGCCGACAATAAAAATTGAACGACCGTATCCGGCGCGTGATCTGCCGGATCGGCGTTTGAGGTATGGTCTGATTGGGAACCGGTATCCGGGGCCGGCGAGGGGCGGCAGGATGCCAGGAGTAGGAAGATGAAGAGGATGAGGTGGCGGTGCATGGTTTTTGGGTATAAATTTATGCTCAAAATCACTCCATTGCAGCGATGACGGCTTTATATTTTTCATCCCCGATACGCTCGATGATCGCATTTAAATACCTACTGGTATTATTGGCCTGTGGCGAACCAATTTTTTGCCAAATCTGATAAACGTGGACCCAAGGGGGATTGCTTCCTCCGTAATTTTCCTATTAAGCGTCAACGCGATGAAACTTTGCCATCTTCGCATTCATCCTGTTGATTGAAGCCGCCCCAACCTTTTATATGCTGAATTTTATATTTTGCATTTTACATCCAAGTTGCTGATTATCAATGCAAATGTAAAAATTTAAATGTAAAATTCAAAAGTTTAGGGCACATCAACCTCCGGCGGCCGTAGTGACGCCACAGGCGTTACGAAGGCGGCACATCAACAAACCCTCACTCCCCCCGGACCCGCAACCCCGACCACCCGTCCCGGTACCGCACCACATACACCTCGCCGATGCGTGGCGCCGCGATCCGCCGGCCCATGAGGTCGAAATAACCGGTGATCTCCCGGTTTTGGTCCGGTTCCGGCTCAGTTGCGGGGTTCAGCCGGCAGGCGTTGTTGATGTCGTCGATCGTGAAGGGTTCTGAGCCCAGCATGCCGATGCCGTGGTCCACCCAGACCTGGTAGACGCCCGGTTGGGTGATGACGGCCATGTCCGCGGTCGCGCCGTTTGACCATTCGTAACGGTCAAAACCCGGCGGGGCCGACAGTACGGCCATGCCGTCGCCCTGGGAGCAGCTGATCTCGGGGCGATTGACGTCGAACGGGATATCCTCCAGGAACGACCGGTAGCTCATGATGGAATCGGGAAAGGTAACCTGAGACAGGAGATTCCCGTCGTCGTCCGTCAGCACAAAACTGGGGTTGGGCCGGAAGCTCATGCCGTAATTGATGAGGTGGTTGCGATCCGGCGTCGTGCGGTGACTGCCCATGGCGCGGGCGAAAAACCCGGGCGTGTACTGGTATTCCCATACCCGGGTGGCGGTCCAGTTGACGGTGTCCAGAGCGTATTCCACTCCGCGGGAAACCCGGGGCGGTGCGGAGGTATTGGCGTTATCGAATACCGTGAGGTTGCCGTTGGGCAGGCGGCGTACGTCGTGTTGTCCGCTGAATCCGGGGTCGTTGACGAAGGTAAAAGAGCTGGTCTTGCCCCCCAACTGCCAGATCACGTCTCCGGTTTGCCGGTTGATCTTGTACACGGCGTTGAGGTGGCGGAAGGAGATCAGCAGGTTGCCGTCGTCGTCTTCCTCGATCGCGTTGCCATGGCAATAATCATAGCCGTCGGGGTTGTAGCCGAAACTCTCGTACCCGAGGCTGGGATGGATATAGTCGTTGCTGTCCCATTGAAACAGGAGGTTATGTTCCTGATCGAATTCCTGGACAACAAAGCCCTCGGCGTGGGTCACAGCGCTGCCCGGCTCGCCGTTGATCAGGTAACCGCTCAGGTCCACTACCTTATCGCTCAACCCGGAGATGAGGTAGGTGCCGTTCTGTGTGATCTGAAAATCGTGCACATCCGGCGGGAAGCTGTTGACGGTCGTAAAGGAATCCACCGGCTGAAAATCGCGGTCCATCAGCACAAACCGGATGTCCTGCGGCGACTGAAAGGCGGTATAGCCGTACAGGTCATCGGCCGGGAAGTATTTGAAATCGACCAGCGAGCGGATATCGATGCGGGCAAACCACAGGATATACCCGTCGGCGTCCAGGATCAGGATGGGCTTGGGCAACAGCGTAGCCGGATCGGTAGGGCCGGTGCCGAGGTAGAACGGGGCGGTCAGGTAGTAACCGTGGTCCGCGTCGTCGTACCGGATGAATTCGTAGGGCGGCACGCCGGCGGGTACGGGCCGGTTGAACGTCTGGGCGATGGAGGTGACCGTAATGGAAAGGAACAGGCTGACGGCGATGGATCTGGTGCGCATGGATTTGTTATTTTGAGCACTAAGTTATTTTGACCACTGAGGACACTCAGGACACTAAGTTATTTTGACCACTGAGGACACTCAGGACACTAAGTTATTTGACCACTGAGGGCACTCAGGACACTAAGTTATTTTGACCACTGAGGGCACTCAGGACACTAAGGAGGGTGAAACCGGCGCGCATCTCCTTAGTGCTCTTAGTGCCCTGAGTGACCCGCATACAACCCAAAAATAACCCCAATAACCAATCCCGCCCAACCGGAATATATCGGCAAGCCGTCAGAAATGGACATAGTAGTGCGCATAAATCCATATCTTGTGCTGTGTTAAACCTCACCTTTCCGTGAGCTCCGGTAAAAGATTCATAAACCCGTTAAATTGAACCGCAATGATTGTATACGGCACCAGCGCCAGGAAGGCAGACAGCTTTGAGATCCAGAACACCGTTTGCCCCTCCTGCGGGCAATCTGCGTCGCAGCACGTCACCGTTTTCAGCCGGTACGCGCATGTTTACTGGATCCCTTTATTTCCAACCGGTAAAAAATCAGTGGCGGAATGCGCCAATTGCAAGCGGACGATCGAGCAGAAGCAATTTCCAGATCAGCTCAAAATGCGCTTCGATCAGCGCGTAACCAAGGTAAAAACCCCCATCGTGCATTGGCTGGGCACCGGGATCATCGGGCTTGCCGTTGTCGCATTCTCCGCCGGATCGCTCATCGAATCTTCCGGAACGCCTGACCCCCGGGAAACGCTTCTGCATGCCGATATCGCTGCCATGACCAGTTCGCCCAGCGCACTGGCCGACTCCAACGCGTTTCTGATCAAGGCTTTATTTGACGACTTCATCTCGGACGAAATGGACAAGGAGCATTTTGAATACCGCTCCAACGTCCAGGACGGAAAGATCCTCGTACTGGTCAAGATCCCGGATCTGAAACGGGTCAAAAAAGAAGAAAGGGGTGATCTGATGGATGTGATCGATACCCTTCTGGACCTGCAGGAAGGCGTCAAGGACCACGAGCGCTATATCGGCATCCACGGCAAATATAATATGATGCTCGTAAGAACGCCCTCTTTTGAGGACGAAGGGACTATCGTGTCGGAAGAACCTTTGTACGGGTTTTACGGCGAGAAGGCGCAAACGAATTGACACCGGGAGGTGTTCAGCCTGGTCCCAATCTGGTTGTTCGATGAAAACTGTCATCCAAATATTGATCTGTTTGATCGTGCCTTTATCTTTATTCAACCAAAACTTGCAACAGGACCTCGACGCCCTGCTGGCAGCCGCCTTCAAGCCGGATCAACCCGGCGGCGCTTTGCTGGTGGTCCAGAGCGGCCGGATCGTATATGAAAAGGCCGTCGGGATCGTCAATCTGGAGTTGGAAGAAAAACTCACCCCGCAGACCAACTTCCGGATGGCTTCCGTATCCAAGCAGTTTACGGCCATGGCAATCCTTTTGCTGGAAAAGCAGGGGAAATTGTCATTCGACGACCCGCTGACCCGCTTTTTTCCGGATTTTGCACCCATCGGGGCACGCATTACGGTCGGGCAATTACTCACCCATTCTTCCGGGATCTGGGCCTACGAATCGGTCATGGATGACAACCTCACCGAACAACTGTCGGATGCCGATGTCCTGAACCTGATCAAGGGCATCGACAACACCTATTTTGAACCGGGTACTGCCTTTCGATACAGCAACAGCGCCTACTGCCTGCTGGCCCTGATCGTCGAACGGGTTTCAGGGCAGCCTTTTCCGGCCTACCTCAAAAAACACATTTTCCGCCCGCTGGGCATGAAGAACACCCTCGTTTACGAAGCCGGCAAGCGGATCAGAAACCGGGCCTACGGCTACGCCCGCGACGACCAGGGCAATCTCTTCTTTTCAGACCAGAGCCCGACCAGCGCCACCAAGGGCGACGGCGGAATGTACACTTCTCTGGAGGACTATATGAAATGGCACCTCGCCCTGCAAACCAACCGCCTGATCAACCTGGAAAAAGCCCTGGACAAGGTCAACGCGCCGCTGCCCGGCAACAACGGCCGCTACGGCGCAGGCTGGTTCTTCAAAAAGGAGGGCGATCTCGAAATGTTCCATTCCGGTTCTACCTGCGGTTTTTCCAATATGGTGATCCGAATCCCGGACACTGGGGTAATGGTGGCTTTCTTCTCCAATATTGCCGGCAATCACGAGGCGTTTTATCCCATTTTTGACCGGCTCCGGAAAGCGGGTATCCTGCGGTCGGATATCCGGGCCTGGCATGCGGCTACGGATTGAGGAGGTGTTTATTTGTTTATTTGTTTATTGGTTGATTCGTTTATTATTCCCTTCGGCCATGTAGGCCTCGGCTGTGCTCAGCCTAACACTTCGTGCTTGTTGATTATTCCCTGCGGTCATGTACTTCGTGCTTGTTTATTCGTTTATTTGGTGATTCGAATCAACAACCACCTCCCCCCCCCTTCCAAAACCGGACAGTTATTGTTCGAAACCGGACACTTATTTTATTGTTTTCAGTGTCAAAGTGCTGATAATCAGTTGATTTTAAAAAAGGCATAATTTTTGGCCTTCTCTATTTGGAGGTGGTCTCCTTTCTGTGGTTTTCAAAAAAACAATCCGCATTATGTTCCTGAATTATTTCAAGGTGGCTTTCAGAAACCTGATGAAACACAAGGTTTTTACGGGTATCAACATTATCGGCCTGACCCTGGGTCTGACCTTTACGCTGTTGATCTCGCTCTGGGTGAAGGAGGAATTGAGCTATAACCGGTTCCATGTCAACGGGGACCATCTTTACCAGGTGATGTGCAACCTGTACTGGTCTGGCGACGAGCCCACGACCAGCACAAATTCACCCGGACCGCTGGCGCCGAAGCTGGAAGAGGAATTTCCGGAAGTGGTCCGCGCGGTGAAGACGACCTATTCCAACGACGAGCTCTTTACCGTTGGGAAGATCATCGGAAAGGAGAGCGGCTTTTACGCCTCTCCCGGTTTCTTTGAGCTGTTTACCTTCCCGTTGTTGGCCGGTGATGCCGGATCTGCGCTGTCGGAACCGAATTCGATCGTCATTTCGGAAGATCTTGCCAACAAATATTTCCATACGGCGGATGCCGTCGGCAAGACCATCCGGCTGAACCAGGATGAGGAGGTGACCGTCAGCGGGGTGGCCGGAAAAATCCCTTCCAATTCGACCATTCAATTTACTTGGGTAAGGCCGTTTTCCGTATTCGAAAAGGACAAGGACTGGACCAAAACCTGGGGTAATATCAGCTTTGACACCTATGTGCAACTGGCTGACGGGGCCGACCCCGAAGCGGTGGATAAAAAAATGGCGGCCATCGAACAACTGAAAGAGCACAAAGCCGAGCCTTTCCTGTATCCCTTCGGCGATACGTACCTGTATTCCAGGTTTACCAACGGAAAGCAGGACGGCGGCCGCATCGACCACCTTCGTTTGTTTTCGGCCATCGCTGGTTTTGTATTGTTGCTGGCCTGCATCAACTTCATCAACCTGGCCACTGCAAGGGCCGGACAGCGCGCCCGCGAAACCGGCATCCGGAAGGTGGTGGGCGCCAACCGCGGTGTGCTCGTAGGCCATTTCATTGCGGAAGCTGTGCTGACCACCGCCCTGGCTACCGGCTTTGCGGTTGTCCTGGCGGAATTTGCCCTTTCCGGCTTCAACCAGCTGTTCGATAAAACCCTGCGCATGGATTACGGAAGCCCCTATTTCTGGGGCGGAGCCCTGGGGTTGTGCCTGTTCACGGGCCTGCTCGCCGGTATTTATCCCGCGATTTTCCTGTCGGCCTTCAAACCGGTACGGGTGTTGAAAGGGGAGGTCTTCAAAGCGGGTAAAGGTTCGAATATGCTGCGAAAAGGGTTGGTTGTTTTTCAATTCACGTTGTCCATCGCGCTCATCATCGGGGTGATCGTGGTCAACCAGCAGGTCCACTACGTCAAGAACAAGAATCTGGGTATCGACCGGAAAGACATGATCTATGTCATCATGGAAGGCGCGCTCGGCGAAAAACAGGAATTGTTCCGGCAGGAGCTCCTGAAATCGTCTGCCATACAGGCCGCAACCCTTACCGGCGATGATCCGCTGAATATCGAGAGCACTTCGGGCGACCTGACCTGGCCGGGAAAGGACCCCAACCGGAGCACGTCGGTCTCGCCCATGTTCGTCGGCAATGATTTCATAAAAACGATGGGCATTGAGCTGCTGGAAGGGCGCGATTTTCAGCGCTTCCCGGCAGATTCGGCCAATTATATCGTCAATGAGACCGCCGTCAAAATGATGGGCCTCGAAAACCCGGTGGGTACCGAGGTCGAATTCTGGATGGGTAAAGGGCAGATTATCGGAGTGGTGAAAGACTACCACCTCAAGTCGCTGCATGAAGCCATCACACCGATGGTGCTGGCGTATTACCCGGGCAACACCTACCTGGCCTGCATTAAGCCCGCTGCCGGAAAAACCGACGAGGCCATCAACCTGATCGGTGCAGTGTTCAAGGATCTCAACCCGGGGTATCCTTTCGATTATATCTTCGCCGACGACCAATTTGCGAAGCAATACAAAGCCGAGACCCTGACGGGCAAGCTGGCTAACTGGTTTGCCGGCATCGCCGTGGTCATTTCCTGCCTGGGGCTGCTGGGGCTTGTAATTTATGCCGCAGAACGGCGGACCAAGGAGATCGGCATTCGCAAGGTGATCGGGGCATCCGTCGGCAGCATTGTCGGCCTGTTGTCGAAAGAATTCATCGGGCTGGTAGCTATCGCCGTGGTCATCGCCTCCCCGCTGGCCTGGTGGGCCATGCACAACTGGCTGCAGGGGTTCGCCTACCGGATCAACATCAGTTGGTGGGTATTTGCGCTGGCCGGCCTGGCTGCTTTGTTGATCGCTTTTGCCACGGTGAGTTTTCAAAGCATCAAAGCAGCCCTGGCCAACCCGATCAGGAGCCTGAGAAATGAGTGAAAATATAAATATCACCCGATGATCCGACATTACTTCCTGGCTGCCTGGCGGAGTCTGGTCAAAAACCGGACATTCACCTTGATCCACCTGTTCGGGCTGACCCTGGCCTTGACCACCTGCATGCTGCTGGGGGTTTATCTGATGAACGAATTCCGGTTCGACCATTTTCACAGTAAGGCCGACCGGATCTGCCGGTTGAATGTCGATCTGATCATGCCGGGGCAGCAGCTCGAGCTCGCACTGGCGTCCGGAGCTATGGCGCCTGCCATGGCAGCTGATTTCCCTGAAGTGGAAAATTTCGTCCGCCTGGCCATGCCTGGGCGGGATCTCACCGTCAGACAGGGCAACCTCGCGTATTTTGAAAAGAATATCCTGTACGCCGATTCGACTTTTTTCGACTTGTTTGATTTTGAGCTGCTGGAAGGAGATGCCAAAAAAGCTCTGGGCCGCCCGGACCAGGTTGTCATTACAAAAAAACTGGCTGCAAAATACTTTGGCGACGCGGACCCTATCGGCGCCGAACTCACCATTGAAGGCCATCCGTACACCGTATCCGGTATGGCCGCCGATCCGCCCGGCAACTCCCAGATCGGCTTTGACGCGCTGATCTCCTGGGCGACCTGGGCGCGGGAAAGACCGCCTGCCGAAACCAACTGGGGCTGGACCAGTGCGCCGACCTATATATTGCTGGCAGAAAACACCGATTACAAGGCCGTCAACGAGAAATTAGCCGGCTGGCTGAAGACCCGGATGCCAGAAGAACAACAGGGCGAGGAGATGAAACTGAGCCTGGAATTCCTGTTGGCGATCCATTTCAATCCGCCGCGATTGGGAGAACTGAAGCCCAAGGGCAACCGGAAACAACTGCTGCTGTTGTCGCTGACCGGGGTATTCATCCTTTTCATGGCGCTCTTCAACTATGTCAACCTGGCAACCGCCCTGTACGCAGGCAGAACCCGCGAGATCGGCGTACGGAAAACCTTCGGCGCCCGGGGCCGGCAGATCTCGGCGCAATTCCTGTCAGAAAGCACCTTGCTGGCGGCGGCCTCGATCGCCTGCTCCGTGCTGGCTGCAAAGCTGATGCTGCCCTGGTTCGGACGGCTGACGGGGCATGAACTGACCCTTGACTTCCTGTCTCCTGCCGGCTTTGGGCTTGTACTGTCCGGGGCCCTGTTATTGATCGGGCTGTTGGCGGGGGCTTATCCCTCCGTGGTGGTTTCCCGGTGGACGTTGATCCGGTTATTTCACGGAGACCGGGTGGAAATGGGCGGCATCACCCTGCGAAGGTTGCTGACGGGCACACAGTTCATCATTTCAATCGGACTGGCGATCAGCACTTTTGTCATCTGGCGCCAGTATGCCTTTCTCAACCGGCAGGGCCTTGGTTTTGACCGGGAAGAAAAAATGGTGATCAATTTCGGCGGGACAACCCAATTGCCGCTGTCGGTGGACGCCCTCAAAACCGAACTGCAAAAAATACCCGGCGTCAGGTCGGTGACTTTTTCGTCGCATGTCCCGACCGAATACGCCCACGGGGTGTATACAGCGGTCCAGGATATCAACGGCGAAGAAAGGTCCGCGGAAATGGAACTTACGCTGGCGGATGCCGGCTTTCTGAACGTGTACGGACTGGATCTGATAGCCGGCCGGAATTTCTCGGGAGAACTGGCTACGGACACGACCTCTTCCCTTATCCTGAATGAAACCGCCGTGCAACAGCTCGGCTTTGCCGCTCCGGAAGATATCATCGGCCGGCGATTCAGGCAATGGGATTGGTCCGGAACAGTGATTGGCGTGGTCCGGGATTACCACCAGCATTCCCTTCGCGACCGGATCAGCCCCGTGACGTTCCAAATGCACCCCGATCTCTTTGAAAAGGTCACGGTGCAATACAAGGCGGCAAACCTGCCGGCATTCGTACAGCAGGTGCAGCAGTCCTGGACGGCCGCAACCGCCGGGCTGCCCTTTCAATTTACCTTCATGGACGAGCGGCTGGCCCTGCAATACGATGCCGAGCGGCGGTTCTCTTCCATTTTTACCGCTTTTACCCTGCTGGCCGTTTTCATATCGTGCATCGGCTTGTTCGGACTTACTGCCATCGCGGTTTCCCGGCGCGTCCGGGAGATCGGCATCCGGAAAGTTCTCGGTGCGACGCCAGGCAGCATCGTGGCGTTGTTTTCCAGGGATTTTATCCGGTTGGTGCTGATCGCCGTGATCGTGGCTGCACCGCCGGCCTGGTACTTTACCCAAAACTGGCTCCGGGATTTTGCTTACCGGATCGATCTGCCGGTCTGGTCCTTTGCGCTGATCGCACTGGGCGCCGGCGCGATTGCCGGGCTGATAACCCTCGCGACCGTGGGCCTTCAGGGCATTGCAGCAGCGCATGCCAATCCCGTTGACTCCCTCAAAAATGAATAACCTATGTTCAGGAATTACCTCCTCATTGCTTTGCGCAACCTCACCAAAAGGAAGGGCCACTCCCTGCTCAATATTTTCGGATTGTCACTCGGCATCACGGCTGCCTTTGTCATCTTTCTGTATGTGAGATTTGAACTGAGCTACGACCGTTTTCACCAAAATGCGGATGACATTTTTCTGGTGTACAAGGAGCGCATCACGCCGACAGGAGTACAGACTTCCTACGATACCTGGGCGCCCTTTCTGGACCGGCTGAAGGCGTATTTTCCCGAGATCAGGTCCGGCAGCCGGTATTTTGAGGACCCCGCCTGGGTGACGATCGGCAACCGTCGTTTTCGCGAACAGGCAGCTTACGCGGACAGCAGTTTCCTGGATGTTTTCACTTTTCCGCCGGCTGCCGGCCGCGGCAATCTGGACCGGAATTCGGTCTTTATCTCCGAGGCGTTGGCAGGAAAGTACTTCGGTGAGCAGTTTCCCGAAGGCAAGACCATCCGGATCGGCAGCGACCTTGAACTGACCGTAGCGGGGGTGTTAAAGCCCATTCCCGGCAATTCTTCCATGCATTTCGACCTGTTGTTGCGTATGGAGAACCTGCCGGGCTATGAGAACCTGAGGGAGGCGTGGAATCAATCCTTTCTGTCTACTTATATCCGCTTGAAAGACCGGAGTGAGGCGGATGCCCTGGCGGCAAAATTCCCGGATTTCATCGACCAACATTTCAGCGAAAATGAGGCGGACCGGCTCAACCTGAAGTTATTGGCCTTACCGGAAATGTACAACGAATTGAACCATAACAGCCGGTACGCTTACTTGTTGTTATGGGTAGCTGTCGGTATTCTACTGATTGCCTCCATCAACTTTATGAACCTGGCAACGGCCCGTTCCATGGAAAGAGCCCGGGAGGTGGGGATGCGGAAGGTATTGGGGGCGCGACGCAACCACCTGGCCACACAATTTCTGGGGGAATCATTGGTCCTCACCTTCCTGGCGCTTGTTATCGGGTTCTTCGGCGCAGAGGTCCTGTTGCCCTATGTCAATACCTGGTTCGATATCCGGCTTGGTTACGGTGCGGGAAACTATGGCTTCCACCTGGCTCTTGTTTCGGCCATGGGAGTAGTATTGGCTCTGTTTTCGGGAAGTTATCCTGCATTTTTCCTGTCGGGTTTCAAACCCCTTGAGGCGCTGAGCGGCCGGTTTGCCCACCATCTCTCCGGCAGGAACCTGCGCGCCGGCCTGGTTGTGTTGCAGTTCGGCATCTCCATTTTACTGATTATCGGAAGTCTGACGGTCTGGCGGCAACTCCGCTTCATGATAAATGCCGACATGACTTTTCAACCGGGAAATACGGTAGTCCTGCCGGTTGCACTGAACGATTTTGAAAGTCAGGAAGAGGCCAATATCCGACTGGAGACCTTCCGGGAAGAGATCAGCCGCCTGCCAGGGGTTAACGGGATCACTTCCTCCACCCATATCCCGAGCAACTGGGACGACTGGTTTACTTTTGCCCGCCCCGCCGACTGGGAAGGCGACCCGCTCAGGTTGCGGCAATGCTTTACCGATGCGGATTATTTTCGGACATTCGGGATCCAATTGAAGGAGGGCCGGGCATTCGAACACCAATCAAACAGGGACAGCCTGGAATCCGTAATCATCAACGAATCGGCGATGAAGGCTTTCGGCTGGACGTCGATTAAGGACAAGGTCCTGGTGAAAGGCAGCAGGCGTTTCAATGTCATCGGACTGGCTGCCGACTACAATTTCCAGTCTCTCCAGAATGAGGTTGAGCCTGTGTTGCATTTCTATCGCTCTCCCGGCAACAGCATTCATAGCTTCATTTCGCTGGATATCCGGGAAAAAGACGCCGACGCTGTTTTGTCGGGTATCACCCGACAATGGGAGATCCTGGACCCAGGCCGCCCGTTCGAATATTTCTTTCTGGATGAAAGTGTGCACCGGTTGTACCAAAGCGAATCGCGCCTGCTGGCCATGATCACTTCTTTTTCCTTTTTGGCCATCCTGATCGCGTGTTTGGGGCTTTTCGGCCTGGCTGCCTTTTCGGCTGCGCGCCGGACCAAGGAAATCGGCGTTCGCAAGGTCCTTGGGGCCAGCGTGAGCGGGATTGTCGGCTTGCTTTCAAAGGACTTTTTAAAACTGGTCCTCATTGCACTGCTGGCAGCAGCGCCTCTGGCATGGATCGTCATGGACAATTGGCTGGGTAATTTTGCTTACCGGATCAACAACGGCTGGACCACTTTCCTGGTCACGGCTGCCGGAGCCGGATTGCTGGCCATGGTTATTGCCTTTTTGACGATTGGGTTGCAGGCAGTAAAAGCAGCTTTAGCCAATCCGGTGGAAAGCTTAAGAAACGAATAAAAATAAAAGATGATCAGGAATTATTTCAAAATTGCCTTGCGTAACCTGCTGAAGAACAGGCTTCATTCTTTGATCAATATCGGAGGCCTTGCTGTCGGGTTGGCCACCTTTCTGATCATTTTGCTGTTTGTCCGGGATGAATTGAGCTATGACCGGTTCAATGAAAAGGCGGACCGCATGGTCAGGGTGGTATTCAAAGCCGATATTGACGGCGGGAAGGTCAACGAAGCGAACGTGATGCCTCCCACCGCCCAAGTGCTGCTCAACGATTATCCCGAGGTAGCGGAAGCCACCCGGATCAGGCAATACGGCCGGCCGAAGGTGAATGTCGGCGAAATAACCTCTAAAGAAGGGCGTTTTGCCTTCGTTGATCCCAATTTCTTTCAGGTGTTTACCTTCCTTTGCTGGAAGGAAACCCTCAAACGGCGCTGGCGGAACCCAACACGGTAGTTATTTCCCGCAAGATGGCCGACCTGTATTTTGAGAAAGAAGACCCCATTGGTAAAGTTTTGAATTTTAAGGATTGGAATCAATCTTTCAAGGTTACGGGCGTCATTGACAAGGTGCCGGAAAATTCCCATTTCCACTTTGATCTTTTTGGTTCAATGACGGGATTTGAAGAAGCCAGGAAACCGAGTTGGATGCAATCGGAATTTTATACCTACCTGGTATTGCGCAAAGGCTTTGATTACAAGGAGCTGGAGGCCAAACTTCCGGAGGTGGTCAAAAAGTACATGGGGCCGCAGATCTATAATGCCATGGGAGTCACCCTCGATCAATTCCTGAGCAAGGGAAATAAAATAGGGCTTTTCCTTCAGCCCTTGACAGATATCCATCTGCATTCCGATGTCAACTTTGACCTTGAACCGGGTGGTGATATCAGGTACGTGTACATTTTCGGGGCCGTCGCTCTTTTTATGCTGATTATTGCATGCATAAATTTTATAAACCTGACAACCGCCAGTGCAGCCAAGCGGGCGGGAGAGGTCGGAATCCGAAAAGTGGTCGGGTCCTTCAAATCCCAATTGATGGGACAGTTTCTGACCGAATCCGTACTGCTCACATTCATCGCCCTGTCAGGTGCGGCAGCCCTGGTAAAAACCGCCTTGCCTTCATTCAATCAGCTGGCCGGCAAAAACCTGAGTTTCAGTCTTCGTACAGATCCGCTGCTGTTCCTCGGGCTACTGGCACTGGGGCTGACGGTGGGCCTGGTGGCAGGGATTTACCCCGCCTTCTTTCTCTCTTCCTTTAAGCCTGTAACGGTATTGAAGGGAAAATTCATGGGCAACAATAAAAGTGCTGGTTTGCGGAACGGGCTGGTGGTCTTTCAGTTTTTTATATCTACGGTCATGATCGTAGGCACGGTTGTGGTCTACCGGCAGCTTTCCTATATTCAACATAAGAAATTGGGTTATAACACCGACCAGTTGCTCGTTTTGCCCGATACCTGGATGCTGGGTCAGCAGGAAGATGTATTTCGCAAACAGATCATGAATGACCCCCTGGTGTTGAACGTTACCGCTTCGGGTTACCGGCCTGCAGGATATTCGGATTCCAACAACTCACTGGCTTTTCCCGACGGCAATGAATCGGAATTGATGAGGACCCTCGAATACCACGTAGACGACCAATACATTCCAACCTACGGTATGGAAATGGCAGCGGGAAGGAATTTTTCAAAAGATCTCCCGTCCGATAGCACCGCTATTATCATCAATGAAGCTGCCGCCAAAGCTTTCGGTTGGGGAAATGAAGCCCTGGGGCATACCATTACCCGGTTCAAGGACAACAACGGCAAAAAAGTAGTGTATCAGGTGATCGGCGTGGTCGCCGATTTTCATTTTAAATCGCTGCACGAACCGATAACCCCGTTGCTGATGGTATTGGAAGAAAGCTCCGGCCTTACGATTAAGGCAAGAACATCTGACATCAGCGGCCTGATAACGAGGTTAAAGGAAAAATGGAATACATTTAAACCCGACGAACCGTTTAACTACGATTTTGTTGACGAATTGCTGCGGCAAACCTATTTGAAAGAACAGACAAGTGGTCAGATTCTCAGCTATTTTTCCTTATTGACCATTTTCGTATCCTGCCTGGGGCTGTTTGGTCTGGCTACTTTTACCGCCGAACAACGCAAAAAGGAGATCGGCGTACGCAAGGTGCTGGGTGCCTCGGAAAATCAGATCGCGTGGTTGCTTTCCAGGGATTTTATGAAGTTGGTCCTGATCGCCTGCGTTCTGGCCATTCCAGTTGCTTTCTGGATCATGAGCAAATGGCTGCAGGATTTTGCTTATCGCACAGAGATGGATTGGTGGATCTTTGCCGTTGCCTGCCTGGGAACGGGTTTGATCGCCCTGGCGACGGTAAGCTACCACGCAATCATGTCTGCCCTGATGAATCCGGTTAACTCCCTGAAAACGGAATGATTGGCAGGAAGGAGCAATTGGCGCCTTCCTGCCCCCGCCATTACAACGCGGGCAGCAGCCCACGGTCCATCGCATCAATTACACCCCATATCCTCCTTCGACTCCTGGTCATTGTTCGGGAAGCACATTCCGGAGAGCATCCGTTCGGGAACGAAGCGATCGAGGTTGGGGTCCCGGAGGCCTTCCTGCAGGAATTCGGTCAGGTCGTTGATCTCCTGTTCGGTCATCTGGAGGGGGCGCAGGAAGGGGTGGAGTTGCGATTGCGGAACCCGGCTGTTTTCGGGGATACCGTCATTGAAGTAGCGCACCACTTCTTCCAGCGTTTGCTTGCTGGCGCCGTGGAAATAGGGACCGCTGTCGCCGAGGTTGTACAGCTGCGGAACCCGGAACTTGTACATATCGCGCTCTTCGCCGGTAAAGCCGCCGCGGCCCAGGTTTCTGCGGTCGTTGATGGAGGTTTTCAGCCCGCCGACCTCGAACAGGTCGTTCACGCCCAGTGCGGCAAACGTATTGGAACCCAGATTGGCTTCGAAATGGCAACCGTCGCAATTGAGCTTTTCAAAAAACAGGATGGCGCCGCGCTTCTGCTGTTCGGACATGGCGTTGTCATCGCCTTTCAGCCAGCGCTGGAACGGCGCTTCGGTCGTGGTCAGCGACCGGATATAGGCGGAGATGGCAAAACTGGCGGTTTTGCGGCTGTATCTTTCCGTTTCGGGCACATCCGGGAATGCGGCGTCGAACATATCCTTGTAACCGTATTGTTCGGCCAATGCCTGAGAATAGTTCAGGCGGTGAGTCTTCAACCCCTCGATGTTCTGCCCTTCCAGGTTGCCCAGGTGCTGGTGGTTGATGGCCGTACCGGGGTCAAAGACGCCCCATTTGTCCTCGGTTCCGGCATTGACGCCATCGGAGCCGAACGAACCGTTCCACATGGAATTGGTGACAAAGGCCACGTTCAATACCGACAGCGGCCTTGCCCCCTGGGCGTCGATGGAGTCCTCGGGGTACACGGGGTTTTTAAACCGCGCCTCGCCGTGAAAGCCGAAGCCGCTGCCGCCATCGGCGATACCCTGCGACCTTCCGGGGCGAAAACCCGACGAAGGCACATGGCAGGATCCGCAGGAAAAGGTATTCTTTCCTTCGGGGTACTTGTTCTCAATGCCGAATGCCGGCTCGAAAAAAAGCAATTTGCCCAGTTCGACCTTTTCATTTGTCAGCGGATTGGCAGCTGATTGCGGGATATTGGCGTAATCCTTGCTGTCGGGAAGGATATAGCGCTCCTTATTGCCGATAGCCAGGGATAGATCATTGTCGATAGGATCAAAGCTCTCGTGTTTGCACCCCCAGACGAGCAGCAGAGAAAAGCACAAAATTGTAATAGTTGTTTTCATAGGAAATTTGTTGTTTCAATTCCATTAGCAACCAGAAGAGGTAAAAATCCAATCTGTTGTCCTGATTTCAAACTGTCTTTACGGCGACACTTAAAAGAAGTTTCAAAAGATATATTGATTTATTTATAATTTATAAAAATTTCTCTTTTTTGACTTCCCGCCTTCATGAATATATCCGTCCGGGGGCTGGATTGTTACCCCACTCGTTCGCTGGGCCGGAAATGGCAATCACTATTCAGGTTGATTTGGATCATTTGAAAACGGGGTAGAATTCTGCAAATTGATCTTCCATTATTCCAACAGAGTTATGAAGGCGGGAAAGATGAATAAATGGCTTGCTGCGATCATCTGGGCTATGGTCGCTGCGTCGCTGGGTGCACAATCAACAGCAGGAAGTCTGCGTCCGGTTTCCATTACCGTTTTTAATCATGCCACGCTCCTGCCCGGCGCCGGAGTGTTGGGCGTATGGGGCGTCCCGGCCCACCCTGGGTTTTCGGTCGGTACGGAATTCAGGTATAACCGTCATCCGAAGAACGAATGGTTTCAAACGGTGCGGATGGGGTATTTTTACCATCGATATGTGCAACACGGCATTCAGTTGTACAGCGAGGCAGGCTACCGGTATCATTTCGGGGCATCGGCTGATCTGGAATCCCGCCTGGGAGCGGGCTACCTGCACAGCATTCCGGCGGCCCAGGTCTTCGAGTTTTCGGAAAACGGAACTTACGTCCGGCACGCTTCCATCGGCCGGCCCCAGGCTATGGTCAGTCTGAGTCTTGGAGGCGGGTACACTTTCCAAAGCATGGGAAATCTACGGCTGTTTCTGGCATATCAGGTTTACCTGCAGATGCCCTTCGTGAAGGAGTATGTGCCCGTTTTGCCTAATTCGGCGCTTCATTTCGGGGTATCGGTTCCATTTTTTAAACAAAACCAAGTACCATGAGAACGCTATTCAAATGGATGGCCGGGGCCGGTTTTGCCGTGATGCTCCTGTTGATATGGAGTTGTCAGAAGGATCCGATCCGGCCGACCGTTGCCTGTACGGTATCGGCGCCATCGCCGGATGAGCATCCCAAAGCTGCGATCTATCGATCGATCATTGACCAGTATACTGCCGGGGGATTACCCGGAATTGCCATCCTGATCCGGGACGACGGCGGCGTCTGGTACGGCGCTTCCGGTATGGCCGATATCGACCGGCAGATTCCCATGCAGCCTTGTCATGTTTCCAAAGCAGCCAGCATAACCAAGATCTTTATCGGGACCCTGGTTATGAAACTGGTGGAAGAAGATCGTTTTGACCTCGACGCCCCCCTTACCCGGTACGTTGCATCCAAATATACCCGGAAGGTGGCCAATGCGGAAAAGGTGACGATCCGGCAGTTGCTCAACCACACCTCAGGCATTCCGGATCTGATCGATCAGAACAGTTTTTATCTGGCTGTCCTCAATGATCCTGCCCGGTTCTGGACACCGGAAGACCTGATCACTTATGTGTACAGGGTAGATGCTGTATTTGAACCCGGAACCCAGCTGGAGTATTCCAATACCAACCTGTTGCTGGCGATCATGGCGATTGAAGGGGCAACCGGTCAAAATCACGCTGACCTGCTTCGCGACAAGGTGATCCGTCCGTTGGGGCTTGAGCATACGTACTACCACTGGCACGATCCGCTACCTGATTTCGTAGCCCAGGGCTATTACGATCTGTACAACAACGGTACGATTGTGAATATGTCCAACTTCAATACAGGCAGCGGAAACGGTTACGGCGGCATTTATTCCACGGTTTTTGACCTTCAGCATTTTATCGAAGCCCTCCTGCGGGACAAAACCGTGCTGGCAGCGTCCTCCCTTCAGGAAATGACGAGGATCTCTGCAGAGGATATTCCTGATCAGGAAGGATACGGCGTTACGATCCGCAAGGATTTCTATGACCGTTCACCCGACGAATACGGCCTGGGCCACCGCGGGCGCGACCTCGCCTATACCGGCGACCTGTTCTACTTCCCCAATCAGGACTTCACGTTGTCCCTCCTGATCAACTACGGAACCGACGCCGACAGCGGGCTCAAGGATGTTTTCCTGGAATTCCGAAAGGCGATTGTGGATGAAATGATGAAATAAACTGGATGCTGGTCGCTGGCTTCTTGATACTGGATACTTGATACTGCCCGCCGTCGCCCTTGTAGGGCTATGGCGGACGGGGGATGCTGGTGGCTTGATGTTGGCAACTGCCAACTGAAAGACTGCCAACTGCCAACTGAAAGACTGCCAATTGCCAACTGAAAGACTGCCAACTGCCAACTGAAAGACTGCCAACTGCCAACTGAAAGACTGCCAATTGCCAACTGAAAGACTGCCAACTGAAAGACTGTCAACTGAATACCCTCCCATAACCCAATTATCACCTTTTACCCGACTTACGACTTACAACTTACCACTAATAAACGCACCCGCTGTTATCCGATTTCACATAATAGGATTTGTAATTTTTAGCTTTGGGGTCGGTACAGCCCACGAGGTTGAGCAGTTCGACCTTCCGGAAGTGGACCGGGTGGCTTTCGCTTTGCAGGGAAATGCTGCCGCCGGTCAGTATTTTGCCGGGTACCCAGAGGGTAGAGTCGATGTTATCCACGTTGCCGCCGCCGATCTGGGGTTTGGTGTACTGGAGAACCACCTCATTGTCCATGATATGCTGGATGAGCGAATCTCCGAGCACCAGCAATTCGGCGGTCACCCATTGGTCGCCGTGGTAGGTTTTGGACCGGGACTCGATGCAATGCGAGGTCTCGAGCGTATCGTGCATGACGACATTGGTGCCCGGCGTGCAGAGGTTGAGGGTATGGCGCTCGTGTTCGCCGTCGCCGCCCAGCAACTGAGCCTCGAGGCTGATGGGAAAGTCCTGGTTTTTACCCATGGTAGCGGCGGGCTGGCCGTGGAACATGATCCCGCTGTTGCGGTAGGCCCACCCCGGGCCGCCGGGCGCCTGGTCGCCGACAAACCGGTATTCCACCCGGATGCGGTAATAGGAAAACGGCTCCTTGTAGAACAGGTGGCCGAACTGATTGGTGAATTCCGGGTAACCGTCGTAATGGACCTTGATCAGGCTGTCCTCCACGTAGAAGGTATTCTGGTAATTATCATTCAGATCAAATCCGTTGATCTTGATGTCCCAGCCGTCGAGGTTGACGCCGTTGAACAGAGACATCCATTCTTCCTGATCCGGATCGTTGACTGGCTCGCGCGGGCCGCAACCCTGGAAAATAACCAGACCTGACAACAGGATAAAAAGGGCCGGCAGGGCCCGGGAAGGGTAGTTAAAGTTGGTTTTCATATTTGGATCTTTTATGACAAGTCAGAACCCCTGGAAGGGAACAGGCTGAAAAGGTAAGAAAATTATACCAGATCCTCAACAGGAATCGAATTGCCCGGCGACCCGATTTGGTGTTCGAAATCGCACACCGTTTGTTCGGATGTGGACACGGACTTTATGAAAAAATTATTTAATAAATTGATTATCAGTTTTTTATTATGGGGCACGATTTTTGAAAATTCAAAAAACAGGATTTTCCTGATCTTAAGCTTTCAGAAAACAGCCGGTCCGGAAGCAGCTGTGAACACCAATTATTCAGCATGATGACCAATTTGAAGATCGCCGTTCGCCATTTGTGGAAAAACAAATTTTACACGTTCATCAATTTATCCGGGCTGGCCATCGGCATGGCGGCCTGCTGGCTGATCGCGGTTTTTGTGCGGAATGAATTGGGGTATGATCGCTTTTCCGACAAATCCGACCGGATCTGCCAGGTCAACGTGGCCGGCAATTTCGGCGGAACCTCGTTCATAACTTCCAATTCGCCGCCTCCCGCAGGAAGTGCGTTGCAGGCGGAATTTCCGGAGGTTGAAGCGTATACCCGCCTGTTCCAACCCGGCGATCAGGTGTTGAAGGCGGATAAAAACCAGGAAGCGCGCCAGTTTACGGAGGGCGGCGGATTGGCCGTGGATTCCAACTTCCTGGAGGTTTTTTCATTTCCCTTATTGTCGGGAAAGGCAGCTGAGTGCCTGAGGGACCCGGGGTCGATCGTACTGACGGAATCAACCGCAAGAAAGTACTTCGGTCCGGTTGAAGCTGACCAGGCAATCGGCCGGACCATAGCGATCGACAACCGGCCGTTCAGGGTTTCGGCCGTGCTGGAGGATTTGCCCGGACAGTCTTCCATGCAGTTTGATTTCCTGACGCCTGTTGCGGCGTATGACGTTGTCCGGCATTTCAGCTGGAGCTGGGTTTGGCTGCAGATGGAAACCTACGTCCTGCTGGCCCGGAAACCGACAAGCCAGTCGCTGACAGCCCTGGAGGCCAAATTTCCGGGGATGGTCAGAAAGTATGCATCCGGCGCTTTCAAGCGGATCGGCCAACCGCTGGACGAATTCCTGTCCAATGGCGGGAAATGGGATTTTTCCCTCAAGCCCCTGGAAAAGGTCCACCTTTATTCGGAAGGAGTAGGCTCCCGGATCAATAACCTGGGCAGCATAAAAGATGTCTATATTTTCGGCACCGTAGGCCTTTTGATCCTGTTGCTGGCCTGCGTCAACTTCATGAACCTGACGACGGCGAGATCCCTGACCCGTGCCCGTGAGGTAGGTGTCCGGAAAGTGCTGGGATCGAAGAAACAGGGTTTGGTCCGGCAATTTCTCACCGAGTCCATGATGTACAGCGTTGCGGGGTGGCTGTTGGCCGCTGCGATGGTGCAGGCTCTGTTGCCTGCCTTTAACCGGCTGAGCGGAGAATCATTTACGAACAGCGATCTGTTTGCGGGCTGGACCGGCCTTTTAGCGGTCGGCTTGCCGATAACGGCGGGGCTCCTTGGCGGCCTTTATCCGGCGCTGTACCTGTCGTCGATGGCGCCGATTGCGATCCTGAAGAACAAACTATCCGGAACGGGGAACACCTGGTTGAAAAACGGATTGGTGGTATTCCAGTTTGCCATTTCAATCGCCATGATCATTTGTACGGCGGTCGTCCTGTTGCAGATCGATTATTCCCGCAAGCAAAGCACCGGCCTGAACAAGGAAAACGTGCTGGTGGTGAACAACGCCCAGCGACTCCGGGATAAGGGAGAATCGATGCGGCAGCAATTGGAGGCGTTACCGGGCGTGGTAACGGCCAGCCTGTCGACCGACCTGCCTGCCAAAAATGCCTTTGGCGACTTTTACGAGCCTGAAACGGACGGCGGGAATCCGGGCATTGCAAAAGACCTGACCCTGAACTCCTATATGGTGGATTACGATTTCGTGCCCGCCATGGGCATCGAGATGCTGGAAGGGCGAAATTTTTCCCGGGATTTTCCCGCGGATTCCGCCGCTGTCATACTGAATGAAACGGCTGTGCGGACGATCGGCTGGAAGGACCCCGTCGGTCAGTTCATGCTTTACCCCGGCAACGGCAACCAGCGGTTCAAGGTCATCGGCGTCATGAAGGATTTTCACGCCCAGTCTTTCCGGGCGGCCATTGAGCCGTTCGGCCTGTTCCACTATTCTTCGAAAACCTACGACCTTGACCGGGGCTATCTGGCTGTCCGGATCCGCCCGGGCGAAGAAAGCCGGCTGTTGCCGCAAATCCAGGACCTTTGGCAGGTCATGGCCCCGGACACCCCGTTCAGCTATTCCTTCCTGGATGAGGATTTCAATGCGCTTTACCGGTCTGAAGCCAAGCTGGGCGCAATTTTGAGCGTTTTTACGGGCCTTTCCCTGTTCATCGCCTGTTTGGGCTTGTTCGGGCTGATCGCGATGGCCGCCGAACAGCGCACCCGCGAGATCGGTATCCGGAAGGTTTTGGGCGCCAGCATAACCGGCCTTGTAGGGCTGTTGTCCAGGGATTTTTTGCAACTGGTTGTAGCGGCGGCGGTGATCGCGTCGCCGGTGGCCTGGTATTTCATGGATCAATGGCTTCAGGGGTTTGCCTACCGGATCGAAATGACCTGGTGGGTATTCGCCGTTGCGGGGCTGGCGGCCGTTGTCATTGCCTTTGCCACGGTCGGCTTCCATGCGGTGAAGGCGGCGCTGGCCAATCCGGTGGAGAGTCTGAGGAACGAGTAAAATTACCCGACTATGCATACAAATTATCTGAAAAGCGCCTTTCGAAACCTCCGCAGAAATACAGGATATTCCCTGATCAATATCGGGGGGCTGGCGGCGGGTATGGCCGTGGCGCTGATCATCGGCCTGTGGATCCGGGATGAATTCTCCTTCAATCATTACCACAGGAACTATGACCGGCTGGCCCAGGTCATCCAGAATGTGACCAATAACGGCGAAGTGCAAACGTGGTTCAGCGTGCCGTTCCCGCTGGCGGATGAACTGCGCAGCAACTATGGCAGCGATTTTGAATCGGTCGTGATGGCCTCCGGCACCTATCCCCACGTGCTGGCCTGGGAAGACAAACTCCTGACCCGTTCGGGGACCTTTTTTGAACCGGGCGGGCCTGAGCTGCTCAGCCTTCAACTCCGGGAAGGGAGCACCGACCTGAAAGACCCGGGGACCATCCTGCTTTCGGCGTCGACAGCCAAAGCCGTTTTCGGCGATACCGACCCGATGCACAAAACGATCCGGGTTGACGATCAGATGACCGTCCAGGTGACGGGCATCTACGAAGACGTCCCCCGGAACAGCGCTTTTTCCGACCTGGGTTTCATCATGCCCTGGCAGTTGTATTACGACAATTCGGGCTGGGTGAAAACAGCTTCCGACCCCTGGCGGCCCAATGCGTTTTCCCTTTTTGTGAAACTGACTGAAAACGCAGACCCCGAACAGGTCTCCGCCCGGATAAAAGACGCCAAGCTCAAGCATATGAGCACGGAACTGGCCAAGAAAAAACCGGCGCTCTTCCTGTTGCCGATGAACCGGTGGCACCTCTACTCCGAATACAGGGACGGGATCAATACAGGCGGGCGGATACGGTACGTTCGCATGTTCGGGATCATCGGTGTTTTTGTTTTGCTCATGGCCTGCATCAATTTTATGAACCTGAGCACGGCCCGGTCGGAAAAACGGGCCAAGGAAGTGGGGGTCCGGAAAGCCATCGGCTCAGGCCGGCAGCAACTGATCGGTCAGTTCCTGGGCGAATCCCTGTTCTTTGCAGGACTGTCCTTTGTGATATCCCTGCTTTTGGTGCAGGGGTTGTTGCCGTTCTTCAACAATATTTCGGACAAGGCCATGACCTTGCCCTGGAAGGAGCCTGCTTTCTGGGGCGTCGGCCTGGCATTTATCCTGGTAACCGGGCTGATTGCCGGCAGTTATCCCGCTTTTTACCTCTCTTCTTTCCGTCCGGTCAAGGTATTGGCGGGGCCGTTCAAAGCGGGGCGCTGGGCCGCCTTGCCGCGCAAGGTCCTGATCGTCCTGCAATTTACCGTATCGGTATCCCTGATCATCGGGACCATGATCGTCTTCTCCCAGATCAAATTCGCACAGAACCGGCCTTTGGGTTACAATGCCGACGGTTTGGTGGCCATCCCGGCGGTGAACGATGAAATTCACAAGCATTTCGACGTTTTCAAGGCCGCTTTGATGGATGAAAAAGCGGTGATATCCGTGGCGGAGACCACCAACCCCACAACGGAAACCTGGTCGACCAGCAGCGGCTTCGAATGGCGGGGCAAGGACCCGAACCTGTCGGTCGATTTTCCCAATGTAGGCGTATCCCTGGGCTACGGCGAAACGATCGGTTGGAAATTCCTCGAAGGTCGCGATTTCTCGGCCGACTTTCCAACCGATTCAACGGGGTTCATCCTCAACGAAGCGGCCGCCCGGTACATGAACCTTGAAAACCCGATCGGCGAAACGATCAAGTGGTTCGGCACACCCTGCCATGTGATCGGGGTGGTGGAAGATATGGTCATGGGTTCGCCGTACCAACCGGTGAAACCCACCGTTTTTTACCTCGACGAATCCCCCGGGAATTTTGTGCTGGCCAAGCTCAATCCGGAAGCCGGCGCCCCGGCGTCACTGGACAAGATCGAACGGATTTTCAGGAAATACAGTCCGTCCCAGCCTTTCGAGTACAATTTTGCGGATGAAGAATTTTCCAAAAAGTTCAATACGGAAAAACGGGTCGGCAAGCTGGCCTCTTTCTTTGCCGTGCTGGCGGTATTCATCAGTTGCCTGGGCCTTTTCGGCCTGGCGTCTTTTGTCGCCGAACAGCGCACCCGTGAGATCGGGATCCGCAAAGTGTTGGGCGCTTCCATTTTCAATATCTGGAAGTTGCTGTCGGAAGATTTCGTGGTGTTGGTGCTCATTGCCTGCGTGGTTGCAGCACCGGTTGCCTGGTATTTGCTGAACGGGTGGCTGGAAAACTTTTCGTACAGAACCCGGATTTCAGGCTGGATCTTTGCTGCGGCGGGATTGGGCGCCCTGGCGATTACCCTGCTGACGGTCAGCTTCCAGAGCATTCGGGCGGCGCTGACCAACCCGGTGAAGAGTTTGCGGAGGGATTGAGAAGGGGAGGGATTGTTTCATTGTTGGCGTTCGTTGTAGCTTCGACTTCGCTCAGCTACCCAACTGCCAACTGCCAACTGCCAACTGCCGACTGCGGACTGCCAACTGCCAACTGCCAACTGCGAACTGATCATTGTTGGGCGTTCGTCGTAAGGTTACCGAGCTGCCATTTACCGGACTTACAACTTACGACTTACAACTTACAACTTACAACTTACGACTTACAACTTACAACTTACAACTTACAACTTACAATGTATTTCAACATAAAATTCAGCGATCATGTGGAAGAGCAACCTAAAACTGGCATTCAGAAATTTGAAGAAAAATCAGTTGTTCACGGCGATCAAACTGGTCGGCCTGACGATTGGTATTGCGGGCTGCCTGCTGATCGGGTTGTACCTGCACAATGAATTGAGTTATGAGGCCTGTCACCAGAATGCGGACAGGATCGCGTTCGTCGTGATGGAATACCATTCCGGTGACCGGACCGTTCTGACCGAAAATACGGGCAACAAGGTCGGCCCCACTTTCCGTCAGGTGTTTCCGGAAGTGGAAAATGCCGTTCGGGTGATTCAATACGAGGATAGGGTAGTGCGGCATGAAGGCCAGCTCATTGAAGAGGACAATTTCTTTTATGCGGACAGCACTTTCTTTGATGTGTTCACTTTTCCGCTCCTTGAGGGCAATCCCGGGTCGGCCCTGAAGGCGCCCAATCAGCTGGTGATCAACCGGCGGATGGCGGAAAAATACTTCCCGGGGACCGATCCCATGGGCAAGACCCTGAAGGTGGATGGCCTGGACTACGTCGTTTCCGCCGTGATGGAAAACCCGCCCGAAACCACCCAGATCAAACCGGACTTTGTCGGATCGTTTGCCGGTCTGCGCGACGCAGCGCCGGAGCGGGCTACCTGGTGGAACGCCAATTACGGAACCTTTTTGTTGCTGACCGACCGTTCGGCGATAGCATCCCTGCAGGCCAAGATCGGACCCTTCATGAAGTCAAGATCGGCTGAAACGGGGCTCTCGGGAGATGAATACGTGACCTACAAGCTGGAGCCGCTTCGCGATGTGCATTTGAAGTCAGAGGTGGCCGGCAAATTTGAACCCAACGGCGACATCCGTTACATCTATATCCTGCTCGCCGTCGGCGTTTTTATCCTGCTGATCGGGTTGAGCACCTATGTCAACCTGTCGACTGCGGCAAGCATGGAGCGGGCCCGGGAAATGGGCGTGCAGAAAGTACTCGGCGCCGGTCGCGGCCAACTGGTCCGCCAGCACATCAGCGAGGCATTTCTGGTGTCGGGGTTCGCCATGGTCGCCGGATTGGTGCTTACCAGGCCTCTGATCCCGCTCTTCAACCGGTTGTTTGAACGCCGGTTGACCATGGATCCGCTCCTCCACCCGGCAGCGCTTGCTTCCATCCTGGGATTTGGGCTGCTGATCGCCCTGTTGGCCGGGCTTTATCCCGCATTGGCGGCTACGCGGTTCCAGCCGATTAAGGTGCTGAAAGGCAACTGGGGGAGCCAGGCCGCAAGGGGTAGCGCCTGGTTGCGAAAGGGATTGATCGTTTTTCAATTCACCATTTCCATTTTGCTGATGATCGCTACACTGGTGCTAAAAGGGCAACTGGATTTCATACAGGATAAAAAACTGGGGTACGACAAAGATTTTGTAGTTGCACTGCCCACCGACGGCAAGATCGTGGAAAAGCTGGACGTCTTCAAATCGGAATTCAGGCAAAACAGCCGGGTGATGGGCGTCAGCCTCGCTTACGAAACGCCGACCCATATAGAGGGCGGATACGGCATCGCCCGCTCCCCGACCGGCGAGGGCAGCCAGCCGGTAACCGCCCTGCCTGCCGATGAGGATTTTGTCCGTACCATGGGCATCGAACTGGCCGCCGGCGCTTCTTTCGGGCATAGCGATATCGAGGCGGTCAGGCGCATGTACAGCGGAGACACTACCGTGGTAAGGGGCATCCTGATCAACGAAAGCCAGGCCAATGCCTTCGGATGGACGCCCGATGAGGCGGTCGGCCAGCGGGTAAATTTCAATGGCCGGCCCGCTCAGATCAGGGGTGTGGTCAAAGATTTTCACTTTGCTTCCATGCACGAGGCCATCGATAACCTGGTCATTTTTCCGGATACCTGGGGGAACACCGTTTTGGTCAAATTATCCGGGGAGGATATTTCCGGCACCCTGGCCTTCCTGGAGCAGAAATGGGGCGTACTGGCTGCGCACAGGCCTTTCACCTATCATTTCCTGGATGAGGAACTGGGCGCCATGTACCGCGCCGAAAGCCAGACTTCCAGCCTGATCACCACTTTTGCCGGGCTGGCTATTTTCCTGGCTTGCCTGGGGCTGTTCGGCCTGGCATCCTACACGATCATCCAGCGTACCAAGGAGATCGGCATCCGCAAGGTGCTGGGCGCCTCGGCGGCCGGACTGGTCGGGCTGTTGTCGCAGGATTTTCTAAAGCTGGTGGGAATTTCCCTCGTGGCGGCTGCCCCCATTGCCTGGTATTTCATGAACCGGTGGCTGGACGGGTTCGCTTACCATATTTCGCTGGGCTGGCAATTTTTTGCAGTTGCGGCGGTGACAGCAGTCGGGGTAGCTTTCCTGGCGGTGAGCTTTCAGAGCCTGCGCGCCGCATTGGCCAATCCGGTGGAGAGTTTGCGGAATGAGTGAGGGGTGGTGGTTTCATTGTTTCATTGTTTCACTGTTGGGCGGTCGTGGGACTGCCAACTGCGAACTGAGGACTGCGAACTGAGGACTGCGAACTGAGGACTGCGAACTGCCAACTGCCAACTGATCATTGTTGGGCGGTCGTGGGACTGCCAACTGCCGACTGCCAACTGCCAACTGCGAACTGCCAACTGCGAACTGCCGACTGGCGAACTGCTGATCACATGATATCTGATTGTTGATGCGGGCGGATGTTAGGTGGGCAGATCAAAGTCAGGGGGTATTGACCTTGCTGGGTGAAAAACCGAAATGCTCGGAGAAACATTTTGAGAAATAGGTCAGACTGCCGAATCCGACCATGAAGGCTACTTCAGAGGCGTTACCGACCTGTTGTTGGAGCAATTGCAAGGCACGTTCCAGGCGAATAGTGCGGATAAAGATAACGGGTGTCTGGCCGATCAGCGCTTTGAGTTTGCGGTGGAGGTGGTGGCGGCTCATTCCTATTGCCCGGGCCAGTTCTTCCACACCGAACCCTTCATCATCGATATTTTCTTCGATGGCAAGGGTCGTTCGTTGAAGGAATTGTTCGTTGGCGGAAGGCAACCGGATATCGCTGGGTTTGAACTGAAACACCATCTGGCTGTAGCGCCGCCGGAGAAATTCCCGCTGGTTGAGCAGGTTGATAATCCGGGTTTCTAATTCTTCGCCGTCAAACGGTTTGATGAGGTAATCGTCAGCCCCGGTGTTCAAACCTTCAAGTTTTTCCTGGTGACCCGCCTTGGCGGTCAGCAAAATCACCGGGATATGGCTTGTTTGCTCATGGGTTTTTACCGCCTTGCAAAATTCAAGCCCATCCATTTCCGGCATAATAACATCCGAAATGATCAAATCCGGCACTTCCCGAAGTGCGATTTTCAGGCCTGAAGCGCCGTCAGCGGCTTCCAGCACCCGATATTTTACCGAAAGCCGGTCGCGTACATACAGGCGAATGTCCTCATTGTCCTCTGCAATGAGAATAACGGGATCCTGATCTTTGACCTTTTTCGGCTCAAAACGGATTTTTTCCGGTTCTTCAGCCGTCAGGTGGGCCACAGGTTCTTTTTCATCCACGATGCGGGGGAATGGCAAAACAACCCGGAATAAGGTGCCTTTTCCGGGCTCACTTTCTACTTCAACACGCCCATTATGCAGCTCGATGAGCTCTTTGGTGAGGGCCAGTCCGATTCCACTTCCCTGCTGTTCGCCCGAGTCGCTTTCGGCCGCATTCTTGTGCTGGAAGAACCGCTCAAAAAGCTGCGGCAGATGCTCTTTTGCAATGCCTATTCCATTATCTTTTACTTCGAGTTCAAGGCGATCATCTCTGTAGTTTGCCGTTACGGATACCATGCCTTCTTCCCTCGTAAATTTGAATGCGTTGGAAAGCAGGTTGGCTGCTATTTTTTCCAGCTTGTCGCGATCAAACCGGACAAATGCCTGTTGTTGGGGTATTTCCACCAGAAAGGTAATTTGTCTGATCAGGGCGAAGCTTTCAAATGAACCGGTTATTGCCCGTAAGGCCTGCATCAGGTCGCCGGGCTGAAGGTTGAGCTGCATTTTTCCGGCTTCCAGCCGGGACAGATCCAGCAGCTGATTGACCAGTTGCAAAAGTCGACGGGCGTTCCGCTCCATGATTCGGGCGTATTTCGGCAGACTTCCTTTGAACGTGCCCTCTCTGATCTCCTGCAGGGGCGATATCAGTAACGTGAGCGGCGTCCGGAATTCGTGGCTGATATTGGCAAAGAAAGTGGATTTGAGCCGATCCAGTTCTTTAAGGCTTTCTTTTTCGGACCTTTCCAACTGGTAGGCCAGCTGGACTTCTTTTTCCTTGATCTTTTGCCGTTGCCGCCAGAACTGAACCAGGATCGCAAGCAGGAAAAATACGGCCAGGCTGCCGATGACTATCATTCTCCTGAAGTAAGCCGCCTTTTCCAATTCGAGATTTTGCCTGGTCAGGAGGGCTTCCTGCTCCCGGCTTTGGTACCGGGTTTCCAGGCGTGCAAACTCGTCGGCCTTTTCCTTCCGGTTCAGGCTGTCGCGCAGCGTAAGCGTAGCTTTAAATGCCTTCCTGGCTCCATCATAATCCTGCAGGCTGAAGAGCGCCTCGGCGAGGATTTCATTGGCCCGGGCCTGCTGTTCGAGGTTGTCGGCCTTCACTGCGGCTTCCAAACCTGCCTCTGCATGATCGGCAGCCTCTGAAAAACGGCCTGCCGTATTCAATATTTCTCCCAGGTTATTGCGCACAAATGCTTCGAAATAAGGTTGTCCATTCACGAACAGTATGTGTCCGTTTATGAACACTTTTTTGGATTAATTGATTTTAAAACATTGTATATCAATGTCTTTTATTGAGGCATGGTTTTTGGCTCCTGCAGTTTATAAGAAATCCATTGAATGCCCGGGATGCTCCTGAGGAGAGCCATTTCCAAAAACCCGACATCATGCTGTACAATTTCCTGAAGACTGCTTTTCGCAACCTGAACCGCCAGAAAGGATTCACGCTGCTGAATGTTCTGGGTATCGGCATAGGTATTGCTGTTACGGTACTGACCTACCGGTTCGTTCATTTTGAACTGAACTTTAACCGGAATTTTTCCAATTACGACCGCATCGTACGGATGGTGACAAAAGCGGTCAAGTCATCCGGAGAAACCGAATTTTATACCGGCGCCCAAACGTCGGCCATGGTCGCTGCCAAAAATTCGGTTTCCCTGTTCGAAGCAAGCAGCCGTGTGCGCGAATACTGGCCCACGGTCATCGTCCCCGATCCTGCGGGCGGCCAGCCTTTGAAAAAGCTGAACCTCCAATCCGGCCAGATGGGCTATTTCGCGGAACCCGATTTCTTCAGGATTTTCGATTTCAAATGGCTCGACGGCCAAAAGAACGGTGCGCTCAATGAGCCGAATGCGCTGGTGATGGCCCGGACAACGGCGGAACGGTGCTTTGACCGATGGGAAGACGCCCTGGGGCAAACCGTGCTTGTGGACCAGATCCCCATGGTGGTTCGCGGCGTAATAGAAGATGCGCCCTACAATAGCGATATGCCGGTTCAGGTTATCATTTCCTACGCTACCCTCCTGGCCGAAAAAGACAAGTTCGATTATGTCGAAAGCTGGTCCAGAAACCGGTATTACGACCAAATGTTTGCCTTGTTATATGACAGCAAGCAGCTGGAGGCTGCCAACGCCCAGGTGGCAGAAGTGGGTAAAAAGGAATACGCGGAGGTGCCCGTGGTCAAACAGTGGGGGATCACCAGTCACCTGCTGGAACCCATGGCAGCGCTGCATTTCGATAAGCGGTTCGGTTCTCCCGGGGGGAAGCGGATTGAGAAGAGCAAGCTCTGGACGGTTATGGCCATCGGCTTGCTGGTGTTGTGCATGGCCTGTTTCAATTTTATCAACCTGTCGACAGCTCAGTCCCTCCGCCGCATGAAAGAGATCGGCATCCGGAAGACCCTGGGCGGGTCAAGGGGCATGTTGTTCGGCCGGTTTATGGGTGAAACCGCACTGATCACCCTGCTGGCCATCCTTTTGGGGGCCGTTCTGGCGCAAACCGCACTGCCGTTGCTTGAGCATTTTTCGGACATACCGGCGGAGATCCCGCTGTTCAGTCCGCTGATACTGGGACTGCTGCCGGCGCTCGGCATCGGCGTTACCCTGCTGGCCGGTTTTTATCCGGCCCTGATCCTGTCGGGCTTCAACCCCATCCGGGCCCTGAAAAAGGAAGCCCCGGCTCAGGACCGGACCGGGATCTCCATGCGGAAAGGCCTGGTTGTCCTGCAGTTTGCCATTGCCCAGGCGTTGATCATCGGGACCATCGTCACCCTGGAACAGATGAACTTTATCCGGAATCTGGACCTGGGATTTGAGCAGGGGCTTGTTTATAATTTCAGGTTCGACAGCGACAGTCTCTCCCAGTCGAAAATGAACAGCCTGAAGGAAAGGATCCTGAAGATCCCGGGCGTTGAATCCGTTTCCCTGCACAGCCAACCCCCTTCTTCCTGGGGCAGTTGGCAAACCAACTTTACAGTGGGACGCGGAAACGAAGAGCCTGATTTCATGACCACTTATAAATTCTGTGATGCCGACTTTCAACGAACCTACGGGTTGGAATTACTGGCCGGCCAGTGGTTCGGGCCCAGCGACACGACCACCGGTTATGTGATCAACGAGACCCTGATGCGGAAGGTCGGGATCGCCAGTCCGGAAGAAGCCGTAGGCCAGGAATTGCGTCTGGAGAATGAACCCTGGTATCCTATTGTCGGGGTAGTGAAGGATTTTCATGCCCTGTCGATTCATGATGAAATTGCGCCGATCACCATAGGCAGCTACAAGGGATTGTATACGGGAGCCGGCGTCAAGATAAATCCCAAAAACATAGCCGCCACGACCACATCGATCCGAAAGGTTTTTGACGATACGTATCCCGGCCAGGTATTCAACGGCGAATTTTTTGACGAATCCATTGCTCAGTATTATATCGCCGAAAACCGGATGACCCGGATCTGCGAGACGTTTGCCGGACTCGCAATCGCGATCTCGTGTCTGGGTTTGCTGGGGCTGGCGTATTATTCCGCACAACAGCGCACCCGGGAGATCGGTATCCGCAAAGTATTGGGCGCTTCGGTTGTTTCGGTCGTCGGCCTGCTGGTCAGGGGATTTTTACTGCCGGTCGCGGTGTCGCTGGCCATCGCCGCTCCGGTTGCCTGGTATTTCCTCAACGAATGGCTCCACAATTTTGTGTACCATATCGATATGGGGTGGTGGGTGTTCGCACTGGCCGGAATTGCAGGTATTCTGATCGCATTCCTGACGGTGGGTTTCCATTCCATGAAGGCGGCCCTTTCCAACCCGGTCAATTCACTGAGGGCGGATTGAGGGTTAGGATGAAAAATTCATCAGGTTATCGACCACCCTTGAGCCGTTCGAGCCGTTCTTTCGAAGCTTTGGTCAGGTTAGCCTTCCTGTTTTCGTCATAGGCGGACTGCGGCAATTTGGCCAGGCATTTTTCACCGGCTTTTATAGCGAGTTCGTTCTGCCCTGTGGCTTCGTATGCTTCCGATAGGCTGTCCCATGCGTTGGCCGATTCGGGGAACAATTCCGTGTTCCATTTAAGGGCGGCTACAGCATCCTGCTGTTTTTCGGCATAGTACAGATTGTATCCCGCCTGGTTGATGTCTTCTTCGTTGTACAGCATCCAATCGGGATAGGCTTTTGCCACTTCGGCGGCTGTCCTTTTCGCCCAGTCCACTTCGCCGGCATTCAGTTTCTCCAGAAAGGTCTTATGGTCAATAGGCGCTTTTTTGCCCATTTTTTTCCAGGCAGCGCCGAGCCCGTCATAGAATGCGGGCGTGGGGCCTTCCTTTTTGATCAGCCACTGGTAGAGGTTGGCGCTTTCGGCCGGATCGGAGCCCGCCAGATCGGCTGCCAGGTTGATCATCTCGCCCTGATAATAGAGCGGCTGAATGCCGTTTTCGGATGCCGTATGGTTTTTAAGGGCTTGTTCCAGGCCGGCTTTGCGGATATCCGCCAGGAATCCCGATTCGATGACCTTGCCCTCGCCGGGGCGCCATTTATCGTATTCCATATAGCGGGCGGTGGCCCGGGCGACGTCCTCTCCCTTGACCCTGGAAACCACGTGCAGCGCGCCGTCGATGCCCGCGGATACGCCGGCTGTCGTGATCACCTGGCCGTTGTCGACAAACCGGGTGCCGGCGTGGATCGTAGCCTTCGGGGTCATTTTTTGCAGGTTGTTGATGAACCCGTGAAAAGTGGTAGCCTCCTTGCCGTCGAGCAGGCCGGCTTTGGACAAAAGGCCCGCGCCGGTGCAAACGGATACCATGAACTGGGTGGTCTTTGCCCGCTCCCTGATCCATTCGATCAGCTCGGGTTCGTCCATCATCGGACCGGTATTACCCCCGGGAAAAACCAGCACGTCGGTCGGCGGGCAATCTTCGATGGAATACTGCGGCGTTACGGTAATGAATCGCTGACTGACCAAAGGCTCCTTTTTGAAGGCGACCAGGAACGGTTTGAATCCCTGGGTGGAACCGAATACCTCCGACGGACCGCTGAAGTCCAGGATCTCTACACCAGGATAGATGAAAATGCCGACCGAGAGCGGCTTTTCGGCTTGTTGCGCCGATACGGCAAGCCCGTTCAGCAGGAATAAGAACAGCAGGGTGATTTCAATTGATCTTTTCATGATAAGCGACTGTATTTGATTTTTACCAAAAATAACCCCGGCAACCTTGCCTCGCAAATAATGTCTTTTATTGACCAAATAATGTCCTGATCCGTCTTGTTAACCGATTCAGCTTATGGAAGTCACCCAGGTAGCGTTCATCCTTTTCCCGAAAGTTCACCTGCAGGACCTGGCAGGGCCCGCGCAGGTCTTTTTTGAAGCCGCAGAATTGGGAAACCGCAAATTCAAAACTGTCTATGCCGAAGGAAGGGATGCCCGCCCGGGGTTTTTAAAATGAATGTCAGAAACGGCAGCTGACAGAGGCTGTTCAATACCGCACACAGGCTGTTCATTTGCGGACACGGAATAAAATGTTATTGATGCAATTAATTGATTATCAATTGAAAACTTCGAGGCATGGTTTTTGAAATTATTCTCAAAGGACAACCCGACTATTATGTGGACCAATTTTCTGAAGATCGCTTTTCGAAACCTGTTCAAAAACAAATCCTTCAGCCTCATCAACATATTCGGGCTGACGATGGGTACGGCCTGCTGCCTGTACATTCTCTTTTATGTACAGGATCAACGCAGTTACGACCTGCAACACCACGACAGTGAAAACGTTTACCGGGTGATCACCGATCTTGAATTACCCGGCGAGAAAACCATGCATATGGCGACCTGCGGCCCGCCTGTGGCTACCGCCATCAAGGCCGAATTTCCGGAGGTGGAAGAAGCTGCCCGGGTATGCAGCCCGCCGGGTGTGGCGCAGAACCTTTTCCGCGTCGGCGACAAGGTTTTTTATGAGAAAAAGGGATTCCTGGCGGACAGCACCTTGTTCCGGGTATTGGATTATCAGTTTGTGGCCGGTGATCCCCTGCACGCCCTCGATAATCCGTTTACGGTCGTCATTTCTGAGAACCTGGCCCAAAAGCTGTTCAATACAACCGATCCGATCGGTCAGACCGTCGGCATCGGCGGCACAGGCAATGAAGATAAATTCCAGGTGACCGGCGTATTTACCCACGCGCTGGGCAAGAGCCACCTGATGCCCGAGTTTTTCATGAGCATGAACTCCGGCGACCTCGGACAGTTCATCCGCTCTAATGACTCCTGGGCCGGCAATAACTTTGTTTACGGGTATCTCAGGTTGAAAAAGGGAGCCGACCCGAAAGTCCTGGAGGCCAAATTGCCCGAGTTCCTGCTGCGCAAAGGCGCCGATCAGTTGCGCCAGTTGAATATGGGCAAAACCCTTCACCTGCAGCCGGTGGCGGAAATCCATACCACCCCGAACCTGACTGCGGAAGTCTCCAAGGTTACCGGAAATCGCTTTCTCAATATTTTGCTGCTGATCGCGGGTTTTATCCAGTTGGTCGCCTGCATCAACTTCATGAACCTCTCCACTGCTCGGTCTTCCAGGCGTGCCCGGGAAGTAGGTGTGCGCAAAGCCATCGGCGCCCAGCGCTGGGCCCTGGTCGGGCAATTCCTGGGCGAAAGCATGTTGCTGGCTGCAGCAGCCGTGGTCTTGGCGGCGCCCATGATTTATTTATGCCTGCCTTTTCTGAACCGGCTGACCGGAGTTGAACTTTCCGTTCAGCTAGCGGGAAACGGGTATATCTGGATGACGACCTTCGGGCTTGTGCTGCTCACCGGGCTCGCGGCGGGCAGCTACCCGGCTTTTTACCTGTCGTCATTCAAACCCATTCAGGTGCTTCGGGGCAGCGGCGGGAATATCTTCACCGGCGTGCGGGGCAGTATTGCGGGGTTGCTCCGCAAAGGGTTGGTCGTCAGCCAGTTTGTGATTGCCATTTCCCTTATCCTCGGAGCGATGATCATCCGGAACCAACTGGATTTTATGCTGAAAAAGGACCTGGGATTTGAAAAAAACCAGAAGATCATTTTTCCTTTTCATTCAACGGAGGGACAGCAGAAACTGGAAGCCTTCAGGAATGAACTCCAACGCCTGCCCGAAGTGCGATCGGCCAGCGGAATGGCGGTGGTGCCCGGGCAAAAGGTATACAACGATATTCCCCTGTTCAGGGAAGGCCAGAGCATGGAAGTTGCAACCGATATCCGGTTCACCTATGTGGATGAGAATTACCTGAATACCCTGAAAATCAAATTGCTGTCTGGCAGGTTTATGACGCAGGCCGATACCTCTTCCATGCAAGGGGTGGGGAAAATAGTCATTAATGAAACGGCGCTGAAGGAACTGGACATACCGCTTGAGGAGGCGCCGGGTAAGATCCTGCGATCCGAATTCGGGCATATGAATTTCGAAATAACCGTAACAGGCGTCATGCAGGACTTCAATTTCGAGGGGTTGGGCGAAAAGATCGACGCTTTTGGGGTGCTGATCAATCCGCCCAGGGATCTGTCCAACGTTGTTGCCGATGTGCAGACGTCGGATTATGCCGCCTTTTTTGCCAGGGCCGAAGCTGCCTGGAATGCCGTTTTGCCGAACCTGCCTTTTGAGTATAGCTTTCTTGATGAGGATTTTGCAAAGTTATACGAATCCGAACAATCGCTTTCCCGGATCATCGGCGTGTTCACCTTTATGGCCATTCTGATCTCCTGCCTGGGATTGTTCGGGTTATCAGCGTTCACCGCCGAACAGCGGACCAAGGAGATCGGGATCCGGAAGGTATTGGGCGCTACGGCAGCCGGCCTGGTGGGATTATTGTCCAGGGATTTTCTGAAACTGGTCGTATTTTCCCTGTTGATCGCCTCGCCGCTGGCCTGGTACTTCATGGGCAAGTGGCTCGACACCTTTGCTTATCGCGCCCCTGTTTACTGGTGGATTTTCGCTATCGCAGGCGGGGTAACGGTAGGGGTGGCCTTCCTGACGGTCAGCTTCCAAAGCATTAAAGCGGCGTTGGCCAATCCGGTTGAAAGCCTGAAATCCGAATAAAATATGATACTAAACAACCTCCGGACCGCCTGGCGCAACCTGCTCCGACGCCGCACCTTCACCATCATCAATGTTGCCGGCCTGGGCCTGGGCATGACTGCGGCTATTTTTGCCTTCCTCTGGGTTCGGAACGAATTCAGCTTCGACCGCTTCCACCGGCACGCCGACCGGATCTTCCGGATCAACAGCGACATTAAGGTCAGCAGCGACGAGACCTGGCATTGGTCTTCTACGCCCCTGCCGCTGAATGAGGTCTTAAAGAACGAAGTGCCGGAGGTAGTCCGTACTGCATTACTTTTCGAGAACAGCTGGCAGCCGCTGACCGTGAAAAAGAATGCCGTGATGTTGGCTGCAAAGCACAATGTCTATGTAAGCGATGACTGGTTTGACCTGTTTGACTATCAATTCATCTCCGGTTCGGCATCCGGGTTTCAACAGCATCTGCACAGCGCCATCATAACCAGGGACCTTGCGGAAAAATTGTTCGGACGCTGGGATGTGGCAGGTGAACCCTTCCGGATCGATTCAACAGAATACCTGGTGCAGGCCGTAATAGAAAATCATCGGCCCAATTCGGGGTTTACCCATGACATTATCCGCCCGCTCAATACGTATCTTTCCGATCCCGCAGCCCGGGAGAATGAACACTGGGACAATTTTAACTTTCTCACCTTTGTTGAATTGAGACCCGGGGTTGATGAAGCCGCCCTCGACAAGAAGCTCACGGACCTGATCCAGCATCTCAAGGACAGCAAAGAGGTGGCCCTGAACGTCCAACCCCTGTCCGAAGTCCACTTCGACGAGGAAAGGGGCTCTTCGGCTATGCTCACCGGTCACCGGCAGACGGCCGAGACCTTCGGGCTCATCGGGCTCATCATCCTGTTCCTGGCCTGTGTGAATTACGTCAGCATCACGACGGCTCAGGCCGGCATGCGGACGAAAGAGGTCGGCGTACGCAAGATCATCGGCGCCGCCGGACACCATGTCTTCAGATTGCTGTTTGCGGAAAGCCTGCTGACGGTGTTGTCGGCACTGGTGTTGTCGCTTTGTCTGGTCCATTTCGCTATGCCCGCCTTCAACGGGTTTACGGAAAAAAATTTCGCCCTCAGTTCCGCTGACCCCGCCGTATGGCTGGTCGTAGGCGGTACTGCCGCTCTGGCGCTGCTGTTATCGGGGATCTACCCGGCCCTTTTCCTGACTGGATTTTCGCCGGGAAATTTTCTCCGGGGCCGGAATTTCCTGAATGTAAAGAACACGGTCTTCCGCAAAGGGCTGGTCGTTGTCCAATTTGCAGTCACCGCCGGTTTGATCATCAGCGCGACCGTCATTTTGCAGCAGCAGGAGTTCATTCGGAAGAAGGACCTTGGGTATGACCGGTCGCAGCGATTCGAATTCCAGATACCATATAATGACCGGCGGGAGGAAATGGTAAAAGCGATTCAGCAAAAGTTAGCCTCCGCTCCCGGCGTTGCGGGTACGGCGGCGGCCAATTCGTCCATTATCGATATGAACAGTACCCACAGCGGCAGCCTTGACTGGGACGGCCGGCCTGCGGATTTCAAGCCGACCGTTTCCCAATTGTCCATCGGGCCCGGGCTCGGCGAGGTGCTGCAGTTGCCGTTGAAGGAAGGCCGGTGGTTCGAGCCCGGCAATGAAGCCGATCAGCGGAATGTCATCCTGAACGAAACGGCCGTGCGCCTTTTCCATTTGCCGGAGCCGGTCGTGGGGCAGCGGTTCTCTTTTCACGGCAGGGAAGGCCAGGTGGTCGGCGTGGTCCGTGATTTTCATTACCAGAGCCTCCGCAACAAGATCGGTCCGCTGGTTTTATTCGACCATCCGAAATCCATCGGTAACATCATCGTGAAGACGGGTGAAGGGCAGGCCGCAGCGGCCATTGCCGCAGCGCGCGAAGCCTGGTCGGCCTTCAACCCCGATCAACCTTTCGAATACCATTTTCTGGATGAGACTTTTGACCGGTTGTACCGGAATGAGGAAAAAAGTGCCGGTTTGTTCAGGGTGCTGGCGGCCCTGGCGGTGTTCATTTCCTGCCTCGGTCTGTTTGGCCTGGCTGTTTTCTCTACGGAGCGGCGCACCAAGGAGATTGGGGTGCGTAAAATATTGGGCGCCGACCTGGCAGGCCTGATCGGCTTATTGTCGCGGGAATTTCTGAAACTGGTACTGATCGCATTGGTCATCGCCATTCCGGTCGCCTGGTTCTTGATGAGCCGGTGGCTTCAGGATTTCGCGTACCGGATCGATATCCGCTGGTGGGTATTTGCATTGGCGGGTTTTCTGGTTCTGGCAACGGCGTTCCTGACGGTTGGTTTCCAAAGCATGAAGGCTGCATTGGCCAATCCGGTCAACAGTCTGAGGAATGAATGATCACCCAATTGTCCGAAAATATGCTTCAAAATTATTTCAAGATCGCCTGGCGGAATCTCAATCGCAACAGAAGAACGAGCCTCATTCATGTGCTGGGGCTGGCACTCGGCCTGAGCGCCTGCGTGGTTATTTATCTGATCACCAGCTACGAACTGCAATTCGACAGATTCCACCCCGACAGCAACCGGATTTACCGATTGGTCGGAAAGGTCCGGTTTGGGGAAGGGGAAGAAGGCCCGGTCGGCTTTGTACCGTATGCCTTGCCGGCCGCTTTCCGGGAGGCAATCTCACACGTGGAAACGGTAGCCGCGTTCCACAATATTGAAACTTCCGTAAGAATTCCGAACGGTGAAGGCGAACCCCTGTTTTTTGCCCAGCGGCGATGGGGTGTCGACAGGGCGGAGATCATTTTGGCCGAGCCCCAATATTTCGACATCTTTCAATACCAATGGCTGGCCGGCAATCCGGAAACGGCGTTGAACACCCCCAATAAGGTCGTTTTATCCGCAAAAAAGGCGCACAAATACTTCGGCGATCTCCCGCTGCAGGAGATGATGGGGAAGGAGGTGATCTATATGGACTCCCTCAAAATGACCGTTTCGGGCATCGTGCAGGATTGGGACAAACCCTCCGACCTGACGTTTACCGATTTTCTCTCGTTCAGCACCCTTTCGGCCAGTTTTATGAGCCGCTTTTACAACCTGAACGAATGGAACGACATCTGGTCGGCGTCCCAGGCCTTTGTGAAGCTGCCCGAAAAAACGGACCCGGCTGCGGTTGAAGCCCGTTTTCCGGCCTTTATGAAAGACCGCCCCACAGGGCAAATGCATTATAAACTCGGCCTGCAACCCTTGTCCGGTCTGCATTTTGATGCCGGTTACGGCGATAATTATTCCCGAAAGGCCCATTTGCCGACGCTGTACGGCATGATGTTGATCGCCCTGTTTATCCTCATTTTGGCGAGCATCAATTTCATCAATCTGTCGACTGCCCAATCGCTTCATCGCAGCAGGGAGGTCGGCATTCGCAAAGTGCTGGGCAGCGGCCGGCAGCGGCTGATGCTGCAGTTCCTGACCGAGACCCTTTTGTTGACAGCAGTGGCATTGGCCCTTTCCCTGGCGCTCGTTCCCAAAATCCTGCAGACTTTCCAATCCTATATACCTGAAGGCGTAGCTTTGCATTTCACCCCGCAGACGATCCTGTTCCTGGTATCGATCGCGCTGGGTACGGCCTTGCTGGCCGGTTTTTATCCCTCTTTCGTTTTGTCGTCTTTCCTTCCGGCTCTGATCCTGAAGGGACAGTCTTCTTCTGCAGGGACTCAACGAGGCATCCTGCGCAAGGCCCTGATCGTTTTCCAGTTTGCGGTTTCCCTGGTCTTTATCCTGGGCACAGTGCTTGTAAGCCGGCAGATCAGCTATATGCGGCACAAGGACCTCGGGTTCAATTCAGATGCGGTTCTCACCCTCCAGGCCCCGAGAGGGCCGGCCAACCAGTTGGAAGCCCTGTACCCGAAGATCAGCCAATTGCCGGGGGTGGCGAAAACGACCCGCCAGATCTTCGAGCCCATGGGCATCAATTACGGCGTCGATAAAGTATTCTACAAAGAAGGCGGGGAGCATGAATTCGATGCCGCCTATAAAATGGGCGATGAAAATTTTATCCCGTTCTATGAAATGAAAATCCTGGCCGGCAGAAACCTCATGCCCAGCGATACGGCCCGTGAATTCGTCATCAACGAAAGCTTCGTCAAAGCGCTTGGATTTTCTCAGCCCTCGGAGGCGATCGGCGTTCAGCTGCAGTGGCACGACAAGTTTTACCCGGTTGTGGGCGTGGTCGGCGATTTTCACCAGCTCAGTTTGCACGAAAAGATCGCTCCGACCTTCATTACAACGCCGAAGCGGTTCAATAACCTGGCCGTCAAACTCAGCGGTCGCGATCCGGAGGCGGTCAGGGAGACCATTTCCCGGATCGGCGATTTGTGGAAGGAAGTATACCCGGATCATCCGTTCGGCTACACTTTCCTGGATGATACCATCGCCCAATTCTTCGAAAAAGAGCGCAAAACCGGCAGCCTGGTCAACCGGGTCACTTTTATTTCACTCTTCATTTCCTGTCTGGGCTTGTACGGGCTCTCCACCTTTACAGTCACCCAACGGGCGAAGGAGATCAGTATACGCAAAATTCTCGGGTCTTCGGTTACGGCTATTACGGGGTTGCTGACCCGGGATTTTCTATGGCTGGTGATGATCGCTTCCGTTATTGCATTTCCAGTCGCCTGGTATTTTATGCACGGCTGGCTGGAGGACTTCGCATACCATGTGCAAATTTCCTGGTGGATGTTCGCAATGGCCGGTATCGTCTCCTTGGCGGCAGTATTGGTGACCGTAGGTTTTCAAAGTGTGAAAGCAGCGCTGGCTAACCCCGTTAAAAGCTTGAGAAACGAATAAAATTCCTGAAGATGTTATTCAATTATCTGAAAATCGCCCTTCGGAATCTTGGGAAGAGCAAGATCTCCTCCTTCATCAATATCGCCGGCCTGGCAACCGGGATGGCCGTAGCTATCCTGATCGGACTGTGGATCTGGGATGAACTGACCTACGACACCTACCACGAGCATTACGAACGGATCGCGCAGGTCATGCAACACCAGACCTACAACGGCGAGATCGGGTCGCAGGTGGCCAACCCCGCCGTGATGGGCGCCGAGATCCGGAACAATTACGGCAGCGACTTCAAATACGTGCTGCAATCTTCCTGGAATTTCAATCACACCCTGGCATACGGCGACAAAAAGCTGCTCAAGCCCGGCAGTTATTTCGAACCGCAGGCAGCTGAAATGCTCTCCCTGAAAATGCTGGCCGGTACCAGGGACGGGCTTAAAGACCCGAATTCGATCCTGCTCTCCGAATCCATTGCGAGATCTTTCTTCGGCGACGAGGATCCGCTGGACAAGATCCTGAAGGTCGACAATACCTCCACCGTGCGGGTGACCGGCGTGTACGAAGACCTGCCCTTCAATACCTCTTTCCGGGACCTGACCTATATCATGCCCTGGGAACTCTACCTGATCAGCAATAAGTGGGTCAACGAAATGGAAAACCCGTGGGGCAGCAATTTCACCCAGACCTTCGTGCAGATCGCCGACAATGCGGACATGCAAACCGTGTCGGACAAGATCCGGGACGTCAAGATGAACAAAGTGAAGGATTTTGATAAACGTTACAAGCCTGTCGTTTTCCTGCATCCCATGGGCAAATGGCATTTGTATTCCGAATTCAAGAACGGCGTCAACGTCGGCGGCCGGATCCAGACGGTCTGGCTTTTCGGCATTATCGGCGTTTTTGTACTGCTGCTGGCCTGCATCAACTTCATGAATTTGAGCACGGCGCGTTCCGAAAAAAGGGCCAAGGAGGTCGGCATCCGCAAATCCATCGGTTCCATGCGCGAACAACTGGTCACCCAGTTTTTTGCCGAGTCGCTGGTCGTCACCTTTTTCGCCTTTGCAGTTTCTCTTTTGCTGGTTATGCTGATCCTGCCCTTCTTCAATGAAGTGGCCGATAAGCAGATCGCACTCCCCTGGAAAAATCCATGGTTCTGGCTGGTGGGTGTTGCCTTTACCGTTATCACCGGTTTGTTTGCCGGCAGCTACCCGGCTTTGTTTCTGTCTTCGTTTGAGCCGGTCAAGGTGTTGAAAGGCACCTTCCGGGTCGGCAAGTTTCCCGGCATCCTGCGCAAGGTGCTGGTGGTGCTGCAATTTACGGTTTCCGTCACCCTGATCACGGGCACTATCATCGTATTCCGGCAGATCCAACACGCCAAGGACCGCCCCATCGGTTACTCGCGCGACGGCCTGGTCATGACCGGCGTTACAGAGGAGCTTCATTCCCATTTTGAAGCCCTCAGGAATGAGCTCAAAACGGCCGGCGTCATTGCTGAGATGACGGAATCGACCAGCCCGACCACCGAAGTGTGGAATACCAACGGCGGCTTCGACTGGGAAGGCAAGGATCCCAACCTCGCCGTCGATTTTCCCAACAGCGGCGTCACACCCGAATTCGGCAGTACCGTAGGCTGGGAGATCGTGGAGGGGCGGGATTTTTCCCGTGAATTCCCGACGGATACGTCCACATTCATCCTCAACGAATCCGCTGTGAAATTCATCGGTTTTGAACACCCGATCGGCAGTATTCTGAAATGGGAAGGCAAGCCCTATACCGTCATCGGCGTGGTCAGGGATCTGCTGGTCCAGTCGCCTTACCGACCGGTTCGACCGGCGCTCTGGCATGTGGCCAAAGATTCTGAGAATGCCGTTATTCTGAAGATCAATCCGAACAAAAGCGCGCGGGAAGCCCTGACGGCGATAAAAACCGGTTTCGACAAATACGACCCGGCTTCGGTGTTCGATTTTCAATTTGTGGACGAACAATACGCCCAGAAATTCGGCAACGAAGAGCGGATCGGGAAACTGGCCACCTTCTTTGCAGCGCTGGCCATTCTCATTTCCTGCCTGGGCTTGTTCGGTCTGGCGGCCTTCATTGCGGAGCAACGCACCAAGGAAATCGGTATCCGCAAGGTGCTTGGCGCTTCGGTGGCCAGCGTCTGGAGCCTGCTTTCGCGGGAATTCGTGGTCCTGGTTTTCGTGTCCTGCGTAATGGCCACGCCTATTGCCTTTTTCCTGATGAGCAGCTGGCTTGAAAAATTCGACTACCGGCAGGATATTTCCTGGTGGGTTTTCGCTGTCGCCGGTTTCGGCGCATTGGGGATCGCCTTGCTGACGGTAAGTTTCCAGGCGATCAAAGCGGCCTGGATGAGTCCTGTGAAATCGCTGAGGTCGGAATAAGACCGGATCAACCATCAAAATCTGGAAATCATGTTTCAAAATTATCTGAAACTCGCCTTTCGCCACTTGCTGAAACACAAATCTTTCAGCCTGCTGAATATTGTTGGATTATCGGTCGGGATAGCCTGCGCCGCACTCATCCTGTTGTGGGTGGAGGATGAGGTGTCGTTTAATGCGTTCCACGAGAAAGCTGACCGCATATTCCGGATCGTCGAAAACCAGACCTACGAAGGGCAGACCTACACGTTCTCTTCCCAACCCGGGTTGTTGGCCGGGGCGATCAAGGCGGAGATCCCGGAAATTGCACAGACCGCCCGTTTTGACTGGGGCGATCGCTACGCCTTTTCACTGGGCGATAAGAGCACTTTTGAGGAAGGATACCTGGTGGATACCTCCTTTCTGGACATTTTGAGTTTTCCCTTATTGGAAGGCGACCCCAAAACGGCTTTGCAGGAAACCAACGCACTGATCGTGACCCGGCGGATGGGTGAGAAATTCTTCGGAAAGGAATCGCCGATGGGGAAAACCCTGAGGGTCAATAACCGGGAAGATTTCAAAATCACAGGGGTGGCGGAAAACCCGCCGCCGAATTCCACCATCCAATTCGAATGGCTCGGATCTTTCCGGATCTTTGAAAAAGAAAACCGGTGGTGGAACGACTGGCAAACCAACGGCGTGCAAACCCTGGCGCTGCTCAACGCCGCCTCGGATTCGGCTGCCGTCAACCGCAAGCTGTTCGGCTTCATTCAGACCAAGGAAGAAAACGCAGCCGCCCGGCCGTTCCTGTTCCCCATGAAGGACTGGCACCTGCGCAGCGAGTTCAAGGAAGGGAAGAATACGGGCAAGGGTCGCATCGAATACGTCCGGCTGTTCAGCATCATTGCGGCCTTTATCCTCCTGATCGCCTGCTTCAATTATATGAACCTGACAACCGCGCGTTCGGAGAACAGGAGCCGCGAGGTCGGCGTGCGGAAGGTGGTCGGCGCCGGCAGGAATTCCCTGGCGGGACAATTCCTCAGCGAGGCGTTACTGACCTCTTTGCTGGCGACCCTCCTTGCAGTGGGCATCCTGAAGGTGGTTCTTCCCGCCTTCAATGCGCTGGTCGACAAACAATTGACCATCGACCTGTCCGATTACCGGCATGCATCCATATTGCTGGCCGTTGCCCTCACCAGCGGAGTCCTCGCCGGCAGCTACCCCTCGTTTTACCTGTCCTCTTTCCGGCCGCTCGCCGTATTGAAGGGCATGTCAAAACGAGTCGGCGGAGCGGTTTCGATCCGGAAAGGACTGGTTGTGGCACAGTTTTGCGTGTCCGTTTTCCTCATTTTCTGCACCATTGTGATCTATAAGCAGATCAGCCACGTCAAGAATCGCCACCTGGGTTATGAGAAGGAAGGGGTGATCTATATGAAAATCACCGAACAGGTTGATGCGGGGTACTCCGCGATCAGACAGGAATTGATGGCTACCGGGCAGGTGGAGAATGTTGCCCGGTCGAGCGATGCGGTACTGAACATCGGCAGCAGCGGTGGCGGATTCAGCTGGCAGGGAAAGGATCCCGCTGTGGACAAGCTCGTCGCGATGAACTGGGGCAGCCCGGAATACATCAAAACACTGGGCATGGAACTCAGTGAAGGCCGGGATTTTTATGAAAATCCGGCCCTGGATTCGATGTCCGTCATTGTCAACGAGACCTTCGCAAACCTGATCCGCCGCGACAGCAAGCAGGAAGAGGTGGCCGGCCAGCTTATCCAGACCGGAGACGACAAATTCCGGATTGTCGGCGTCATGAAGGATTTCCGGTTCGGCGACATGTACGGCAACCTGGAGCCGCTCATCATGTTCTGCGATCAACCGAGGAACGGGGTGGTTTTTGTCCGGTTCAAACCGGGGCAGGACCTTCCCGGCGCATTGTCCTCCGTAGAAAAGATTTGGCAGGCGCATAATCCGGGATTCCCGTTCGATTATAAATTCCTGGATGATGAATTTGACCGGCTGTTCCGCAGCGAGGCCACGGTAGGCAGTTTGTCCCTGATCTTCGCAACGCTGGCCATTGTGATCTGCTGCCTCGGGCTTTTCGGTCTGGCAGCGTTTGCGGCCGAACGGCGCACCAAGGAGATCGGGGTTCGGAAGGTCCTCGGCGCCAGGGTAAGCGGGATCGTCGGACTGTTGTCGAAAGATTTCCTTAAGCTGGTCGCGCTGTCGTTGGTCATTTCTTCCCCGCTGGCCTGGTGGGCCGCCGATACCTGGCTCCGGAATTTTGAATACCGGATCCATGTCCCGTGGTGGGTATTCCCGGTTACCGGCGGGGTTGCGCTGGCAGTGGCGTTCCTGACCGTCAGTTTCCAGAGCATCAAGGCGGCGCTGGCCAACCCGGTGAAAAGCCTGAGGAGCGAATAGCCGGGCATGAACACAATCATTGAATCACCCGAAAATTCCTGAAATGCTGAAGAACTATTTTAAGATCGCCTTCCGCAACCTGTTGCGCAACAAAGGCCAATCAGTTATCTTGATCGGCGGCCTGGCCATGGGTATGGCAGCCTGCATACTCCTGCTGCAATATGTGGGTTTCGAAATGAGCTTCGATAACTTCCATGCGAAAAAAGACCGCATTTACCGGGTGGTCAACGAGCGCATCCAAAGCGGCAAATCGATCCAGAAAGGGACCATCACCTACCCGACGATCGGCGCGGCCATGCAGAAGGATTTTCCTGAAATAGCCAACCATGCCCGCGTCAGACCCGGCGGAAACGTATACATCCGGCACGACGACCAACTGGCCGAGCAGGAAGGGCTGCTGTGGGTCGATGAACATTTCCTGGAAATGTTCGACTTTCCGCTGCTGGCAGCCGAAGGGGTGAAGCTGTTGGATGAAACCAATGAGGTCATTCTCTCGCGTTCGGTGGCCGACCAGTATTTCCCCGGGGCCAAGGGGCGGTACGACCAGGTACTCGGCGAGGAGATCTATATGGAAAACGACGATAACCCCTTCAAGATCGTGGGCATCTGCGACGAGGTGCCGGCCAATTCTTTTCTGCAGTTCAACGTGCTGGTTTCCTACGATTCCTATATCCGGCTGAGAGGAAAGGATGCGGATGAAAGCTGGACCTGGTCGGATTTCTGGCATTTCCTGGAACTCAAACCGGGTACCGATCCGATCGCCCTTGAAGCCAAATTCCCGGCTTTCAGCGAGCGTTACTTCCGTGGAACCGAGGTATCGGGCAGCCAGGAGGTATTCAGCTTGCAGGCATTGAAGGATGCCCACCTGTATTCCGCCGGACTGGAATACGAGATGGGGGTTACAGCCAACGGGAAGGCGGTATGGTCGTTGCTGATCATTGCCTTCTTTATCCTGGTGCTGGCCTGGATCAACTACGTCAACCTGTCCTCGGCCCGGGCCATCGAACGGGCGAAGGAAGTCGGCCTGCGCAAGGTGGTCGGCGCCCGGCGCGGCATGCTGATCGGGCAGTTTCTGACCGAATCTTTTGTCATCAATGCCCTGGCGCTGGCGGTGGCCTGGGAGCTCGTCCGGCTCGTGAAGCCCTGGTTTTCCTCCAATTTCGGACTCGACAGTTCGGCGCTGCATTTCACCGGAAGCGGGAATTATGCCCTGGCGCTGATCATGCTGGCGCTGGTGGCCGCCGGGGTCCTGGCCTCGGGCGCTTATCCGGCCTGGCTCCTGTCGTCGTCCCATATTTCAAATGTACTTAAAGGCGGCCCGGCCTCCACGACAGGCGGGATCCGCGGCGGCGGGGCCGGCCTGCGCAAAGGACTGGTGGTGTTCCAGTTTACGGCATCGATCGCCCTGATCACCGGCACCTGGCTGGTGGCCCGCCAGATTGCCTATATGAACAGGCAGGATCTGGGAATGGACATCGAACAGGTCATTACGGTCAACTCGCCGCGGCTTTTCCGGTTTGACAGCACCTTTATCGATAAGGTCCACGCTTTCAAGGACAAGCTGCTGACAAACGCCCATATCCGGCACGCGGCGACCTCCAACCGGACCGTAGACGATAACTGGCACGGCCGGGTATTCCAGATCGAAAAAACGGGCGATAACCCCGGGCCGGAGCAGTACACCTGCAGTTATCTGGTGACCGATTACGACTATGCGGAAACCTACGGCATGGAGCCGGCTGCAGGCCGCTTCCTGCGCGAAACCGACTATAAATGGAACCAGGATTTCGACAAGGTGGTGTTGAATGAGGCTGCCGTCAAAATGTTCGACTATCCGTCAGCGGAATCGGCGCTTGGGCAGACCATCAAGGTCTGGAACCGCGACCGCACGATTGTCGGGGTGCTGCCGGATTTCCATGAATTGTCGCTCCATCATCCCATCGAACCTTTGCTGTTCATCCCGTCTATCGGCACGTATGACAAGATTTCGATCCGCCTCGACGGCAGCGATATGGAAGCGACCCTCGGATACATTCAATCAACCTTCGAGGCGTTTTTCCCCGGCAACGGCTTCGGCTATGCCTTTCTGGACGAAAGCTACCAGCGCCTGTATGAAGCCGACCGCCGGTTCGGCCGGATACTGGGCTTTTTCACCCTGCTCACGGTGCTGATCGCCTGCCTGGGCTTGTTCGCGCTGGCGTCCTACATGACCTTCCTGCGCACCCGCGAGATCGGGATCCGGAAGGTATTGGGGGCCAGTACGGCGGGTATTGTGACGCTGTTGTCCGCCGACTTCCTGAAGCTGGTGGTGGCGGGATTGGCGCTGGCCGTCCCATTGGCCTGGTATTTTGCCAATCGGTGGTTGCAGGAATATCCCTACCGGATTGGCATCGACTGGTGGGTGTTTGCGCTGGCGGGCGTATTGGCGCTTGGGATAGCCTTTCTCACGGTGAGTTTCCAAAGCATCCGGGCGGCGCTGACCAACCCTGCGAAATCATTGAAAAACGAATAATCCTATATACCATGTTCCAAAGCTATTTTAAGATCGCCTGGCGCAACCTCTTCAGAAACAAAGGGTTCTCTGCCACCAATATCCTCGGCCTGACCATCGGCCTGGCCTGTACCATCTTTATCCTGCTGTGGGTGCGCGATGAGCTTAGCTACAATAAGTTCCAGGCCAACTATACGGATATTTACCAGGTGATCGCTCACCGGGATTTCAATAACCAGGTCTTTACGGACCGGAATATGGTGCTGCCGTTTGCAAAAGCGATCGGGGACAATATGCCGCAGGTGAAGAACGCCGTGGTGACGACCCATCCGCAGCAGGCTTACCTGGAATACGAAAGTACCAAACTGAAAAAATCGGGGTATATCGTCAGTGACCGTTTCTTCGATATGTTCTCCTGGCAATTCATTAAAGGAGAGCCCAAAACAGCCATCGCCGAACCCACCGCCATCGTACTGACCCAGTCGGCAGCCACGGCTTTTTTCGGGGATGCAGACCCGCTGGACAAAAGCCTTACCGTCGACAACGACCAGGTGTACAAAGTGTCGGCCGTTGTGGCCGATCCGCCTTCGAATTCCACCTTGCAGTTCGATTATGTCATGCCTTTCAATTATGCGGATGAATACCTGCAACGGGCTATGAACAACTGGCAAAACTCGTCCTGGGAATTGTATGTTCAACCGGTTGCCGGCGCCGATATGCAATTGGTGGAAAAAGGCATCAACGACATCAAATTCGAACACGACGAGGTCGACAAAAAGATCAGCACCTATTTTGCTTTCCCCATGAGCAAATGGCGGCTGTACAGTGATTTCGAGAACGGGAAGAACATCGGCGGCATGATCGAATATGTGCGGCTTTTTGCGGTCATTGCGCTTATTATTCTCCTGATCGCCTGTGTGAATTTCATGAACCTCTCTACCGCCCGTTCCGAAAAAAGGGCCAAAGAGGTAGGCGTGCGGAAAACGCTGGGGTCGGACAAGAAGCAGCTGGTCCTTCAGTTCTTCTTCGAATCGATGATCCTGGCGACCATCTCGTTTGTCTTTGCCATTGCCGCCGTTTACCTGTTGATGCCGTCGTTCAACCTGCTGGTCGATAAACGCCTGACCCTCGATTTTGCCCAACCGGCGTTCTGGCTCGGCGGCCTGGCGCTTATCGCCGTCACGGGGATCGTGGCGGGCAGTTATCCGGCGTTGTATCTCTCTTCCTTCAACCCGCTGAAAGTGCTGAAGGGAACCTTTCTGACCGGGAAAAAAGCCGCCCTGCCCCGGCGCATCCTGGTGGTAGGCCAGTTTGTGATCTCCATTTTGCTGATATCGGCCACCATCATCGTCTACCAGCAGATCCAGCATACCCGCAACCGGGATATGGGCTACAACCCCGATAACCTGATCATGGTACCGGCTACGGAAGACACCCAAAAGAATTTTGAGGCCATCCGGCAGGAGCTTTCAAAAACCGGCATGGTGGAGTCGATGACCCGGACCATGTCCCCGATTACCGAGATCTGGTGGCGGTCGCCTGCGCCGCATTGGGACGGCCAACCGGAGGGATCGCAGATCATCTTCACCGGCAATACCTCCGATGTCAACTTCACGGAAACCTTGGGGATAAAGATGATCGCGGGCAAGGATTTCACCGGGGCACCTTCCGATTCTTCCGCCATGCTGCTCAACCAGGCGGCCGTGGAGGCGATGGGGCTGAAAGACCCGGTCGGCATGCAGTTGCGTTACGGGAAGCCCTTCACGGTTATCGGCGTCACCGAAAATGTAGTCATGGACTCGCCGTTCAAACCCGTTGACCCGATGATGGTGTTTTTTGATCCGGGAAATGCCAATTCCATCAGCCTGCGCCTGAAAGAAGGCGTGAAACCCCGGGAAGCCCTGCTGATGATCGAACCGGTTTTCAAACAATTCAATCCGAAATACCCGTTCGAATACCAATTTGCAGACCAGGAATTCGGCAAAAAATTCCTGACGGAAGAGCTCATCCGCAAACTCACCAATGTCTTTGCCGGACTGGCCATATTCATTTGCTGCATCGGTTTGGCGGGACTGGTGTCCTTTACCATTGAGAAGCGCATCCGGGAGATCGGCATCCGTAAGGTCCTGGGCGCGTCGGTGAACCAGATCCTGATGCTGGTGTCAAAGGAATTCCTCCGGTTGGTGGTGATCGCGTTCGTACTGGCCGTGCCGCTCACCTGGTGGCTGATGAACAACTGGCTTCAAAAATACACGTACCACACCGATATCAGGATCTGGCTGTTTATGGCCGTGGGCATCGGCATCCTTGCCCTGACACTGGTCGTGGTGAGCGCCAACACCCTTCGCGCCGCGATGGCCAAACCGGTGGAGAGTTTGCGGAATGAGTGAAGAGAGGGGGGGGATTGAGGAATTGAGGAATCGAGGAACTGAGGAATCGAGGAACTGAGCCTGCCTGCGTGCCGTCGCCATAGGCTTTGGCCGCCGGAGACCGGCAAGTCAGGGAATCGAGGGCGGCCGTTTTCTGATCAACGCATCAACAACATCGTCAAATGGTTGGGTTGATTATTCGAGGATTCGGGATCAGCGATTCAAGAAAATTGGGGCAGTTGATCCCAACTGTGGACCCGGCCCTCTGCAGTTGGGATGTTCAGGTCGCCGGCGTAGATCAGACCCGCGTTTTCAGCGGGGATTCCGGAGATTTGAGCGAAATAGCGCAATCCTTTGAAATAATCCGATTTGATGGTTTGACCGGCCTTTATTTCTAATGGGAATAACTGGCCGCCTTCTTCTACCAGGAGGTCAATTTCATTTCCGGAGTGGTCGCGCCAGAAATAGAGATTCGGTCTTATTCCCCGATTGAAAAAATTTTTCATGATTTCAGCAATGACAAAATTCTCAAAAAGCGGTCCGCGGGCAAAATGAAGGCTTAGCTCGTCAGTTGATCGAATGCTTAGGAGGGAACAAGCCAATCCGGTATCATAGAAATACAATTTGGGCGTCTTGACGATGCGCTTGTCAAAATTTTGAAAATACGGGGGTAATGTGAAAACCTGAAATCCGGTCTTGAGAATGGAAAGCCAACGGGTTATCGTTTTTTGATCCACACCTGCGAGCTTTCCGATTTCAGTTTGATTGAAAAGCTGACCGATTCGTCCTGCACAAAGCCGAAGAAAGGTTTGAAAAGCATCAAGATCGGCCACATTCACAATTTGACGAACGTCTCTTTCCACATAGGTTTGAATATAAGCCGGAAAATAATCCGAGGGAGCGATATCCTTGTCGTATAAGCGGGGAAAAAAACCTTTAAGTATGTAATCGAGGGGCGCTTTTTGTTGGTACGGAGTACCCGACAGTTCGCTTGCTGAAAATGGGAGCAGGTTGAAAAGGGCTACTCTCCCTGCAAGGCTTTGTGTAATCTTTTCAATGAAAAGGAAATGCTGAGATCCCGTAAGGATGAACTCCCCGGGAATATTCCGCTCATCTGCCGCCAATTGTATATAAGAAAAAATATCGGGCGCGTATTGGGCTTCGTCGATAATAATGCCCTTGGCACCGTGCCGAAGTAATTCCTGCGGCGCTTGTTGCGCGGCCAGCCTGTAATCCGGATGTTCAAGATTAATGTACTTATAATCCGGGAACAGTTCTCTGACCAAAGTTGTCTTGCCTGACTGACGAGGACCGGTCAAACTAACTACCGGGAATTTGGCGGCCAGGGCTTTGATTTTTTCGGAGATGGCTCGGTATATCACAATGATGAGATTTAGGAATTCAATGCCGGATTTTCAATAAATATTGTAAATTTAGGAATTCAATGCCTGATTTTCAAAATTTCTGATAAACAATTTCCAATTCCCAGCCGGCATTACCATTTAAACCCGGTGCAGTGCTGTCCAAAATCGCACAATGACTGTTCGCGTGCGGACACTTTTTTATGCGTTCAATTTGTGTATAAAATTGATAATCAATTTTTTATACCAAGGGCATGATTTTTGAACCGGGCATGTTATCAAAGCCGTCACTCAAAAAAAGAACCCGTCATGCTGACCAATCAACTCAAAGCGGCCCTCCGCAACATGCTCCGGTACAAAGGCTATACGCTGATCAATATCGCCGGGCTCTCGGTGGGCGTCGCCGTTTGCCTGCTGATCTTCCTGTGGGTAAAGGACGAGCTGAGCTACGACCGGTTTCACGCCAATGCCGACCGGACCTACCGGGCCCTTTGGGAGGCCAGGTTCGGCGACAACGAGTGGAAGATTGCGCTGGTACCGGTGCCTTTGCGGACGGCCCTGAAAAGCGAGTTCCCGGAAGTGGATGAGGTGACCCGTTTCTACTCCGGCGGCTATACCCTGAAAAAAGGGGAAGAGGTCGTCCGCGAGCAGCACTTCCTGTTCGTCGACGAGCATTTTTTTGACGTATTCAGCGCCGATTGGATCGCCGGTGACCCCAAAACAGCCCTGGCGGCGCCGGATGGGATCGTCCTCACCGAAAATACGGCTCAACGGTATTTCGGAGATGAAACCCCGATGGGAAAGACCATCCTCCGGAATGACGGGAAACCTTTCCAGGTCACGGGTGTCGTCCGGGATTATCCCGCGCAATCCCACCTGCATTTCGACTTTCTGGCCTCGCTCCGGTTGATCTCCGTCATCGAACAGCGCAAGGAGCAATGGGGGTCGGCGGCCTGCTACACCTATTTCACCATCCGGCCTGATGCCAATGCCGGTGCGTTGCAGGAAAAACTCAGCGCCTATGTCGACAAGAATGTGGCCGGAGAGGAATTCCATCAGGGGAACAATTACACCAGTTTTCCGTTTCAGGCGCTGACGGATATACACCTGAAGTCCAATGTGGACGAAGAACTGGCGCCCAACGGCAACCTGGCGTATGTCTATATCTTCGGGATCGTGGCCCTGATCATTCTGGTGCTGGCCTGCATCAACTTTGTGAACCTGACCACCGCCCGGTCCATGACCCGGTCGCGGGAAGTGGGCATCCGGAAAGTGCTCGGTTCCCAGCGAAGGCAACTGATCGGGCAATTCTTCGGCGAAGCGTTTGTTTATGTTCTGCTGGCCACGGTGCTGGCCGTTGCGCTCACAGCCGCGGTTCTGCCCGCCTTTAACCAATTCTCCGGAAAGGCGCTCAGCCTGGGATTCCTGAACTCGCCCTTTGTGTTGTTGTTGCTGACCGGCTTGCTGGCCGTCACCACGCTGCTGTCCGGTGCATTTCCGGCCTACCTGCTCTCGGGTTTCTCTCCGCTGAGTGTGATCAAAGGGCGGCCCGGCGGCCGGGAAAACGGCAACTGGCTGCGGCAGACCCTGGTGGTGGCGCAGTTCTGCATCTCCACCGGCCTGATCATCGGGACCCTGATCGTGCACAACCAATTGAGCTACCTGCAAAGCTTCAACCTCGGCTTCGACAAAGAGCAGGTGCTGGTCCTGAACCAGGCAACCGCCCTCGGCAACAATTACGGCCCTTTCATGGAACAACTGGAGAAATTGCCGGTAATTGAACGGGTATCCACTGCGCAGTTCATGCCCGGCGACGGCTTCGACAGCACGATCTTCCTGCCGGAACAGCCGGCCAACTACAAGGAAACCTCCCTCAATTATTCGTTCATTGATCCTGGTTTTTCGGAAACCCTGAAGCTCGAACTGACCGAAGGCCGCAACTTTACTTCGGGCATGAGCACCGACAGTTCGGCCTGCCTGATCAATGAGACGGCAGCCAGGAAACTGGGTTGGGAGGAGCCGCTCGGCAAGCAGATCAGCTACGGCGGGCAATCGCCGTATACCGTTATCGGCGTGGTAAAGGATTTCAACTTCCGGTCATTGCACGAGGAGATCGAACCCATCGTCCTGATGATGAGCCCCTGGAAACTGAGCAATATGGCCGTCCGGGTCCGGGCCGGCGAGACGGCTACGGCAGTTGCCGCCATACAGTCCCTGTGGAAAGAAATGGCCCCCAACGGCGCTTTCGAATACCAGTTCCTCGACCAGCAATACGACGCCCAATACCGGGCGGAACAACGGATGGGCCAGGTGTTTACCGTTTTTTCGGGACTGGCCGTCTTTATCGCCTGCCTGGGCTTGTTCGGACTGGCCGCCTTCATGGCCGAACAGCGCCGGAAGGAGGTCGGCATCCGCAAGGTGCTGGGGGCAAGCGTTGCGGGCATCGTGAGCCTGCTGTCCAGGGATTTTCTCCGGCTTGTGCTGCTTGGGCTCCTGCTGGCCGCTCCGGCCGCCTGGTACCTGATGAACAACTGGCTGAAAGATTTTGCCTACCATACGCCCATGGATCTCGGCAGCATCTGGTGGATATTCGCCGTTACCGGGCTGGCAGCCGTGCTGATCGCCGGGGCTACGGTGAGCTTTCAAAGCATCCGGGCTGCGGTGGCCAATCCGGTGGATTCGTTGCGGGAGGAGTGACGGCCATGATCCTGTTGCTGTTGTTTTTGCCTGCTGTGGTTTATGTTGTCAGCCGGATGGGTCAAAAGGGAAAAGAGCCCAATCATCAAATTGTCCTGGAATCCGGATAAATTGCGTGAGGACTCCGGGAAGGCGCCCGAAACCCCGGATTCAGGGCGTTTTGGTGGAAAAGGGTGTCAAATTTGAAAGGAAGTTCCGGCAGTGGAGAACGCCTGATCCCGAAGGGTCGTTGATCTACTCTTCCCGCCGTTTCATATTGAGTTAAACCAGGTGATCGGTGAGGATAATTTTACCGATGAGATAATTATTTGCCACGATATCTGATAGCCCGGTCTAACGGCCGGTTACCATTCATTTCCCGCTCACAACTTTTTATCCGGGGTCACTATTGCATTTAATCAAAGCACCTTGTAAATTTGTATAATCGATTATGTAATTAACTATACAAATATGGATCTCTTTGCCAGGACCGGTAAAATAGCGCTGGGCAGCCGACTGAGAATGCTGACCGCAAAAGTGACGGAAGACGCCGTCAAACTCTATGAGCTCTACGGCGTCGACCTTGCCCCGAAGTGGTTTCCCGTCTTCTTTGTGCTGGCCGAAGACGGCGAAAAGACCATCACGGAGATCGCCAATGACATCGGGCATTCCCAGCCGTCCGTCAGCAAGATCATCCGCGAAATGACGGCCGCCGGACTGGTACAGGCCAACCGAAAATCAGCGGACAAGCGCCGGAACGTGGTGGCCCTCTCCCCGAAAGGAATGACCCTGAACGACAAGATCAAGGCGCAGTACACCGATGTGGATGCGGCCATCGAAAGCATCATCAGCGAAGCCCGGTACAACCTTTGGGCGGCCATGGAAGAATGGGAGTTCCTGCTGGAACAACGGTCCTTGTTCCGGCGCGTGCAGGAACAAAAGAAACTCCGCGAAAGCAAAGACGTGGAGATCGTGGACTACAGCGATCAATACGCCCGGGCCTTCAGATCGCTCAACGAGGAATGGATCTCCACCTATTTCGAAATGGAAGAGGCCGACTACAAGGCGCTGGACCACCCCAGGGAATACATCCTGGACAAGGGCGGCTACATCATCGTGGCCCTATACCAAAACGACCCCGTGGGCGTATGCGCCCTGATCAAAATGAACGAACCGGATCATGGTTTCGAACTGGCCAAAATGGCGGTCTCTCCCAAAGCCCAGGGAAAGAGCATCGGCTGGCTCCTGGGGCAGGCCGCCATCCAAAAAGCGCGGGAAGCCGGCGCCTCCAGGCTCTACCTCGAAAGCAATACCCTCCTGAAACCGGCCATCAATCTGTATTACAAACTGGGCTTCCAGAAGGTCGTCGGCCGCTGGACGCCGTATAAGCGGTGCAATATCCAGATGGAACTGGATTTGGAAAGTTGACGAAAATTTTTAAATTGGAGAAAATGGAAGACCATGGCACAACCAAAAAAGATCACCCCCCTCCAATGGATAAACATAGGATTGCGTGGGCTCATGGAAGCTTTGATCGTATTCGGTTTCGGTTATTGGGGGTACCATGCCGCCGGGAAAACCATCTGTAAAACCCTCCTGGCCGTAGGCGCCCCATTGGCGGGCTTCGGATTCTGGGGTCTGGTTGATTTTCACCAGTTCGGGCCAAAAGCGGAAGCCTTGCGCCTGATCCAGGAACTGGCCATCAGCGGACTGGCAGCCCTGGCGTTCTATTCAGCCGGCGCCCACCGGTGGGGTTGGGGACTCGGCATTCTTTCTGTTCTCCAACACGCACTGACCTATTTACTCGGCGACCGGCTCCTGAAAGCCCCAAAAGCGTAATTTTGAGGGCAAGACCTCGGATTTAAAACAGGTATAAGATAAGGGTGTGAAAAAATCCGTAACTTTTTTTGGTGATTTTTGGAGACTGTTCAGAATTTTGTGTCAACAGGAATTCAGCACGCGCAGCGTGATGAAAATCAGAACTTTGCGTCTTTGCATCTTCGCGTGAAACACACTTTATTGAACAGCCTCGATTTTTACGCTCGTAACCGCCCTCACCCTCTCACTCTCTCACCCCTCTCACCCTCTAAAAAAACCTACCACCCAATCCCATAATCCTCCCCATGATTGCTCGACCCGCCCCAGAACGACCCGTGCGCACGGTCAAAAAAAATCGCGTTGATCGGACCGGACGTACGCGCATCGAAACTGAGTTTATAGCCCATCTTGCGGAGGGTCTGCCGCGTCCAATCGGGCACGGATTCGTTGAGCAGCAGTGACCCCGGTTTCGACTCGTGGTTGCCGAAGCTGCTGTGCATCTGAAAGCTGTTGATGTTGGCGGCTTCGCAGGCTTCCTGCACGTTCATGTCAAATTCCACCACGTTGAGGAAGAATTGGAGCAGGTTCTGGTCCTGGCTGTCGCCGCCCTGTACCGCGAAGGAGAGGAAGGGTTTGCCGTCCTTGAGGGCCATGCCGGGCGTGAGGGTCGCGCGCGGTCTTTTGCCGGGCTCCAGCACGTTGTAGGGGCCTTCTTTAGCATCCAGCACGAAGCTTTGCATGCGCTGGCTCATGCCTACACCCGTATTGCCCGCGATGCAAGAGGGCACCCAGCCGCCGCTCGGCGTAACGGACACCACCCAGCCTTCTTCGTCGGCGGCCTCAATGGAGGTGGTACCGGCATAAAAGGCTTCCATGAATTCCGGTCCGTCAAACGGATTGGCGCGCCCGCCGACGCCCGCGTTGGTCCATTCTTTCAGCAGGTTGGCAAACGGGTTTTTCCCGCCCTGGTAGGGATAGGGGTCCCCCGGGCCGGCCTTGGCGTCGTTCTTATCCGGATGGATCAGCTTGGCCCGTTCCCTGGCGTATTCTTTCGACAGCAGGCCCTTGACAGGTTCCTCCGGCGCGAAATAAGGGTCGCCGTAGTAAAAATCGCGGTCCGCGAAGGTCAGGTTCATCACCTGGTACAGGGTGTGGATATAGTTGGCGGAGTTGTACCCCATGCTTTTCAGGTCCATATCCTCCAGCATGTTCAGCGCCTGTAGCATCACCGGCCCCTGCACCCACGAATTGAGCTTGTACACCTCGATGCCCTTGTAGGTGGTCATAACGGGCTCTTCGACGTACACCTTCCAGCCGGCCAGGTCCTGCATAGTGATGAGGCCGCCCTGTTCCTGGCAGCCGCGCGTGAATTCCTGTGCGATATCGCCCTTGTAAAAGCGGTCGTAGGCGGCGTAAATGGCCTCTTTGCGGGACTTGCCGGCTTTGAGGGCCTTTTCTTCGGCATCTACGAGCTTTTTAAGGGTTTGCAGCAGGTCGTTCTGGCGGAAGATCTCCCCGGCGTAGGGGGCTTCCCGTTCCTCGCCCAGGTGGGTCAGGAATACCTTTTTGGAATAGGGCCATTTTTTGATCTCGTCCTTGTTGCGCTCGATGGAGTTGGCGGTCTGCCCTTCGATGGGGTAACCTTCGGCCATCTGCATGGCGGGGGCCAGCACCTCCTTCAGGCTCATGGTGCCGTATTCTGCCAGCATGGTGCACAGTCCGCCCGGCGTGCCGGGGGTAACGGCCGCCAGGGGGCCGTATTCCGGCGGGATGCTCATGCCTTTGGACTTGTAGAATTCCGGTGTGGCTCCTGTGGGCGCTACGCCCAGCGCATTGATCGCGATCACCTTGCCCGTATGCGGGTTGTAGATCAGGGCCTGCGTTTCGCCGCCCCAGGCGAGTACGTCCCACATGGTGCAGGTAGCGGCCAGCATGGTGCAGGCGGCGTCGACGGCATTGCCGCCCTTCTGGAAGGTACCCGCTCCGGCTGTGGCCGCCAGCGGTTTGCCCGTAATGGCCATCCAGTGCCGGCCGTGAAGCACGGGTTTCTGGGTGGACTGAGCGGGAAGGAATCCGGCTAAAAGCGCAAATGCGACAAGCGTGAAGGCGGAGCGGATCATGGTGCAAAATCTTGGTTACCTCGTAAAGATAGGAAATTTGGAAATTATGCCCTTATTTAGGTATATCTGAAAAAATGATAACTTTGTAAAACTGAATAGCTAAAAGTCCAAGTTATGAAAATGAAACCCATTTATTTTATATTATTAGCGTTCATGATTCATCTTACTAGTTGTAAAAAAGATGAATTTCCTCTTTCCCAACGGACATTAGTTGAAAAGCTTGAATTCAGAGGGAACGAGACAGATCCATTAAGCGTTTCAATTGACTGGGAAAAAAGTTATTCCCTGATCGATCCTGATGATGAAGCTTCTCTTTCTCTCCATCCTTTAAAATCAAATGCAACAACCTTGACCAAAGGAAATCTCCAGGGTGGGGCTCCAATCAAAATCTATAGCTTTGTTGTAGTGTCCAGTGAAGGCGAATTGTCTGGATATATCGATTTGATCCCTTTTTCAAGTCAGTTAACGGCCGTTGAAAGCCTTATTGGGGGTAATTTCTCAGGCAACTTGCTCGCCTCATTTAATGGATACTACATCCGATCGGACCCGGATGGGTTTGACTGGAAATGGCTTGTCCTGCGTGGCGGAAAAGTGGACGGAACGGGTCAACCTGGTCTGGATATGCTGGTACTCGATCCGGTCTGTCATGAATATTCGGTTAATGTTTGGACTCAAACCTGTTGGTATCAAATCAACGGCGACGGCAGTACTTTTTTTTATGGATTGTTCTGAATGGGTAATAACAAATACCCTGCATTTTAAAGATTGCAGCGGCGTGCCTTCTGATATTTATGGCACAAATTATGTTTATTCGTCCGGCGGTGGGGGTCAGAATGGAAATTCTTCAAACAGCAACAGCACTTCTGATTCAGCATTCGCTAATATAAGAGATACGCTTGATCTTGATTGCTTGAAACATGTTATTCGGGATTATATTAATAACCGATTTTTTAACTCGCAGCTTTCTCAAAATTTTCTACCTTTTTTACAAGCTCTTGATACGCTTCAAGGATTTGAAATGACAATCCTTTTCAAGGATGAGGTTCTTCCTATTCATGATTTGGGAGATGAAATCGCAATGGAGCATCATGGGTTCCATAACCCAGGGTATACCTCTTTGATAAGGATTTCTAACCAACTTGAAACAGCAACTCAGGAAATAATAATTTCTACTGCTGTTCATGAAGTTCTTCATTCTTATTTAAGAGCTGTCAGACAATATTGTCTTCCCATATTTCGTGGTGGAGGGGATGGGAATCCTGATAACTTCCCATTTATGGCACGATTTTATCAACTTGATTCTTTAGGGTATAAACAAAATATTTGGCATGAATTGATAGCAGAAAATTTTATCAATGTGATTGTTGATGCTATTCAAGCTTTCAATCCATCTTATCCTAAAGACAGGGCATATGCCTTGGCATGGGGCGGTTTACATGAAACAGACGCGTATGAAAATGCAACAGACAAGCCGACAATCCCATTTATCCTAGATGTAAACAATCAAGAAAAACTCGTTTCGGAATCTTCCCAAGGAATACCATGTGACTAAAAGCGGTTTGAATGTTTTTAAAAAATTGTCAATAGAGCAAAATGAAATTAAAATATTTTTTCTTCATTACTTTTTTAATCCTTGCCATAATATCAGGAAATTGCCAGGATAATCGCTTTCCTTCTCCTTCCAATACGTCGCTGGATTATCAAATCATTTATCGAATTGATCTTAATCGACTTTTAACCCTTACGGACCCTGAAGAACATAAGGCTTACCCGGTTTTTTCTGCAATCAACAATGATCCGCTTTTGAAATTGCGGAACATAATAAAAGACTCAACCTCTACCAAGACATTCACTTTTTATACGATGACCCCGGCAGGAAATCCTGGGGCAATTATTGAACTGATACCCGCTCCGGCAGATCTCACAAGGTTTGAAGAATTGCTTGCAAAGCCTGATCCGGGAAATTTGCTCGATGCTTTCACCGGTTATTATATCAAAGAGGATTTGGATGGAGAGAATTGGAAATGGACGGTTTTGCGCAATGGAAACCTGGATGAAATCGGGCGGGATGAATCGGGTATCCTGACATTTGATACTGCTTGTGAAGTACAGTACGTACGAATTTGGACCCAATTCTGTAATTATAAAACAAAAGAATATGGAAATATGGTAACGGAGTGCTCTGCTTTTCGTCAGGTCAATCGCCTGCGAATAAAGGATTGCGACCTTGTCCCGTCAGATATTTACGGGATTGTTGATGAGCATAAATAGCCGTCCCAAAGGATGGATCGGTTCATCGCGATCCCTTGGACTTACCCATTTATTGGCTTGCACACCTTCTTTTGCCTGTCTTTCACCTCATGACAGTCTCCATTCTATTGCTGAAATACCTTAAAAATGATGATCCAGCAATTCCCGCGCATTTTTTCGGATCCGGAATACATCGAGTCGCATTTCCCGGATATCTTCCACGCCGTAAAGGACAATCGGCATCCATTGCTTGTCCAGGTTCAGCGCCCGGCCGATATCGCTGTCCAGGTCGATCAGGATGGGAAAATGGACTTTGCCGTACCGGACCTGAAAGGCTTCCTGCAGGTGGTTCAGTTTGTTTTTCTTGTCCATGCCGGCCATCCGTTCCCGGGACCCGCCGATGAATTGCACATTGCCGGTCTTGTCCCGACAATTTTTACATTTCGTTTGCATTTTTTTACAGACGCCTTACCAAAGCCGGACACAAAGACCTGTAGCTTTGTTGAAACTTCTGTAATACCCACTATAAAACTGATGAAATACACCTGTGTTTTACTCTTTACACTTATTTTCAGCACCGGTTGCAACGGACCGGTTAAAAAAGATTTCCCAACAGAAAAAGAACATAAGAAGTGGGAATGTTCAATGTAGTCTGCAGGACAATGCAGGTAATCTTTGGTTTGGAACCGCAGATGGACTCTATAAATATGACGGTGAATCGTTTACTCGGTTTGTAGTGGCCGATGGGCTAAACAGTAATAGTGTTTCTTCCCTTTTGGAAGATAAAGAAGGTAACATTTGGTTTGGTGGACGAACCAACAAAGGTGTTTTTCGTTACGATGGCAAATCCATAACTAACTTTAAACTAAAAGAACTAACGCTTCAATTCGAGTCGAAACGAGTGGTTCATAATTGGGCTTGGCCTCAATTGCAAGACAAAAACGGTAATCTTTGGTTTGGTGGGGATGGTGGTAGGCTGTTCAATTTGATACCGATTTCATCCTGTGCTTTTTAGCTCCTGATCGAAACGCCCTCGCAGGCCATGGCCGCAGTTGCGATTTGTCTTCGGAATAAAAAAGGAAAAAAGCAGCCTGGTTTTGGTGTCAAGCAGCAACTTGCCGTTGCTTCTTGATCTGGTTGTAAAGTGTACTTTTGATCTCTTGAGTATTGAAAGTCTGTTTTCTGATCGTTGCTTCTGGTCCTTGTCCCTTTTTTGGCATCGCCCCAAAAAAGGAACCAAAAAAACGCTAGGACAGCAAACTCTTGCATCGCCTTTGGTCCACTGGACCAAGCCGGCGAATGGTCGGTCACTGCTGTCCGGCCGCCCGCGCCGTCTCCGTCAAGTGCGTTTTTGGTAA
>CALMYQ010000158.1 GCA_937873655.1 uncultured Lewinella sp. | reverse complement strand
TTAGTCGTAAGTCATTAGTCGTAAGTCATTAGTCGTAAGTCATTAGTCGTAAGTCGTAAGTCATTAGTCGTAAGTCATTAGTCGTAAGTCATTAGTTGTAAGTAGCGATGTAGAATTTCAGTGATCAGGGAGGCCGTTCAATAAAGTGTTTTTCACGCGAAGACGCAAAGTTTTGATTTTCATCACGCTGCGCGTGCTAAAAACCCTGTTGACACAAAATTCTGAACAGTCTCTGATCAGGATAGACCACGGCATCCAGCATCTTTACACTGAGCGAAGTCGAAGTGCAGCATCAAGCAATCCCCTTCAAAATCGCTCTGCATTGCTGCACATAAGACCCGCCGAACATATTCACGTGGGCCAGGAGGTAGTACAGTTGTCCGACCGGGAGCCGTTCCCGCCAACCGGCTTCCAGAGGGTAGGATTCGTGATAAGCTTCGTAAAATTCGGGGGGGAAACCGCCGAAAAGACGGGTCATCGCCAGGTCCATTTCCCGGTGGGCGTAACTGACCGCGGGGTCGATCAGCACGGGCGCGCCTTGCCGGTCGACGAGGTAATTGCCGTTCCAAAGGTCGCCGTGGATGAGGGCAGGCTGTTCTTTTGGAAAAAGGCCGGCCATTTTGCGGTACAACTGCTGAAAGGCCAGGACGTCCTTGAGCTCGAACCGGCCTGATTTATACGCCATATTGACCATAGGCTCCAGCCGGCTCCCGACAAAGAAGGCAGGCCAATCCGGCGCCAGGGTGTTTTTCTGCTCCAGGCTGCCGATGAAATTATCTTCCGGCAACCCGAAGGCAGACGCCGTCGACCGGTGCAAATCCGCAAGACCGGCCCCGAAATAGCGCCAGAAAACCGGCGAGGGCGCACCGGGTTCTATGTATTCCAGGATCAGGAAACCGTACTCCCCAACCGTCCCTTCGGCGACGACTTCCGGCACGCGCAGGGCCCCCGCTTTCTTCAGCATTTCAAGCCCGCCGGCTTCCTTTCGGAAAACGACGGGCGCCAGCGCAGGGTCATCGTTCATTTTCAGGAAAAACCGCCCCTGATCCGTAACCAGCAAGCGGGCCTCGTTGATGTCGCCGCCCGTAAGCGCTGTGGATGCGCTAACCGAAGCGCCCAGCTTTTCTTCACAGGCCAGGCGGACAATTTCAGGAATTTCCGACAAGGTTAAATCCTGTTTTTATTGATCATTTCCAGCAATTCGTCCCGGTAGTTCTTCCCGATCGGCAGGTGTTTGGGCTGGCCTTTTTCCTGCACCTCCACCATATTGCCGACAATGGCTTCCACTTTGTCGAGGTTGACGATATAGGATCGGTGGATGCGCTTGAATTTGGCCAGCGGCAGCTTGTCTTCCAGGCTTTTCATGGTTTGCAGGGTGATCACCCTGGCCGTTTCCATCCGGATGATGACATAGTCCTTCAGGCCTTCGATGTAAACAATGTCCTTGAAATTGACCTTGACCAGCTTTTTATCCGCCTTGACAAAGAAATATTCGTCGTCTTCTCCGCCGGCGGGCGCGTGCCCCTGGTCGCGCTTCTGCAACCCGATCATATCCATGGCCTTGTTGACGGCCTTCATGAACCGGTCCACAGAGATGGGTTTGAGCAAATAATCCAGGGCATTGAGCTCAAAACCCTCCACGGCATAATTGGGATAGGCCGTTGTAAAGATCACCAGCGGCTTTTTCTCCAGGGTTTTGATGAAATCAATGCCGGTGAGTTGCGGCATCTGAATATCCAGAAACATCAGATCGATCTGGTTGTTCTTCAAGGCATCATTGGCTTCAAATGCGTTGTTGCACTTCCTGATCAGGTTCAATTCAGGCGTTTTACCGATATAGGTTTCGAGAACATCCTGGGCAAGCGGTTCATCATCTACAATGATTACATTAATCATAGTCTGCGTTTTTTAATCGTCCAATTCAAGAAATAAGTTAACGGCGTATGCGTTGGGGTTATCTTCGATTTTCAGTTCGTACTGGTTGGGATACAGCAGGTTCAGCCTGCGATGGATATTGACGAGCCCGATTCCGCCGCTCGGCCGGTTATCCCTGACGGGCGCCGTATCCGGTTTGCTGTTTTCGATGTAAAACTGAACGCAATTGTCATCTACGTCCAGCCGCACATGCACAAACCCGTGGGAGATCTGGTGGCTGAGCCCGTGCTTGAAGCTGTTTTCCAGGAAAGGGATAAACATCAGCGGCGCGATCTGCTGGTTTTTGATCGTCCCGTTCACTTCAAACGTAATTTCGATATCCCGGTTGGATTGCCGGAGTTTTTCCAATTCGAGGTAATTTTGGATATAGTTCACCTCTTTGCTCAGCGGAACGCGTTTTTCGTTGCATTCGTACAACATATAACGCATCATTTCCGAAAGTTTGATCACGATATCCGGCGCCTGATCCGATTTTTTCAACGTGAGCGCGTAGAGGTTGTTGAGCGTATTGAACAAAAAATGCGGATTGATCTGAGATTTGAGGAAGCGCAGTTCGGACTGCATCGTCTGGGTGACCAGCTCCTGCTTCTCCCGCATTTGCCGCGCCCAATCCGTGATGATCTTGACAATGGTGGAAACGGACGCAAACAGGAAATTGATCAAAAACTGGGAGTTGATATCCTTGATCAGGGTCGCCTGCAACTTGGGAAAATTCGAAAACTTGAGGTAAAAAACCATCATTTTCAACGGCGTGATCAGGATGGCCGACAATACCAGCAACAAGCCGTAGGTCATAAACTTGTTCTGCGTCAGGTAGTTGGGCACCAGATAATACAGGTTGAAATACACCAGCAGGGAAAAGAAGAAAATATTGATCAATTCATTGGTGAAGGTGAAAAAAAAACCCTGCTGCACCCCTTCAACAATCATCAAAACAATCAGCAAGGCCACCCAGAAGACCGAATGATATACTATCCGGCGGTTTAGCCATTCCAATACCTTCGGCCTTTGATCATAATGGGCAAAAACACTCATGAATCGTTGTCCTGTCCAGATTTTGGGACGAAAATTACAAAAATTTCTCTTTTAGGCGACGGATTAAGCACTTTTGACGAACCTCCGCCTGATTTAATAAAACACTTTTAGCCGAACGCTGTTTGTATTGTGTGTATTTTAATTCAGGCCCTGAGCCAAATAAAATTGCAATATGGCATCCGCTAAATCAATGATTGAGATGACTGAAGCCGATACCAACGGCTCGCTTAGTCTGACCACCCTCATGGATAGTTTCTCTTCCGTGATCGAGATGGTCGGCGAGGATCCTACGCGGGAAGGATTGCAGAAAACGCCCGAACGCGCCGCTAAAGCCATGAAGTTTCTCACCCAGGGTTATCAGCAGGACGCAGCCGCCATCCTCAAATCGGCCATGTTCCGGGAGGAATACAGCGAAATGGTCCTGGTAAAGGATATCGAATTGTACTCCCTTTGCGAGCACCATATGCTGCCTTTTTTCGGTAAGGCCCATGTAGCCTATATTCCAAACGGATACATCGTGGGGTTGAGCAAACTCCCAAGGGTGATCGACGTATTTGCCCGGCGGCTCCAGGTACAGGAACGGCTGACCGACCAGATCCTGAAATGCATCGACGACACGCTCAACCCGCTTGGTGTAGCCGTAGTGATCGAAGCCCGGCATATGTGCATGATGATGCGCGGCGTGCAAAAGCAGAATTCGGTTACCACGACTTCCGCCTTTACCGGGGCGTTCCAGCAGTTCGAAACCCGGAATGAATTCCTGAAACTGATCGGTACGAAACTGCATTGATTGATTCGATTGATTGGATTGATTCGATTGATTCGATTGATTGGATTGATTCGATTGATTCGATTGATTCGATTGATTCGATTGAAGATTCGTTTCAATTAAAATCCCTATCATTGCTTTTTAAATAACCGGGTAGAACCACGGCCGTTACGGTATGGGCGGTTCTTCAATTCAAGCGACATGAAAGCATACGTTTTTCCTGGCCAGGGCGCCCAGTTTGAAGGAATGGGCAAAAACCTGTACGAATCTTCCGAGACGGCGAAAGTCCTGTTTGAAAAAGCAAACGACGTGTTGGGCTTCCGCATTTCCGACGTCATGTTCGACGGATCGGCGGAAGACCTCCGCCAAACGAGGATCACCCAGCCCGCTATTTTCATTCATTCCATCGTCTCCGCACAGATGGCGGGGGCCGATTTCCAACCCGATCTCGTGGCCGGTCATTCCCTGGGTGAATTTTCGGCGCTGGTTGCTGCGCGCGCCCTGACCTTCGAGGAGGGCCTTTCGCTGGTTTACAAGCGGGCCATGGCCATGCAGAAGGCCTGCGAAGCCATCAAAGGCACCATGGCCGCCATTGTAGGCGTTGACGACGCCGTGGTAGAGGAGGTTTGCGCCGAAATCGGAGCGCAGGAGGTTGTGCCCGCCAATTACAACACCCCGGGGCAGCTCGTCATTTCGGGTACCGTCCAGGGCGTGGAGGCCGCCGCTGCGCGGCTCGCGGAAAAAGGCGCCCGTACGGTCATGCTGGCTGTCGGCGGGGCGTTCCATTCACCGCTGATGGCGCCGGCCAAAACCGAGTTGCAAACGGCCATCGAACAGGCGGCCTTCAATGCGCCCAGGTGCCCGATCTACCAGAATGTCGATGCCCAGGCCTACTCCGATCCTGAAAAGATCAAACAAAACCTGATCGAACAGCTTACGGCGCCGGTGCGCTGGACGCAGACCATGGTCAACATGATTGCCGCAGGCGCCTCGGAATTCGTCGAAGTGGGCGGCAACGGCAAAGTCTTGCAGGGGTTGATCAAAAAGCTCGATCGCGCCATGGCAACTTCCAGAATTTGAATTACACCGGATCGATCGGTATTGCTTTTGTGATGAGAAAAGCGCAACTTTGCTACTTTCGCCGATTGGTCTGATCAAATCGATTCCGGACGTCCGGCGACAACCGGATTACCCGGTTTCATCAGGCCGGTCAAAAATAATTAAGCCCTATAAAAGCAGCATTCCGAATGGGCGACAATAAAATTCAAAGCGGGAAAGTATTATTGGCCGAGCCTTATATGCTTGATCCGCACTTCAAACGCGCAGCCGTGCTCCTTTGCGATCACCACGAAGAAGGCAGCATCGGGCTGATCATGAACAAGCCGGTCAACAACATGAAAGTCGATCAGGTCATTGATGATTTTCCGGAGTTTGACGTGCCTATGTTCTACGGCGGACCGGTACAGACCGATACCCTTCATTACATACACAATGTCGGCGATCTGCTGGAAGAAAGCATCAAGATCATTGACGGGGTCTGGTGGGGCGGCAATTTTGAAAAGCTCAAATTCCTGATCGCTTCCAGCCTGATCCAGCCGCATAATATCCGCTTCTTCATGGGCTACTCCGGCTGGGGAGAAGGCCAGCTCGCCGACGAACTCACCTTCGGATCCTGGGTTGTGACCGATATGGATCCCAATTATCTGTTCAAAATCAAACCGGAAAACCTCTGGAAGCAGGCCATGCAAAACAAGGGCGACCACTACACCGTGATCGCTCAGATGCCGGAGGATATGAATTGGAATTGAGGCTGGATGCTGGATACTGGATACTGCCCGCCGTCGCCTTGGGGCTATGGCGGACGGAGGATGCTGCCCGCCGTCGCCTTGGGGCTATGGCGGACGGAGGATGCTGCCACGCCGTAGCGTGGTGGATGCTGGAGATGCGTTGAATGCCGGCTCTTTAGGGCATACCAACCGTCAAATGGAAGAATGCTGCCAATATGGCGGACCTAACCGCTCGCGCTGCCGTTATAAGGCGGAAACATCCCCTTATCCCCACTTACGACCTACGACTTACGACTTACCACTTACGACTTACCACTTACGACTTACCACTTACGACTTACCACTAACTATCAAGGATTACCGACCCGCGCAACGCCGGAAGTATCGGCGTCTTCCTTTTCAACCACGAATTTCGGCTCTACGGTTTTCAGCATTTCCAGGTACTGATCGCGCAGCAGGGAGAATGCGGGCATATCAGCGTCCGACAGCGGTTCGGCCGGCGGGAAGTTGAGCGAGAGGTGGTTGACCTGCTGGCCGTTCTTCCAGAACCGGAAACAAACGTGAGGACCTGTCGCCAGGCCGGTTGAACCGACGTAACCGATGATGTCACCCTGATTGACATGGGTGCCTGCATGGATGCCTTTGGCAAAACCCTGCATGTGGAGGTACTGGGTCTCGTAGGTTTCGTCGTGGCGGATCTTGATGAAATTGCCGTTGCCGGAGGTATAGCTGGCGGCAATGATCGTACCGGAACCGACGGCCATGATCGGCGTGCCGTAGGGCGCCGCATAATCCGTGCCGTAGTGCGGGCGGTGGTATTTCAGGATGGGATGGAAGCGGTTGAGGTTATAATAAGAAGAGATCCGGCTGTACTTGACCGGCGCCTTGAGGAAGGAGGTCTTCATCGGGCGGCCTTCGAGGTTGTAGTAGCCGGATTCCTTGCCGTTATCGTAGAAAATAGCGTAATATTCTTTTTCGCCGGTTTTGTATATGGCGGCACTGACCTTGCCTACGCCGACTTCCTTGCCTTCCACAAACTTCTGGTCATATACCAGTTTGAACTCATCGCCTTTCTGGAGGTGGTGAAAGTCGACGCTCCACTGGAGGGCGTCCTCCATTTTATCGGCCAGTTCGAAGCTCATGCCCTGGTCGGTCATGGTTTTCCAGAGGGAAGATTCGATCACGCCGGCAGACGTCTTCGTTTCAGTGATGATCGGCCGTTCGACCTTGGTCACTTCCATATCCCCCTGGAGGTGGAAGACCACGTATTCGTAGACGTTGGGTTCGTAGATGAAGTATTCCGCACGTTGTGTGCTATCCTTGGTCAGGACGGTGTAGGACTTGCCGGCCTGCATTTTGCGGATATCGAAAACGGGTTTGGCGTTGGATGCCAGCCGCTCGATATCGACATAGCTCAGGTTGTGCCGGAGCAGGATGTCAGACAGGAAAGCGCCGCTGTGAATGGTATTTTCAAAAACCTGGAAGGTATCCAGGGCGAAACCGTATTTGAGGGTCGGTTGTACAATCGGAAGGGCGCCCAGTTCTTGTTTGGGCGGCTCGATACCGACCGACTGTTGGATTCCGTTTGAATCAGAAGAGAACCACCAACCGGCGAAAAGCGCCGTGCCGATCAGGCCAGTAAGGGTTCCTCTCAATATGGTTTTGCGTTTACCCGTATAAAAACGGTTAAAGGATTGCCGAAGCGACTTCAAGTTCACAATGAACGTTTTTGGTGAAATAATCCTTCAATTCTTTGCCTCCTGATGATCTACACTTCTCGGGATTATTTATAATTTGCTGACCCGCCGGCAGTTATTTTCAACAAAATCAAGGTTTTCCGCACGGGCTGTTTAACCGGGAAAGTCGCAAATATAAAAATCGCCGCCTGAAATTTCCTACTCCTGGTTGTTAAAGTTATCAACATCGACCATTCGCCGGAACTTTTCGGGCTGTTTTCCCGTTAACGGACACCTTAATGCGGAAAAACCCAAAAGTTACATTTTCCGGAAAAATCGGCCAGAAAAGGCCCCGAAAAACGGTTATTTCTCCATTTCAATCCTCCGGCTACCTCTTTCCGGCTTCAACACCTATCTTTGCGGCAAAGACCGTTTATGGCCCAACAATCGCTGTACGATCAACGCGGCGTCTCCGCTTCCAAGAGCGAAGTGCACGACGCAATCCAGCACCTCGATAAAGGGATATTCCCAAACGCTTTCTGCAAAGTACTGCCCGATATCGCCGGCGCCGACCCCGATTTTTGCAATATCATGCACGCCGACACGGCCGGGACCAAGACCAGCCTCGCCTACCTTTACTGGCGGGAAACGGGGGACCTCTCCGTTTGGAAAGGCATCGCCCAGGACGCGATCGTGATGAATCTGGACGATATGGCCTGTGTCGGTTGTTGCGACAATATCATCCTTTCTTCCACCATAGGCCGCAACAAGCACCTGATCAGCGGCGAGGTCATCAGCGCACTCATTCAAGCCACCACGGACATCATTGACAACCTGGGCAAATACGGGATCGGCATCCACCTGGCCGGCGGGGAAACGGCAGATGTGGGCGATATCGTTCGCACGGTCGACGTCGGTTATACGGCCTTTGCCCGGATGAAACGGTCGGAAATCATCGAATGTCAAATCCGGCCCGGCGATGTGATCGTTGGACTGGCCAGTTTCGGTCAGGCAACCTACGAAGCAGAATACAACGGCGGCATGGGCAGCAACGGACTGACCTCCGCCCGGCACGATATTTTCCACAAGGTCTATGCCGGAAAATACCCGGAAAGTTTCGACCCCAATACGTCGGCCGATGTTGTGTATACCGGCTCCAGGCGACTGACCGACCCGGTGGATGTGTCCGGAAAGCAGATCACGGCGGGCAAACTGGCGCTCTCCCCTACCCGGTCCTACCTGCCGGTCCTGATGCCGCTGGTTACTGAACACCGGGACAAAATCCACGGTCTGATCCATTGTACCGGCGGAGGACAAAGCAAGGTGGTGAAGTTCCTGCATGGTGCAAAAGCGGTGAAGAATAACCTGTTCGAGCCGCCGCCCCTGTTCAATATGATCCGTGAGGAATCAGGGGCCGATTGGAAGGAAATGTACCAGGTTTTCAATATGGGCCACAGGATGGAAGTCTACCTGGCCGAAAAAGATGCTCATCTGGTGATGGACATTGCCGGAAAAATGGGCGTTGAAGCCCGGGTCGTTGGGCATGTGGAGGCGGCGGAGCAGGCTTCGGTGGTGGTTTCGGGGCCGTTCGGGGAATTCTCATTTTTTTAATTAGAGGGCCCACTCAGGGCACTCAGGCACTCAGTTTTTTTTCGGAGGAGAACCACTCAGGGCACTCAGATGAAATTGAGAATGGCCGCCCTTAGTGATCTGAGTGCCCTCGGTGGTTAAAAAATAAAAAATGTCCAAAAAAGAAAAAGCAAAAGCCATCGCCGCCATTCTGGACGAGCTTTTCCCGGAAACGCCCATCCCGCTGGAGCACCAGGATCCCTACACCTTGCTGGTGGCCGTGGTACTGTCCGCCCAATGCACTGATGAACGCGTCAACCAGGTGACCCCTGCCCTTTTTGCGCGGGCGGATAATCCCAGGGACATGGCCGGACTCGATGTGGAAGAAATCCGGGAAATCATCCGGCCCTGCGGCCTTTCGCCCAGCAAATCCAAAGCCATCAGCGGACTGTCCGGCATTCTTGTGGAAAAATTTAATGGGAAGGTACCCGCAACCTTCGAAGACCTGGAAAAACTGCCCGGCGTGGGGCATAAAACTGCCTCCGTGGTCATGTCGCAGGCGTTCGGATACCCTGCATTCCCGGTGGATACGCACATTCACCGGCTTGCCCGGCGTTGGGGGCTGAGTTCCGGAAAAAATGTGGAACAAACCGAAAAGGACCTCAAAGCGCTATTCCCGGAAAATACCTGGAACAAGCTCCACCTGCAGATCATTTACTTCGGCAGGAAGTATTGCCCTGCCCGGGGCCATGACCCGAAGGCGTGTCCGATCTGTTCGAAATATGGAATTAAGGAATTGTTTGATTGATTCGATTGATTCGATTGATTCGATTGATTCGATTGATTCGATTGATTCG
>CALMYQ010000157.1 GCA_937873655.1 uncultured Lewinella sp. | reverse complement strand
GGCAGTTTGAATAAACGGCATTGTGCTGCCGCTTCCAGGGACGTCCGGCAATGAAGCAATGGAGCCATGAAGCAGTCCGCCAGTTGGCAGTTGGCAGTTTGAATAAACGGCATTGTGCTGCCGCTTCCAGGGACGTCCGGCAATGAAACAAGTGACAGTTGAACGGGAATCGAAGTTCAGTTCAGCTGATCGTCCGGGTTGTAAAAATTGGTGAACGCCACCTCGCCCAACCTTACGCCCTGGCTTTCGAGTTCGTGCAAGGGAATCCCGGGCAGCTGGTCCAGTGCGGGCAGGCTGACCTGTGCGGCTATTTCGGATTCGGGTTCTTCCAGGAAGAAAATGCGGTCTTCGAGTATGGCCAGGCGGTGACCTCGGAAATGGCGGAGTGTTATTTGGTTGTTGCGAACGGTACAGATATAGGTCCGGTGCTGTTCGCGATAGATCAGGACGAGCGAATCGCCCTTCCAGGCGATCAGGTGGATGAGCATGCCGTACCAGAGATTATAGCTTTCGGGGATCCAGGAAAAGACTTCCCGCCGGCCGTCGGATATTTTCAGGCAACAGTAGATATAGTCGTCGGTTTCCACCCAGGCCAGGTGCTTGCCATCAGGTGCGCAGGCGATATGGTAATCGCTGACGCGGATGCTTTTTTCTACTTCCTGCCAGACCACATGGCGGACATTCGGTTCATCAACGGGTTGCTCAACCCGGTAGGATATCCCGGCATGATCGAGGTAGGCAGTCAGTTTTTCCAGTTCCGGTTTCATGTGAGGAAGGTACTGAAATTCCGGTTGACGTGGTTTGGGGAGCGGCTAAAATAAATTAAAAATATTAGTGTCATTTATTTTTATGTTTAAACAAAAGAATTTATATTTGCAAAACAGTTCAAATGCCCGAAGTCAATCGGCCGGGCAGAGGACGGACAATCCTTGCGCAATGGATTTGGAGACTACGGCTCTGATAGGAGCCTTGTACGCATACCCGTGAGTGGTGGTGGAAGGGCGGGCATTTTTATCCCCACCCATAACTATATATCAACATACTACTTAACAAGGGCCGCCGGCCGGTCCGGTTTCCGACCAATTGCCGGCCACTCAAGGCATGCCGCAATTAAACCTCGCCCTCCTTTTGAAATTTCCAATATCGATCAACTCTTACCATCCGCCGGATAAACCAGCCCGATCTCTCGCCGGATCGCATCCAGCAACCGCATCAGGTCATGACTGAAAGAAAGCGGCAGCAAATCGCTTTCCAGCTTTCCGGCATCCAGGCAATGCATGCATTCCTCGGCTTCAAATTGGTACCCGTTTCCTGCAGTTTCAAAAAATACATCCTGCGGCCGCTCCCCCTCCGGGATCAGGGATAGATTCCCTGGTCGAAACCAGTGTGGATGGAAGTGGATCACCCCCTTTGTGCCATGGATGAAAGCCTCGGTTTTGGTGCGATTTCGTATGGAAGCGTGGATATGCCCCATGCGGCCCGTAGGGTACTGCAACGTCGCTACTACTTCATCGTCAACCCCCGTATCGCTGAAATGCGCTACAGCCGTGATCTTTGAAGGGTATCCCAAAAACAGCAAATTCAGGAACGCCGGATAAATGCCGATGTCCAGCAGAGCGCCGCCGCCAAGGTCGGGGTTGAATAACCGGCCTTCCGGGTTCACCGGCGCGGGAAAGCCAAAATCTGCTTTTACCGAGATGACTTCGCCAATGGCCCCTTCCGAGATCCAGTCGGCAGCCTGCCGGATCTTGGGCATGAACCGGGTCCAGATCGCTTCCATCAGAAAAACGCGGCGCCGGCGGGCTGTTTCGATCATTTCTTCAGCTTCAGCCAGGTTCATGGCAAACGGCTTCTCGCACAGTACCGGGATTCCGGCTTCGAGGCATTTGATCGTATATGCGCAATGACCGGTATGAGGTGTAGCGATGTACACAATGTCCAGGTCAGAGCACTCCAGGATCTCCTCATAACTGCCGAAGACATGTGAAGCGCCGTATTCGCCGGCAAAGGCCTGCGCCCGTTCAAGCGAACGGCTGGCCACGGCATGCAACCTGGCATTTTTCAATCCGGTCAGGTCCTGTGCGAACTTATGGGCGATTCTCCCGGGGCCGATGATCCCCCAATTGCAGGTTTTGGACATAGTGCTGGTTTATGCCTGGGCAAGATAGGCAAAATGAGAGAGAGTGAGAGGGTGAGAGGGTGGCGCCGGTCAATTCTTCCAGAGGCGCCCGGCATTGCGGTTGTATCCGTCGGCGGCATCGGATCCTTCGAGGTAATCTCCGGACCGGTTTTCGCCGAGGGCGTTTCGATACAGTTCCTGCTGCCATTGCGGGTTGTTCAGCTCACCGCGGGCATTGGAGTGCAAAAGGCGGTAGTCGCCGGGAGCGAGGGACCGGTTGTAGAAGATGAATTTGACATTGCTTTGGCCGGTAGCGGGGAAGTTGTTATAGGTCCAGATCTCATAGGGCGGCGCGCTGGGCTCTTCTTCCTGTTGTTCGATATCATCGGGGCGGCCGTATTTGAGGAATACGTACCCGCGATCGGTTTCAAAGCCGTGCCGGAACCCGGATTCAAACAGGTTGTTCACCGCTTTGGCGACTTCCATATAAGCTTTATAGCCCTGTTCAGGGTTGGCGGGATAGCGCTGGGCCCAGTAGGAGAACAGGTACATGCGCTGTGCGTTGGCATTTTTGGCCTGCAGCATCATGTTGACGGCTTCAACGTCCGTTTGCGGGATTTTGGGCCCCAGTGCACGCAGGCCGAATTCCAGTTCCTCCGGCGTCAGTTGCTGGACGAATTCATTGGAGATATCGGTTGCGGCCAGTTCTTCCTCGCTCTGCCACAGGTAAGGATTGCTGCGCTGGAAAAAAACCTGTTTCCGGCTGATCAGCTTTTTGTAGCGGTCGCGGATCTCCAGGGCCAAATAATAGTTGCCGGAGGGGATCTTGGAGATATCCAGCTGCATCAGCACCGGTATGACTTCGGCAGGGCTATGCTTCTTGTGCCCGATCAGCATGGTTTTGGTTTCGCCGTTCTGTACGGCTTCTATGGTATAGGTAAGCACAAAGTCTTCGGGCAGGTATTGATCCGTATGGTAAATTTCCTGGTAAAAGGTCAGTTTGTCTGCGCCTTTACCCAGGAAATTGTAGGGCGCCGGTTCCATAATGTAACCGTTCTTCTGGAAAGCGGAGGCTTCCTGGCTTTTCTCCACGCTGGCCAATAGGGCAATATCGGATTGCTCTACCGACCCGCCGTTGAAATCGACTTCCACAATGGTCTGGTAGGTACGCGCGTTACCCTTGCGGTTCATGTCCGAGATCTCGACGGAGAATTGGTATTCGCCCGAATCCAGCGCATAGCGTTTCAGGTCGACGAAATCCAGCGGATTGGCCGTCATTGGGCTGTTGAGCTGGAATTTGTCGAATTTGACGACCTGGCTGTCCCTTTCAAACAAGATCAGGACCTCCACCCTGGCCTGATAAAGGGAATCATTCACTTTGGCAAAAGTGCTGGTAGAACCAACGATGTGCAGGTAAACCTCGATATAGGGTTTTTCCGCACTTTTGAAAACAGCATAGGAAACGCTGGCATCCAATGCGGATGCGCTTTGCCAGAATAACAAAGCCAGAAGCGTAACAGTCAACAGCCGGCGCATAAGGATAATTTTACCACAATTTACACGAATTGGGCGTCCTCTCCAAAAAATATCCTGCAAAAGTCAGTTTTCCGCTATTTCTCCATCACCACTTTCGACATTGTGAACCTGAAGGGGTAATTGCTGATCGTCGTGGTCAGCACCATCGCTGTATCTGTCAGACTTTCAATGGTATAATCGGTCTGAATGGGGCTTTCCCGCTGTTTGATCAGATTCCCTTCCACGACGTAAGTGGCGGACTCCATATTGGGCAGGTTGGTACGCATGGTACCATCCTCAAAAAATTCAAAGTACAATTGATCGAGGGTCCCGGTGGGTTGGCCGTTTCTCAAAGCTTCCCGAACGTCCCAGCGTCCGATCAGATCGGCAGCATCCAATTCCTTGGCTTCCGAGCCGCAACCTGCCGCTAAAATAACCGTACAGAAGAAAGTAGTTTGAAAAATTCCGCTGAGCTTCATTTCCAGATAGTTGTAAAATGGTTTAAATTAAGAAATGTGTGTAGCCAGTCGGGGTGAACACAATGAACAGGGTCAGTTTGCCGGTTTCAGAGAAACGATTTCCTTCCTTGTTACATATTTTTTAGCCTGGGAGGAATAACATTCAATGGGTGTATATTCAATAACAACTTTCTTTCCTTTTAGTGCGCCGGGGTTGCCTTTCAGCAGCTCCTCCCCTTCAAAGGGTCGCAACCACAACAGCCGCTGCTGGCTGCCGTCGGCTTCCTCAAGGATGATATAGGTCAGTTCCGTGCCTTCAACCTGCTTGAAGCTGCCCTCTACCACAGCGATGTTATCCGCGCCTTTTTCTGTTGCAGTCGTAGAAGAAACGACCTTCATCATCTGTTCCGGGCATTTGGCAACCATTCGCACGCCCACTTTCTCACCGAACGCCTGCATGGAGGCCTGGTTGGTCAGGTCAAGGCTTCCGCCCATCTCTTTCTGATGGGTCCCCAGACTGCCCATCATGCAGATGCCCAGTTCTACCTGGAGCTCTTCCGTCGTCATTTTGGAGACATCTTTATCCTTGATGCAATCGCAGGTTTCCTGGGCGACAGCGTCGAGCAGCTTTTCGCTCTGAGCATTCAGTTGAACGGTCAAAAATCCCATCGAAAGGAAAAAAACGATCTTTTTCAAAATTTTCATATAACATTGGTTAGTGATCAAAATCTGGCAATTCTTCGCAAAAATAGGAACTTTCGCACGCCGTTCGCGCAAAAGCATATACATACCCGTTATTTTTGGCTCATATGCCCCGATCCAGGGATTTGATCCAGAATCTCAACGGCTTTTCCGTCTCCTCCGCACCATCGATATCCTTCCACCCGATCCGGGCAAACAGATCCGTAGGCCCAAATCCGCGCTTTTGCCAAAACCGGTCCAGCGGGACATAACCCGCAGGCCGCAACGGATGGCCTTCCGGCCGGACCACCCCGCAAAAGGCCAGCCAATGGAAACGATCCAATTGCCTGGCATGTTGCTCCCTGTAATGAAAGAATGCCACGCCGATCCCCAGCCCCCTGTAAGCGGGCTCCAGTACGGATTCCCCGAAGTAAAACACCCGCTCAGGGTCATATCCTCCTGCTTCCACCGGCCCGGCAATGTTCGGCGTTTCCGCCGCCAACGGCAACCCCGTAGAAGCGCCGACTACCCGGCCTCCATCCATCGCCAATACCAGCACACTGTCTTTTGACGTCACAAATGCCTCCAGGTAATCCCGCTCATACGCCATATTCCCGTCGTATAAATACGGCCACTCCCGAAATACGCTTATCCTGAGCCGTCCAAGCGCCTCTATATGCGCCCTGGCTTCATCGCCCTTTACTACTTTTATCTCCATATCGATTGTTGACTCCCTCTCACCCTCTCACCCTCTCACCCTCTCACCCCCTCACTCCCCCTCCACCATCCGTACCCGCGCCCGCTCCCCCACCTGGGTCCAGACCAGAAAAAAACGCCCGTCCAGCGCCGCCAGCCTGGGAAATCCGCTGCTCCGCGCCGGATCGAAATCGGCAACGCGGTCTTGCGCGAGCATCTGCCCCGACCGGTCAACTACCGACAACCGAAGCCCGCCCTTGCCGCCCTTTTCCTTTTCCACCCAACTGACCAGCGCTCTTTCGCCGTCCAGCAGCTGTACGTCAACGCGACCTTCCGGATTGCCTTTATCGATTTGTACGGGTTGCCCGAAACTGTCTCCGCCGTCCTCCGACCAGATCAGAAAAACGCCGGGGCGCTCCCCTGCTCCGGTAAACCAGGCCACCGCCAACCGGTTGCCGGAAGCTGCCACCGCCGGCCCGTTCACGGGGCACCCTTCAATGGTCCAGTTATCCGCATGTACAAGCCGGGGTTCCGACCAGACACCGTTCTGTCGCTTCACCAGGGCGATATCCCGAACCTCCGCCATCGACCGGTCCCGGTACACGACCACTACGCTTCCGTCGGCCAGGGTAGCAGCATCGGTCTGGCAACAGGAACAGGTCCGGCCGTCCAGTTCAGCTTCATCGCTCAGGTTTCCCTCCCGGTCGACGGCGGCAAACCGCAAGGTCATATCCGCTTCCCCTCCTTCGGGCGTTCCGCTCTGAACGGCATAATTGCGGCCGTCGAGCCAGGCAAGCCCGATCCGGTCGTCCGGCAACGCGGTCATGGAAACGAACCCGTGTTCCGTGGCCGTATCGTCCTTGTGCGGTACCAGCGGACCCCGCCAGGTTTGTCCCGCATCCGGGCTCAGGTACAGGCCGATATCGTAGGCATAAACCCCGCCTTCGCCATGCCGCATTAATACGTATGTAGCCAGGAAGCTGTCATTTCTGGCAAATACCGCCGGAAAATCCGCCCAATTGACAAACCAGTCCGGGTCCGATGCGATTTGCACAGGGACCGACCAGCCGCTTTCCCCCCGGCCGGCGATCATGAGCCTGCTCAGGGTATCGGGCTCATGCAGCCACGTTTGCCATAATTTCCCGTCGCCGCTTTGAAACAAAGAGGGAAAAACAGCGGCAACATCCGCCGGATTGCCGGTTTCCGACCAGGTAAGCTTCCATTCCGGTCCGTCCGGCTTGCAGGCGTTCAACCCCAATGTCATCCCGGTCAGGATCAGGGCGGCTGTTTTTTTTCGTCTTCCGGCAAGAAAGGCCGCCCCCGCTGCAAGGCACAGTCCGATGCCCCAGATCAGCCATCCGGGTTTGCCGCTCAACGGCACTTTTCCGTCTTTGCCGTTCATGACCATACCGGCCCAGTAGCTCGGCATGGCCCGCATCTCTGGCGCCGATTCGAGGTAATCGATTTTGGCCTGCCGCAGCGCGCCCGCACGGGTATTGCCACCCTTGATCAGGGCGTAAAAACGGTTGAGGATCTCCGCGCTGGCCTGCGGTTTTACCTGCCAGAGACTGGCCATCAGGCTGGCTGCGCCGGCATAGGCAAACCCGCGCGACAAACTCATCACGCCCTCTCCCCTGGCCAGTTGACCGATATTGGTCTCGCAGGCGCTGAGGATTACCAGGTCGAAAGGCAGGGTGGTTGCATAAAGTTCCGGCAATTGCAGGAGCGAATCGATGAAATAGATCCGGGGATGGTCGCCGGCTTCGGCATGGGTGAAGAAATGCAGGATCTCTCCGCCTTTAGTCCAGTTATTCAGCAAACTCCGCCGGGCCTCCGCACCGGTAAAAACCGTCATATTGCCGTTGTCCTGCCCGGAAAATCCGTCAAAAGGCAACGGCGCCTGCCCTTGTTCGCCCGAAGCGAATCCGGGAGCCAGCAGGTAGTTTGTTTTGGTGCTGTAGCCCAATTGTTGCTGGCTGACCAGCACGCCTGCCGAAAAGCCCTGTTGCAAAACCTGGTGCCGGGCCAGGTAATCCAGCGATTTCCAGCCGCCCTGCCCGGAGGCGGAAACCAACAGGGCGTCAAACGGGATGTATCCGAGTTCGCCGTCCGGAATGATGATCACCTGGCTGTCGTCCGGCGAATAGACCGGGCGGTAGATCTTGTCAAAGAGGGTTGAGGCTGTCAATCCAAAGATATCGGGTCGCATATTCCAGCGGTTGGCCGGAGAGAATTGCTGCAGGTAGTCCCTGAGCGTGTTCTTCAATGCACTGTCGGCTGGCACGGAAGTCAGCACCGGCTCGCCCGACCAGGGCAAACGCAAGGCGTACAGGTTGGATTCTCCGTAAAAGTAGACGATCAGGGATTTTCCTTCGGTCAACAATTCCATCCGGGCGGTCTCCAGCCCAACCACATCGGCGTTATACCGGGCGTTGTGGTACTGGGGATAGGACTGGCTGAGCTGTTTCAAAAAATCGTTGAGGGCCCTTTGCGCATCCAGCAGGTTTTGTCGGAGGTCCGGTTTTCCCGGATCGGCGGCCATCGCTTGCTGGGCATCCGCCAGCCTGCTCTTCAAGGCGCTTTCTTTTTGGCTCAGGCTGTCGGGAATCAGGTTGCGGGCCCGGTTGGCCAGCAGCGCATCGAGCAGCAAAACCGCCCGGCTTTTTTCCATGAAATAAAAAGCGCCCGCAGCATCGCCGATGGCGAAACAGCTTCTCAGGGCGTTTTCAAACATGGCTCTCGACTGTTCCAACCAGATCAGCCGGGATTGATCGGCGATCATTTCCCGCAGGATCCGGTCCTGATACGCCACCGCCTGCCGGTACATGAAGATGGCATGCCGGTGGTAGTCAGCGTTTTTTTCGTGAAATCCGAGCAGTTGCCAGCCTCTGGCCTTGGCCTTCAGGTAAGCCAGCACGTAGTAGGGTTCGCCCAGGGTGAGCGTGGTATCGTTTAGTTCGGGGTCCTGTTGCCAGTTCATACTGCGGGTAACAGGGATCACCTGCTGAAGCGCTTCGTGATAATGCCGGAGGGCATCGGTGTAATGCTGGTTTGCCGTGTCAACATCCCCCAGGTTGACAAGCGGTTTGGCGTATTCCGGGTCGTATTGGGCTTCAAAAAGGGTTTTGAAATGCCCGAGGGATGTTTCCAGGTAATTTTTTGCTTCCTTGAGCTTGTTTTGGCGGGTCAGCGTGAACCCCAGGTTGCTCTCGATAAAGGCCGCTCTTTCGCTTTGCTGCGTTTTGCGGGCCAGGTCAAGCGCCTTATGATAATATTTCAGGGCGTTATCCCAATCCTCGAGGTCGTCGTAAATATTGCCCAGGTTTTGATAACAAAGGCATTGTTTTTCCTCTTTTTCATCCGTCAGGGCAAAAAGTTCTTCCGCCTTCAGATAGCAATTGATTGCCCGTTTAGGGTCATTCGCGCGATTCGCTACATTGCCCAGCGACAACCAGGCCCCGCCGGCGTTGAGGTAATAGGCATTGTTTTTTTTTGATTGGCTGTAAAAATCCAGAGCCCGGTTGAACGCGCTGGCTGCTGCGTCAAAATCCCCCATGGTCTCGTACAGCCGGCCGATCTCAAACCATACCCGGCCGCTCAATAACGATTCCTTCCGCCTTTCCCGGATGCCGGCTGAATACTGGAAGTAGCCGATGGCTTCTTCGTACCGGCCCAGGCTCCGGCAGGCAATTCCCATATTGTTAGCCGTCAGGGCCGCGTCCAGGCTGTTTTCATCCAATGACTTCCGAACCGTCAAGGCCAACCGGTAGATCTCCAGGGCTTTCTCAAACTGGCCGTCATTGTGGTACAGTGCGGCATATTTGTGATAGAAATAACCGAGAATGGGTTTCGATGGAAAGGTTTCCGGATTGATCTCCGCAGCCAGCAGATCCGCCCGTCGAATGGCTTCTTTTCGTGTTTCCGTGTTGTCATGCAGGAGCGCCGCTTTCAATGCCGTTTCCAGGTAATTCGTGAGGTTTTCCTGTTTCCAGATGGCGGCAGCCTGGTCGAGGTAATCGGCGGCCTTTTCGCGGTCACCGGATTCAGCTGCGGCATCGGCTGATTGAACCAAGCCACGCGCGCGAAGCGTATCCGCGCCAAACAGCCAAAGCGGCGCCGTCAACAAGACAGCCACCGCCGGCAGAATTCTATTTAGATGCATAGATGCCCCCTTTTGCACAAAGTTAATCACCGCTGTTTAATCGCCACCTCCCTGGCCCGGTAATGCGGCGATTCCATAAAAACAAAATAGGTGCCGGCCGGCCAGTTCCGGCTGTCAATTCCTAACATTTGAACGCCGAATCCAGGCGCAACCGTTGTCTGCTTGATCCGTTGACCATATGCATTGAATACCGACAATTGAACGGCTTCATTTTCAGGCCATTCGTATTCGATCCCAAATTCATCAGAAAACGGATTCGGGAAAGCCATTATCGGTGTTTCTTGCCTGGAACCCGACTCTTTAACGCCGACGGTACAGTTTCCAAATTCATGCAACAATCCTCCGCCGATCCCTAAAATATTTGGCCCGTCATTGTTCAACAGAAACTGAATGGCCTCATTATAAGTTGCCGTCGGATTGGCGGCCTTGAACAGCACCAGTTGCCTGGAAACCGCAGCTGCCGCCATGGACGTCCCCGATTTGATGCCGAAACCATGATTATCCGATTGACCGGGGATAGTACTCAGAATACTCACTCCAGGCGCCGCGATGTCCACTACCTGCCCTTTGTTGGAGAAATTGGCCAGTCCGCCTGCCAGATCGTCGAAAGCAGCCACGGATACCACATTGCTGCCCGTGCCGCTGAACTGGCTGGGGTAATGCGGGAACATATCGTTGTCCATCCCTTCATTACCGGCGGAGGCGACTATAATGACATTCTTGCTCTTCGCATAGTCGATTGCAGCCCGGAACATGCTGGATTCTTGTCCGACATATCCGGCGCTGTAATTGATAATGTCCGTTTGCTTGTCGGAAGCGTAGTAAATGGCGCACAACGTATGAAACAGATTGCCCGCACCGCTTTGATTCATCACCTTGAGGGAAATAAATTCAACCCGGGCGCAGGGGATCAAGGTCAGGTCCTTGACAATAATGCCTGCGATATGGCTGCCATGTCCGTTATCATCCTGCGGGATCGTGCCGCTGTTGACAAAATTCTGGCCCTTGTCATCATAATCAAAACAGTTGCCGTCGTCGTCAGGTGACAAGGGATCCGCTTCCTCCTGGTCATTGGTCCAGATGGAAGTACTCAGGTCGTAATGAGGGAAATCGACACCGGAGTCGATAATGGCTACCCTGATCACCTCCCCGTCAGGCCCCTGGCCGGCCTGTTCTCCGGGTGTTTCTCCTTCATCCTTGGGCCTGTCGAGTTTCACGATATAATTGAACCCGGTATCCTCAATTTTTGATTCGCTTGAAGCCTGGTCTTTGACCCCTTCAATAGTGATCCCGCTACCCGTGAGATCCACGTCCCAAAGTTCCAATCCGGGGTCGCAAAGACATTGATCAGTCAGGACCGCATTGTATTTGTTACGGATTACATCCTTTTCCGAATCGGTCGTTCCGGCGATAAATTTTACAATCAACTGGTTGCCGATATAGGGCCCGCCCAACGTATCCGTCCCGATAGGGCAAGGCGGCAGTTCGACCAGATAGGAATTGTTCATCAGCGTGGAATCCCCGGTCGTAGTGACCTGAAACTGGAGCACGTACCCGGTATTGTCCCCCAAATCAATATTGAGATTCACATGGGGGAACGGATCATAGACCCTGGTCTCGCCGGGTTGTAGCGGCGGTGAGTAAATACCGTTAAAAACGCTTGAAGGCGTGCCGTTCAGGGTATATCTGTATTGAAACTGGGTGATGGCTGTTTGGCCGTAATTGGTCAGCACCAACTTTGGCGATTCGTGGTTGGTAAGCAGGCAAGGATCAAGAGGTTGAGCGATCCCGGTAATGCCGATGTCGGTATTGGGCAGGCCGTCGGTTATCAGGATATCGTCAATGATCCAGAAAAACAGATTCCCCTGAAACCGGAACCGGATCTTGACCTGCGGAAAACCAGCTGCGTAGGAAGTGATATTCAGGATTACCCGTTCACCGTTGAGCGTTTCCTGCAAGGGCGCCACCGTGTTATTGATAGGGATTCCCGTCCAGGACGCGCCGTTATCCGAACTGATATCGACGCTGGTGATGGAAGACAAATTGTGGTAATATTGTTGAAAAGTAAGATAGACGCCGGCTGCTCCCGAACAGTCCAGCACCGGCATCTCAATCGCCGCATCCTGATAATTATTGCTGACGGAGGAGTAATAAGCGTCCGAGTTGAAGATGAACGCCCCCGGTCCGGATATACTGTTAATCGGGCTGCGATTACCCCAATGCGGGCCGGTTTTTCCGGTTCCGTCCGCTGTCCACTGCCAGACCTGCCCCGGCGCATTCGGCGAAGGAACCTGGGCCCACCCGGGGGGGTTGGAATTGAAGTTTTCCTGAAAGATAATCCCGGGTACCTGGGTTGAAACTGTTGAAAAGACAAATAAGGCTAAAAGGGTAATCAGGCCGGATTTTCTCATGGTGCTTGGGCTGGTTTTGAAGTAAATATAGGATTTTTCTGACATTGTGGGTTGGATTTGTAAATGTTTCAGGGGTATATCAGGCGTTTACGCGATTTGTTACCGCCAATGGCCGGATAAATCCGCTTCTTTTTTTGTGAAAAGGCCGGCAACAGTTCTTATTTTTACGCTGAACAGGTCTGAAATCGCTTATGAATCGAAGAGAAGCCATCGCAAGAACCGCCGTTTTGCTGGGAGGAGCCGTCAGCGCTTCCACCATCGCCGCTGTACTGTCCGGATGCAAAACCGGTCCGATACCGCCGTCCAGCACCTTCCTCACCCCGGAACAGGAATCGCTTGTGACGCAATTATGCGACCTGATCCTGCCCAAAACCGGCACCCCCGCCGCCTCCGAAGTCGGCGTACCCGGATTCATCTATACCATTTTGCAGGAATGCACCCCGGCGGAGGACCGCGAAGCGTGGACTGCCGGGCTGGTACAACTGGACACTGATGCCGGCGGGTTGCTCCGGCTTCCGGTTGATCAACAAACGGCATTCCTCAAAAAACTGGATGCGGAAGCCCGCGAGGCAATAGAACCGCTCACCCCGCCCCAGGCTGCCTGGCGCAAATTAAAGGAACTGACCCTCATCGGCTATTTCACCTCCGAAGCCGGCGCTTCGGAAGTCCTGGAATACATCCCCGTGCCCGGCAGGTTCGAAGGATGCATACCTTTACCTCCCGGGCAGCGCACCTATGTTATTTAGGAATCCGCCCGGATTCTTAAGCCCCCAGGGATTGAGAAGCCAATTAATACCTTACGACAAAGCGACGCATCATCATGCGTTCCATTTATGACAAAGCGACGCATCATCATGCGTTCCATTTATGACAAAGCGACGCATCATCAT
>CALMYQ010000156.1 GCA_937873655.1 uncultured Lewinella sp. | reverse complement strand
CACCCTAATGGGCTGGTTGTGTAGGGGTACCTTCACCCATACAAAAAAACGCAGGCCGGTTTTGCGGTCAAATTGAACAGCCTACGTTTAGAGTTTCTTATCCATTATCCTGAACCACAACGGCGGCGCCAGCGCAAGCAGGACGGCTGCCGGGTATCCCATCGGCAACTGCGGGCTTTCTTCGCAGTGCCGCAGGATCTGGTATTTCCGGCTCGCCTTGTAATGGTGATCGCTGTGCCGGGTCAGTTCGTACAGCATGATCCGGCCGATCTCATGGTCGGAATTCCAGGAATGTTTCGGGCTGACCGGCTCGTAACGCCGGTTGGGCAGCAATCGACGCCGCAGGCCGTAGTGTTCGATGTAGTTGATGGTTTCCAGCAGCAGGAAGGCGACCACGGCCACGCCCAGCAGATAAGGTACAACCGCCTTGCCGAAAACGACCGCCATCCCAACCATATAAAGCGCCTGATAAACCTGGAAACGGATCATTTCGTTTTGCCGGCTCCAAAAATTTTTATCTTCGCGCCGGAGTTTTTGCCTTTCAAGGCGCCAGGCATCGAGATATCCCTCTCTGACCGAACGCCACCAGAAGGCGTACAAGCTCTCTCCGCGGCGGGCGGATGCGGGATCTGCGTCGGTGCCGACGTGTTTGTGGTGCCCTTTGTTGTGTTCGATAAAAAAGTGCATGTACAAAGCAGGCAACAACAGCAACTTGGCCATGGCCTGTTCGGATTTATCCTGTCGGTGACCCAATTCGTGACCGACATTGATGCCCGAAGTGCCCGCGATCAAACCGGTGCTAAGGGTCATGCCCAGTACCGCCCACCAGGCGTGCGCGCCGGCCTGGACGGTATGGGCCAGATACAGGAGCAATCCCCACAAGAGCGGGATGTTCAGGTAGAGCAGCCAGTCGAAAAGCCGCCGTTTTGAACGTGTTGCTTCCTCAGCAGGCGGAATATTGCCCGCAGATCGGGGAAGGAGGGCCTCCAGTAAAGGAATGGCGGCAAAAGCGATCAGCAGGGTAAGAAAGGAATGCCAGCCGCCGCGGTAAATGCCCCAGAAAGCGCTGGCCGGCAGGATATAGGCCAGGAAGTATTTGATGTCGCGCCACATATGTAAAAGCTGTTTGGCTTAAACCTTGTGTAAGGTTAAGCGTTTTTCATTCGGACAAATTTAACGTTAATCGCCCTGAATTATAATATGGTTTCAGAATTTCATACGCTCAAAATCAGGCAGGTACGCAAGCAAACGGAGGATGCCGTTGTCATCTCCTTTGAAATTCCCGTCGAATTGAAGCCGGTTTTTGAATACCGGCAAGGCCAATACCTTACCCTGAAATTGCACATCAACGGCCGCGAAGTGAGGCGGGCCTATTCCATGTGCAGCTCGCCGCACGAGGAATTCCCGACGGTTGCCGTCAAACGGGTCCGGAACGGTCTGGTTTCCAACTACCTTTTCGACAATGCGCAGCCCGGGATGACGATCGGGGTCATGCCGCCGCAAGGGCGTTTTTTTACCCAACTGAACCCGGCACAGCGAAAGACCTATTACCTGTTTGGCGCCGGCAGCGGCATTACCCCGCTTTTCTCCATCCTCAAAACCATTCTCGAGGATGAGCCACAGAGCGCGGTGTTCCTGCTGTACGGCAACCGCAGCGAAGAAACCATTTTGTTTAAGGAGGAGCTGGATACCCTGGAAAAACGCTACGAAGGCCAGCTGACGGTCCGGCACACCCTGAGCCAACCCAACCGGGAAAAACCGAAAGGGATCTCCGGCCTCTTCTCCAAAGGCGCCGTATCCTGGCAGGGATCGCGCGGGCGGATTGACGCCGCCGCAGTTCGGAAATTCCTGGCCGAATACCCCTCCCCGGTCAAACAGGTCGAATACTTTATTTGCGGCCCCGGCGAAATGATCGATATCGTCAAGGCCGAACTCGTGATTTCAGGCGTCGACAAGGACAATATCCATATCGAACATTTCAACAATAATGTTCTGCCCGGAGATGGCGCCAAGGTGGAAGGTATGACCGATGCCAGGGTTCGGGTGGGCCTGAACGGGCAATGGATAGAATTCGCCCTGCCCAAAGGCAAAACCATCCTCGACGGATTGATCGATCTGAAATACGACCCGCCTTATTCCTGTACGTCAGGCTCCTGCTCTACGTGCATGGCGAAACTCCTGAAAGGCACCGTGGAAATGGAAGTTTGTTACGCGCTGGACGAGGAAGAAGTAGCCGACGGCTATATCCTGACCTGCCAGTCGCACCCCACCAGTCCGGATGTAGAGCTGACCTACGATATCTGATCACTTATTGTTTGTGGATCTCGGTAACGGTGATCAGACCCTGCACATCGGCAAAGTCGGGATCGGCATAGGGAGTCCATTTGACCAGCACCGGCAACGGCAAGAGGTCCAAATCGGCGTTTGCGATTCCGCTGTTTTCCGGAAAACCCAGAAACCGAAGGGTGTCTCCGTTGATCTCGATGAACCAACCGCTGCAGATTGGGGATACGCACCTGCGGAAATCCTGCCCCAGAAGAAGGCCTTCGTCGAAGTCGCCGTAATTTTTGGATTCCTTGTCACAGGCGGCCGCCAATAAAACGGCGGCGAACAGTGCGAAAATGATCAACCTTTTCATAATGGAAATGCCTTTTTCCGGATAGACGCAGTCCGCGGCATAAATCGTTGGCAGGCCCGGTCACTGTTCAGCAATAACCGCCTTTTTCTCAAACCTGGATTGGACGATTTTCAGCTTCTTGTCGATATCGGCCTGGGTCTCGTAGGCAAACTGGACGCCGACCTCCGTCAGGCTGCCTGCCGGCCGGGTATACGGTTCAAAACCGGCGTCGTAGAGCTTTTCCACCAGCTTCTTGACATTGGACTCACTGCCGAATTTGCCGATCCGGATGCGGCATTCCTTTTGGCCGGGCGCCAGGGAAGGCGCTTCCGTGTCATCGTCCTCGTCATCCGTGGCGGCGGCAGCTTGTTGCTGATTTTCCTCCGCATTGCCGGTCCCGGGCTCAGGTTCGGCAGCCGCCGGCGGATCCGAGGGGCGGACATTCAGCCGGTCTTCCGGCGGATTGAGAGCCGAAGAGAGCTGGGATTCCGGCTCCCGGAACAGAATCCAGGCAGTGGCCAGGATCGCAACGGCAGCAATGCCCAGTACCAGCCACAGGTGGCGGTTTGCCCAGGTGGTGAGCCGGACAGTCCATGGCATAACGGCCGGTTTCTTGCCGGCTGAGGAAGAAATGCCGCTGTCGGTCGGTATGAATTCGATTTTGGCAACGGGCAAAGCTTTGGCCGGGGCCAAACCGAAGAGTTGCGTGCTGAAATTCTGGTGATCGGACAACAGGTTCAACTGGCTTTCGCCGCTGCGGTACAGGCGGCCTACACCCGGCAGAACAATGATCTCCCGGCGATCGGCAGCCTCCTTGAGCTCGTTCACAAATCCCTGTATCTCCTTTTCTGCCTCTTCCACTGAAAGGCCGTGGTCTTCAACAATTTTATTGATCAACAAACCGTCGTCAAAGGCCAGGTTCGGGTTGAATTTGACCTCCTCGGTCGGGGGAAAGATCTGCTCCTGCACGTGGTCAACCACCGCATGCTGGTACACTTTTATGAAACCGCCCAACCCCGGTACGGCAACTTTCTCATGTTCGTACAGCAACTCTGCTATGTAGGCGCCGATTTCTATTGCCATGATTTTCTATATATGCTTGCCTCCATTGGTCTTACAAAGAAACGAAAAAACGGCCTGTTTTGTACAAAACCGCCGACGGAATATGCCTCGACCCCTAGTTTGACGAAGAAATTACATCGCGGACGCGCTTTTGGGAGCCCCAGGTTATACCTTTGTTGATGAGGAAATGGTTGTTTGTTGTTGTTTATTGTTGTTTGTTGTTGTTTGTTGTTGCCGCTAACCAAAATAAACCATCATAAACCATCATAAACCATCATAAACCATCATAAACCATCATAAACCAAAATAAACCAAAATAAACCAAACCAAAGTATGCAAATCCACCACAAAATATCCAGACAACGCTCTGAAGCGCTCTTCAATGAGGCAAAGACCCTTTTTCCGGGCGGCGTGAATTCACCTGTTCGCGCGTTCAAATCTGTGATCGGCCCGCCGTTGTTCATCCGGAAGGGAAAGGGGAGCCGCATCTGGGACGAAGACGGCAACGGTTTTACGGATTTTTGCTGTTCCTGGGGCCCGCTGATCCTGGGGCACGACAACGAACGGATCCGGGAAAGCATCATTGAAGCGGTCGCCAACGGCACGTCCTTCGGGGCGCCGACTGCCCTGGGCAACCAACTGGGCCGGCTGATCCTGTCCAACCATCGCTACATCGAAAAGATGCGGTTCGTCAGTTCGGGAACGGAAGCGGTCATGTCTGCCATCCGCCTTGCACGGGGTGTGACCGGGCGCGACAAGATCCTGAAATTCGAAGGCTGTTACCACGGCCATGTCGATTCGCTGCTGGTGCGGGCCGGCTCCGGGCTGGTCACCTTCGGCGTGAGTACCTCGGCGGGCATCCCGGACGCCTTTATCGGGGATACCCTGGTATTGCCGCTGGATGATACGGACGCGTTGGATCGGTTGCTGGAACAATCCGGGCAGGAAGTCGCCTGCATCATCATCGAACCGGTACCGGCCAATAACGGCTTGTTGCTGCAGCAGCGGTCGTTTCTGCAATATTTGCGCGAACAATGCACCCGCTACGGCATCCTGCTCATCTTTGACGAAGTGATATCCGGCTTCCGGGTGGGCTTTGAAGGCGCCGCCGGTCATTACGATATTCAACCGGATATCATTACCTTTGGTAAGATCATTGGCGGCGGCATGCCGGTCGGAGCCTATGCGGCAAGCGCTGAAATTATGGGGCATGTCGCGCCCGACGGCCCGGTCTACCAGGCGGGCACCCTGTCGGCTAATCCCGTGGCTATGGCAGCGGGATACGCTGCCCTCAGGCAATTGCTGGAGCCTGGATTTTATGAGGAACTGGCGCGCAAAACGGCGGATTTTGTCCGGATGATCCATGACCATTGTGATGAGAAGGGTTATCCTGTTTCCATCCCGCATATCGCCTCCATTTTCTGGTTGTCCTTTTCCAGGGATACCATACGGACGGCAGCCGCCATTGATCCGGCCGGAATGGAACATTTCAAACGCCTGCACTTTGAACTCCTCCAGGAAGGTATTTATCTTGGCCCCAGCGGTTATGAGGTCGGTTTTGTCAGTTCGGCCCATATCCCTGAAGATCTGGCAATCGCCGCTGAGACCATTTGCCGGGCTTTGGACGGGATTTTTGCCTGAGCTGAGTTTTGCGACCCTAACTTATGACTTATGACTTACGACTTACGACTTACAACTTACAACTTACGACTTATGACTTACAACTTATGCGACGGAAAATTTTCCGTCGCTACTGACAACTTTCTATGACAGAAAATCCCCGCCTCCGGCTTCTTTCCTATGTGGTGATGGCTTATATGCTACTTGCATTCGCCTGGTGGTCGGTATTGTTGTGGACCAAAAACCGGGATGCTTTCCTGGCCAAGATGGAATTTCAGCGCCTGGTAGCGATCTCTAAAAAGGAGATCCCCATCAACGGCGATTTCTCCGGGCATCCGGCTTATCAGGAATTGCACCATAAATACGAATTGCAGGCCTGGATGATCCTCGGAGAAGGGATCTTCATGGTGTTGAGCCTGTTGTGCGGGATCTGGCTGGTGCAACTCAGCTATGTGAAAGAAGTACGGACCGCCAAGCAACAGCGCAACTTTCTGCTGTCCATTACCCACGAACTGAAATCGCCGCTGGCTTCGGCCCGACTGATCCTGGAAACGTTCCGGAAAAGGATACTGAACGACGAACAACGCGAAAAGCTCAGCCGGAGCGGATTGCAGGAAGTGGACCGGCTGACCCAACTGGTGAACGACCTGCTCCTGTCTGCCCGCCTGGAATCGGCTTACAAACCTTCCCTGGAACCCCTGCACCTGGATGAACTGCTGGAGGAACTGATAGCCGATTTGCAGTCGAAATACCCTGATGCAGCTTTCCGCACCCATATCGCAGAAGGATTGCCGAAAGTGCAGGGGGATAAAACGGGATTATCGTCCGTTGCGCAAAACCTGCTGGAAAATGCTGTAAAGTACAGCCCGGTGGACGCGATCGTGGAATGCGGCCTTTACCAGGAAGAAGACCGCTACCTGGTCCTGGAAGTAGCCGACAACGGAATCGGCATCCCCGATAAGGAAAAAGCCCGGGTTTTCGACCGGTTCTATCGCGTCGGCAATGAAGATACCCGCAGTACCAAAGGAACCGGATTGGGCCTTTTTATCGTTAAAGAGATCGTAAAAGCCCACGGTGGCCATGTACGCATATCCGACAACCTACCCGCCGGAACCATTTTTAAGGTATATTTACCCCTTTACCCCTAAAACCCTTAAATTTCCACCTTTACATTTTGCATTCACCCCCCTTTAACCTTTAACCTTTAACCTTGTTCCCCTTCCTCACCACCTGGACGAACCACCTAGAATCCCGCCGCCTCACCGGGAAACGGATGCTCCTGGCCGTCAGCGGGGGGATCGATTCGGTTGTGATGGCCGACCTCGCCTTTCGCAGCAAGCTGGATTTTGGGATCGGGCATTGCAATTTTCACTTAAGGGGGGAAGCGTCCGACGGAGACGCCGAATTTGCCCGGACGTTGGCGGACCGCTACGGGGTCCCATTTTTTCGGGCCGACTTCCATACCGAACAGGATGCCCTTGATTCGGGAAAGAGCATCCACGAAACGGCCCGCGAGCAGCGTTACGGCTGGCTGGAGGAAATCCGCATCGCCAATAACTTTGACCTGGTAGCCACAGCGCATCATCTCAACGATTCCATTGAAACGGCCCTGATCAATTTCACGAGGGGGACCGGGATTCGCGGCCTGCTTGGGGTGCCCGAAACCGGCAACCGGCTGATCCGCCCGCTGCTTTGGGCCACCCGTGAAGAAATTGCCGCTTATGCGGAGGAAACGGGACTGGAATACCGCGAGGACAGCTCCAACGATACCGATAAATACGCGCGAAACAAGATCAGACACCACGTGATCCCGGTACTGAAGGACCTCAACCCCGGATTGGAGCAAACGGCGGCCCGGAATTTCCACCACCTCAGTGCTACGGCTAGCCTTTATGAATGGGCGGTAAAAGAACTGGGCAGCCGCTACAAATCCATCCGGGAAAACACCGCCGTCATCGACCTGGCCGTATCCCGCGATTTTCCCCATTTCGCGGATAGTCTGTTGTATGAATGGATCCGGGAATTCGGGTTTCTGCCCAATCAGGTCAGCGATGCCATGAATGCGGGCGAATCAGGCGCGGTATTCAACAGTCCGACCCACAAAATGATCCGGGATCGCGGGCAGTTGCTGATCGAACCGCTGGCGCAACAGCAAACTGCTGACAGTTATTTAATCACCCGGGAAACCCAACTCCTCGACCTCCCTGAAGGCCGGTTGGCGTTTCATTATCCCGTTTCCCGACCGGATCAATGGCCTGATCATCCGGATATCGCCTTTTTTAATGCCGACAAGCTCACCTTCCCCCTCACTTTGCGGCGTTGGCAATCCGGCGACCTGTTCCATCCGCTCGGCATGGGTGGCAAGCGGCAGAAATTACAGGATTTTTTCTCCAACCGCAAACTCAGCCTGTTTGATAAAGAGCGGACCTGGTTGCTGTGTTCCGCCGCCGGCGAGATCGCCTGGGTGGTCGGCCTGCGCGCAGATGAACGATTCAAGGTAGGGGAGGGGACGAAGGCGGTTTTGAGGGTTGAGTTTGGCCGGATTACTAAGCGAGACCGGCCCCAAGGACGGTCCGATTGGTAAGCCATTAAATTACCACCCTCATTTTCAGGGTTACGGTCCACTGCGGAGCCAATCGACCAATCGACCAATCGAACAATCGAACCAATCGAACCAATCGAACCAATCGAACAATCGAACCAATCGCATCAATTTTAAAATTGAATCGATTAAGTCGAATAATCCGAATAATCCGATTGGGATAACCAATTAGCCTTTTAGTCCAATCGAACAATCGAACCAATCGACCAATCGAACAATCGACCAATCGAACAATCGAACAATCGCATCAATTTTAATATTGAATCGATTAAGTCGAATAATCCGAATAATCCGATTGGGATAACCAATTAGCCTTTTAGTCCAATCGAACAATCGAACCAATCG
>CALMYQ010000155.1 GCA_937873655.1 uncultured Lewinella sp. | reverse complement strand
ACGACTTACAACTTACGACTTACAACTTACAACTTACGACTTACAACTTACAACTAACCATGAAGCAATGGAACAATCAAAAAAGCCGATGCAAAATGTAAACTTCACCACGGTCGGCGAACTGCTCGGTTTTTTGCCGGAAGACCAACTGGAAATCGTCGAGCAATTGCGGACCCTCATCACCGAATGTCTGCCCGAAATCGAAGAGTGCCTGAGCTTCAACGTGCCGTTCTACCGCCGCTACAAGCTCATTTGCTATATCTGGCCGGGCGCCGTCTCCTGGGGCGGCAAATCCTGGGACGGGGTAGAGTTCGGGTTCAATTACGGCTACCTGCTGGCCGACGAGATCGGTTACCTGGACCGGGGTAATCGCAAGCAGGTGTATAACAAACGTTTTTACCCGGGCGACCGCATCGATGAAGAGATCCTTAGGGCCTATCTGTTCGAGGCCTGGGAACTGGATGAGATGATGTATGTGGAGAAAATGAAGGGGCGGAAGGGCAGGAAATAATACCGCAAGCATGTTGATCGGGTCTGAAAAGATCACATGCCTGCGGTAATTCCGGCAGAGGGATCGGAAACCTTTAGTTCACCACATAAAATTTCCAGATAAATTTATCATCGCCTCGGTTGCCATTTTTGATTTTATCGGATGTATCTACCCATAGATAATTGTCCTCGTGAAAATTCAGGTACTCGCTTTTAGCATTATTGTAAATATACACCTCATCTCCACTGTAAATGGGTCCGTCTGTTCCATTTACTTTCTTGATTATCCATTCGGTCCATGCATCTTCCGGATCTTTCCAATACACAGAAAATGCAGGCGACGGTCCGCTTAATTTCAAATATTTGGCATTGAGCCAGTCGGCATTGGTTTCTTTGGCATAGTTGCCGTCCGGCCAATTGGGCACCAATTCTTTCTCTTTGAACATGATGTTTACATTATTGTTGGACATCAGTGGATCCGATGAATTAGTAAAGGAAAAATAGCCGGTTACCCGAAAATCACCAATTTTATCTTCCGAGTACATTTTGGGGTTGTAACATTGTTGCCCTACAAAACTCCAGAATATTGGACGCGACACACAACGGCCGTCGCTTGAGCGAAGTATAACCGTACTATTCTTCATGATTTGAGGGGTGGGCCCCGGAAGTCCATGCTCCTTCAGGTATTTTTGAATGGCATCGTCTAATGCTTTCTGTCTGGCGGGTGTTGAAGCCAATTCCGAGATGGGCCGGAGCCCCGCCACTCCATAATCCGCCAAAGTCATATGATCCTTGATTGTTTTTCTCCAGTTGTCATATCCTCCGTTTTTGTTTCCATTCTCTTCAATGGCTTCTGCCAGAGAGGGGTCTCCGCCGAAGACCTGAACCGTAGAATTTTTAGAGAACTCCTCGATGTATTCCTTATTGGTTGATCCGACGCTGGCTTTTCCGGAAACGGAAGACCCATATGCGGCTGTGACCGATGCCTCAAAATCAGATTCATTTGTAAACCTGGAACGGTCTATATAGGTATTGAATGCAACCCTGGCTCCGACATAGGCGGATTGTACATAATGCGTACCATAAGTAGCGATTAACTGGTCCGGAGCCATGTGTTCAATATCATTCTTTACGGCAGATTTTAAAGGTGCTTTTTTCGCATCGATATCCAGCCTGTAATATCCTATGACATCGAGCAAAGTAAAAAAGGAGTTATTGTTATTGGTCATAGAACTTTGATTGAAGCTGGCGCTGGCACTTCCTGAAAAAAGTTCATATTTCCCGCTAACAGAAACCGAAACGGATAAACTGTTGGCATAATCGCTTATCGACCGCCCCTCAGCTATTCGTCCATCATACCTGGGCGCCATTACAACCTCCGTAAACTTACTCAACTGATCAGGGTCAAACAGGCTGGTGGTGGAATACTTCAAGTCGGCATAACCGCCTTCCCCCCTATATCCCACACCCAAACACAACTGCAACATTTGGTTTTGCTGGGGTGTCAACCCGGTAGTTGAATCGATTACCGCTTCTTTGGGGGGGTCGCATCCAACATTGGCGATACAAAGCAGAACCAATAGCAGCCCGATAACTTTAAAGGTTTTTAATTTGATTTTCATGATTAGAAATTTTAGGTGAATAATAATTTATTCCAAAGGAGTCTGACCGGCAGATGGAAAAGGGGCGATAAACTATCCCTTTACAGTTATCCGCCGAATTTTTCAATCCGGGAACCTGCTGTCGAATGGGGAACGGACTTTTGTTGCTAATTTCGGATTACCTGATAGAGTGGATCTTGACAGGTGTAAAGGTATGACCGGGTTCAGGCCGAACCCTTGGACTGGTTTTGCAAACCTTTGGACTGAGTTTGCAAATCAAGCTGATTTTCAATTAATTGCGAAAAGAACTTGGCGTGATGCCGAATTCATCTTTAAACACCCGGCTGAAATAGGCAGGGTCGGAAAACCCGGATTCGTAGGCAACCTCGGAGACATTGAGATCCGTCGTTTTGAGCAATTGGGCTGCGTTCTGCAACCGCACGGTCCGGATAAACAAGGTCGGCGTTTTTCCGGTCAGCGCCTTCAGTTTCCGGTAGAGCTGCATCTGGCTCAGGTAAAGCGCTTTGCCCAGATCGCCGGGAGAAAGATCCTCAATGCCGATCTTTTCCCTGATTACTTCCCGGATCTTGTGCAGGAATTGGGCGTCGAGATCGTCGCCGGGTTGCATGTCAAATCCCGATAATCCTTGCCGCAGGTATTTTTCCTGCAGCCTTTTCTGCGATTCCACCAGTTTTTCGAGGCGAACGAAGAGTTCTTCCTTGTCGAAGGGCTTTTGCAGGTAAGCGTCCGCACCGAATTTCAACCCGGAGACCTTATCCCGTTGTTCGGCCCTGGCCGTCAGCAGGACGATCGGGATATGGCTGGTCCGCTGATCGCTTTTCAGGATACGGCAAACCTCGAACCCGTCCTTTTCAGGCATCATGACATCGCTGAGGATGATATCCGGCACAGTCTCAAAGGCCTTGTCCATACCCGATTGGCCGTCGGCTTCCGTCAGGATGCGGTAATTGTCCGTCAGGATGCTTTCCAGATATAGCACCACATCCCGGTTGTCTTCGATGATCAGTAACAGGGGGCGATTATCCGGCAATCCCGCCTCTTCAGTTGGATGCCCTGCCCGGATCTCTTCGGTTGGTGGAGCATACGAAATGACCTGCGCTTCCCAATGGGCCATGGGGGCTTCCTGATTTACGGGCAACCGGAGGGTAACGCATGTCCCGTTATTTAATTCGCTTTGAATGGAAATATTCCCGCCCATCAGTTCGACAAGCTCTTTGGAAAGTGCCAGGCCGATCCCGGTTCCGCCGCTCCTGCGAACCGGGGAGTCATCGGCCTGGAAGAACCGGTCAAAAACATGCGGCAGGTTTTCGGGAGATACCCCGATACCGGTGTCCAGGACCTCCATTTGAAGGCAGGATGGCCGCCCTTCATCCGTTTTGCGAAGTCGGATGCTGATCTCCCCGCCCGGGGGCGTGAATTTGACCGCGTTGGACAAAAGATTGAAGACGATATGCTGGATCTTCTCCTCGTCAAAATCCATGATCAGGGTTTCTTCTCCGGATTGGAAAGACAGGTCGATCTGTTTTTCTTCCGTCAAGGAATAAAAGGACTCGGTGAGGTACTTCAGGTAGCTGACGATATTGGCCCGGATCAGGTGAAGGTTCAGTTTTCCGGCATCCAGCTTCGACAGGTCGAGCAACTGGTTGATGAGCCGGAGCAGGCTGTTGCTGTTGCGGAGAATCAGCTTTTTTTCCAGTTCCTGCCCCTTCAGGTTGCCGGCCATACCCATAATGACGGTGAGGGGCGTCCGGAATTCGTGGGTGATATTGGCGTAAAGCCGGGATCTCAGGGTGTCGAGTTCTCTGAGATGCCTGGCCTGGGCACGTTCCAACTGCCGGTTCAGGTTGAACCGGTAGATGGCCAAAGCAGCTCCTGAAACCAGGAGCAGGTAACCGAAATAAGCGCCTGGAGTGGCCCACCAGGGAGGGGCGATATACAGCCCGAAGGTTGCTTCCTTTGCGCTCCAGTATCCGTCGGCAGTTCGGGCTTTTACCCTGAACGTATACCGGCCCGGATCAATATTGGAATAGTGGATCTCTGTTCTGTTTCCGGCGCTCCTCCAATCGGTCTGGTAAGGTGTCAATTGGTAAAAATATTCGACTCCTTCGGATTTAAAAAATACCGGCATCACAAAGCTGAATCCAAAATCAGACTGGTCATGCCGGAGCCGGATCCCGTTGGAAAAATGCAGTTGTTTTTTCAATAGAGAATCAGGGACGCCGACTCTTACGACCTTATGGTCCAGGTAGAAGTCGAGCAATCGGACGGAAGGAGCGTAATCCTTTTCCTTCAGGCTGTCCGGATGAAACCGGATCAATTTCTCCCCACTTGTGAAATACAAATACCCCGCCTGGTCACTGTATGCACGTTGGAAATAGAATAATGGATCCGGGAATCCGTCATTGATCCCATAGGTTATAAACTGGCCTGTTTCGGGCAGGAATTTTTGCAGGCCTTTCGGTGAGGAGATCCAAAGGTGGCCGTGAATATCCTCTACTACTGTGGTCACCTGGTTGTGAAGCAGCCCGTTATTTTGATTGTAATTCCGGAAGCGATCAGCCACCGGGTCGTAAATCGACAATCCGTTTGTAGTAGACAGGTAGAACCGGCCTCCGGACCCCGGGAAGATCAATTGCACCCTTTCCGATGCCTGGCCGGCGCCGGGGTATAATGTATAACGCCTGCCCCGGTCCTTATCAGGATCGTAGCGGAAAATGCCCAGGTTGGTAGCAAGCCAGGCGGTGTTTTTGTCGTCAAAGTACAGATCCAAAACAGCGCCTTCTACCTTCGTAGAGTCCGGGAAGCCTGCAATTTTCGGATAGAAGCGGATCCACCCACCCTGATCCTCATCGAAATATTTAAGCCCGGACCATATCCTGCCTTTCCTGTCGGTTTTCAGCAATGTACTCCCTCCAGGCAGGCTCCTTATTTTTCCGGTTTGAAAATTATAGACCTTTATGATCTGATCCCTGTTATTCAAGGTCCATAATTCGTTTTGCCCGGAGAGGGCGATATCCCGGATCGGGTCGGTTGAAATTTCGGGAGGAATTCCTGACGGCAAGAGTTGTTTTGCCTTGCAATCAAGGGTCCAAATTTTTTCGCCATCGTTGATCAAAAGCCGGTTTTCATCCAGTCGGACAGCTTCATAGATGATCATATCCCCCAGGATCTCAATCGGATTATCGGAGGTATGGGTAACTATGACCCCACCTGTGGATGTACTAAACCACAGACTTCCCGCCGCATCGGCGTAGCCTGCCGCGATTGGGAACGACGGAACACCGGCAGGATCGTCCTCATCAAACCGGAATGCATGAAAAAGCCCTGTGACCGGATCATACCGTTGGATCTCCCGGGTTGCCCCCATCCAGATCCTGCCCGCTTTATCCGTCACAAGACATCTCAGCGAAGTTGAGAATTCAGGACTGAAAGATGCCGTCAGATCCTCGAATCGCCCCGTGGCAGGCGCATACTTCCACAAACCGTAGCCCGAGGAAGCGATGAAAAGTTGCCCGTCCGGAAGTTCCGCTATATCCGAAGCCGGAAGCGGGCGCCCATTCAGGGTTGATGCGGTCAGCCGAACCAGTTGAAAGCTGTCCTTCCCCGGCAGTTTCCGATGAAGGCCGTCGATATTGCCTACCCATATAGTCCCGTCTTTTTGCTGATAAAAAACCAGCCCATCTTTGAAATAATTCCCGAAACCGGTGAATGTCCCCGATTTCGGCGACCATCGGCACACGCCGTTCGAGCCGGTTCCCACCCACATGTTTCCCTCATGATCCTTACCGATAAAATTGATCTGACGGCCGCAAAGGCCCCCGGGTTCATCCGGTTCAGGTTCGATGCAATCAAAAGTTTCCGTTACCGGATCAAAGATATAGATGCCCGAAGCGGTGCCAACCCAGATCCGGCCGTCATCCGCCTCACATATGCCGGTTGTCAGGTTGTCGCCCAAACTTTTAGGCAATTGGTCATTGTACTGGAAAACCTTGAAATTTTTGCCGTCGAAACGGTTCAGGCCGTTGAACGTGGTGAACCAGAGAAAGCCTTCCCGGTCCTGGATAAGGCTTTTCAGCCAATAGGTGCCGGGATTGGAAAGCCCATCTTCCATGGTGTACCTTTCGAAACGCAATTGCTGGGCGATGGAAGGATGAATTCCCCAAAGAAATATCAGCAGTTGATATAGTGTAAATTTCCTCAATTTTGATTAAATATGGCTTTCCAAAAGTACTGAAAATATAGGATTCAATCGCTGACCGCAAATTCTCCTTCTGGCAAAAATGGCTCACCCGGGCCAATATCCTGACCCTGACTCTCGGTCTGTTGGTCGCCTTTGTTCGCGATTCTTTTTTTTCGATCTGCACAACGACTACACCAGGCGTTTGTTCTTTCAGAAAAATCCCATAATTTGACCGAAAAACACAACTTTTGCTCCTTTCGACCACTTCTCTGAAGAAAATCGCACTTGATTTGTCCTATGATGAAAATATTGCCGCAATCTTTTTTCGAGAATCCCCAGGTGGGAAAGGTGCTGGTCGACGGGCTTTCCTGCGTGATCCACAAGGCTTTTTACCAGGTCGATGTGCAAAAGGAAGGATACGTCTCCACCCATGCCATGACCCTGGTGCTGAACGGCCGCCTGCGGGTAGCCAGCGGGGATGAATTCCTGACGCATGTCGATGCCGGCCAGATGGTCTTTTTGCCGAAAGGGCTGTACATGATCTCCGATATCCTCCCGTCAAAAGACGCTTTTGAGGCCATCGTATTCTTTTTTGACGAAACACTGATCGACGAATTCGTGCAATCCCTGCAGATAAAGCCCGCGAAAGAAAGAAGCCCGAAACAGAAATGCGTGCCTTATCTGTTGCTCGACTATACGGACCATATCCGCATGTTCACCGAAAACCTGTTGCACCTGTACAAGGACAAGTCCCATTCGCACCACAAGCTCACCCGGTCCAAACTCTTCGAATTGCTCCACCTGATCAGCATTTCCGAACAGGGAGAATGCTTCAACGGCGCCCTGCTGAACCTCAAGAACAAGGAAAAAAGGACCTTGAAGACCTTCATGAACGCCAATTTCAACAAATCCCTGGGTGTAGAGGACTATGCGTACCTGACCGGCAGGAGCATTTCCACCTTCCGGCGCGATTTCAAACGGCAATTCGGCGTTGCTCCCAAGCAATGGCTGATCGACAGGCGCCTGGAACTGGCCTACCAGCTCCTGTCGCAAAACCATACCACCGTAACCGCTACCGCCATGGAAGCCGGCTACGACGATATCTCCCATTTCATCAAGGCATTCCACAAGAAATACGGCATTCCGCCCAAGCAATTCCTGATCCAAAGACGGAATGAAATGCTGGTCTGAACGGCTTTTGACCGGTTTTGACCAGTTTCGGTTTTTTGGAACAGTTCTCCTTTCCCGGCGGGCGCATCTTTGTCCCGACAATTCAAATACGTAACAAACAGCACTGTAAAAAATGGGAAAATTAAATGGAAAGGTTGCCGTCATCACCGGCGGCAACAGCGGGATCGGTTTTGCTACCGCCCAACTGTTCCTGAAGGAAGGCGCCCGGGTCATCATCACGGGCAGGCGGGAAGACGCCGTCCGGGAAGCCGTACGCAACCTTGGTGAAGGCGCTTCCGGGTTCGTTTCGGATGCCGGCAATATGGCCGACGTCAACCGGCTCGACGGGGAAGTTGCCAAACTGACCTCTAAGGTCGATATTCTGTTCGTGAATGCCGGCGTGGGCTTGTTTGCGCCGTTTGAGGGAACCACAGAGGAACTGTTCAACGCCAACATGGACATCAATTTCCGGGGCGCCTACTTCACGGTCCAGAAGCTGCTGCCGGTGATCCCGGAAGGCGGCTCCATCATCCTGAACACGACGATTCTGGTCCATTCGGGGTTGGCCAATACGTCGGCTTATTCGGCATCCAAGGGGGCGTTGCTATCCTTGAACAAAACGCTGGCCATTGAGCTGGCCGACCGGAAGATCCGGGTCAACAGCGTCAGTCCCGGCCCGATCGCTACCCCGATCTATTCCAAAATGGGCATGGACGAAGCAGCGCTGAATGCCTTCGCCGCCGATGTACAGGCGAAAATTCCGCTACAGCGTTTCGGTCAATCGGAGGATGTGGCCCAGGCGGCCTTGTTCCTGGCCTCGGAAGAAAGCGGATTCCTGACGGGTTCGGAGATCCCGGTGGATGGAGGGAAAGCGATTACTTTTTGAATTGAGGAACTGAAGAGATGAGGAATTGAGGAATCGAGGAATCGAGGAACTGAAATCCTTCGATTCCCCGATTCCTATCTCCTAAAGATATCCCGCCGTATTCTCCCCCGGATAGCCAAACGACCAATTATACTGGTCCAGTTTGGTGACGGCGGCTTCCAGGAGACGGATGCAGTGGAGAACGTCTTCCTTGTGCGCCATTTCGATGGTCTGGTGGATATGCCGGAGCGGGATGGAGATCGCGCCGGATATTGCGCCTTTTTTCCCTGCGCGCTGAATACCGGCCGTATCGGTTCCGCCGGCGGGCAGCAGCTCGGGTTGCCATTTGATGCCGTCTTCGACGGCTATTTTTTTGAGATAGCTCACCATCCGGTAATCGCTGATGACCGAGCTGTCCATGATCTTGATCGCTGCGCCTTTACCCAGGAAAGTAACGGCTTCGTGGGCATGGGCCCCGGGCACGTCAAAAGCGATGGTGACATCCAGCCCGAATCCGAAATCCGGATCTACATGATGAGCGGAGGATACGGCGCCCCGAAGGCCCACTTCTTCCTGAACGGTAAATACGCTGTAAATATCGTAGGGGACTTCCTTGTCCTTCAATGATCTCAGCACTTCCAACAGGATAAAAACCGACACCCGGTTGTCGAGGGATTTGCTGTTCACGCAATCGCCCATTTCGATCAATTCGCGCTCCCGGGTTACGGGGTCGCCCACCGCCACCCATTGTTCAACTTCGGCTTTTTTCATACCCAGGTCGATGAAATATTCGTGGATCGGCACCTGTTTGGTGCGTTCGTCGGGTTTCATCAGGTGGATGGGTTTGCTGCCCATGACGCCGATCAGGTCGCGCCGGCCATGGACGATCACCCGCTGGGAAGTCAGGGTTTTGGGATCAAACCCGCCGAGGGGCAGGAAGCGCAGAAAGCCGTCGTCATCGATATGGGAAATGATGAAGCTGATCTCGTCCATGTGGGCGGCAACCATTACCCGTTTTCGTTCACGGCCGCGTTTGACGGCAACGACGTTACCCATATTGTCCACGCTGAGTTCATCGACCAGCGGTTTTACCTCCGCAATTACGACTTCCCTGATTCGCTGCTCAAAGCCGGGAGCTCCGGGCGTTTCGCAAATTTTTTTGAGTAAGGCGACATTGATCATGTTTGGGGAGTATTCGGTATTTGTGCGTTAGATAATTGCAGTTTTTCTCATAATGGCCGGCAATTTACAGATATTTCACAATATGCATTTTGCCTGCAACTGATTTTGGGTTGAATGCAGGCCGGAGAGCGGCGCCGAATTATCGGGGAATGGCGAAAAAACGGAAACAATACCGTAAAATTGCGGTGTAATTGCGCGCGGATGTCCATTCGAAAACTAGCCAAGGAAACAGCGATTTACGGCGTAAGCTCCATAGTGGGGCGGATGCTGTACTTTTTGCTGACCCCCATCTATACCCGGGTATTGCCAAACCCGGGCGAATACGGGATCGCGACCGACCTGTTCGCTTTCACGGCCTTGCTCATGGTGTTTTTCACCTACCGCATGGAAACGGCTTATTTCCGTTTTGGGTCGGAAGAGGATGAAGGCAGCGCGGAGAAGAGCTTTAATACGGCGCTGTGGTCAATCGTGGGCTCCTCCCTGGTTTTCGGGGCCATCCTGTTTTTGTTGTCCGACTGGCTGGCCGACCTGTTCCAGTACCCCGACAAGGCCTCTCTGGTGCGGATGTGCGCGTTGATCCTGACGCTGGATGCCCTATGCGAAATTCCTTATGCCCGGCTCCGGCTTGAAAGCAGACCTATCCGGTTTGCCGCCATACGGCTCATCAGCATCGGGGTGAATCTGGGGTTGAATCTGTTTTTCCTGCTGATTTGCCCCTGGCTCCAAACCACTTCCTGGGGAGCCGGTTTGGTCAGCGGCTGGTACGACCCGCATTTTTCCGTCGGTTACATTTTTGTGTCCAATGTGGTAGCCAGCCTGGTTGCGCTTTTGCTGCTTTCCCCGATCTTTTTCCGCCTGCAATGGCAGTTCGACCGGGCCTTATGGCGCAGGATGGCCCTGTACGCCGCTCCGCTGGTCATTGTGGGGTTCTCGTACGTCATCAACGAGACGCTGGACCGGAAGATCATGATCTGGTTCTTGCCCGGCACATCGGATGAAAACCAGGCCCAGTTGGGGATCTACGGCGCCAATTACAAGCTCGCCATGCTGATCAGCCTCTTCACACAGGCCTTCCGGTACGGGGCTGAACCCTTCTTTTTCAAACAGAAGAATACCCTGGGCGCGCAAAAATTGTACGCCGATGTAGCCCGGTTCTTCCTGATCGCGGGGGTGGCCGCCTTTCTTTTCATCGTGCTGTATATCGATGCGGTCAAATATTTCATCGGCCCTGATTACTGGATCGGGCTTGGCGTAGTGCCGATCCTGACCCTGGCCAATGTATTCCTGGGCATGTATTACAATTTTAGCGTCTGGTACAAGGTCACGGACAAGACCCGCTGGGGCGCCTATATTTCCATCGGCGGCGCGCTGATCACCATCGGGCTGAATATCTGGTGGATCCCGGTATTCGGGTACTACGGGTCGGCCTGGACCACCCTGATCTGTTATGCCGCCATGGCACTGGCCTGTTATTTCACCGGGAAGCGCTTTTACGCCGTTCCCTACGATGTGAAGACCATGGCGCTCTACCTGGCAACCGGCATCGCGATCTGGCTGGGCAGCGATTGGCTGCGGGCGCAATTTCCCGACGCATTGATCCTTCGGATGGCGCTGAATACGGTCGTTCTGGCGGGATTGGCGTATTGGGTGTTTATCCGGGAGCGATCCGGAATCCGGAATTACTTCAAATTTTAGGTCATATATGGAACGGATTCTCCACGATGACCACTATCATATCGATTTCGAATGAACCGATTGCCACGCATAATAAGCCGCTCCGATCGATCCCGCGTGGTTGAGCATCATGGAAGGCACCACTTCAAAATCTACGGTAAAAAGGTCCTTATAGCTGTCGAATTGTTTGCTGGCGCCGCCGCTCAGGATGACCAGATCGGGTGAGAAAAGGCGCCCCAGGTGGTGCAGGAATTTGTCAAAGCGCATACCCCAATCATTCCAGGAAAGGTTGTCCCTTTTGCGGGCGCTGTCCGAAACGTATTTCTCGGCGATATCTTCATAAAAGAACAGGTGGCCGAATTCGGTATTGGGCGTCAGGATGCCGTCCGTGAACAGGGCCGAGCCGATCCCGGTGCCGATGGTCAGGATGAGGACTACGCCGTCATGGCCCTTGCCTGCGCCGAAGGTCATGGCGGCGATCCCGGCGGCGTCGGCATCATTCACCACCTTGACGGGCAGACCGCTGACTTCGGAAAACAGCTTTTCCACATTGACCCCGACCCAGGATTTATCGATATTAGCTGCCGAGCGCGCCACGCCGTTCTTGACAATGGCCGGGAATCCGGACCCGATCAGCCCGTCCCAGTTGTGCATTTTGACGAGCGCTGCAAAGGTATCGGCCATTGCGGCAGGCGTTGCCGGCTTGGGCGTCTCCAGGCGGAGCCGGTCGGTAAGCATCTGGCCGGATTGCACATCGATAATGCCGCCTTTTATGCCGGAACCGCCGACATCGATCCCCAGTACATGATGATCAGAAGCCATATGGGTTATTTAATTAAAATAATCTTCATCGGGACGTCCGTCCGGGGCCTGTCGCGGCCGTCGGTCGGTACGGCGGCGATCTTGTCAATCACATCCAACCCTTCAATCACCTGCCCGAAAACGGTGTACTCCCGGTCGAGCTGCGGCGTGCCGCCTTTATCCATATACGCTTTGCGCTGCTCAGTGCTGTACCGGAACCCTTTGCGGGCTTCAAACCGGTCCAGTTCTTCCGCAGTCTGAGGTCTTCCCTGGACGATATAGAACTGGGAGCCGGAAGAGCGTTTCTGGGGATTGACCTGATCACCGGTACGGGCAGCGGCCAGTGCGCCTTTGACATGGATGAGGGTATCCACAAATTCGGCGGGGATGGTATAACCGGGGCCGCCGGACCCCAGCGGTTCGCCGGCAGGTGCGCCTTTCGACTTCGGGTCGCCGCCCTGGATCATGAACCCGTTGATGACCCGGTGGAACAACAGGCTGTCGAAATAGCCCTGTTCGACCAGTTTGGTAAAATTATCCTGGTGCTGCGGGGTAGCGTCATACAGCTGGATGAGCATATTGCCGTAAGGGGTGATCATCTCAACCAGGCAATGCTTCGGAGAGCCGATATGGAGTTTTTCTTCGTGGGTACGGGTTTTGCCCTTGGCGTTAACGGCTTTGAGCCGAACGGTGTATTCACCGGAAGCATGGTAGCGATGTTCGGGATTGGCCTCTTGCGATGTGTTGCCGTCGCCGAAATCCCATTCATAGGATTCAGCCTCATGAGAAGCGTTGGCAAACCGGACTCCGGAAGCGGCGCGGAGCTCGCCGTCGTAGGAAAACTGGGCTACAGGTTTGCCGCATGCCGACAGCAGGACAGCGGCCGAACCGGCGAGCAAGAGCGTTTTTAAGTTCATTGATCTCAAATTAGCGTCTGTTGACATTCATTAAAAAAAACGGGGCCGTTATTGCCCCGTACCGGTCAGTTCAAGATCCGGACCGTCATTTTGATATCCTGCAAAGGCCGGTCGTTGGGGCCGGTGGGCTGTGAACAGATCTTGTCGACAACGTCCATTCCCTCGACGACCTCCCCGAATACGGTATAGTCGTTATCGAGGAACGGCGTGCCGCCCAATTCCTTGTACAGCTGGCGCTGGGCATCGTTGTATTTGATCTGTTTTTGCGCCTCGATATTATTGAGGTACGCATCGTCGATAGGTTGGCCCTGAACGATATAGAACTGGGAGCCTGACGATTGCTTTTGCGGGTTGTTGCGCCGTGCGGCCGCCAGGGCGCCGCGGATGTGGGGCGCGCCGATCTCGGCCTCAATCTCATAACCGGGACCGCCCATGCCCAGGGGTTGGTCAGCGGGAGCGTTCCTGGAGTCCGGATCGCCGCCTTGCGCCATGAAGTTGCTCATGACCCGGTGGAAAAGCAGGCCGTCATAAAAGCCCTCTTTCGCCAATTTGATAAAATTATCGCGGTGCTTGGGCGTACTGTTGTACAGCATGACCTTGATATTGCCGAAATCCGTAGAGATCTCAGCGTAGGTGGCGTCGTCTTTCTGACAAGCGGAAATCCCTGCGAGCAGGACAAACATCAGCAATGAATTGCGCATATTCATAATTCAGATTTTAATTGGTCTTGAAACGATCCAGATAAGGTGCGAGTTCTTCATCCATTTCCCCGAAATACCGGATCACCTGTTCTTGCAACAGGCGTTCCTGGTGTTTCATGCCCTGAACCGTAAAAGGCTTGAGCGGTTCCCAATGCGGCCAGCCGTCGGCATCCCTGCCTGAAAAACGGAAGTACCCGTCATCACTCAGCAAGCGGCAAACGGCGATATGCATCAGGTCCTGTTTTTCTTCTTTAGAAAAAGGCCCGGGCGTTTTACCCAACTCCTGGATCCCGATCAGAAACAGAACGGCATTCAGGTCGGGCAGGTCTTCGCGATGGAAGATATCCCTGACCAGGTGGCGTACGCGCAACCAGGCAAACTCCAGTTCCCAATCTTCAAGGCGGGTCTTTGCTTCTTCCATCCTGCGGTAAAAAGGATCCTTCAGGGTGCAAATATACAATTAGTTGAACGGCATAGGCAAGAATAAACCGAACTTCCGGAAAAGGCGCGAAGATAAAAGAAGGGCCGGCTGCCTAGAGGAGGCTGGAGCGGCTGCCGGCCCAGGGGTAAATAGTGCGTTTATGTGAGTGGGTAGATATCCTGAGTTTGTATTGATCCAAATGCGGTCAATTGCAGCCCAGATCATGCCTTGAGGCCGGATCGTTGTTGGGGAAGCAATTGCCTGACAGTACGCGTTCAGGCATATATCTTTCGAGGTTCGGATCGCGCAGGCTCTTGCTGAGGAATTCCGTCAGGTCGTCCATTTCCTCGTCGGTGAGGTTGAGCGGATGGAAGAAGGCCGAAATCTGAGCCGGCGGGACATTGGTATTTTCCGGTATGCCCTTGTTGAAATATTCCACCACCGACCGCAGGGAGTGCCGCGAGCTGCCGTGGAAATAGAACGGCGAATCAGCCATATTGTACAGGCCGGGCACCTTGAATTTGTACATATCCTCGGTTTTGCCCGTAAAGCCGCCTCTGCCCAGGTTGCGAAGGTCGTCCGGGCCGGTGTTGTACGCTACACCCGACTCATAGAGGTCGCGCACGCCCAGCGCCTGGAATTCCATCGAGTTCAGGGAAGCGCTTTTGTGACAACGGTAGCAACCGGCCTTGCCGAAGAACAGGATCGCGCCGCGCTTTTCGCGGTCTGAGATCGCCTCCAGGTCTCCGCGGAGCCATTTCTGGAAGGGCGCCTGGTCGCTGACAATAGTGCGGATATAGGCGGATATGGCGAAGCTGGCGGCCAGCAGGGAATAGCGTTCTTCCTGCGGCCAGGCCGAAAAGGCCTGATCGAAATAATTGCGATAGCCCAGTGTATCCAGCACATAATCATCGATGACCATGCGGTGTATCTTCAGGCCTTCCACATTCTGGCTTTCGAGGCCGTCATAGCCCAATTTGTTGATTTCCGTTGACGGATCATCCTCGCCCCAAACCGCTTTGGTATCGGCGTTGACGTAGCCGGCGCCGAATTTGCCGCTCCAGGTCGAATTGGTTACATAAGCCACGTTGACCAGGCTGATGGGGCGCGCGCCCTGCACATCAAGTTCGTTCTCAGCGTATTCGGAGATGGCGTCCCGCATTTCGCCGTTATCGCCGTAGCCGGCGCCGCCGTCGGCAATACCCTGGGTGCGGCCGGGCATGAAGCCGGAAGAAGGGATATGGCAGGTGCCGCAGGAAAAGGTCCCCATCCCGGTGGCATGCCGGGCATCGCGGCCAAGGCCCGTTTCAAAAAACAGCATCTTGCCCAGGTTTACTTTTTCCCTGGTCAGCGGGTTGCCTTTGCCCTGCGGGATCCTGGCAAAATCGCCGGAGGACGGCAATACAAAGTCTTCCAGCGAGCCGTTCGGTGCGAGTCGTTCCAGCCGGTCCGTCAGGTTTTCATCCAGCGGTGAGAAGGCGTCTTCCTGTGCGCATGCATATGCCAACATGGCCAGCAATGCAAAATATGTCCACTTTTTCATGTGAATGTTGGATTATAACTGCTTATTGAATTACCCAATGTACAATCAGGTACAATAGAAAAAACCTCTCAAAGCTGGTGATTTACCTGTAACAAGGAGACTCAGTGGGAAAATGGATTCGGAAATGTGTGATAGCCTGAATACCCGTCGGAAAAGGGAGAGTTCCGTGTCCGAGTGGCGACAAATTTATGGCCATTCGCTGAAATATCAAAATTTTCCAGATGTATTTTTTTAGAATTTAAATTTCACCCGGATGCATTATTTTCGAACCTGGCCGTATATTTACCCGCAAAGGAATAACCAATGGATCGATCGATACACGGCTGGCACAGCCCCCGTCTTAACAAACATATGGATATCGCCGTTTACGGGCACTGGGGAGTTGCCTTGCTCCTGGTACCTACGGCAGCAGCTGATTTCCTGGAGTACGAACGGTTTCACCTGATGGACACCATAGCGCCCATGATCGACGCCGGCAAGGTGAAAGTGTTCTCCGTCAACAGCATCAACCGCGAAAGCTGGTTGAACAACCATATGCATCCGCGGCATAAAAGCATCCGCCACACCCAGTTCAACGAATACATCTATCAGGAGGTCGTACCCTTTATCAAAAATATGACCAGCCAGGATACGCCGATCATTACCTGCGGCGCTTCTCTCGGCGCTTTTCATTCGGCCAACCTTTTCTTCAAACGACCGGACCTTATCTCGGGCGTCATCGCCATGAGCGGCGACTACGAGCTGGCCACCTATACCAAAGGATACCACGACGAGGACGTCTATTTCAACTCGCCGATGCAATACCTCCCCAACCTGACCGATCACTATTACCTGGAGCATATGCGCCGCAGCGGCCACATCCATATCCTGACCGGCCAGGGCGACTATGAGCATCCGGATGCCTCCCGGCGCCTGTCCGGCATCCTGCACGCCAAAGCCGTCCCGCACGACCTCGATATATGGGGCTACGATATGCCGCACGACTGGCCGACCTGGCGCAAGATGCTTCCTTACGTTCTGGATGCGAAATTTTGATTAGTTGTAAGTTGTAAGTTGTAAGTCGTAAGTTGTAAGTTGTAAGTTGTAAGTCGTAAGTTGTAAGTCGGTCTGGCTGTTGGCTGTTGACAGTTGACAGTTCGGCAGTTGGCTGTTGACAGTTGGCAGTTCGGCAGTTGGCAGTACCGCTATCCAGCATCTAGTGGCGCGAAATGTAAGTAACGTGGTAGTTTCGGGAGGCTATTTGGCCTCGTAGCTAGGCGCGAGGAGGGAAAATAGCGGGACTATGTGACCGACGAGCAACGACGCTACGGGGTCAAAGAGACCGCGAAACTGGTGTGGTATTTACATTTCGCGCCACTAGTATCCAGCATCAAGCTTCCTATTATCCAACGACCCAAGAAAGCGTTTTGTCCGGGCAATGTCTTCGCTCAGCACCCGGTCTTTTTCCAGTACCGGCACGGCACGCCGGTAATGCTCCACGAGGTCTTCCAGCAGGGGTGACGACTTCAGCGGCCGGCGGAAATGCAGGGCCTGGGCTGCTGTCATCCATTCGATGGCGAGCAGGGTTTGCAGGTTTTCGACCACCTGGAAGGCTTTGGTGCCCGCATTGGCGGCCATGCTGACGTGGTCTTCCTGGCCGTTGCTGGATACGATCGAATCGACGGAAGCCGGGGTGCAGAGTTGTTTGTTCTGGCTCACGATGGAAGCTGCCGTGTATTGTGCGATCATCAGGCCGGAGTGGAGCCCGGGGCTGGGGCTGAGGAAGGCCGGCAAACCGCGCGCGCCGGAAAGCAACTGGTAGGTGCGCCGTTCCGAGATGCTGCCCAGTTCGGAAAGAGCGATAGCCAGGTGGTCGAGCGCCAGGGCGATGGGTTGCGCATGGAAGTTGCCGCCGGACAGGATCATTTCGTCCTCCGGGAAAATATTTGGATTGTCGGTCACGGAGTTGATCTCCACCGAGGTCACTTCCCTGATATAGGCGATGGCGTCGGCGCTGGCGCCGTGTACCTGCGGGATGCACCGGAAAGCGTAGGGGTCCTGCAACGACGGTTTTTCCCTTTCCGCCAATTCGCTGGCCAGGCGCCAATACCGGATGGCCGCCGCTGAAGCCACCTGACCCGGATGCGGGCGCAACCGGTGGAGGCGTTCGTCGAACGGGGAGGTCCGGCAATCAAATGCCTCACAGGAAAGGCTGCCCACGAGGTGTGACAGGGCCAGCAACCGCTCGGCCTGCAATACGCACCAAACAGCGTAAGCCGTGGAAAACTGGGTGCCGTTGAGCAAAGCGAGCCCCTCCTTTGCTTCCAATGTCAGCGGCCGGAGCTGCAAGATGGCCAGGGCTTCCGCCGCCGGGATCCGGCGCCCCTGCAAATCGGCCATTCCCTCCCCCAGCAAAGCCAGGCTCATATGAGCCAGAGGCGCCAGATCGCCTGAGGCGCCCAGCGAACCTTGCTGGTAAATCACGGGGTTCAGGCCCGCGTTGAAAAAACGGACCAGGTAGTCCACCAGGTCGGATCGCACGCCGGAGTGCCCGTAACAAAGGCTCTGGATCTTGAGCAACAGCATCAGCCGGATGATCCCGCCCGGCGCTTCCTGCCCTGTGCCGCAGGCATGCGACCGGACGAGGTTGCGCTGCAGGGCTTCCAGCTCGGTGGGCGAAATGACGACGTTCTGCAAAGCGCCGAATCCCGTATTGATGCCGTAATAATATTCGGTGCCGGCGAGCAGGCGGCTATCCAGGAACAACCGGCAATCCTTGAGCCGCTTGCGGGCGGCATCAGACAACGCCAGCTGGCGGCCTTCGTCAAGGATGCTGCGGATATCTTCAAGCCTGAGATAGTCAGGTCCGATCAGGTGTGTTTTGGACATGTGCCGGTTGAATTTGGTCAGGTTAGCAAATCAGTTTTGCCATTTTCATATCGGACCGGCATTGCGGATTTTCAAATTAAAAAACAGGCTGCCCTTTGATCCGATGCCGCAAAGATGGGATGTAAATATCAAATGCCCAAAAAGTAGTTAAATATCTTAACTTGCCCGTTAAACCTGTGTTAAACAGCGTTATCAGAGCCGGTCGGCATATTGACTTAAGCCGTTTAATTAGAGATATTTACCGCATTATTCCTGAAACCGGCCGCTTGACCGGGTTGTGACGACGCGAATATTCTCCGTCGAAACAAACGTGACGCGGCGGTGAAAAGGAATATCTTTGATCCATCGTTTTAATCCAAAACTTATGAAAATTATGCAAATCAACATCAGCAAGCAGATCAAAACCTTGAGCATCGCTTTTGCATTCCTGGCCGCGGCCACTACCAGTTTCGGCCAGCGCCTCGCAACCGTGGACGTCAACCGCATCCTCGAAAGCATCGAAGAATATCAGGCTGCTCAAAGCGAACTGGATCGTCTGGCCTCCAAGTGGCGCCAGGAAATCGCACAAGAATACGACGTTATCAAGGGGCTATACAACCGTTATCAGGGAGAACAAGTCCTTTTAAGCGACGAGGCTCGCCGTCAACGCGAAGAGGAGATCATGAACAAGGAAAAAGCCGTTCGCGATCTGCAGAAGGAACGCTTCGGCCCGGAAGGCGAATTGTTCAAGCGCCGGCAGGATCTCGTCAGGCCGATTCAGGAAAAAGTTTACGGCGCGATCGAGGATTATGCCAAAGAGCGCGGATTCGATTTCATCTTTGACAAATCCAGCGCAACCGGTATGATTTTCTCGAATAACGAATTCGATAAAACCGACGACATTTTAAAACGACTGAAGTAATTGTGTGTCAACGGAAAGCTGTATATTTGCAGCCGTTTTTCAAAAATTTCAAAAACAAACGCTACAATGGGAAAAATGTTGAAAGTCGGCGCCATGCTGCTGTTTTTTTCGGTGATTGCCTTTAACGCTCAGGCTCAGAAGTTCGGCTACGTCAATTCAGCCGATATCCTGGCCAGCTTGCCCGAGGTCAAACAAGCCGACGCCAGCCTGGATGCGCTTCAAAAGCAACTCCAGAAAAAAGGACAAGGCATGGTAGATCAACTCCAGCAAGACTACCTGGCTGTTCAGCAAAAAGTCGAACGCGGAGATTTGTCACCCAAACAGCAGGAAGAAGAAGCCGGCAAGCTGAAGAACCGCGAAGCTGAAATTTCAAAGTTCGAGCAGGACATGATGAAGCAATTGCAGGACAAGCGCAATGAGCTCCTCGAACCGATCTACAAAAAGGTGAATGACGCCATCGCCGCTGTGGCCAAGGAAAACGGCTATCAGTTCATCTTCGAAAAAAGCGTATTGCTCTATTTCGAAGAAACGCAGGACGTCAGCTCCATGGTAAAATCTAAACTGGGCATCTAGGATTGAAGGGACTTCATCCGGACAACCGGCCTATAGGAGTTTTCGACTCCGGCATTGGCGGCCTGACGGTCGCCAATGCTATTTTCAGGACCCTGCCCGCAGAGTCCCTCATCTATTTTGGCGACACGGCCCGCGTACCCTACGGCCCCAGGCCGCCGGAGACCATCCAGCGATTCAGTATCGAGATTTCCCGGTTTTTAATGGATCAGGGCGCCAAGGTCATCGTGGTAGCCTGCAATACAGCTTCTGCCTCAGCCCTTTCGGTGCTCCGCCAAACATGGCCCGGTTTCCCTTTTGTGGGCATGGAACCCGCTGTCAAACCCGCCGCCAAAGCAACCCGGACCGGCGTGATCGGGGTGCTGGCCACCGAAGGCACCTTCAAAAGCCAGCGCTATGCCGGGCTGATGGACCGGTATGCCGCCGGCATCCGCGTGTTTGAGGACCCCTGCCTGGGGTTGGTCCCGCTCATCGAAAGCGGCAAATGGGAAGCCCCCGAAACCGAAGCGCTGATCACCTCCATCATCCGGCCTATGCTGGCCGGCGGCGCGGATACCCTCGTCCTGGGTTGCACGCATTATCCACTCATCCTTCCGCTCATCCGCCGCGTTGCCGGTCCGGAAGTGCAAATCATCGATCCGGCGCCGGCCGTGGCCCGGCAGGTGGCCCGGGTACTGGAAAATGAATCGCTGGCGGCAGCCCCCGACAATCGCCCTTCACGCCGGTTTTTTGCCTCCGGCAACGACGCATCCCTGCGCCTTACGCTCGATCACCTGACCGGCGCAGCGCCCCCCGTCAGCAAGCACCCTATGTACGAAGCGGGTTAATTTTTCCGGCTCCAATTTACATTTTGAGGCAAAACACAGCGCGTTATCCAGCTTATTGCTACCTTTGCACTCCTGAGGTTCCCCCTAGATTGACAAACCAAACCATCGATTATGGTTTTCCTGGAATTTGAGAAACCCTTGGAAAAGTTGTACGAACAACTGGAAAAGATCAAGCAGGTTGAGGAAGAAGGAATAGTTGACGTGTCTGACACCATCAAGGAACTGGAAAACAAGATCAAGAACACCCGAAAGGAGATCTATGCCAGTCTCACCGGGTGGCAGCGGGTTCAGCTTTCCCGGCATCCAGAACGGCCTTATACCCTGTATTATATCAACCAGATGTGCCGCAAGTTCGTCGAACTGCACGGCGACCGGTACTTCAAAGACGATACCGCCATCGTTGGCGGCCTGGCCAATCTCGACGGGCAATCCGTCGTCATCATCGGCCACCAGAAAGGGGTGAACACGAAAATGCGCCAATTCCGCAACTTCGGCATGGCCAACCCCGAAGGATACCGCAAGGCCCTGCGCCTGATGAAACTCGCCGAACGGTTTGATTTTCCCGTCATCACCCTCATCGATACGCCGGGCGCTTTCCCCGGGCTGGAAGCCGAAGAACGCGGACAGGCGGAGGCCATCGCCCGCAACCTGTTTGAAATGGCTCAGCTCAAAGTGCCTATCGTTTGCGTCATCATTGGTGAAGGCGCCTCAGGCGGCGCAATCGGCATCGGCCTCGGCGACCGGGTCTATATGCTCGAAAATACCTGGTATTCCGTGATCTCTCCCGAATCCTGCTCCTCTATCCTTTGGCATAGCTGGGATTATAAGGAACGGGCTGCCGACGCCCTCAAACTGACCGCCGAAGACATGTTCAACGCCGGCCTGATCGACGGCATCATCAAAGAACCCACAGGCGGCGCCCACGCCATTCCCGACGAAATGGCCAAACTGCTGAAGCGCCAGATCAAAAAGGCGCTGGCCGAAGTGCAGGAAATGCCCCCCGATGAAAGAATAGACGCCCGCATCAATAAATACGCCGCCATGGGCGTTTATGAAAGAATTACGCCGAACCCCGTAGAATAATCACATCAATCCTTTTCTTTCGCTATGGGAACGATCAATAACCTTAAGATGTATTTCCATCGCAGGTCGTTTAACCAACTGTTAAAGACCAGGCCTAAACGCCTGCGCAACATGGTCAACCTGGACAGTGCCAAAATGATCGGCATCATCTTCCAGGCTACCGAATTAGCTGAACGCAACACAGTGACCCAATTCGCCAGACAACTGCGCGAACAGGGCAAACACGTCAAGCTCCTGGGCTATTTCGACAACCTGCAAAACGACGATAATTTTACCTTCCCCTACTTCAATAAGAAACAGATCGACTGGGCTTACCGGCCGCAAGGGGATACCGTCCGGGATTTTCTGGATCAGGACTACGACCTGGTCATCACCCTGCAAACCCGCACCGATATTATTTCCGAATACCTGGCGGGCCTGGCCAGAGCAGGCCTGAAAGTCGGCCCCTGCACCGACAACAGCCAATGCTACGATCTGATGATCGATACGCCGGCCAATACCAGGTTGCCGCAGTTCATCGAACAACTCGAGCGGCTCTTAAAAAAGACGAATGTTAAACATGCAGCAGCCATTTAGCGGCGCCGGGGTAGCCCTCGTTACCCCGTTCAAAAACCACGACATCGACTACCCCGCCCTGAAGAACATCATCAACTTCGTAATCGAAGGCGGGGTGGATTTCATTGTTTCCCTCGGCACTACCGGGGAAGCCGTTACCCTCACAGCAAAGGAATGCCGGGAAGTGCTCGATTTCACCATCGAAACCACGGACAACCGCGTCCCTGTCGTAGCAGGTTATTTCGGCAGCAATTTCACCGAACGCCTGACCGCCAATATCCGGCAATACGATTTTACGGGCGTCGCCGCCATCATGTCGAGCAGCCCGGCCTACACCAAGCCGTCCCAGGAAGGAATCTTCCGGCACTATATGGCCATCGCCGAAGCATCCCCCAGGCCCATTATCATCTATAATGTACCCAGCCGGACCGGCTCCAACGTATTGCCGGAAACGGTTTTGCGGCTGGCCCATGAAAGCCGGCAATTCATGGCCGTCAAGGAAGCGTCGGGCAACCTCGACCAGGCGATGAAGATCCTCAAGCACCGGCCGGACCACCTTCAGGTCTTCTGCGGCGAAGATCCGCTGACCCTGCCAATGATCGCAGGCGGCGGGCACGGCGCCATTTCCGTGATCGCCAACGTATTTCCCGCTCATTTCTCCGGCCTCGTCAGAGCCGCCCGCGAAGGCAATTTCGACCTGGCCCGCAAACTCAACTTCGACCTGCTCGACGTACACCCCTGGCTTTATGTCGAAGGCAACCCCGTCGGCATCAAAGCCGCTATGGAGATTGCCGGGCATTGCAGCATGGAAGTCCGCATCCCGCTGGTGGAGCAGTCCGAAAGCAATTACCGGAAATTGCAGGAGGCTATGAGGAAGGTCAGCGCCTGGGATTTCGCCGGATAATAACTGAATTCAATACGGTGAGCGTTTTCAAAAGATGTCTATCCTTAATTGCCGACGGGAAAACAGAAAAGGCCTTCTTTGAACTGGAAAGGGAAAACCTTTCATCTGCTCAGAGAAGTGAACTCACTTCAATCCGATACCGGTATAAAAAACTGGAATCCGAAAATAACCGGAAATTCCTGACCAAGGATGAATACTACACAGGACATGCCAAAATCACCCATGATTTTATTGAATTAATCAATGGATTTGAGGCGGCCCAGCTGAAAAAGGCCAACAACCGCTCACGTTCAAACTGGTTGAGGTTCGCAGCCCCTGTGCTTGCCGCTATTCTCGCAATCGGCAGTTATTTTTATTTCTCCAAACCGGACAAAGAATCGATAAATGTAATTTTTCTCCGGTTCCTGCCCAACAAGGATTGTATTAACGAAAAGGTGGAATATGAAAAACTGTTCGTGGAGCGGTATCAAAATATTTCCAACCAGGACAATCTGAATATCCTCCCGGAATTCATTGACCAGGAAGTTAAAAACGAAGCGGAAGCGGAAGCCTTGGGAAAGGACAGAAAGGCAGATCTCGTCATCTGGGGAGCATTCACAGAAGATTGCGACCAGGAAAACTATGAGATAGAAATAAACTATTCCATTACCAGTGAAATCAACCAGTTGTGCCTGATGAAAAAATCGGGCAAGACAAACCTGGAGAAAAACGGCAGTGTTTTGCAATTCCGGGATCAGGAGGTGTATGAAAATATTGATAGGATCGTTTACCTGTTGTCGGCCACGTCTAAATATCTGAAAAAAGGAGAATTAGACCAACGGATCAAAGACGCCAAGGAAATCCTGAGCAAATATATTGACCGGAAAAAATCGTGTGACGACGATTACCTGACCAGTGTTTTTATTTGTTTCTTAAGCGCGATCAGCAGCGATTTGAATCAAAATATCAATCCAAAAAACAAATACGAATCTGATCAGATTTTTTCGCTATTTGAAATTGTGGTCAAATATTTAAATTCATGTCCGGACTCTTCATTTGGAATAACAGTTTTGAAACAATTTGCTATTTCATTTTTTTATCCTGGAAAAAGAAACAATGAAGGCATAGCCTTTTTGTATTATTTCGGGACAAAAGAACTACTCAACAGGATCCGTAATCCGGCAAACAACGGCATGATTGATGAAGCAATCGCTGAACTGGACACAAAGTACCAGGAGTACGAGGCAAAAAAGGAAGAGTTTAAGATAAAGTTCAACGAGTAACACCCCATCTAATAACCTAATACAACCCAATGGCTCATCCGGGGAAACATAGCATCTGGTGGGGACCGCCCAAAAAGTTCACGACCAATGTCGAAGAGCGGAAAGTCAGCTGGCTGGAACTGTTTTACGACCTGGTCTATGTGATTGTCATCTCCAGGATCACGCATCACCTGGCGCTGCATCCCGACTTGCACAGCATCGGCAATTATATCACCCAGTTCGCTATGATCTACTGGGGCTGGTACAACGGCAGCCAGTACCACGACCTGCACGGAAGCCCCGGCATCCGGACCCGCTTCATGACCCTGTGGCAGATGATGGCAGTAGCGGCATTGGGGGTAACCCTCGACAGCCCGCCTGAAAGCCTTGTTTTCAGGACCACCTTAGCCTTTGCCTTCCTGCAGGGGTTTATCACCTACCTCTGGTGGAGCGTCGGCATATACGATAAGGAACACCGGGTGTTGAGCCGTCCTTACGTCGGTTGTTATTTTGCCGGTTTTATCCTGATCCTGGCCTCACTTGCCGTTAGCGAACCCATCAGGAGTATGCTTTTCTGGGTCATCCTGGTGCTGAATTACCTGCCGCCGTTCCTCAGCAGGCGGTGGCGCCTTACGAAGGGTGTTGAGGTCAGCCTTTCGTCGGCTATGGTAGAGCGTTTCGGGCTGCTCACCATCATTTTGTTCGGGGAGAATATCCTGGGGGTGGTCAACGGTATTGCCGCTTATGAACAAACCAACATGAATATCTGGCTTTCCTTCGGCCTGAGTATTCTGGTGGTCTTTGAATTATGGTGGATATTCTTTTCGATGGCTTCGGACCGGGAATGCAAACAAGGCTTGCTGAACAGCGTCAAATACACCCTGATCTTCATTCCGGCGCTGGCTTCCTTGGGCATCATCGGCGCTACGTTCTCCGTTTTGCTCGCGGAATTGAACGGCCCGGATCACCACGGATTGGAAATGGTCAAACTGATGTTCGGTTTCAGCCTGTCCGTTTTCCTGCTGTCCATCATCGGCATGTCCTATCTGCTACACTACCCTGCGGCGTATGAACGGCCCAAAAAATTCATCCGGGGCGTTACGGTATCCATTGCCGTTGTCATCGGACTGATCACCCTGTTTTCCGGCAGATTGCACTTCCAGGAGTTGCTGCTTGCCTTTTTTGCGGTTTTGTTCGCGCTGATCTTGCTCCTGACCAGAAGCTGGTACCTGGTTGAACGGTCCAGGGTTTAAATGTCCAGAAAGGTGCGCAGGATGGCCTCCCCGACCTTTCCGGATTTTTCGGGGTGGAACTGGGTGGCATAAAAATTATCCTTGCGGACTACGGAACTGAAGGGTTGGACGTAATGGGTGCTGGCCGCCGTATATGGGCCCGGCTCCACGTAATAGCTGTGTACGAAATATACAAACTGGTCCTGCAGGTCGGAACCTAACCAGGAATCCGGGCTCAACTCCAGGGTATTCCAGCCCATGTGCGGTACCTTTTCCCCGGATTGCGGCCGGAACAGGCGGACATGCTGCGGTATGATCCCCAGGCATTCCGTATCGTTCTCCTCCGAGTGGTCGCACAGGAGTTGCATGCCCAGGCAGATCCCCAGGACCGGTTGCCGCAGGCTTCGGATCACCTCGTCAAGGCCTTTTTCCCGCAAAAAGCGCATGGTCGTATTCGCTTCGCCCACACCCGGGAAGATCACCTTGTCGGCGCGCCGGATCCTGTCCGGGTCGCCGGTCAGATCGGCTTTGACCCCCAGCCGGTCCAGCGCAAAGAGCACCGACCTGATGTTGCCTGCATTGTATTGTATGACTGCGAGGTTCATGTTACAGGTATTTCGGTCCTATGGACCTTACAGATATTGTGGTCCTACGGACCTTTTATTCTCACCCTCTCACCCTCTCTCAAACCTCCTCCTCAATCCGGCCGTCCTCGCCCAACTGAAACTGATGGGTCGTGCTGGTAGCCGGATCGAAATGATCGCCTGCCGGATCGCTCTGCCCGGAGACCACGAATATTTTCCGGTCTTCGGTCAGGGTAGCTACCGACTGCGTCAGGTTGGCCTCATCATAATAGGAGCCCGCGATCACCCTGCGGTCGATCAGGTCGCCTTTTTTATCAAAGGTCATCAGCATGTATTGGTAGCTGTACAAACCTGCCCGCCAGTAGACCAATGCGGAATAGGCCGGTAAAGTTTCCAGCCGGAAGCAGGGTACGAATTCCGTCAGGTCATCCGCTTCTTCCTCTTCTGCGGGCAGGATATATTGCTCGATCAGCTGAGCGGGCAAAGGCTTGTTGTTCCGGCTGAAGGTATGGTGGGTATCTTCACCCAGGGTAACCGGAAGTTCCACCTGCGGAAACCGGTCAAGAAACGCGCTGAATGCCGCTTTTTGGGGCGCCTTTTCCATGTTTTAATTTTGAATTAATCTAAATAGGTAAAAACGCTGGTTCGCTTCCAACAATTGAATTGGGAAAATGATTTTGAATCTTTAGTTTTGCCTGTCAAGCCAACCGTATTGAAATCCGGGGCAAAAGTAATAAAAAGCCATAAGCATGAATTGGTTTCTGCAATTCCTAACATCGTCCATAGGCAGAAAAGTGATCATGAGCCTGACAGGGATATTCCTCATCCTGTTCCTGATCGTACACCTGCTGGGTAACCTGCAATTATTGCACGACGACGGCGGTAAAGCCTTCAACCTTTACGCCAAATTTATGACCACCAATCCCCTGGTCAAGACCATTTCCTACCTCCTTTACCTGAGCATTCTGATCCATGCCGTTCAGGGTTGGGCGATCTGGCGTAAAAACCGGTCTGCACGCGGAGCAGGATATGCCGTAAAGGTAACCCGTGCGGTAAACACCAACGCGCGCGCCGCCTCCAATATGGGCTGGCTGGGTACGGTGATCTTCATTTTCATCCTGATCCACCTCTACCAGTTCTGGCTCCAGATGAAGCTCAACAACCTGCCCATGGCCGAATACGACGGCAAAACAGCCAAAGACCTGTACGCCATCGTAGCCGTTGCCTACCAGAACCTGGGGTATGTGGTCTTCTACGTGGTCTCCATGGCGGTCATCGCCTTTCACCTGGCACACGGGTTTCAAAGCGCCTTTCAGACGCTGGGGCTCAACCACAAGAAATATACGCCGGCCATTCAGTTCCTGGGGCGCGTGTACGCGATTGCCGTACCGGCGCTGTTTGCACTTATCCCGGTCTATATGTATTTATTTATGAATTGATTACACGCAAAACCAATAAACTGTCATGATACTCGACGGCAAAATACCGGCAGGCCCCCTGGAGGAAAAGTGGACGCATTACCGCTCCACCGTTCCACTGGTAGCCCCTAACAATAAGAGAAGGATTGACATCATCGTCGTCGGCACCGGCCTGGCAGGCGCTTCTGCCGCCGCTTCGCTCGGCGAACTCGGCTACAACGTCAAGGCCTTTACCTTCCACGACAGTCCGCGAAGGGCGCACTCCATTGCCGCTCAGGGCGGGATCAATGCGGCCAAAAACTATCGCAACGACGGCGACAGCGTTTACCGCCTTTTCTACGATACCATCAAAGGCGGCGACTACCGCGCCCGGGAGGGTAATGTCTACCGCCTCGCCGAAGTCAGCGCCGATATCATCGACCAGGCCGTAGCCCAGGGAGTGCCTTTCGCCCGGGAATATGGCGGCCTGCTGGAAAACCGCTCCTTCGGGGGCGTCCAGGTGAGCCGTACGTTCTATGCCCGCGGCCAAACCGGCCAGCAACTGCTGCTGGGCGCTTATCAGGCACTCTCCCGGCAGGTTTCGCTGGGCGCCGTTGAGCTTTACAACCGCCACGAAATGCTGGACGTCGTGGTCGTCGACGGCAAGGCCCGCGGCATCATCGCCCGCAACCTCCTCACCGGCAAACTCGAACGCCATGCCGCCCATTGTGTCGTACTGGCTACCGGCGGATACGGCAACGTGTTCTACCTGTCCACCAATGCCATGATGTGCAACGTCTCCGCCGCCTGGAGAGCCGTTCGACGCGGGGCGCTGATGGCCAACCCCTGCTTCACGCAAATTCACCCCACCTGCATCCCGCAATCGGGCGACTACCAGTCGAAACTCACCCTGATGTCGGAAAGTTTGCGGAACGACGGACGGGTATGGGTACCCAAAAAGCAGGAAGACGCCAAAGCCATCCGCGAAGGCCGGAAAACAGCACTGGATATTGCCGAAGATGACCGGGATTATTTCCTCGAAAGGCGCTATCCCGCTTTCGGTAACCTGGTACCGCGCGACGTGGCCAGCCGCGCCGCCAAAATAGCCTGCGATGAAGGGCTCGGCGTAGCGCCCACAGGGCTCGCCGTGTTCATGGATTTCTCGGCCGCCATCCAGCGGTACGGCCAATCCAAAGCCCACAACGCAGGCATGCACGACGCGGATAAAGCCGCCATCACCGAACTCGGGGAAAAGGTCGTGGAAGAAAAATACGGCAACCTCTTCGAAATGTACGAGAAGATCACCGGCGAAAACCCCTATAAAATGCCGATGAAGATCTATCCGGCTGTCCACTACACCATGGGCGGCCTTTGGGTGGATTACAACCTCGAAACCAATATTCCGGGGCTTTTTGCCATCGGCGAGTGCAATTTCTCCGATCACGGCGCCAACCGCCTCGGCGCTTCGGCCCTGATGCAGGGGCTCGCCGACGGGTATTTCGTGCTTCCCTATACCATAGGAGCGTTCCTGTCCAATGAGATCCGGACGCCGAAGTTCGATCCCGCCCGCGAAGAGTTTGCCAAAGCCGAAGCCGATACCCAGACCAGGATCAATACCCTGCTCGGCATCAAGGGCAACCAGTCTGTGGAAAGTTTCCACCGCCGCCTCGGCCATATCATGTGGACTTATTGCGGAATGGCCCGCACCGCCGAAGGGCTGAACCAGGCCCGGACCATGCTCCGCGAACTGCGCGACGAATTCTACAAGGACGTATTCGTGCCCGGCGCCAACGAAGAATACAACCCAGAGCTCGAAAAAGCGCTCCGGGTTGCCGATTTCCTGGAGCAGGGCGAACTGATGATCCTGGACGCGCTGAACCGAAACGAATCCTGCGGCGGCCACTTCCGGGAAGAATACCAGGACGAAGGCGGCGAAGCCAAACGGGACGACCAAAACTACCGCTACGTGGCAGCCTGGGAATACACGGGCTGGGAAAACGAACCCGTTCTGCACAAGGAGCAGCTCGAATTTGAAAATGTTGAATTGAAGACTCGGTCTTACAAATAAAAATCCTGCAAGATGAAATTAACGCTGAAAATATGGCGCCAGGGCGGCAAGTACAAAGGTGAGCTCGTAACCTATCAGCTCAACGATGTCAACCCGCATATGTCCTTCCTCGAAATGCTCGACGTGCTGAACGAAGAGCTGATCGCAAAAAAGGAATCGCCGGTCGCGTTCGAGCACGATTGCCGTGAAGGGATCTGCGGCACCTGCAGCATGGTGATCAACGGCTATCCGCACGGCCCGCAAGCCAAAACGACGACCTGCCAGCTCCATATGCGCCATTTCAAGGATGGGGATACAATCGTGATCGAACCCTTCCGCGCCAGGGCTTTCCCGGTGGTCCGGGACCTGGTCGTCGACCGCGGGGCGTTTGACCGGATCATCCAGGCAGGAGGATACATTTCGGTGAATACAGGGCAGGCTCAGGACGCCAACTCCACCCCTATTGAAAAGGACCTGTCCGCTCATGCATTTGACGCCGCCGAGTGCATCGGCTGCGGCGCCTGCGTTGCCGCCTGTCCCAACGCTTCGGCCATGCTCTTTGTCAGCGCCAAGGTGAGCCATCTGGCCTTGTTGCCGCAGGGCAAACCCGAGGCCGCCCGCAGGGTGCAGAATATGGTCAAACAAATGGACGCCGAAGGTTTCGGCATGTGTTCCAATGTCACCGCATGCGAAGCCGAATGCCCCAAAGGCATCTCGGTCACCAATATCGCCCGTTTGAACCGGGAATTCATCTCTTCCGAATTCGGTTCGGAAACGCAGGTTTAGGAGGGGGTGAGAGGCGGTGAAGCAGTTCCCTTGTTTGCTACCTGGCCGCTGCCGGTTCTCCGTTCTCGGTTTCTATGGCATATTGATGCAATTTTCCGGCCTGGATCAGGCTTTGGCAATACCCGCTCAGGTTGGCCATGGTCTCCGCATATGCCTTCAGCAATTTCTTTTTAACGAACAGCCTGAAGACCAGTTTTCGGACCGGGTTATGCTTCATAAAGGCCCGTGCCACTACGCGCGTTTTCAGGCTGTTGATCCGGTACAGGGTGTATATCACCGTGAAATTGCGTTCCTGGTTGGTTTCCGAAAAGGAAATGGAGTCCGGCTGCCGGTGAAAATCGTGAGATACGGTGACCGAACCGTTCGCCAGGCATTTATGGGTCGATCCTTCCTGCAGGATCGCGTGGTTCAGACTGGTGACTTCCGGATCGGAGCCTGCAATCCATTTCGCGCGCCAGGGCAGGTCGGAAATGACATCAAATACCATTTTCATGGGCGCCCCGATCAATGCCTCCGATTGCAGGATCTGGGCTGTAACCCCGGGGATGCGGTAGTCTTCGGGTGCAGGGTCGGGTACCCGGTCCATCAACGGGGCCAGCGCCAGATAGCAGTATTTTACCGGCCCCGAATCGTATTCCTGCTCGCTGCGCTGCACGCCGGTCCAGGCGGCTTCGGGGACCTCCACCCAGGTAGAACAGGCTTTCACCAGCGGGTCCGTGAACAAGGCGTATTCGTGGTGTTCGATATCATTTTTCAGGAGCCGGTGCGCAACTATCACATCCTTTCCGAAGAGCTTGGTGTATTCCTTGATCTTGTTCTGGGCAATATCGCCGTAATGTGCGATGAATTTCAGCGTCAGGTCGTGCGCCGTCCGGCAGGCGCCGCAGTGGCAGATCCGGTGCGTTTCGTATTTTTTCAGGTGGGCGTGGAATCGGACGAACATTTTCTGTACCTGCGCCAGCAGTTCAGCGGCCGTCGGCGCTTGTCCGAACCGGTAGAATAGAATGGCGTCCCCTTCAATTTCCGAGACTTCCAGGCCGATCTCGTTCGCCTCCAGCAATGTTTCCAGCAATTCTTCGATGATGTGCCGGCTGTGGGTTATCTCGGTGTTGCTGACAAAGTGGGTAAATCCGCTGATATCAGGGATAAAAATCAAGGTGGGTTGGGTTGCGGTATTCATGTGATCTCATAATAGTTTATACCGCAAATTATTCCACCGGGTTGTCCAGAATCAAGCTCAACTCCTGTTCAATTTTTATTCAACAGCAAAAATTTCGGCAGCGCCGGCTTATTTTTGCCCCAACTGATCCAAATAACCTATGATCCTTTTTCAGAAATCATTCCAATTGAAGCCCTATCCCAGGGGATACCACCTGATCACCGGCGAAGTGTACAGCTACATGCACGAATTACCCTCCAGGGGGCTCCTGCACCTCTTCATTCAGCATACCTCCGCCGCGCTGGCCATCAATGAGAATGCAGACCCTTCGGTCCGGAAGGACTTCGAATCGGTGTTCAACCACATTGTTCCGGAAAACATGCCCTTCCTGACCCATACCCTGGAAGGCCCCGATGACATGCCCGCCCACATCAAGGCCGCTATGATCGGCAGCTCGGTAACCATTCCGATCACCGGCAGCAGGTTCAACCTGGGTACCTGGCAGGGGATCTACCTGTGCGAGTTCCGCAACAACGGCGGGGCACGGCAATTGGTAGCCACGGTTTGGGGGTGATTTGGTGATCTGTGGATGCGTTGATTTGAAACTGACAGGTTTGAAATAAACGGATCAAGCCAACAATTGAATCGATTATACCGATTGTTTCGATTTTTAGCGTCCGTCATTGGGTCAGCAAAATCGAACCAATCGAACCAATCGAACCAATCGAATCAATCGAATCAATCGAATCAATCGAACCAATCGAACCAATCGAACCAATCCAATAATCGGCTCAATTATTTATCCAGCTGCAGGCGGCTCATGACGGGATAATGGTCGGAATACCCTTCATGGATGGTCTTATGGCTCAGGATCCTGAAAACGGGGTCGGCCAGGATATAGTCGATGCGGAGGGCGGGGATGCTGCCTTTGAAGGTAATAGCTAGTCCTTTGCCGCGCGAAAGGAAGGAATCCTTGCGGCCTTTGGCCAGGCGGCGGTAGGCGTAGGATTGGGGTACGTCGTTAAAGTCGCCGCACGTAATGACCGGTAAAGGGCTTTTGTGCACCAGTTCGGCAATTTCCTTTGCCTGAGCGGCCCTGATGGCGGTCGAGCGCTTATATCGCCCCAGCATGCCCTTGATTTCCAGCCAGGTTTTTTTCTCCTTCAGGTGCCCTTCTTCCACTACGTGGTCGGCAATCCTGGACACGGCGTTGGTCTGCAGGTGGATATTGAACATGCGGACGGTTCCCTGGTCGGTTTTGATATCGACGTACTGGTATCCGTTGTTCTTGCCCTGGCCCTGGTAATAATGCGTTGATTTGGCGTCGCCCATGGGAAAGCGGGATAAAATGGCCAGCCCTTCCCTGGGCGAGGAATAATTGTATTTCAGTCCGGCCTTTTCAGCGAGCAGGTCCAGAGCGGGTTGGTAGGAATAGGGGGTCAGCGAAAATTCCTGGATACACAGCACATCGGGCCGGTAGCGGCTCACCAGTTCGGCCAGCTCCCGGGGTTCCCATTTTTTGACGCTGTTCTTCATCGGCACCAGTTGCCGGCAATTGTAGGTCATCACCTTCAACGCGGGCGAGGAGTCGGTATCCTGCGAATGGAAGCCCACAAACCGCTGGCAATGCTGGAACCCGACAAGAATAGCCCCCAGGGAAAAGATCAGGTACCGGTGGCGGGCAGCCGACCAGAAGAGAATGAACAGGATATTGGCCAGCAACAACCAGGGATAAAAAAGGCCGAGCAAGGCAAAGAGGCTGAAACCGGCCGGATCGACAAACGGAGAAAGATAGCACAGCAAGGTAAGCGTCACCAGGGTCAGGTTAATCCACCGCATCCATAGCCCCAAGTTGCTTTTCATTATTTGTTGCTGGCGTTAAATAAAAATTCTTTTTCCTCCCGGGAAAGGCTGTCGTAGCCCGATTGTTTGATCTTGTCCAGAATGGCATCGAGTTGTTCCTGATGGGATAAGCTCGTATTGGAATTTTTCTTGAAGGTCTCTTTGCGCGGGGCGGGGTTGGAATAGACCTTACGCGGCCCCTGCCGTCGCGGCGGCGGCTGCGATTTCAGTCCGGTGAAAAAGCCCCTGATCCGCCGGAAAAAGCGGTTGACGGGGATCGAAAGGTCGTTGCCCCGGTGCAATTGGGCGACAAAAAACCAGCCCATCAGCGCGCCGCCCAGGTGGGCAAAATGACCGCCCGTATTGAGATCGCCGGCCACACCCACCAAATCGTACAGGATCCAGGCGCCGACGATGAATTTGAGCTTGATCGCGCCCAGCAAAGGGAGGTGGATGAGAAAATTGGGGGCTACAAATCCGGAAGCGACGATAAAGGCCATGACCGCCGCCGAGGCGCCGAGGGCAAAGTGAACGGTATTCTCGCCGCCGTAACCGAAAGCGAATACGGATATGAAGAATACGATGTTGCCGACAATGCCGCCCATCAGATAGAGCGGCAATACCCGGGCATCGCCGATCAGGTCGCCGACAATCCTGCCGAACCAGTAAAAGAACAGCATATTGAAGGCAATGTGCATGAACCCTTCATGCAGAAAGGTGTTGGTGATGAGCGTCCAGGGATGGAGCAGGTTGTGTTTCCAGTCGGAGGAGAATTCAAAAAACTGGATGATATTATGGTACAAAGGAGGCGTTTCTCCGGCATTCAGCAGCCGCATGATCACCCATAGCAAACACACCGAAACAAAAACAACTACGTTGATGATGATCAACCGGTTGACCATGTTGCCGTAGGAGAACTCCCTTTTTATATCGTCCCAAATTGACCCGAACATCGCACGTCAGTTATATCTTCCCAAATCTTCGCCAGTACAAAATTAACAAGAATCCGGTTAATGCGCCGCCCAAATGGGCATAGTGCGCAATATTGTCCCAGGCATACTGCTGCCTGGCAAGGAAGACCTCGACCAGCAGCAGGGCCGGAATAAAATATTTGGCTTTAACCGGCACCGGCAGAAAAATCAGCATCAGGGGGGCGTTCGGAAACATCATGCCGAAAGCGACCAATAACCCGCTGATCGCACCGGAAGCGCCGACCGCTCCGCCGTCCATCATCATTTTCAGGTGGGTTTGCATCTGGGTAGTCGCAAAAGCGATCGCATCTGCGCTGCCCGACCGGATCCCGGCGCTCATCTCCCGGAAGGCGTCGGCATTTTCCGGCAGGTCCGCCAGCCCCGTCTTGTTGAAATAAGCCCAGAATGTATCCAGATCCGGACTGGCCTGAAAGGCGGCCAGCGCGTGCTGCAGCGGCGAAATCTCGATATAGTTGAACAGGGTATGCAACAGTGCGGAACCCAATGCGCAGACGATATAGAACAACAGGAACCGGTTGCTGCCCCAGTGCATTTCCAGGATCGACCCGAACATGACCAGTGCAAACATGTTGAAAAACAAGTGGAACAGGTTGCTCAGGTCGTGCATGAAGAAGTGGGTGACGATCTGGAAGGGCTTGAACAAATCGGATCCCGGATAGTGCAGCGCCAGGATGCTCTGTATATCCGGAACCATCCCCGACCGGGCAAGCAGCAGAGCGCCTAAAAACACCAGAATATTGATAAACAGCAGATGCTTTACAGCGGGTGAAATCTGGATCATAACGATTTGGTCAAGTCAGTTAGCTGTTTGTTTAACTTTCAAAACGCCTGGCAAGTTCGTCCAGTTCAAAGGTCAGAAAACAATGCCGGCCGTAAGGGCTCTTGAATGGCACGCTGCAGGCGAACAATTTATCAATGAGTCCCTGCATTTCCGCAACCGTCAGGATCTGCCCCCGCTTGATGCCGGTACTGCGCGCCATGGCCCTGGCGATGTTTTCCCGCAGGTCCAGTTTCATATCCAGGTTGGCCTTGTACTGGGCCAGCAGGTCTTCGATGGCCTGGGCCTCATTTTCCCGGCCGGCCATATCGGCAGGTACGCCGTTGATCACAAAGGTATTGGCGCCGAATTCCTGTACATCGAACCCCAACTGGTTGATCTGTCTGGAAATTTCCTTGAGAACGGCCGCATCGGCAGGAGGCAGGCTGATCGTCCGCGGGAAAAGCTGGCGCTGGGAATAGGTTTCCTGTTTTTCGAGGGCATCGAGGTATTTTTCGAACAGGATCCGCTCGTGGGCCGCCTGCTGGTCGATCAGCAAAAAACCCGACTTGATCGGACTCACGATATACGTTGCGTGGATCTGGTAAGGCGCCTTCTGGGGTTGCGAAAAGCTGCCGGACGCATCATCCAGGGCGCTTTCATCGGCCCATTTGCTCTTGATGGTGATTGGGCCTTCAGGGTTTTCGTCCGGACCGGCGCCGGGATCGGCTTCGTCCAGGCCTTCGTACAGCGACTGCCAGTGGTCGGCATCCTGCCTTTCCTGCCGCTGAAAATGGGGCGGCTTGCCCGCCGACGCCGGATTGGCGCTGTCCATTCCGCTGCTGCGCGTATAGCTTTCGATCGTTCTGCCGGCCGGTGAGGGCGGTGCGATCCGGGCGGCGGAAAAGCTGCCTTCCTGGTCAAAATCCAGGGTCGGCATGACGCTGAACTGCCCCAGGCTGTGCCGGATGGCCACTTTCAGGTAATTGTAGACCAGTTTTTCGTCATCAAACTTGATCTCCTGCTTGGTCGGGTGGACGTTGATATCGATCTGCGAGGGATCTATATCCAGGAAGATCACATAAAAGGGATAAGCGTCCTTCAGGATATCCTCGAAGGCGGTCATCACGGCGTGGTGCAGGTAATTGCTGCGGATGAACCGCTGATTGACAAAAAAGAACTGTTCCCCTCTGGCCTTTTTGGCAAATTCGGGTTTGCCGACGAAACCGTACACCTTCAGCAGGTCGGTCGGTTCCTGTACCGGCACCAGTTTTTTATTGTAGGTGGTGCCGAACACGCCGACGATCCGTTGCCGCAGGTTGCCGGGCGGCAGGTGGAAGACCTCGGTACTGTTGTGGTGCAGGGAAAAGAAAATGTCCGGATTGGCCAGGGCGATGCGCTGGAACTCATCCAGGATATGTTTCATTTCCACCGTGGGGCTTTTCAGGAAATTCCTGCGCGCCGGCAGGTTAAAGAACAGGTTCTTTATCGAAATGGTCGTGCCTGCGCTGCACTGGCAGGATTCCTGTGCCTTGATTTCGGAGCCGTCGATCTGAATGCGGGTGCCGAGCTCGTCCGCGTGACGGCGGGTGCGCATTTCCACTTGCGCAACGGCTGCCACGGAGGCCAGCGCTTCGCCGCGGAAGCCCATGGTCCGGATGGCGAACAGGTCTTCGGCATACCGGATCTTGGAGGTGGCATGGCGTTCGAAGGACATGCGGGCGTCGGTTTCAGACATGCCGCAACCGTTATCGATAACCTGGATCAATGCGCTGCCGGAGTCCTTGATCACCAGTTTTATGGTGCTTGCGCCGGCATCAATGGCATTTTCCATGAGTTCTTTGACAACTGAGGCCGGCCGCTGTATGACTTCACCTGCAGCGATCTGATTGGCGATGGCATCGGGTAATAGCTGAATGATATCAGCCATATTTGTTTTTTGTTTATTGAATTTGAATAAATGAACAGGTTGCCCTAGTGGCAAAGTTACAAAATATCCGGCTATGGAAAAACAGGGTAAAACATAACTGACAACGGGCAGCCGGCATGCAAACCAGCTGCCCGTTGCAGGCAGTCAACGCAGGCAGGCGGGTTTACTGCAAGCGGAAGTTGGCCGCGCCCAGCAAGCCGATATCCGTATAAACGGCTACCCGGTAGAACCCTGAGCGGAGTTTTTCCTCCAGGTCATGGGTAAAGGAAAGCCGCTGGCTTTCGGTGATGTTCACATCCTGCGCTTTCTGGGCAATGATGTCCACCCGTTGATTATTGACAACGACCTGCGCCTGTGTCGTATTCTCGCTCCGGATCGGGGTCCCTTTTTCATCGGTCACCACCAGGTAAAGCGTCCGGGTACCCTGGTATTCCGGCGGCACATTGGCCAGGTCGAAGGTAACGCGAATGCGGCGGGCGCGGGAAGATTTGGCGGTTGCCTTGCTCGATTTGCGCTCCAGCTCCACCTGGAAAGCCGTCGCTTTGAAGTTGGACAGCGTCAGCCGCCTCACTTCATCCTGCATGGTGCGGTTGAGGTTGGCCAGTGCGGTATTTTCTTCTCTGGCGGCGCTGAGGTCCTGCTCCAGCATGCCGGTGACCTGGCGGAGCGAATCGTTTTCGGACTGCAGCACGGAAATGGAGCTTTCAAGGTCCGCTTTGGCCGCCAGGAGTTCCTGGATTTCCGCTTTGAGGTTGTTCGATTGGGCGGCAGCCTGCTTTTTGGCTGACCTGATCGCAGCGTCTTTTGAAGCCAGCTGGCTTTGGGCTTCGGTCAGGGATCCCTGGAGGGACTGGTTTTCCTCCGCCAGCGCGTCATAGGCTCGCTGCAGGCTGTCCACTTCTCCGGCCAGGGCGGTTTTCAGGTCTTCGAGGTCCCCCATTTGTGTTGTCAGTTCATCATTTTGCTGGGTCAGCGCTTTGTTCGACTTGCTTTGACCAACCCCCCACCATCCGGCAAGCAGTGCGAGCAAACCCAAAATCACGGCAATTACTATTAATCCATTCTTATTCATACCCAAGGTTTTGGTGAAAAAGCGATTTTGAGAAAGAAACGTGCAGAGGATGCCTGATGCGGCGTCCGGTTTCTATTGCTAAAACTCACAATATCGCAAAAAATTGCCGGCTGTGCCAAGGAACAGCCGGCAGTTTTTTACTGCAGCCTGATCTCGTCTTCCTGGTCGTCAAAAAACTTATATTCCAACATACCCAGATCGGGGCTGGGCGCAACCTTGATCCAGCGGTGGTATTTGAGGTACCATTTCATCTGGATGCTGGGAAATCCTTTCCGGAGGAAAGCCGCGAGGTAGGGGTGTACCTGCAGGGAGATCCTGGCCTTTTGTCTGGACTGGTGGATAAAGGTCAGGTCGCGTTCTACCTCATCCATCAACAGGATGGAAGCATTGGTCTTTCCGGTGCCGTTGCAGGTGGGGCACACCTCGGCGGTATTGATCTTCACTTCCGGCCGGACCCGCTGGCGCGTGATCTGCATCAGGCCGAATTTGCTCAGGGGGAGGATCGTATGCTGGGCGCGGTCCTTTTTCATATGATGGCGCATCATCTTCATCAGCTCCTTCTTGTGCTCCGGATTTTTCATGTCGATAAAATCCACGATGATGATGCCGCCGATATCCCGCAGGCGGAGTTGGCGCGCTATTTCTTCAGCGGCTTCCAGGTTGACGTTCAGCACTGCATCCTCCTGGTTGATCGTTTGCATTTTATGGCCGCTGTTGACGTCGATGACGTGCATGGCTTCCGTGTGTTCGATCACCAGGTAAGCGCCGCTGGGCATGGTGGCGGTCTTGCCGAAGGAGGCTTTGATCTGCCGGTTTACGCCGTACGCTTCGAAGATATGTTTGCCGGACGGTTTGTAGAATTGCACGATCCGGACCTGATCGGGCGCGATGGCGGACAAGTAGTTCTTGATGTTCTGAAAGAGCTGCTTGTCATTGACGACGATCTTGTTGAACGAGTCGTTGAGCACGTCGCGAAGGATGCTGGAGGTTTTATCCAGTTCGCTGAGCAGTTTCATGGGCGGCTTGGCCCGGGGCAACTGCCGGAAGACTTCCTCCCATTTGCCCACCATCATATTGAGCTCTTCGTGCAGGTCGGCCACTTTCTTGCCTTCGGCAGCCGTGCGGACGATCACGCCGAAGTTTTTCGGCCGGATGCTTTCCACCAGCAGCTGGAGCCGTTTGCGTTCTTCCGCGTTGCCGATCTTTTTGGAAACGGCGACCGAATCGCCGAAGGGCGTCAGGACGAGGTAACGGCCCGGGATGGTGATCTCGCAACTCAGGCGGGGGCCTTTGGTGGAGATGGGTTCTTTCAGGACCTGAACCAGCACCATATCCTTTCGGCTGAGCACCTGGTCGATCTTGCCCGTTTTAATGATCTCGGGTTCGAGTTTGAAGCTGTCCAGCTTGTGAGTGGTGATCTCACCGCTGATGGAGTTGGCGGTATATTTGACGAGCGACCGGAGTTTGGGCCCCAGGTCGGTGTAGTGCAGGAAGGCGTCCTTTTTATGGCCGATATCCACAAAAGCGGCGTTCAATCCGGCCATTGTCCGGTTGATCTTGCCTAAAAATATATCGCCTACAGTAAAGTTATTGTTGGTCTTTTGGTTATGGAGCTCCACCAATTTGGAGTCTTCCAGCAATGCGATCTCTACTTCAGTAGGCGTGGCATTGATAATAAGTTCTTTTTCCACAGGGACATGGTTTGCTGCATACCGGATGCAGGCAATAAACCAGCCGTTGCCGACTTAAGGCGGGCAATTTGTGCCGTGGTGGAAAAAGCTGACCTGATATTTTTTTAGGGGTATTATTGGGAAAACTTCCCGATCCGTTCAAAAAACAACCGCCAACGGGACAAATCGCCTTTACCCAAAGGGACCTGAGGCGAGCTTAAGCATCGCGCCGGTTCCGAAGAATCCGGCGGATCACAACCGGGGTCATGCCGCCTGCTTTTTCAGCTGTGCGGCAGAACGGTCATGCTTAGGCTTGAGCGCAACCTCATGTTGGCCAATGAGCGGGCCCATTCCGGAAATAAACTGCCTGACTGTTCCCGGGACAAGCCCGGGAAAAGGTCGGCAGATCCTATTTTGGCATTCAGGAATGGGCGCCGAAATATTTTGAACACCCGGACGAAGCCGGGAGAAGAAAAAGCCGGCAGCAGGGAAAATGCCTGCATTCCGATAACCCAAAATAGGACTATCTGTTCTTCTTCTTATGACGGTTTTTGCGAAGTCTCTTCTTCCGCTTGTGCGTGGCGATCTTATGTCTTTTACGCTTTTTTCCGCAAGGCATAATGCATCATTTTTTTGGTTAAAAAATCCGTTTCTTATCTGCCTGCAACGTGCAGGTCACTCCCTCCCTGACTGGCACCTTTGGGCGAAGGCCTCCGATTTGTCGGATTGCCCGGCAGCCTGATAGGCATCTGCCAGCAGACAGAGGGTCTGATTATTTTCAGGCGCCAGCGACAAAGCCTGCTCGAGGCGTTCGATGGCGCGGTCGGTCTGACCGGTCTGAAGGGCTAATCGCCCGAGTGTATTCAATACCGGAACATTATCCGGGTACTTATTGTTTAATTCGCGCAACATCAGGATGCCCTTCATCGGGTTGTCCTGCGGCGGTTTCACCACATAAACGTTAGCCAGGTTCAGCTGGTATTCCGGGTTGTCCGGATCGAGCGAAACGGCATTTTCAAAACACTGTACTGCCCTCGACGTGCAAAACTCGCTGACCTTTTCTTCGTCAGCCTGCTGCTGCCCGATGGCATAGGTCGTGCCGGCAATCGCCCAGCTCTCACCCGAATTCAGGATTTCAGCCACTTCCTGGGCGTAGTAGCCCGATATGGCCGGAAAGCCCAATTGGTACCATCTGGCGGACAGCTCCTTGAACCGTTCCGCTTTTTCCGAATCGGAGGCCGATGCCAGGGCATTGTCCTCCATAACCGCTACTTCGGCCGCAGCCGTTTCAGGCAGTTTTTGCCTTGCTTCTTTCAACAAGACGGCGGCGCTGGTGGTCTCACCGCTGATCGAGCGCTGCCGGTCCAGATCCCGCAGGTGCCTGGGCCTGGTCTCCAGCCCGAATGCCAGTATGCAGAACAACGCCAGGGAAGCCGCGATAATGCCTATTTGCAACCTGGTCATAGGACAGGGTTGAAAACGTGATCAGGATTAATCCTCATCTTCATCGTCCCATCCGTTTTCAGGCAGGGAGGTTACGTTATCCTTCACTTGCTCAACAAAAACCTTGGCCGGTTTGAAAGCGGGGATAAAATGAGCAGGGATCTCGATCGCCTGATTCTTTTTAATGTGCCGCCCAATTTTTTTCGCGCGTTTTTTGATGATGAAAGAACCAAAACCTCTAACGTAAACGTTTTCGCCATCCGCCAAAGAGTTCTTAACCTCCTTGAAAAAGGTCTCCAGTGTAACCAATACATCAACTTTAGGAACACCGGTCTTTTCAGCGATAGCGGTAACCAAATCAGCTTTTCTCATCGTTAGTTCTTGGTTTATAATTAGTTATGAATCCTCTTGCTTTCGACAAACGAGCGGCAAATTTCGGATTTTATTTTTGATTCAAAAAAAAATTCTATCTATTTTTTCATCGATCTGCGTTATTTTTCAGGCAATTAGCTTTCCGGGGCCGCCTGAAGGCCCTCCGGAGCCCGGCTTAATTGGCGGATAGGGGAAATAAAATCCTAGCAAACGCTATATTTGCCAATCTTTTATCACTGCAGCATTAAATTGCTGGAATATTACCATTATGCTTCTTTCAATGACAGGTTACGGCAGGTCGTCCGTCGCATTCAAGGAGAAAACCATCTCTGTCGAGGTCAAATCCCTGAACAGCAAATTTACGGACCTGCGGATCAAGATCCCACAGAATTTCAGGGAGAAAGAGACCGAACTGCGGAAAATGGTGGTGGACAGGGCTGAAAGGGGCAAACTCGAACTGTCCATCGAGGTCAAATCCCTGCAAGGCGACGACGGCTTCGGGCTGAACCGCCCCTTGTTCAAGCGGTATTACCAGGAGCTTCAGTCCCTCCTCTCCGACGTTGCGGCCCCTCAAAGCGACCTCGTCCAGGCCATCCTCAAGATCCCCAACGTCATTTCGACCGAGGAGCAGGAAATCGACGACGATGAATGGTCTACCGTGATGTCGGCCATGACCGACGCCTTGTCCCTTTTTGACAAATTCCGGCTGGCCGAAGGCGGCGCCATGGAAGAAGACCTCCGCACCAGGGTCAGCAACATCCTGGACCTTCTGGGGCAGGTCAACCCCTTTGAAGAAGAGCGCGTGTCCAAGATCCGCCAGCGCATGTACCAGAACCTCGAGGAGTTCATGGGCAAGGAGAATGTGGACAAGAACCGCTTCGAACAGGAGGTATTGTTCTATCTGGAAAAAATGGACATCACCGAGGAAAAGGTGCGGCTCGAACAGCACTGCCGCTACTTCCTGGAAGAACTGGATAAGAAGGTCAACGCCAAAGGGCGGAAGCTCGGGTTTATCAGCCAGGAAATGGGCCGCGAGATCAATACACTCGGCGCCAAGGCCTATTCATCGGAAATTCAGCGGCTCGTCGTCACCATGAAAGACGAGTTGGAAAAGATAAAAGAGCTGGTGGCCAATACGGTCTAGAAATGTTGTTTATGGGCAAGCTCATCATCTTCACAGCCCCTTCGGGCGCGGGAAAAACCACCATCGTCCGACATCTGCTGAAAGTATTCCCGAACCTGGCGTTCTCGGTATCCGCCACCACGCGCCAACCCAGGTCGTACGAAGAAGAAGGCCGGGATTATTACTTTGTGAGCGTATCGCAGTTCCGGTCCTGGATCGATGCCGGTGCATTCGCCGAATGGCAGGAAGTGTACGAGGGGCAGTTCTACGGCACCCTGCACAGCGAGATCAGCCGGCTTTGGGCCGAGGGCAAACACATCATTTTCGATATCGATGTCAAAGGCGCCGTCAACCTCAAAAAGACCTACGGCGACCAGGCCCTGAGCGTTTTTGTAAAGCCTCCTTCGCCTGAGGTTTTATTCGAACGGCTGAACCTGCGGCGGACGGAAGACCCCGTCAGTCTGGCTAAAAGGATCGCCAAAACGAAAGAAGAGCTGAGTTATCAAAACAAATTTGATGCAATATTAGTTAATGATGTATTGGAAACGGCCCTGACGGATGCCGAACGACTGGTATCCGTGTTCTTAGGGATCGGCGCGAAGAAAAATCTCGAAAACAATCCATGAATACCCTGATTACGCACGACATCCGCGTAAGCGTTACCCCGACCTACCGGCCGGATCATTCCAATCCGGAGCAGGGCCGCTATGTTTTTTCCTACGAAATCATCATCGAGAACCTGGGGGCGGAGGAGGTCCGGCTGATGCGCCGCCACTGGCTGATCCAGGACGCGACCGGTTTTGTCCGGGAAGTGGAAGGCGAAGGCGTCATCGGGCAGCAGCCCGTCCTGCTTCCGGGCGAAAAGCACCAATACGCTTCCTGGTGCCCGCTGGATACGGAGATCGGCCGGATGAACGGCACCTACCTGATGCGCCGCGAAACGGACCTGTCGGAGTTCAAAGTGGGCATTCCCGAATTTTACCTGATCGCCCCTTATTTGCTGAATTGACCCGGCGCCGTCAGAAAATAGCTTCCGCAATCTTTCTTGCCGACTCGGCGTCTCCCATCATATAATAGTGAATGCAAGGCACGCCGGCTGCCTTCAGGGCTTTGGACTGGGCAATGCACCATTCAACGCCCACCTGCTTTTTGGCGGCATCGGTCTTGGCCGCCGACATTTCCCTGACCAGTTCGGTGGGAATATCGACAAAAAAGTTGCGGGGAATGGAGGAGAGCTGGTACGCTTTGGTAATGGGCTTCAGGCCCGGCACGATGGGCACGTCGATGCCTTCCTTGCGGCAAAGGTCGACGTAGTCGAAATAGGCCTGGGTATTGAAGAACATCTGGGTGACGATATAATTGGCGCCGGCCGCGATCTTGGCCTTGGTATGGGCCAGGTCGGTTTCCATATTCGGCGCTTCGAAGTGCTTTTCCGGGTAGCCGGCGATCCCGATGCAAAAATCCGTCTTTTCGCCGTTCTCGATATTGTCGTCGAGGTATTTGCCCCGGTTCATGTCGGCAATCTGGCGGACCAGTTCGAGGGCGTATTCGTGGCCGCCTTCTTCCGGGATGAATTTGCCTTCGAATTTGCGGGCGTCGCCCCGCAGGGCCAGCACGTTGTTGATGTTCAGGAAATTGAGGTCGATGAGCGCGTTTTCAGTATCCTCCCGGGTAAACCCGCCGCAGATGAGGTGGGGTACCGCGTCAACGCCGTACCGGTGCATGATGGCGGCGCAGATGCCGACCGTGCCGGGGCGTTTGCGGATGGCGGTCTTTTCGTAATATCCGCTGGGCCGCATATTGTACACGAACTCTTCCCGGTGGTAGGTAACGTCGATAAAAGGCGGCTTGAACTCCATCAGCGGGTCGAGGGTATCGAAAATCGCTTTCATGCTGCCGCCTTTCAGCGGGGGGAGCACCTCAAAGGAGACCAGCGTACGGCCTTTGGCCTTTTCAAAATATTCGGTCACTTTCATGTGAAAGTATCGGCTTTTTAGGCCGCAAAGCTACAAAAATCGATATAGTCCGGCCGGTAAGAATTATTTTTACGAAAGATGGGGTAAAAAATACCGGATATTTTTTGCCGCCGTTTAAACCTTTGCCCGCTTTTTCCGTCCAATTCATCAAAATCCACTGCTTGTTGACGCTGAACCGGGAAATATCGGATGATCAGATCATAGCGTTGTTGAACCAATCCGCGCAACAGGAGCAGGGGTTCCGGCTGCTGATGGCCAAGTACCAGGAACGGCTCTACCGGCATATCCGGCGGCTGGTGATCGACCATGAGGACGCCAATGACGTGTTGCAGAACTGCCTGATCAAGGCGTTCAGGGCCATCGACCGGTTTGAAGGCAAATCGGGGCTGTACACCTGGCTGTACCGCATCGCTTCGAATGAGGCGTTCACGTTCCTGGAGCGGAAAAAGCGCAAAATGGCCGCCTCCATCGACGGGGAAGACCAGCTGGCGGCGGCCAACCGGCTCAGGGCGGACAGTTATTTCAACGGCGATGAGGCGCAGGCCTTGTTGCACCGGGCCCTGACCGGCCTGCCCGACAAGCAGCGCGAGGTCTTCACCCTGCGCTATTTTGAAGACATGGGCTACCAGGAAATGTCCGATATGCTGGGCACTTCGGTCGGCGCGCTGAAGGCGTCGTACCACCACGCGGTCAAAAAGATCGAGCAGTTTTTTAAGAACGAACAGATCCGTTAGCGATATGGATAATCGAAAAGAAATACTGGATGAACTCTCCGGACTTTCTCCCCGGCTCCGGGACCTGAAAGCGAAGGGCGACGGCCTGACAACGCCGGAGGGCTACTTTGAGGGGTTGACCGATCAGGTCTGGTCCAGGTTGAAAGACAGCCCGAAGAAAGAAACTGTTGTCCGCCCCATGCGGCGGTTATGGCGCCTGCCCTATAAATCGGGTATTGCGGCGGCCCTCGTGCTGGCGGCAGCGGCCTTGATCTGGCTGAACCGGCCGCGGGAATCAGCGGCGTTTGATTTGGGCGCCCTCACCCCCCAGGAAGCGGAACAATACATCCTGAACAATATCGAGGATTTCGACTTGTCCATGCTGGTGGCTTCGCGACCGGAAGAGATCGCCGACCCGGCCGGAGCAGGCAGGACAGATACCCTGGACAGCGAATGGGACCAGCTGCTGGACGAATACCTCGAAGACGTGGACGAAGCTACCCTCGAACAAATTTTGTTCTGATTTTAAATTACCACCGTACTATGAAAAAATGGATGATCATGCTGGTCTGCCTGTTCGGCGCTACCTTCGCGCAGGCCCAGTTTTTTGACGATCTCGAACCCGCCGAATCCCAGGGCCCCATCATGGAACGGGTGCGCGCCCAACGGATAGCCTTTATAACGGACCAGATGAAGCTCACGCCGTCTGAATCCGAGCGGTTCTGGCCTGTGATGCGCGAATTCGAGAACAAGGAGGCCGCCGTCCGGAAAAAATACAGGCTCACCCGCCGGATCGACGACCTGACGGACGCCGAAGCCGAAGAAGCGCTGAACAACCGGCTGAAGATGGAGGAAGAACTGTTGACCCTGAAACGCGAGTACGCCGGGAAGCTGCTCGATGTGTTGCCGGGCCGCAAGCTCATCCTGTACCACAAGGCAGATCTGGAGTTCAAAAGAATGATCCTGGAACGCGCCGGCCAGCTGCGCCGAAACAACCGCAATGGGTTCAAAAATAATTGACATGACAAAAAAGCTTAATTTTTTAAGCGAAAAGAAAACTTTCCAGGTCATTTATCGTACAAACAAGCGGGTAGAGGCCCTTTTTTGGTCAAAAGCGAAAAATAAATTGAGTTATTTTTGCTTTTAATGTACCTTTACTGACAAACCGGCATTCCGGTAAATGATTAGATTGTTTCCACGAGCGTAAAATGCCCAGGCGCCTTAAAATTGAGCTATGCGTCCTATGAACAAAAACCGTGACGACGCTTTAAACAACCTCGTTGCGGAGTACGAGAACATATCCAAACAAGGATTGGCCGTTTTTCTGGATGAAAAGGCCTATCAGCAACTCATTGACTACTACGAATCGGAAGGTCTTCCCGAAAAGGCACTCGAAGTTGCCGGCCGTGCCATTCAGCACTACAGTTTCTCCGTCGATTTTTACCTCCGCCAGGCCAATCTCCTGATCGAGACCCACCGCGAACACGAGGCGCTCAATGTCCTTGAGCATGCCGCCAATTTTTCGCCGGGTGAGCTGGAGATCGAGCTCCTGCGGGCAGAGGCGTTCATCTACCTCGACCAGACGGATACGGCCCTGGCCATCCTGGACGCCTGCAAAGCCGGCGCAGAAGGGCATGACCTCAGCGACATCCTCCTGGTAGAAGCCGTCCTGTTCGAACAGGAAGAGGCCTACGAGCGGATGTTCATCTCTCTGCGGGCTGCCCTGGACCTGTGGCCGGAAAACGAGGAAGCCCTCGAAAAGATGTGGCTGGCCACCGAGCTGTCGAAACAATACGAAGAAAGCGTCCGCTTCCACGAGACCCTGCTGGAAGATTATCCATATGCCTATTTAGCGTGGTACAACCTGGCGCATGCGCATGCCTGCCTGGGGAACTACGACGAAGCCATAGAGGCCTACGAGTTTGCCTTTTCCATCAATGATCAGTTTGAGTTTGCCTACCGCGACTGCGCCGAGCTCTGTTTCGAGCTCCAGCAATACGGCAAGGCCCTCCGCCTGTACCTGGAAATGCAGGAGCAGTTCGACCCGGAAGGCGAAACCCTGCTCCGTATCGGGCAATGCTTCCAGCACCTGGGCAAATACGATGAGGCCAAGGAATATTTCGTCAAGGCCATCCATATCGACCCGATGGACGACGAGGCTCACTTTTGCCTGGGCCAGTGCTGGGCGGAAAAAGGCAACTGGAAAAGCGCCATCCGCTGCTACCAGAAAGCCATTCATATTGAGGACGGCCGCGAGGAATACTACCTCGGCATGGCCGAAGCCCTGGAACAAACGGGCGACCTGACCGGCGCCGCTTTCTATTTCAAGGCTTCCCTGGAGATCGCGCCCGAAGAAAAGGACCTCTGGTTGCGCTATATCACCTTCCTGCTCGATACCGGTCAGTTCGAAGAAGCCCTCAAATGCTCCGAAGAGGCCATTACCTTCGATCTGGGCGCCGAACTCATCTACAGCCAGGCCGCCTGCCTCCTCCGCCTGGGACGCCGCCAGGAAGCGCTGTATTGGCTGGGTGAAGCCCTCCTGGAGGATTACGAGGCGCACGGGGTGCTGTTCTCGCTGGTCCCCGCCCTGACGGTTGATCCGGATGTGGCGAATTTGATCGCTGCGCGGTGACTATGTCAGTTGTCAGTTGTCAGTTGTCAGTTGTCAGTGGTCAGTTTGGGCAGAGGCGAGGGCCGGCTTAAAGTGGGTGAGATCCGGGGAGGTGAGCGGTAAGGGTGCAATTCAGATCATTATCACCTTGCGTACCTACGGCACGCCGATACTGCCTTAATACCATTGTTATACCGATAATTTGTACCTGAGGGCACATTTATTTTAATTCCAATCCTTTTCATTTATTTTTTCGAACGCCCCATTTCAGGGGGTTATTAATCGCATTTGACGGATTGATGATTGTTGATTACGTGATTGATAATTGTTGAAGATCGTTGCGACGTAAGATCTGGCGACGTAAAATCTGGCGACGTAAAATCTGGCGACGTAAAATCTGGCGACGTAAAATCTTACGTCGCTACTAGTTATATTCTCCTTCCATCGGCCGGTCCTCGATCGTCAGGAATTTTTCGATCTGTTGTTCAAGGTAAGCTGCCTGGTCGGGGTGTTTCAGGCCTTTGATCAGCCGGATCTCGCGGCCGTTCTTCAGGCGGGCCTGCAGGGCGAAGGCGTGATTGGGTTGCCCGTTGGTGGTGCTGGCCACGTACCGCTGGACGTAGAGCTGATCGAGCTCGTTGGAAAAGATGCTCTTATCCTTATAAAAAGGGAGTTTGAGCGGCGTATGAACGATGCTGACCTGGCGGCGCGACACCTGGATATAGGTTTTATTGACAAAGGTGGCGATCACGTAATACAACAGCGAAACGCCGACCAGCAAGTGAACACTGATGAAGAGCAACATCTTATACTCACCGGACGCCAGTCCGATGAAGACGAAGATAAAAACGATGAAATTCCAGAACAAGGTGAAAAACAGCAGGAAGCCCATTCCGTCGGACGTTTGCCGCCAACTGATCTCGACATCCAGCGCCGACAGGGTGCTGAACGCTTCAAAGCCGCGGGGCAGCATCACTTCGGCCCGCTTGTAGGAACGCTCCGGTACCGCGGACACCTGCCGGTCAAAAGAAAAAACGGAATTGCAATGGTTGCATTTGGCCACCAGGCTGGCGATGTTGATGTCAGCGGCCGGGATCAGGCTGTTGCAGTTTGGGCAATACAGGTTTTCGTTCATGGAACGGAAATTTTATCCGGGAATTTTGGCTGCAATGATACGCAATTTTTGCCGATCCGGAACGAATAATCGGCTCCTGCTCCGACGGCGCTATTCCAGTTCCGCTTCGATCTTTTTCAGCAATGCGCTGGCTTCCCGGATATCCCGGACATCGTCCTTGACCATGATCAGGTGCTGGGCGGACTGCTTGAGGCTCAAACCCCGGTTTTTGCCGTGCTGGCCCACGTATTGGAAGATTTTTTTGAATACCGGACTTTCGTAATACTTGGACTGCGGGTTCAGCACAAAATAACAGCGCAATTTGCCGCCTTTGAGCAGGACGCGTTCGAAGCCCAGCTGCTTGCACACCCAGCGCAGGCGCAATCCTTCGAACAGTTCGTTGACCTGCCGCGGGATCCGCCCGAACCGGTCGCGCAGGCCCGTTTCGAAAGCGGACAGGGCTTCCTCGTTCTCCAGTTCGTCGAGTTGGGTATAGAGGCGGAGACGTTCCTGGATGTTTTCCACGAAATCTTCGGGAATGAGCATTTCGGCGTCGGTGTCGATCTGCACATCGCGCACAAAGACCTGCTGTTTGGACAGTTCTTCTTCGAAGACGTCCTTGAACTCGTTTTCCTTGAGTTCCTGTATGGCTTCCTCCAGGATCTTCTGGTAGGTTTCGTAGCCGATATCGGTGATGAATCCGCTCTGTTCGGCCCCAAGCAGGTTGCCGGCGCCCCGGATATCGAGGTCGCGCATGGCGATGTCGAAGCCGCTGCCCAGATCGGAGAATTCCTCGATGGTCTTGAGCCGTTTGCGGGCCTCGGGGGTCAGTACCGACATGGGCGGCGCAAAGAGGTAGCAGAATGCCCGCTTATTGGATCGCCCCACCCGGCCGCGCAGCTGGTGCAGGTCGCTGAGGCCGAAGTTATTGGCGTCCATGATGATCATGGTATTGGCGTTGGGAATATCCAATCCTGTTTCGATGATATTGGTGCAGATCAGCACCTCGAACCGGCGGTCGATATAGTCGATCAGGGTCTCTTCCAGTTTCTTGGGGTCCATTTGGCCATGCGCCATAGCGATGTTCACGTCGGGGCAGAGCCGTTGGACCAGGGCCATCACGTCGGGCAGGGTTTTCACGCGGTTGTGGACGAAGAACACCTGTCCTCCCCGGTTGATCTCATAGTAGATGGCTTCCCGGATCACTTCCTCGCTGAAGATGCGCACCTCGGTGTGGATGGGTTGGCGGTTGGGCGGCGGCGTGCGGATGATCGACAGGTCGCGGGCGGCCATCAGGCTGAACTGGAGGGTGCGCGGTATGGGGGTAGCCGTGAGGGTCAGGGTATCGACGTTCACTTTCAGGTTGCGGAGTTTTTCCTTGGCGGCCACGCCGAATTTCTGCTCTTCGTCGATGATGAGCAGGCCGAGGTCCTTGAAGCCGACCTCCTGGTTGAGCAGGCCGTGGGTACCGATGACGATCTCGATCTTGCCTTCCTTGAGATCTTTGAAGATCTGCCGGCGTTCCGCAGCGGTCCGGAACCGGTTGACGTAGTCGATTTTGATGCCGAATTCGCCGAGCCGCTCCGAGAACGTGCGGTTATGCTGGAGGGCCAGGATGGTGGTCGGTACCAGCACGGCCACCTGCTTGCCATCGGCTACGGACTTGAAGGCTGCCCTTATGGCTACCTCGGTCTTGCCGAAGCCTACGTCGCCGCAGATTAGCCGGTCCATGGGGTAGGCCTTCATCATATCCTCTTTCACATCCTGGGTAGCCTTGAGCTGGTCGGGGGTATCTTCGTAGATGAAGCTGGCCTCCAGTTCGTTCTGCAGGTAGCCGTCGGGCGGAAAGGCGTGGCCGGGGCTGGCCTTGCGTTTGGCGTAGAGCTTGATGAGCTCGCCGGCGATGTCCTTGACCTTGGATTTGGTGCGGCGTTTGAGGTTGGCCCAGGCGTCGGAGCCCAGTTTGCTGAGCCTGGGCGGCTGGCCGTCCTTGCCGGTGTATTTGGAGATCTTGTGCAGCGAGTTGACGCTGACGTAGAGGATATCGTTGTTTTGGTAGATGATCCGGACGGATTCCTGGATATGGCCGTTGATGTCCATTTTCTGGAGGCCCGAAAAGCGTCCGATCCCGTGGTCGATGTGCACGACAAAATCGCCGGGTTCCAGTTCGCGCAGCATCCTGAGGTTGACGGCCTGGTCCTTGGTGAAGCCCTGGCGGAGCTTGTACCGGTGGAAGCGTTCGAAGATCTGGTGGTCGGTATAACAGGCCACTTTCAGGTCTTCGTCGATGAAGCCCTGGTGGATGGCCTTCAGGACGGGGTTATAATTGGCTTTGGCGCCCAGGTCGCGAAAAATGGCCTGGAAGCGCTCCAGTTGTTTGGGGTTGTCGGTAAAGATAAAGTTGTCGATCCCTTTTTTGCCGTTATCGTTAAGGTGATCGAGCAACAGGGAGAACTGTTTATTGAAACTCGGCTGGGGCCGGGCCGAAAATTCCAGTTTTTTATCCGGTGTGAAAGGCAGGCCCGTATCGCTGAAAAGCACCAGCGGCCGGTCGCCGATATCCTCCATCACTTCATGGGGCCGGATGAATGCGCGGTCGTTGAAAATGCCGGACAATTCTTCCTCCGGGAGGCTTCCCAGGTTTTCGGCAAACTGGCCGGCCCGGTCGAAGCATTTCTGGATCCGGTCGAGCAGCAACTGGAAATCCCGGATCCAGATCAGCGTTTCCAAGGGCAGTACCTGGAAGAGGGACACCTTCTGGTCCTGCCGGAACCGGGTATTGATATTGGGTACAATGGAGACCTTGCTGATGTTGCGGACCGACAGCTGGGTGAGCGGGTCGAAGGTCCGGATGCTTTCCACATCCAGGTCGAACAGTTCGATGCGGTAGGGGTATTCATTGCCGTAGGAATAGATGTCAACAATGCCGCCCCGGATTGAGAACTGGCCGGGTTCGTACACGAATTCTTCGCGCGAAAACCCGTATTCCACCAGGATCTCCACGATGGAATCCACGTCCAGCAATTCTCCGACGGCGATTTCCAGGCGGCTTTTTTCCAGGATATCGGGGGCTACGACCTTTTCAAAAAGGGCTTCCGGATAGGTGACCACTACGGCGCCGTTGTCTTCGGCATGGCTCAGTTGGTTGACCGTTTCGGTGCGTTGGAGGGTATTGTTGCTGTCGAGGGCTTCGAAGTACAGCGGGCGTTTGAAGGAGTCCGGAAAAAAGCCCACGTGCTGATCCTGCAGCAGGCCGGAAAGGGTATTCTGTAGGTAGGCCGCTTCCTCCTTGTCGGCAGCGACAAAAAGGTGGCACCCTGGGCGGGCAAGCTGGGCGCCGGCCAGGAGAAAGCAATCCTGGGAGCCTTTCACACCCCGGACCAGCGTTCTTTTCCTGTTCCTGGAGGCCAGTTCCTGTACCCGTTGATCGGCGCGGTATCGATCGAGAAGTTGTTGAAGCGTTTCCACGCGGCAAAGGTACGGAATGGGGGTGTTTTTTGGTTATGGGTGTTTATTTTGGTTTATTATTGTTAATTGCAGTCACGATGGATTGTTTATTCGCTTTCAGGAGTGCGGCCGTTTTTCGCGTTACAGCAGGCGTTTTTTGTTTTTGGCTGAGTACGGCCATCCCTGCCCGGGGGCAGCAGATGGAATTTCCCGTGATCATTGCGGGCGGGGGAGCAAGCGGTACGGCTGCTGCCCTCCAATGCACCCGGATGGGGGTACCCTGCGTGTTGCTGGAGGAAACGCCGTGGCTGGGCGGCATGCTCACTTCAGCGGGGGTATCGGCGGTGGACGGGAATCACCAGTTGCCGTCGGGCATTTGGGGGGAATTCCGGGACAGTCTTTATGCCCGTTACGGCGGCCCGGAAGGGGTGGCGACCGGATGGGTCAGCAATACGCTTTTCGAGCCGTCGGTCGGCCAGGACATTTTACGCAATCTGGTTGCCGGGGAACCGCTCATCCATCTCCGGCTGGAAACACGGGTGGACAGCCTTCGTTTTACCGACGGCGTTTGGCAAGTCTATTGCACGAGGGAAGGGAAGCAGGAAATTTACCGCGGCGCCGTCTGCATTGATGCCACGGAGCTGGGCGACCTGCTGACCCTGCTGAAAATACCCCGGGATACCGGCATGGACAGCCGGGCGGAAACCGGGGAACGCTGGGCGCCGGAACAGGCCAACGACATCGTACAGGACCTGACGTTCGCGGTTACGCTGAAGGATTTCGGCCCCGGCGCCGACAAAACCATACCAAGGCCGCCGGGTTATGACCCCGCCGAATTCGAGTGTTGTTGCAATACCGCCGACCCGTCGGGCCCGCCTGTTGCCCTGATCGATTGCGATAAAATGCTGGAATACGGCAGATTGCCCAACGGGAAGTATATGATCAACTGGCCCAATTGCGGCAACGACTACTATGCCAATCTTATCGGACTTGGGGCTTACGAACGCAGGCGGGCCATTGCCGAAGCGAAACTGCATTCCCTGCGGTTTGTTTATTTTCTGCAAAATGAGCTGGGCTACAGGCATCTGGGAATTGCCGAAGATGAATATCCGACCGCGGATCACCTGCCGTTGATCCCATATCACCGGGAATCCGGCAGGGTGAGGGGTTTGGTGCGCATGAACGTCAACCAGATCATCCGTCCGTTTGACCAGCCGCTTTACCGCACCGGGATCGCAGTCGGCGACTATCCGATAGATCACCATCACAAAAAGAATCCCCGGGCGCCCCTTATCGAGTTCATCCAGATCAAAACGCCTTCTTTTAACGTCCCTATGGGTGCGATGCTGACCGAGAGCCAACCCTGCCTGATCGTTGCCGAGAAGAGCATCAGCGTCACCAACATCGTCAACGGCGCTACCCGCCTGCAGCCTGTAGTGCTGGGCATCGGACAGGCTGCGGGCGCCCTTGCAGCGCTGGCTGTCCTGCACCGGACAGGGCCGCGGGAGGTCCCGGTGAGGGCCGTCCAGGGAAGCCTGCTGGAAAGCGGAGCCTATATCATGCCTTTTATCGATGTACCCCGGGATGACCCTCATTTTGCGGCCATTCAGCGGATAGGCGCCACCGGCATCCTGAAAGGTTACGGCGTTCCTTTCAAATGGGCCAATCAGACCTGGTTCTATCCCGATCGGACCGTTACCGAATTCGAGCTTGTCGATGGATTGCGGCCTTATTTTTCGGCGCTGAAATACCGGTACGACGCCTCCGGGCAGCCACTCAGAATGTCCTACCTGAGGGAAATAATCAGCGCGCTGGGTACAGCGGCCAGCCCGGATGATCTGAGGCAATGCTGGATTAATGCCAAACTTTCCAGAACTTTTTCGGCCGAACTTTATTTAAACAGGAGAGAGGCCGCCGTTCTGGTCGATCATTTTCTGCGGCCGTTCGAAAAACCGGTGGATCTTTCCGGCGAGGTCATAAAGGAATGAAAACATGGCTTAAAGTCGGCAAAACCAACAATCCGAAGGGCTGGGGAAGGCTTAAAAACAAGGCTTTCAAGCCTTCAGGCGTCAAAAATCACACCGGATAAAATCTTACCAGATAAGTTTTTTTCAAAATAAAGTTTTTGAGTGTGCGCAAACACTGGAAATAAAAACAAGTAAAATATTTTGTGTGCGCACACAATTAATGTATTTTTGCAGACCCCAAATCTCCACTTTATACCGTTGCCGAACAAATAGACGCTAAACAGGAAGCGGCACCGGGTTCCGTTATGCTGTCCGGATCGAAAAACAAACATTCTTACCTTTCACTCATTAATAACTCAAAGCTTATGACAAAATTGCTAAAGCCACTTGAGACGGAGATCAGGCGCCGGGCCGCTCTGTTTCTGTTTACCTGCCTTGGGGTAATGCTTGCTGCCGGGTTGAGCGCGCAGGTTGCCTCAGGGGTAGTAACGGCTGCAAAAGACGGCAGCCCGCTGATCGGGGCCTCTGTGATTGAAAAAGGGTCGTCGAACGGTACCACCACCGACGTGGACGGCAGTTTCAGTCTCAAGGTCTCTTCTGTACCTGCGACACTCGAGATCTCTTACATCGGTTTTGTGACGATGGAAGCCACCTACACCGGCAGCGGCGGCCCGCTGTCCGTCCGGATGGCTGAAGGCGCGCTGCTGGATGAGGTCGTTGTAACGGCACTGGGGATTGAGCGCAGTAAAAAGAACGTCACCTACTCCATCCAGCAGCTGGACGGCGATGAGCTTCGCATTGCGCGCGATCCTAACTTTGTGAACACCCTCAACGGGAAAGTGGCCGGCCTGCTGGTGACCACCAATGCCGGCGGCCCCGGCAGCGCGGCCAGGGTGATCATGCGGGGCAACAAGTCCATTTCGGGGACCAATAACGCCCTGATCGTCGTGGACGGCGTCCCCATCGACAACTCCAACCGCGGTCAGGTAGGCAACGACTTCGGCGGTTACAACAATATCGACGGGGTCTCCAACATCAACCCGGCCGATATTGAAAGCGTCAGCTTCCTGAAAGGGGGTGCGGCAGCTGCGCTTTACGGCAGCCGGGGCGCCAACGGGGTCATGCTGATCACGACCAAAAAAGGCAAGGAAGGCAAGGTGAGCGTAAGCCTCAATTCGGGCGCCACGTTCGAAAGCCCGTCCCTGCTGCCCGAGTTGCAGAACACCTACGGCCAGGGTAACGGCGGCAACTCCAACACCACATCCTCCGGAAGCTGGGGCGGTAAAACCACCACTTACCCCAACAACATTTCCGACTTTTTCCGGACCGGGGTCAGCCTCAGCAACACCATCGGCATTTCCGGCGGTACCGAGAAAACGCAGGCTTATTTCTCCTTCACCAACAACCGCGACCAGGGCATTATTTCCAATAACGAACTGGATCGCAATACCTTCAACCTTCGCCTGAACCAGAAGATAACCAATAAATTGTCAGCTGACTTCAAGGCTACGATCATCAAGCAAAAGATCGACAACAAGGTCAAGGTCGGCGAGGAAAGCGGTATCGTACAAAACCTCTACAAAATCCCGAGGTCGGTCGACCTGAACGTCTACAAGGATTTTGAGGACGAAAACGGCAATCCCACGTACTGGACCACTTCGTCCATTTACACCAACCCGTACTGGACGCTCAACCGCATGTTGAACGATGATCGCCGGGACAGGAATATTTTCCTCGGCTCGCTGACCTACGACCTGACCGACAAGATCAAGGTCACCGGCCGGGCCAGCCTCGACAAGTCCAATGACCTGCTCACCTTCCGTTTCTACGACAAGACCCTGCTCTTCGCAGGCCCCGGCGGAACCTACCAGGAAGGCAGCGGTTATTTCCAGGAAAACAACTTCGACCTTTTCCTGAACGGTTACGAAAACCTCTCCGACAACTTCAGGTTTGATTTCATGGTGGGTACGGCCCTCAACAAGCGGAGTTCGAAATACACCTTCGTGAATGCCAACGGGCTTCTGGTGCCCAACAAGTTCTCGACGGACTTCGGCCGCAACGTATCCACCTCAAGCTCCCTGTCGGAACGCGAGTACCAATCCGTTTTCGCGACGGCATCCCTGGACTTCAAAAACTACCTGATCATCGATGCTTCCGTGCGGAACGACTGGTCGTCGACCCTGCCGGCGCCTCATTCTTATTTTTATCCGTCGGTAGGCGCGTCCCTGATCCTGAGCGACATGACCACCCTGCCTGACTTTTTCTCTTTTGCCAAGCTCCGCGGAGCCTGGTCGCAGGTGGGCAACGACGCCGATCCTTACCGTTTGCAAAACACGTTTTCCGTACAACAGGGCGGCACCAACGGCTTCATCGCCCAGGACCCGACCAAGAACATTCCCGACCTGAAGCCGGAGATCACCACTTCGATCGAATTCGGGGCTGACGTCCGGATGCTGCGCGGCCGGCTGGGGTTGGACTTCACCTGGTACAAGACCAACTCCAGGAACCAGTTGTTCCTCGTTCCGCTGCCCGCGCCTTCGGGCTTCTCGCAGGAATACATCAATGCCGGCGATATCCAGAACAAGGGGATCGAGCTGATGCTCAACTGGCGGGCCATTGAAAAGGCCAATTTCTCCTATAATGCCACGCTCAACTTCACGCGCAACGTCAATGACGTGATCGAGCTGTCGGAAAGGACCAAAGAAGTATTCCTCGGCGGCGGATACGGTCGTACGGCGGGCCCGCTGGTCCGGGAAGGCGGCCGCTACGGCGACCTGTACGCTGAAGGCTGGAAAACGGACAGCCAGGGCCGGTACATCGTCGACGCCAACGGGCTTCCCGTCGGTTCCGGCGCCGGCGCTACTTCCGTGGGCAACTTCAACCCGGATTTCACGTTGGGTTTGAATAACCAGTTCCAAATTGGTAATTTCAACCTTTCATTCCTGATCGACGGCCGTTTCGGCGGCGTCATGGTTTCGGGTACCGAAGCCAACCTGGCCTTTGACGGAACGGCCAACTATACGGAAGCTTTCCGGGAAGGCGGACTGGTGCTGGACGCCGTCACGGAATCAGGTGAGCAAAACACGGTGGCCATCAACGCCGAGCAGCTCTGGACCCGCGTATCGGGCGGTCGCTATTCTTTCGGCGAATTTTTCACCTACGACGCGACCAACGTCCGGATCCGGGAAGTAGCCCTGGGTTATACGTTCAAATTGCCTGAAAGCGCAGGCATCGAGAACCTCCGCCTGTCTCTGGTCGGCCGGAACCTGTTGTTCCTCTACCGCGGCAGCGCAACCCTGGATATCCCGGGTTTGCCGGAGCGGAAGATGAACTTCGACCCGGACATCCAGCTGGGGGCCGGCAACTTCCAGGGCATCGAATACGGAAGCTTGCCGTCGACCCGGTCGGTAGGTCTCAACCTGCAACTGAACTTCTAATTTATTCCAACTAAAAAAGCAAAAATGAAAAAGCAGCATATTCGCGTTTTCAAATATTATTTGCTTGGATTGGTCCTGCTCGGCTTGTTCAATTCCTGTACCGAGAATTTTGAAGAGCTGAACATCGACAAAACCAAGCTCGCCTCCCTGGGCAGCAATGAATACCCGTTCCTGTTCAGTAAGGCGCAATCCTCCGCATCCTACGCCTTCTGGCGGTACCAGGTGGCGCAAAACCTGTTTTCCGACCTGTATGCCCAGTATTATGCCACGACCGCTACCTACTTCCCTTCCGACCGGAACGTGATCCGGATGGACTGGATGCAGTGGCACTGGCGCCCGATCTATACGGACTGCGTGCCGCAATTGAAGGTGCTGCTGACGGAAACCGACGCCAACAGCCCGGAGAATGCCCTGGCGAGCATCATGTGGGTCTATGCTTTCCACCGGCTCACCGATTATTACGGTCCGGTGCCCTATTTCCAGGCCGGCGAACCGCTGGCATCCGTGCCTTACGATGCGCAGAGCGAGATCTATGATGATTTCTTCAAGCGCCTGACCGACGCCGTCAAGGTACTGGAAACCAATAAAAGCGCTACGCCTTACGGATCATTCGACCTGATCTACGGCGGGAACGTGGAGAAATGGATCAAGTTCACCAACACCCTGCGCCTGCGCCTGGCTTTGAGGATCTCCAATGTGGATGCGGCCAGGGCCAAGAGCGAAGCGGAAGCTGCCGTTGCCGGCGGCGTGATCGAAAACATCTCCGATGACGCCTACATGTTCAAAACGGAAGCGGGTGAGGATGTCAACGGCCTTTCCGGCATTTCCGTCTGGAATGAATTCCGGATGAGCGCCGCGATGGAATCCGCGCTGAAAGGGTACAGCGACCCGAGGATCGGCATCTACTTCCAGCCGGCCACCGACAACGGCGACTACAACGGCCTCCGGAACGGTTTGACGCCCGCGCAATTGGGCGAGGCCATCAACTCCAACAACGCCAACTCAAACGTCGGCACCCGGTGGGTCACCGGATCCGGGTCGGCCTGGGCCAGGGTTGGTCCTACGCCGCAGAACATCCTGCACGCCGCCGAAGCGTATTTCAACCGGGCGGAAGGCGCCCTAAAGGGCTGGAATATGGGCGGCACCGCTGAGGAGCTGTACAACAAGGGCATCCAGGCTTCGATGAATCAGTGGGGGATCACCGATAACGCCGCGATCCAGGCCTATATCAATTCGACGGCCACACCGACGGCTCCGGGCGACTACCTGAACTCTCCCGCCCTGAACAACGCGCCGGTCAAATGGTCGGGCGACGCCGCAACGCAGAAACTGCAGATCGCTACCCAGAAATGGCTGGCGCTCTATCCGGACGGCATGGAAGCCTGGGCCGATATGCGGCGCGCCAAGCTTCCGGTGCTTTATCCGGTGGCCAATTCGGAAAACGCTTCCATTCCCAACGGCCAGCGGCCGCGCCGGATTCCGTTTATCGACTATGAAAAGACAACCAACGGCGAGGCCGTTTCCGCGGCGGCTTCTCTGCTGGGCGGCCCCGATGAGGCCATGACCCCGCTTTGGTGGGACAAATAGTAAGCAGTATTGACAGCAGCAGTTCGCCGGCGCCGGGAAACCGGTATTGCAGGCGAACTGCTCAACCCCTTCTTTCCAGTCCTAAATACCGGTCCATTGAAAAAATTCAGCTGTGCTTTTTCGTTCATCACGCTTTGCGGTTTCCTGATCTTGCTCAGCTCAGGATGCGGGCAGGAAAACGCCGCCATGTTCCGGGAATTGCCCCCGTCAAAAACAGGCGTCCGGTTCAATAACAAGCTGGAAGAATCCCGGGATTTCAACGTCATCAAGTACGGTTATTTTTACAACGGCGGAGGCGTAGCGTGCGGCGACCTGAACAACGACGGATGGCCCGACCTCTTTTTCACCGGCAATCTGGTGCCCAATAAGCTCTACCTCAATACAGGAAAATCAGGGTTCGAATTCGAAGACATTACGGAAAAAGCGGGCCTGGCCGGCGCCGACGGATGGAATACCGGCGCCAGTCTGGTGGACATCAACCAGGACGGCTGGCTCGACATTTACGTCTGCCGTTCGGCGGCCAACAACCCCTTGCTCCGCAAAAACCGGTTGTACATCAACAACCGCGACCTCACCTTCACGGAACAATCCGCCCAATACGGCCTGGACGACCCGGCCTATTCCACGCAGGCCGTTTTTTTTGATTACGACAAGGACGGCGACGCCGATTGTTTCATACTCAACCACTCCCTGCAGGAATACGCCGGATTTTCGGCAGCTCAACCCCATTTCAAAAAGAAACAGGATAAAAATTACGGCTCCCGGCTGTTGCGCAACGATAATGGCAGATTCACGGACGTAACCGACAGCTCCGGGCTGATCTCCAACGTACTCAGTTTCGGCCTCGGCGTGGCCGTCAGCGATTTCAACCGCGACGGATGGCCCGACCTGTATATCTCCAACGACTACAATGAAGAGGACTACTGTTATATCAACAACAAGGACGGCAGCTTCACCGAATCCCTGCGCGAAAGCTTCGACCATACCTCCCTGTTCTCCATGGGGTCGGATGCCGCCGACATCAACAACGACGGATGGCCCGACCTCGTCACCCTCGACATGCTGCCGAAGCCCAATGAACGGCTGAAAATGACTTCCGGCGACGATAACTATAAAAAATATTCGGCCCTGATCGAAAACGGATTCTACGAGCAGTCCATGCGCAACATGCTCCAGTTGAACAAAGGGCTCAAATCCGCCGATTCGGGCCAGCCGACCTTTACGGAACTGGGCCAGTTTGCCGGCATTTCCAATACCGACTGGTCGTGGGCCGCCCTTTGCGCCGACTTTGACCTGGACGGGCAGAAGGATATTTTCATCACCAACGGCTATGCGCGGGATTACACCAATATGGAATTTCTGAACTATACCGTAGCCGCCCAGACCAAGGCCCGGGAATCCGGAAAATCCGTCAATGAAATGGAAGTCATTGCCAATATGCCTTCCATCGAGGCCACCAATTTTCTGTTCAGGAACGAAGGACAGGCCCGGTTTTCCGACGTATCGCAGCAATGGGGCATGACCAATCCGTCGCTGTCGAACGGGGCCGTGTATGCCGATCTCGACCGGGACGGCGACCTGGACCTGGTGGTCAGTAACGTCAACGCAACGGCCTCAATTCTGGAAAACACCCTGGCCCATCCGGACAACCGGTTCCTGAAAGTCGACCTGACCGCATTGCCGGCCGCTTCCGCCATCGGCGCCTCAGTGCAGGTTTTCACCGGCGGGGAGGTCCAGGCGCAGGAGTTTTACCCGGTCCGCGGATTCCAGTCCTGCATGTACCTTCCGCTGACGTTCGGCCTTGGCGAGGCCGCTGCAGCGGATTCGGTCGTCATTTACTGGCCTTCCGGGGTTGCGACCCATTATGCAGGGGTCGGGGCAGGCCGGACCCTTACGCCGGCGCCGACCGACCAGCCCGGCCGGGTATGGATCGCAACCGCCGGCCGGCCGGACGAGATGGACGTCCGGGATTTTCCATTCGCCCACCAGGAGGACACGAAAAACGATTTCGATTTTCAGCCGCTGCTGCCTTTCATGCTGTCCTACCAGGGGCCCGGACTGGCGTGCAGCGCGGACGGATGGGTATACGCGTGCGGCGCCCGGAACCAGGCCGGCGGGTTGTTCCGGTTTGAAGGCGGCCGGTTCGTTCCGGCGCCACAGGAAGCCTTGACCGCGGATGCCGCCTATGAGGATGCCGGCGCCGTCTTTTTTGATGCCGACAACGACGGGGATCAGGACCTGCTGGTTGTTTCAGCCGGTTTTCAATTGGAGCCGGGTTCTGCACTGCTGTCCCCCAGGCTCTACCGCAACGACGGGGGGCGATGGGTGAAGGCTTCGGGGGCGCTGCCGGATGATCTTCGAATATCCGCCGGGCCGGTTTGCGCATTGGATGCCGACGGAGACGGGGCCCCGGATATTTTCATCGGCTCCAGGGTTCGCCCCGGAAGCTACCCGATGGCCGATCATTCCGTTCTGTTGTACAACGACGGGAAAGGAGCGTTCAGGGACAAAAACCGCCATCTGGCTTTAAACCTCGGGATGGTCACCGGCGCCGTTGCCGCGGATCCGGACGGGGACGGCAAGCCCGATCTGCTGGTAAGCCGGGAATGGGGAACTGTCGCCTGGCTGAAAAACCGGAACGGCGCTTTCGATCCGACCCATGTGACTGACCTGACGCCGAACGGGCTCTGGTACGGCCTCCTCGCCGGTGATTTTGACCGGGACGGCCATGTCGACCTCATTTGCGGCAACCTGGGTTTGAACAACCAGTTTGCCGCGCTGTCCGATGCCGGAACCGCCATGTACGCCGCCCCTTTTCTGGGGGCATCAAAAGTCATTCCCATCCTGACCTATTTCCAGGAGGGCAAGGAATACACCTTTGCTGCGCGCGATGAGCTTTTTTCCGCCTTGCCTCCGTTAAAAAAGAACTTCACGGATTACACCTCCTACGCAGCGGCCACCGTACAGGACATTTTCGGCCAGGAGCTTTCGAAAGCGGAAAAAAGGACGGCAGATGAGCTCAAAACCTGTTACATTTCCATACAGGACGGCCGGGCCGTGGTGCACGACCTGCCGGAGGAGGCCCAGTTTGCGCCGGTCTTCACCGCATTGGCGGCTGACCTGAACGGCGACGGGTTCGACGACCTCATCCTGGGGGGAAATATCACCAAAACACGGGTGCGGATCGGCCGGATGGACGCCAATCACGGCCAGGCCTACTACAACGACGGGAGCGGCGGATTCTCCTATCATTCCGACCTGCAGATCCGGGGAGATATGCGGGACCTGAAACTGTTCAACACCCAAAATAATGCGTTCATCCTGGCCGGCGTCAACAACGCGGCGGTCAGGCAGATCAGGATCAACCCTCAACCGGTCGAATAATGGAACCCATCGATACGTCGCGCTGGAACAAGGACGGCTTTATCGTCCTTCCGCAATTGGTCGCTCCGGAGGAGCTGGCGGCCATCAGTCAGCTTTACAATGATTTCCTGGCCGACAAATATGATCTCAACGGATTCCGCAGCGACCTGTCGGGGGACAACTCTCCGGGGAAAAAAGTGGAAAAGATCACGCAGATCATGCGGCCGTCCCTGATCGTGGACGAACTGATGAGGACGGCGACCTACGCCAGGGCAATCCGGATCGCCCGGCAGTTGATGGGTGACGATATGGCCATCGACTTTGACATGATGATCGACAAGGCGCCGGGCACCAATGCCGTGACGCCCTGGCACCAGGACGCTGCCTACTGGCCCCGCATGGAAGATAAGCGCGCCCTCTCGTTCTGGATCGCATTGGACCGGGCTGACCGCACGAACGGGTGCATGATGTACGTACCGGGATCCCACCTTGAGCAGCTGCGGGCGCATTTCCAACCGACCCCGAATGCCGCCTTGCAATGCGTGGTGGAGGATGACAACCTGGTTTACGGAGAAATTGAAGCAGGCGATGCCATTGCTCACCACGGCCATACCCTGCACGGCGCACTCGGCAACACCTCGGCCGACCGCCATCGCCGTGCGCTGATCATCAACCTGCGGCCGCAGAAAATGATCGATCATATCCGCGGACTGGGATACGACCATTTGGGTAAGCGGGAGGTGAAGAATCTATAATGGAGGTATATTCCGACCTTACTTGAAATCCTGTTCCCGCTAATCTTTGCTCACCTTCACATCCCTGAACATGAACAGGTTGTCGCTGCCCCTCAGCGGCTTGCCGCTTGCGGTGATCACGTTCCGGAGAGGATGGCTTCACGGGTTTTGACATAAGGGAATTGTTCCTGATAGTTATCATCGGTCATTTGCGGATTGAAATTGGCGAAAATAGCCGGTCCCTGGTAATCTTCCGGATGATTGGAGTCGTCGATTTTAAGATTTTCAATGGTGATCCGTTCGGGCATATAACAGGTGTAGCCGAAATCATGCTGACCGGAATAAGATCCGCCGATGTAGTAAGTGGCTCCCTCGTCGGCTTTTACCAAAAGGCCCTGCTGAGCGGCGACGGCATGGGCGTTATGAGCTTTTCTCCCGCTGAAGTATCTTAACGATTCGGCTATAAATAATTTCCGACAAATTCCAGTTGTATCCGTCAAAATTGGTCGTATTCGTAAACTGGATGACTACGGCATCCATATCCGGATGGTATTTTGCTATGGTCTGGTAGCCTGGGATTAGTCCCGTATGGTTGTACCTGTAAATGGAAGAATAGATCTCCTGTTCTCCTTCCCTGAACAATGCCCCGTCGTTAAGGGCCCTTAAAAATATGCCTACGTCTTCCGCTGTGGCGATCATGGAACCGTAATCAGCCGTTTTGATATCCCCGTCAACGCCTACGTAGTAGCCGCTCATCAAATCATCCAGGTCCACGTCTTTCACCGAACCGTAGGTATTTTTCAGGCCCAGCGGGGTCAGGATCTGCTCTTTTATGTATTGGAATTTGCTGTAGCCGACCGTTTTTTCGATCAGTTCGGAGATCAACAGGTAATTCGTATTCGAGTATGCGTATTTTCTGCCCGGTTCAAAATCGGCCGGCAAATCCATTACCCTTTCGAGGGCTTCCTTGCTGTTCTTCGGAGGATTGGTCCAAAAATTTGGCGTATCCGTTAAATTGGGGATCCCGCTGCGGTGTTCCACCATCATCCTTAAAGTTATTCTATCCGCATTTTCTATTCTTCCAACCAATTCAGGAAAATAATCCGCCAGTGTGCTGTCCAGGGACAAGCGTTTACTGCCGACCAATTTTGTGATGGCCACGGCATCGTATAGCTTGCCCACACTGGCAATCTTGAACAAGGCATGCGGATCTGCGGGTATTTTGTTTTCCTTGTTTTTCCAGCCTGCAGCGTAAAATGCCGGCGGTTTGCCCGATTGGTCCGCATACACAACGATCCCGTCAAAGCCGTAGCTCAGGCCTTCGTTCAATTGTTCCTGGACCGTTCCGGGCAGGGGTATTATCCAGGCTTTTACCAGGATCCACGGCACGAAAAACATGGAGATCGCGGTTCCCAAAAACAAGACTATCCTGATAATTCGTTTGGTTTGTTGCTTCGTCATCTTATTTCAGGTGAGAGGGTTTGCACCGAATGATCCGGTGACCAGTTTCTGCTAAACTAGGGCTTTTGGTGAGAAGAGCCAAACCATGCGGAGGGGAGACATCCAGGAATTATATATAAAATACTGTTGTACAACAACTTATCTAAATGCTTCTCCAGCGATATAAGTGTCGAAAAATTCCTGAAATTTTTTTATTTTAAGGTTCTCAATTACGACAAAATGAACAAAATCCGAGTTATAGACCTTTTGCGTTTCAATAGCTTTGCACTTCATACGGCCGATTACGGCAACGGAGTCGGCGTCTGTCAGAAATCTTTCGGGAGAGAGTTCCAATATTTCTTCTGCATTTTTACCAATCGTTATCCACTCCAGAAAACCTTCATGGCCATGTCTGGTTCCTCCGGCAGGATTATATGGATTTTCAGGTTCGCCCCATTCCACATCTTCGCACAATAAGGTTAGTATGGTCTGAATCTCTTTTTTTTCAAAAGCAGCATATAATTGCTTTACAATTGCGACGTTAGCTGCACTTTCGTCCATATTTATATTCTTCATTGCTTTTATTTTGACATTTTCACGTGCAGGTCAGAACGCCTCCCCGAAGGTAAAGAACAGTCCGTCCTGGTCCCTTCCTTTCCCGTAGTCCAATCTAAGCACAACATTATCGTTTACCGATACGCGAACTCCCCCGCCGAAGCTCCACAATATTTTATCCGGTATGCTGTCGCCTGCATCGCCTTCATCGATAAAACAAACGCCTGAAAACCGCTTGTAAACCGGGAACCGGAATTCCGTCTGTATGGCATAAAAATGGTCGCCTCTGAATCTGTTCGTATAGTATCCGCGCAGTTTTTCGGCCCCGCCGAGCGTATACCGGAACAGATACCCCGGATCTCCGTGGCTTATGCCGCCGGAAATGCGGGCAGCAAACACATATTTTGAGGTGTAGATGTAATGAAAATACCTGAAATCTCCCCAAAGCAACCCTGAATTTCCAGTTGACGCAGCGTTCAGGCCGTTGATATTTTCATAATTCACCGAACCATAAAACCCTAATTTGGTGGAGCCTTTATTGTCTCTTGTATCCCAAACCATCCCGATGCCCAGGCCCAACAGTTTTTCATCCGGGAATAAACGAGCATCGCTCATCCCCATTATAGGGTGAAAGTTAAAAAATTACGTTCTTTGAAAAAAA